>NZ_JAUQOL010000030.1:0-43182 GCF_047689505.1 Saccharothrix sp. BKS2 | reverse complement strand
GGTCGGGAGTGAGGATGAAGCCCTTGCCCAGGACGTTGGAGCCTTGGAACGATCGTCCTCGATTGGATACCAGGCGGTACGGCTTACCCGAGACTCGCGACTTCGCGTCCAGTGAGGGCGTGATACCACGAACCACCACGTCATCCAGTACCCGCGACGCCTCCGGCGCGACCGGAGCAGCGCTGGACCACACGGCGCAGTACTCCAGCGTCGCGGACTTGGACGGCCACGGGGCGCTCTTCACCGCTCCGCGGATCTCGATGCCGTCCGCTGTCAGCTGGTCAAGCCCGACCTCCCTGGTATCGCCCTGGGCCAGGGTGTTGGTCGCGATGAGCCCCGTCTGTCCACGCGCGTTCAACAGCTGGTGCGCGCGCAACGCGAAGTACGCCACCAGGTCCGCGCTACCTCGCCGACCACGCCCGAGCGCCAGTACGAGGTACTCGCGGTACGCCTGGCCCAAGGTTCCCGTCAGCTTCTGACCCCCAAGGAACGGCGGGTTGCCCACGATCGCGTCGAAGCCGCCCTGATCGAACACCTCCGGGAACACGAGCGGCCAGTGCACCGGCTCGCGCACCAAGCCGTCGTCCGGTCGGTCCTTGGCCAGCCACTCCATCGCACGAAGGCGAGCCTTGTGCACGACCTCCGCGTCATCAGCGGTGCGCGGCGAGGCGACCTTCTCCGCCAACAAAGCGGCTTCTTCATGCTCGGCGTCGCGGGACGTCCCGGCCGTGACCAGCGCCGCGCCGGCCGCCAAGTCGCCAACGAGGGTCAGCTGTCCCATGTGCTCGCGCGCTGTGTCCAGCAGTTGGCGCTTGCGATCCAGGCTCGCGAGGTCGGTCCCCTTGATCTTCGTGATGGCCCGCCTCTCTCCCGCGACGTCCCCCACCCGGGCGCGCACACCGGACGTCCAGTCCCAAAGACGGTCCCTGTGCAGCTTGCGACCGACCTTCGCGTCCAGGTGGACGACCTCCACCTGGTCCAACGAGGTGACGCCCAGCAGCGAGTCACCCACCACCAGCCGGTCGTCGAGGAAGGTGAACGGCCGATGCGGGTCCATGGAGACCAGCCACAGCGAGAGCTTGGCCATCTCCACCGCCATCGGGTTGATGTCCACCCCGTACAGGCAGTGTTCGATGATCTGGCGCTTTGCCTCGATCACCACCGGGTCGGCGTCGATCTCCATCCCGGATCCTGCCTGGAGGGGCCCTGCGCGGAAGGCGGTAGCACCTTCGTGCCCTTCCTTCACCCAGGCGTCGATCAACTTCTCCGCGAGGTAGCGACAGGCCGCGACGAGGAACGCCGCCGAGCCCATGGCGATGTCCGCCACCTTCAGCGACAGGATCTCCTCCGCAGACCGCAGCACCCAGGCCGCTTCATCGGCCGTCTCCAGCGGCCCTGGCGCGTAGACCAGCGGTTGCAGGGCGCCTTTCACCACCTTCTCCGCGAGGAAGCGCGGCGTGTAGTGGGTACCGGTGTTCTTGCGCGTGGCGGAGTCCGTGACGTACAGCGAGCCCGCCCCGATGACCAGCGGGAGATCGCGCAGGTCACGGCGGATGAGCGAGAAGAACGGCAGCAGCCTGGGGACCAGAGCCGTGTCCCCGGTAACCACGTGGAGCAGCCGCTCGGCTTCCACCTTGTCGACCTCGGACAGCGGTGCGAGCTTCTTCTCCAGGGCGGCTGCCGAACCGATGCCGGAGTCCTTGTGCACTTCGGCGAGCCGTTTCGCAAGACCTTTCACGTCTACCGGGCCGCCGGCCCGCGCGCCGATCCCGTATGGACCGGCGAGCTGTTCGAGGTAGGTCAGCAGGACCTCGTCCTCCAGGCCGCTCTTGCCGACGAGCCCGACCACGGTGTCTTCGGCACGTCGACCGTCATACGAGAGCAGGCCCTCGTAGACGTAGCCGATCTGCTCGACGTCGAGGGTGCGGAAGGTGAGCGTTCGGCGCTCGGCGTTCTTGCCGGTGCCGATGGTGACGTGCTGAACGGCTTGGAGCATGTGGAGCACGGTCAGGTCGTTGATGGGCAGAAGCGGCGTGTGACCGGCCGGCACTTCCCGCGCACCCGGTGCGGGCAGCCCTTCAAGCCACCAGTAGGTCTTCGGGTCGAAGATCGAGCCGTCGTAGGCGTGCAGCTGGAACTCCGGGTGGGCCACGCCCCCGTAGACCGCGTGGAAGAGGGCGATCAGCCGGTGCCAGGCCGCCGTGCTCTGCTCCAGCTCCGCTGTGGTGCCCATCGCCGCTCGGGCTTCGAGTTCGGCGCACAGGCCGCCCGCCGAGTACGCCTTGGCGTAGACCTCGTTGTCCGCCGGGAGCAGACCGCGCTCCTCGGCGAAGAGCAGGAAGACCACGCGCATCATGACCGCGACCGCACCCCGGTAGACCTGCGAGGCTTGGACGCCTTGGGCGTCGAGGCCCGGCTCGCCGCGTTCCACGGCACGGGTATCGGCCCGGCCGATGGCGTCGACGAGCAGTTCGACGGCCTGGCGGACCTGCACGCCGAGGGCTTCGGTGACGTCCTCCTGCTTGCCGAGGCTCTTGCGCAGTAGTTGCGGCAGGGTCTGGTCGTCGAGGACGCTGAAGAAGCGGAACCGGCGCAGCAGGGAGATGAACGCGCGAACGACCTCTCGCTCGGCGGCTTCGTTCCAGCCCACGGTGTCGAACTGCACCGTGGCGGTGACGCCGCCCGCCGGCGCCCAGACGAGGCACCACCAGCGGCCGTCGGTGACGAGGCCGAGTTCGATGCGGTGGTGTCGCAGCAGGCGCGCCATGCGATCGGCGGGGGTCGCGGCCCAGCCGTCACCATCCCGGAGACGGGAAGTGGGAGGGCTGCCTGCCGGGATGGTCATGCCGAGCAGCGGGATGCTCTTGGTGATGTCGCCGGAGTCGTGGGCAGGATCGCTGTCCGGCTCGATGAGGACGAAGTCGGGGCGCAGCGTGGTGTCGTGCTCGGGGACGGGTAAGGCGAGGCGATCGAGGAGTGCGTCCGCGTCGCCGATGGGTAAGTGGAGCGCGTCGTCCCACTCGAGGAGGTCGTGGAGCAGGTAGGCGACCCACTCGTCACGGCCGGCGGACGGATCGTCGGACCACAAGCCGTGCTGGAGGCGTAAAGGTGCGCGCTGTTCTCTTTCGAGCGGGTCGAGGGTGGGCCAGGTTTCGACGAGGACGGGCAGGGTGAGGAACGGGCCGGTGATCTCGACGAGGTTGAGCCAGTCCTTGTGCTGGCGCCTGCCGTCGGTGGCGCGGGCGAGCGCGGCGGCCTGTCCGGCGTTCATGCCGCGGCGGGAAGCGGCGTTGCGGGGGGCGGGGCTCATCGGACAGCCTCTTTCCGGGGGATGACGAAGACGACGGCCGCGGGGAAGAGGTGTGACGTGAGGTCGCTGTAGCGGGCGTCGATGGCGGCGAGTTCCAGGCGACGTTCTCCCCCGAGGACGTCCAGGCGCCGTTGCAGGTGTTCGCGGTCGAGTTGGTACTGCCGCCGTTCAGCGGGGGTCATCCGGCCGGCTTCCCAGAGGGCGAGTTGCGCGTCGTCTTCGGCGGCGTTCTCGTCGACCTTGGCGCGCAGGGTGGACTCGAAGCGGTCCAGGTTGGCCTTGACCCGGTGCTCCTCCTCCTCACGGCGCTGGTGCAGGACCCTGTCCAGGGATTCGCGGCGTTCCTTGGCCCGGGCCTCGAGCGAGGCCATGAGTCGGTTCTGGACCTTCGGCCAGCTCTTGGTGAGTCGGGTGCGCAGGTACTCCGCCGCGGCGATGCCGTGGTTGAGGGCCTTGCGGAGGGTCTCGCCCTGGGTGTTGACGCTGTCCCAACGGCGGTGCCAGCCGGCTTCGTTGAGCCAACCGCCGGCGTGCAGCACCTCCTCGTGGAGGCGTACTCCGTCGGCGCCGACGAGGACGTAGCGGGCGTATGCGCTGACGAGCGTGGTCTCGAGGTGCGGGTCGTCGCTGACGACGGCACTGACGCGGTGCAGGTCGATCTGCTCGGCGTTCCAGGCGGCAGCCCGCAACAGCCGGGTGGAGAGGTCGACGAGGGGGTGCTTGAGGTGGGCGAGCACGATGTCGTCCCGTCCGAGACCGGCTACGCGCGGGTCGAAGGTGATGGGACGTCGCTCCCGCGGGCGAAGCTTGTGGGCGAGACCGCGGGTCGCCCGCTCCCAGTAGTCGCCCAGCTGGGGGACCTCGAAGAGGGATTTGTCGAGGTCGATGCCACTGCTCTCGTCATTCGTGTTGCCGTGCAGGTGGTGCACGTCGTGCACGGGGCGCAGCGGTTGCTGGCGATCGAGTGCCAGGGCGGTGGTGACCACGCGGGCGATGTTCGCCGGCGTGATGCCGAGCTCGTCAACGGTGCGGTCGTGGCCGGCGCTGAGTCGTTTGACCTGACCGGTGACGTTCTGCTCGGCTTCGACCGTGCCGCCGGTGCTTCGACCGTTGATCTTCTTCGCTCTGGCGTTCTCGATGTCGACGTGGCGCTGGTCGCCGGACATGCGACGCAGGACGGCGTCGGCGAGCACGGCGTTGACCTCGCCGAGGTCCTCCTCCATGAGCGCGACCTTCTTGGCGATCCGGGAGAGGAATTCAAGGTCGGCTTCGAAGGATCCCGCTTTGGCTTTCTGCCAGTCCTCTCCGACGAAGTGGCGAACCTCGGGGTCGTGACGCTGGCCCCAACGATCGATGCGACCGATCCGCTGTTCAAGCTTGTTGGGGTTGAAAGGAATGTCGTAGTTGACGAGTCGGTGACAGTGCTTTTGCAGGTCGATACCCTCGCTGGCGGCATCGGTGGCGATGAGTACGCGCACCACACCCTCGACTTCGGCGGGATGCGCCTGGAAACCGAGACGAATGCGTTCGCGTTCGTCGACGTTCAGGCCGCCGTGCAGGAGCTCGATACGACCTCTTTCGGCCATGCCTTCCTGTCGCAGCAGTGCGAGCAACCAGTCCTGGGTATCGCGGTACTCGGTGAAGACCACTACGCGTTCGTTGGACCAGTGCTTGCCGCCTGCGCGGACGACAGCTTTCAGGTAATTAATCAGTGCGGCGGCCTTGGAATCGGCTCGTGCCTCGTGCGTCTCGGCCCAGCGCAGCATCTCGCGGAGCAGACCGGCCTCGTCCTCGGTGGGACCCGGGGTCAGGCGCGTGGTGCGGCCGAGTGCATCGTCCTCGGCTTCGGCAAGATCGATGTCGTCGAGGTCGGCTATTTCATCGGCGAAGTCGTCCAGCCAGTCGGGTACGTCTTCCGCAGCAGCGCGCGGCCGGACGGTATTGGAGGCCGTCGCGATGTTCTCCAGGTAAATCTGAACAGTGCGACCGAAGGCGGCAGGTGAGGAGAAAAGCCGTTTCTTGAGCAGCAGGACGACGAGGTCGGTGGCCTTGCGCCCACCCTTCGCGCCGGGGGCCATCCGCGCGCGGCGCAGATCGGCGTACGCGGTGAGGAGTTCGTGGATGCGACGTTCTTCGTTCGTGTACCGGACAGGCATCTCACGAGTTTCGCGGCGGCGGAAGTACGGTGTGCCGTCGGGGCGGGTGATGCTGCTCTTGAGACGGCGTACGACGGTTTCCTTGACTGCCTTTTCATCCGGGTTGACGCCGCGCGCGAAGCGCTGGTTGTCGATGAGTTCGAGCAGCGCGGTGTAGGACTCGCGATAGCCGTTGTGCGGGGTGGCCGACAGGAACAGTCGGTGTTCGAAGTGAGGGACCATGCGGCGGATGAGCTTGGTCTGCTGACTGTCGACCGCGTAGACCTGTTTGGGGGCGGACGGGGCCACGTGGTGGGCTTCGTCGAGGATCAGCAGGTCGAAGAAACGTTCGGGCACCTGGTCGCCGGTCGCCTCCACGGACGGGATGACCTCGTCGAGCAGCCGTTGGGCCTTGGCACCGCGCAGCCAGGGCAGCGAGACGATGGTGAGCGGGTGGACCCGGAATGGGTTGGCCGTGGTGCCGTGGGTACGGCGCAGTTCGGCGCACCGGGCGGAATCGACGACGGTGAAGTCCAGGCCGAACTTCTCGGCGAGTTCGTCGCGCCATTTGACGGTGAGCCCGGCCGGGGAAACCACCATGATTCGGTGGGCGCGTCCGCGCAGCAGGAGTTCTTGGGCGACGAGCCCTGCTTCAACGGTTTTGCCGAGTCCTACATCATCTGCCAGCAGAAGATTGACTCGGGGAGCCCCAACGGCCCGGGATACCGGCTCCAGCTGATAGGGCTCAATCGCGATGCCGGAGCGGAAGGGCGCCTGGAGGTTCTTCACATCGGCCGAGGCGACGGCGGACCAGCGGATGGCGTCGAGGAAGGCGGCGAGGCGCTCGGGCGGATCGTACTTCCCGGCGGAAACGTCCGGGAGGGAACTGGCGGGCAGGACGCGTCGGCCGGGCTCGACCTCCCACGCAACGCTGAGGGTTTCACCATAGCGCCCATCGGCGACGGACTGGAGGTGGACGATGGTGGCAGCAGGGGCGATCGTGCCGGGCCCGATCGGTCCACTCGTTGCAGCGGGTTCGTCGGACTCCCATGCGGGGGCGACGTGGGAGACGATCCAGTTCTGCCCGCGCACCTCGACTAAGTCGCCCTCTGCGGGGAGCCCTTCGACGGTTAACTTCCTCCGCCTGCGCCGTGCTGTCCGTGTCCCTGTCACGAGTTCCACCCTTCGTTCGCCACAGCGCCTCTGAGCCCTGCTGATGTGCGCGACAAGGACGTGTGAGTGCCCTTGCCGGGAGCTGTGCGGGTCTACGGGGCAACTGCCTTGTGTAGCGGCCGTACGGTACCAGAAAAGATGCCCGTTGACTTGGTTTCGTCATTGCGGTCACCTGCGGAAGCGACACTTCGGTGCATAGGTGTCAAATGCGATGATCTTCTCCTCGTGATCCGATTTTCGGCCAACTGGTGAAACGGGATTGCGGTGCTGATTTTGGTCTGGATGTCCAGCTGGCCACGTCGCGCCAATTGAATGGTATTTGAGAGGCGGTCGGTGATGGGTGCGATAGCGCCGGTAGGTCCTGCTACGGCTGCCAGGCCGAGCGGGCCGCCGGGGCATCGTCGACCGGCTGAACCTAAATCCGGCCACCGGCCGGTCACCGGTGCCGGTCGACCCGGATCTGGCAACTGGAGCGCCTCCAGCGCGACTCGTACAGCATCCACACGAACCCGTAGCCGTCGTGAACTGCGGATTTCGGCGATGGTGGGTGTTGTGCGTTGCGGTCGTGGTGGCGGATGTGGTTGCTGATCGTCGCCGTATGATGACGGGGTGTCGATCAAGGACGTGGCCGCGCAACTTGGCGCGGTGTTGGACAAGATCGACGCCGCGCGGGAGTTGCTGAACGTGGTGGCGGGCTTGATCGACGACGCAACCACGCTGCTGGGGGCGGCCGTGTCCGGTACGACCGACCCTGGCGCGCTACAGGGGTTGGCGTGGTTCAGAGAAGCACAACAGGGCACACGGTCCCCGTTCGTGGCGCTGAAAGCCGCTGAGGACGCCATACGGGCCTATCGGACGACGCTGGCGGGCGACTCGACCGTGACCGGTCCCACGGCGGGCGTCACCAGTCCGCAGGGGGGTCGGTCGCCGTCGTCCGGGGCACCTCCGACCGTCCCGGTTCCCGTGATGCCCGAGCGGATCGAAGAACTGCGGCGGGAACTGCCGCCCTCGGTGGTGTCGGGCGTTGGGCAGAAGACACACGGGCGGTGGATCGACCCGAGCGGCAGGGTTCACGAGGAAGTAAGCGGTAAGGATGAGAAGTCGGAGGAAGCTCTCCGATTTTTCGAGGAGGAGATCAAGTCACGCCGTGTCCCGGTCACGGTGGTGGACGTGGAGATCAAGCTTGCGGCACACATGCGGAAGAACGGGATTCAGTCGGCTACGCTGGTATTGAACAACTTCCCCTGTCGCGGTCCGATGGGGTGTGACGCGCTGGTTCCGGTGGTTCTCCCGCCCGGCTTCACGATGACGGTCTATGGTCCTGACGGGTTCAGGCAGGAATACAAGGGAGGCGGGACCTCGAAGTGGGTGCCCTAGACGTGTACTACCTGTACGAGCATGGCGACACTCCCATCACCGTGTCCACAGTGGACGAAGTGGACGACTTGGTCGACCGTGTTCGCGCCGAATCTCCGTCGGCAGCGCCCATCCTGATGGACGTTCACCTGTCCGGCGATCCGTATGCGCAAGGGTTGGACGTCGGCATTGCGGTTGATCACGGCGTGATTCGGTACTCAGGACGGGAATGGCCGCGCGGTGTCGTCAGCGCCGGCGAGGGGTCAGTAGACGGCGAATCGCGGTTGTACTTCTACATGAGTCACGAGCGCGAGTTTCCTTCCAACTCGGAAGTGCCGATCGACGTTATCCGGCAGGCTGTAAAAGAATTCTTGAAGTCAAACGGGGCACGTCCTACCTGCGTTCAGTGGCAAGACGCGCCGTAGACGACAGTGAGCATCTCACTGTGAACCACAAGGCGCCGCTTGAGGCGACCGCGGACATGACGTTGACCCGCAGTCGCTTCCCGGTCACCCGCACGATCGGCGTGCGACCCTTTGGCGCCCAGGATTGGCCGGGTGGCCCACGTTCGAGCGTAGTCCGCACTGGTCGACCCAGGTGATTGCCGCACCATCGGTCTTCGCGCGTGCCTCGATCGCCGGATAGTCCTCGTCCAGCCACGTGCGCACCGCGGCGGGCTGCTGTTCGTAGGCGCGGCGGGCCGGGCGCTGCGGGGTGAACCCGTGCCTTCACAGCCACAACCCCACGCCCTGCTCAGTCATGTCCACGCCGACGACCAGCCGGATCAGTTCGCCAGGACCGGGGCGTCCCTTGCGGGTCGCCAGGCCGTCGCGACCGTCTCGTCGGTAGGCACGCCACCAGGTGTCCACCGAGCGTTCGGAGACCCCGAACACCTCCGCAGCCTGTCGATAACCCTCGACCCGCCGGGACTCCAACGCCGCCACCACCCGCAACCGCAGCACCTCACGCTCGGCAGGCGACAACCGGTACGCACCCTCGACCTCGGCCACCCAGTCAGTCTGTAGGCAGCCGATCACTTTTGACTCAATAATTGATCGTGTTTCGATGGTGACGATACCTGGATCACGCAAGGGCTCTTCCCGGGATGTCACGGGGGGTGTCCTCGGCCGGGCAGTTGACCGTGCTCCAGGTAAACCGTATTCCTGTTGGCGCGGGCAGTATGGGCGTGAGTCAGCCTGCGAGCGAGCCGTGAGATGACGTAGTCATCGACTTTGCTCATCGGAGCCCATTGCCAGCGGTCCAATTCGGTGGCGTCCAGGACGATCCGCTGTTCGTCGTCGCCGAGCGTTCCGCAGTCGAACAGCCAGAGCACCTTGTCGCCTTCGCCGTCGTTGGGTGCCCAGTCCACGACGAGCAGGCGTTGCGGTTCGCGGTCGAGGCCCAGTTCTTCGCGCAGTTCGCGGCGGCAGGCCGCTGCCGGGGACTCGCCGATGTCCACGTAGCCGCCGGGGATGTCCCAGCCGTTGCCGTAGGTCTTGTGCACCAGAAGGACTCGGTCCTGGTCGTCGAGGAACAGCGCTCCGGCGGCCATGCGGGGTGTGGCGAAGCGGTTGGCGTCTGCTGCCATGCGCTGAGCCTACGGAGGGAGATCGTCGGGCGGGTGTGTCACTCCAGGTTCAGGCGTTGGGCCAGGCTTGCGAGGGTGTGGCTGGGCTTGGTGCGTTGGCGGCGCATCCACGTGAGCACCAGTTGGCGGCTGAGGTAGTGGTGTCGGACCTGTTCGCGGGCTCGTTGTTCGGCGTCGAGCACGACTGCGAGCGCTTGGTCGGTCTTGTTCCAGGCGCTCAGCGCGCGGGCTACTTCCAAGGAGTGTCGTACTTGGCGCTCGATGGGGAGGCCGGACGTGTCGACTGTGGGGCCGAGGTCCACGGCGACTTGGACGTCTCCGAGTTCCATCGCCGTGGCCACCTGGTGGATCTTGACATTGGTCGGGCCAAAGGCGGTCCACATGTGGTTGGCGTCGGTGCCCAGACGTTGAGCCATGCCGTGTGCTTCTCGTAGGAAGTCGTGGGTGCGTTGGCGGTCGTTGGTGCGTGCTGCTGCGATCGCGCCGGTGAGGAACAGGCTGCCGTAGATCGAGAGCATGGTGCGGTTGCCGTGAGGCAGCTTGGGGTGGAGAACACCGACTGCTGCTTCGGTGAGCTGCACGGCTGGTGCGTAGCGGCCGGTGGAGAGCAGGGCGTGCACGACTGAGCGGAACAGCGAGCCGAGAATTACGGGGTCACCTGTCTGCTGGGCTGCGGCGAGACCGCGTTCCGCGGCGATCCAGGCGAGGTCTGATTCTCCGAGCTTGGTGAGCAGGGACGTCGCGGCCTGGTAGCTGAGAGCCAACAGCCCTTGAGCCTGGGCGCCGTGGATCTGCACTGCCTGGACGGCGTCGGCGAGCAGGAGTGGGACTCGGCCGGCGACGAACCCGTACCTGGATGCCTGGTAGGCGTCGAAGACCGCTTCGACCTCACGGCGCAGGGCTTCCAGATTGATCGGTTCGGCGTCGTGGTTCGGCGTGGCCAGCAGTGGACTGAGTTGGCGGTAGTCCATGAGTGTGGCTCGGAGGGCGGAAACGGTCTTCATTCCGCCCTCCGAGCTCCAGTCGAGCAGCGTGGGCTCGCCGATCAGGTCACCGACCGAGATGTCCAGGGCGTCTGCGACGTTTCGGATGACCGAGAGGCGGTCGAGGTCGATTCGGTTGTTCTCCACCTTGCTCAGCCAGTCGGTGGTGCGACCGACCCGTCCGGCCAGGACCTCCTGCGGTACGCCTCTGCGGCGGCGGTACCAGGCGATGCGTTCACCGATGGTCAGGGAGTTCGTCATCCCGCGCATCGTTTCAGCCTCTCGGGTGGTCGTCCATTTACCCCGGAAGATTTTTCCGGGGTGAGTTGGACGTTTCGCTCGACGCTACCGACATTGCCTGTATTGGGATGGTGCCGGGAGGTTAGTGGTGTCGCAAGGGGTAGCTGAAAGCGTTGTTGAGGAGAAGTCTTCGGTCCGATCGAGCACGGCCCGCAGTCGGGAGCTGGGGGAGGAGCTGCGCCGGGTGCGTCATCGGGCGCGGATGTCGTCGGGGTTCGTGTCCGAGGCGTTGGGCTGGTCGTTGGGCAAGCTGAGCAAGTTGGAGACCAGTAGCCGCGGGACGAGTGCGTGGGAGATCGGCACGTTGTTGGGGCGCTGTGGTGCGGACAAGGCCACGCGGGAGCGGGTCATGGCCATCGCTCAGGAGTCGGACATCGGCAGCTTCTTGCGCCTGCACGACGGCTCCCCCGACTCGTTGTTGGCGCTGTCCTTGCACGAGCAGATGGCCTTGACGGTAGCCGCGTATGAGCCGCTGATCATCCCCGGTTTGGCGCAGACCGAGGACTACGCCCGCGCACTGGGTGGTGATGAGGTGGTGGTCGAGGCGCGGCTGGCGCGGCAGGAGGTGCTGCGTCGGCCGGGTGGGCCGGAGACGGTTCTCTACCTCCACGAGGCCGCTCTTCGGCTGGTGGTGGGTGGCCGGAAGGTCATGCGCGATCAGATGCTGCGGCTGACGCTGATGTGCGGCTGGGAGCGGATGAGCCCGCGTGTTGTGCCGTTCTCGGCTGTGGTGGGTGCTGAGCTGCGGGGGTCGGCTGGGCTGCTGACCTTTCCGGTGCCGGTCAGGCCGGTGGCTTGTGCCGAGACCGACACGGCCACCGTCTTTCACGACGATCCGCAGGTCGTGGCCGCCTGTGAGGCCAAGATGCGCCGGCTGGGGGAGTTGGCCTTGAGCGTCGAGCGGTCGCGGGCGGTCTTCGCCCGGTGGGCGGATGTCTACGACCGGGAGGTTCGCTGATGGCGCTGCGTCCGTTCCGGTGGCTACCCCATGACGGTGGACGCCACGCTGTTGATGTCGACCTGGTGGCGCACGACCGGGCCACCACGTTGTGCGGTGAGGAACTCGTCATCCCGGCTGCTCCGGCGACGAAGCGGGAGTGGTGCTGGCCCACCTGTGCCGAGTGCGATGCGGCGTGGCGGGCTGTTGAGGGCATCTCGCCGTTCCCCCGTCAGAGGTCCGGGTTCCGATGTGCTCGTTCGACGACCCTGCAACACCAGGTGTAGGTCTGCGATGCCCTACACCATCAGGCTTCGTGCCTGCGCGTTCGTCCAGGCGGCGCGCTCGGCTCGCCTGCACTCCGACTACGCCCTGGCACGGGAGATGGACGTCAACCGCTCCACCGTGACCCGCGTGCTCAAAGGTGAACTCCAGCCAGGGCCTGCGTTCGTCGGTGGGGCGTTGGCCGCGTTGGGCAAGCAGTTCGACGACCTCTTCGAGGTCGTCCGTGTTGCCCGACCGCAGGGGGACGGTTCGTGATCACCGGCCCTACGGAGTTGCCCGACCTGCGGTTGCGGATGCGCGAGCAGGTCATGACCGTCGAGTGCGGCTGCGAGGTCGTGCGCCGCCTCACGGCCAATAAGAGCGCGGTCGTACCCCGGCTGACCGGGCCGCCGGAGATTCGGCGGGCCAGTGCCGTGACGGGTGCGCTGCTGATGGCCCGCCGTGAGGCACGCCGCTTGGGTGAAGCGCAGCTCTACTGGGTCGACCGGGACATGACCGCGCTGACGCTGGCCGCTGCGGACTGCCCGTCGAGGGAACCGGTCGCGGCGCGTCGGATGCCCGCCGAGGCCGGACTGGTGGTGTTCGCCGAGCCGATCAACGATCAAGACGGTGAGCAGGTCGTGGCCGTGTCCTGGTCCCGCTGGATTCCGCAGCACCTCGATCTCGACGACGGGTCCGGTTTGATCACCTGGCGGCTGAACACACCCGGTGGTGAGGTGCCGCTGCACCCCGGTTTCGAGGGTGTGTGGCTGACCTGCTGGTCACCGCAACTCGTCCCGCTGGCGGAGTCGGTGTTGCCGTTCGGTCAGCCTTTGGTACCTCTGCGGTCAGTGTTCGGTAAGAGGTGGGAGCACGTCGTCCACACCGCCTGGCAGTTGATGACGCAGAGCAGCAGCGCCCGGCTCGCCGAACTTGAAGGACTTCCTCGTTCCCGGCCCGGGCGCAAGCGCGACCAGCGTGCAGGTGTCGAGGACGCAGGTACTGTCCGGTTGGTCCGCGTCCATGCCCGACAGCGGGACGCCGCACCGGGCGGGCCCGAGGCGCCACGGTGGAGCAGCCGCTGGCCCGTCCGCCCCTACCGGCGCAACACCTGCCTCAACTCCAGGCTTCACGCCGAGGGCGGCTGCGAGCACGAGGAGCGGATCGTGCCCGCCCACGTCAAAGGGCCGGTCGACAAGCCGCTCAAGGTGAAGACGAGAGTCCACGTCTGGGACACGGCGCCACCGGCAGAAGCTTGATCAGGTCTCCGTACGGTCACTTCCGTTGGGGGTTCACACGGGGGATCACATTGGGGATCAGGTTGGGGATCCTGTTAGAACGCCACCCCCTGCGGCGGAGGTAAGAGCAGCTCAGTAGGGCTGTAGGGGGATCCGCTGGTATCCCAGACTCACAGGCGTACATGCCCATGAGGAACATCGGATCGGGCGGCGGTGCAAAAAGTCGGGGTCCGTGTGTCCCCCGAGGGGCTGATTTTCGGAGTTCAGGGGTGCAGGAGTGCAACGTGCCTCCTCGGTGCCCTGGAGGACTTCGATGGCTCACCTACCGGTCCTGCCCGATGTGGTGCCGGCCGCTGACGGCGTCGCTGCGGCCTGTGCCGGTCACCGCCGGGCACGGACACCCGGCGAACGTGCCACGGGCGGCACGCGGGCAGGCGAAGGCTCGCGTGCCCCTGGCTTGACCGGCGGGCCGTACGGAGCGTGGATGTGTCCATGCGAATCCGATTGCCATGGCCCAGATGTCAAGTGCTGCAAGGGAAGTGGCCGCCGATGACGCCCTCGGCCGGCTGCGGCGAAGGACCCGTTCCAGGGCGGTCGGGTGAGGTGGAGATGGTTGTGGAGATCCGCTTCGTGGACGGCCGAGAAGGGGAGGAGCTCGTCCGGCGGCAGGCGCGGGTGCTGCGGGAGGTCACCGAGTGGCTGGTCCGGAACAGGTCCGAGCGTGGGCGGGAGCGGGCCGCGTAGGGCGCCTGCGCAGCCCTTACCGGCATGAGGAGCCGGGTACCGCTGAGCCGGTGCCCTCCCTGCTTCGGGTGGCCTGGGTCGGGCGCACGTCGACCTACGACCAGCAGGACCCGACATTGTCGCTGCCCCGGCAGTTGCGGGCCTCGCAGCTCGTGCTGCCCGAGGACGCGCTCATCGTCGCCCACTTCTACGACATCGAGTCCGGGCGCAAGGAGCTCGCCGCTCGCGGCAAGAGCGGGGCGCACGAGCAGTTCGCCATTCCCATCCCGCGCGACGGCGGCATCCAGGACCTGCTGGCCGAGGCCGAGCGACCCGATCGCCGCTTCGACTACGTGATCTGCGAGTCCATCGACCGCATCGCCCGGCGCACCTACATCGGCACCGAGATCGAACACCGCCTGGAGCGCGCCGGCGTCCGGCTGCTGGCTGCGGACGAGCCGTTCCAGCTCACCGCGGGCAGCGGTCGCAAGGCCAAGGTCGCCACCCAACTCCTCACCCGACGGGTGAAGCAGGGCATCTCCGAGTACTACGTCGTGGAGATGCTGGAGAAGGCGTGGGACGGGTTCGCCGTGCACACCGAGAGCGGCTTCAACATCGGCAAGCCCTGCTACGGCTACCAGGCCAAACGCGTGCCGCACCCGGTGCCTGCCAAGCGGGCCAAGGGGCAGAAGAAGACGTTCCTGGAGCCCGACCCGATGCGGGCTCCGGTGGTGAAGCGGATCTTCCGGTGGAGGTTGGAGGAGCGGGCGGGCTACCAGGTCATCGCCGACCGCCTGAACCTCGACCTGACCGCCAACCCGCCACCGGTGCCGGTCGACCCGGACCGGGCGGCCGGCTGCTGGAGCGCCTCCAGCGTGCGCCACGTCCTGACCAACCCCAAGTACACCGGCTACATGGTCTGGAACCGGCGCGCCCGCAAGAGCGCCAACGCCCGGCTCAACCCCGTAATCGAATGGGTCTGGTCACCCGAACCGGTCCACGAGGCACTCATCGACCTGGACACCTTCCTCCGGATCCAGCAGATCGCCTCTCACCGGTTCGGTTCCCGCAGCGCCCACGGGCCTTCGCGCCACCCGCAGACCAAGCGGTCCTACCTGCTGCGCACGTACCTGTTCTGCCGGCTCTGCGGCCGACGCATGTACGGCAAGACCCGCCACGGCAACGCCTACTACGTCTGTGCCCCCAAGAAGGACTACGTCCCGCCCGGCGACCACGGCTCCGGCACGTTCTTCGTCCGCGAAGACGCCCTGCTCGACCGCCTCAACTCCTTCCTCAACGACCACGTCTTCGGCCCCTACCGCCGCGCCCTGCTCGACGCCGATGCCCGCAGTGTCGACAAATCGGCCCAGCAGGACCGAGAGGAGCGCACTAAGGCCCTGCGCCACGCCATCACCGATACCGACGCCCGCATCCGGCGGACCCTGCGCAACCTCGAACTGATCGACAACCCCGACCCGGACCTCATCCGCGACATCAACCAGCGCCGCGTCGAACTGCGCGCCCAGAAGCAACGCCTGGAAGCCGAACTGGCCGAAGCCGAGGACCGCGTCCGCCAGGTGCCCAACCCCGACCTGCTCGACGCGCTGCCGGTGGCCAAGTTCCGGGTCGACGAACTGCCCGGGGAACTGGCCCGCCGGATGTTCGAATCCCTCAGATTGGAGATCCACTATAACCGCGACACCAACACGGCGACCTGCAAGGTCACACTCGCGGGACAGACCGCCGAGGCCGCCCGACAAGCGGCCGACCAGGCCCTGAAACGGAAGAAGGACCAGGAACGAATCCCTGGTCCCACCCTTGATGTGCCCCCGGAACGGCGGCGAGGCGTCCGACCGCGCGTCGGACGCCTCGCCGGAGAGCCCCGGACCAGGAGTCCCCGGTACCGGAGCCCCCGGACCAGGAGGCGCGGTCTAGGAGATGCGGTCCAGGTAGGAGGTCCGCATCCAGCCTTCCCCGTCGGTGGCGCAGTCGCAGAACACGGCGGTGTACCACTCGCCGCTGGAGTGCTGGCTGCTCACGCACGGGCCGACCACGATCGAGCCGTAAGCCTTGGTCTTCCTGGCCACGGAATCGGGGCTGGGGTTCTCCCGGACCGCGAGACCGTCGTAGCGCACGGCGTAGGTGCACGTCGCGAAAGCCGCCACATCCGTGGTCGCCCCGGCCGCCGGCGCCGCTGCGGCGACCCCGCCCCCGAGGGCGAGAACACCCAGCACCGCGCCGGAGACGAGCGCGGCTCGTGAAATCAGCTTCCGCATAAAATTTCTCTCCCATCGCTTCGGGAACGCCCGCCATCGCTACGGGAACGCACCCGGTCGTGAGCCGCACGACCGTGCGGCTGTTGAGACAGTGGTCCGTGCACCGACCCTGAGGAAGGCTCCACGGGACGTGGTACGGCGAGACGGGCCTGACCTGCGGGTTCCCATACATCGGCTGGGATGGGGTGAGACAGCGTGGGAGAGGCGCCCGAACCGCCGCGGCACGCCGGGCGGGTTTCGCGGTCCGAGGGCGAGGCGTTCCACGTCCTGCTCCGCGAACTCGCACGGCGGACCGGCAAACCGACCCGGGGGCAGCAGGCCGACGCGCTCGGCGTGAAACCGCAGAGCTTTTCGCGGTGGATGGCCGGTGACGGATTGCCGAATGTTGAGAACCTCGACGTGATTTTGCGGAACGGCGGGGTTCCGGCGAAGGAGTGGGACCGGATCCGCGCGCTCCGCCGAAGGGCCGATGACGAACGCAGGAGGCGTGGCGGCGATTCCCCGAACGGGTCGAACACTCACCACGGCACCAACGGCGCGAACGGTTCGGGCGCGGAGGAAACACCGCCATCACCCCGGGAGGTGCCGGAGGGGAATGCACCGGAGCCTCCGCCCCGGAGGTCGTGGTGGGCGCGCGAGCGGCGGAAGGTCGCGCTCGGCGGCGTCACCGGCCTGCTCTGCCTGGCGGGCGTGCTGTTCACCCTCTACCGGGACGACCCCGAGGACGCGCTGCCCCCCGTCGACCCGGCCTGCGACCGGTACGAGGTCACCGCGAAGACCCTCTTCCGGCGGGACGCCGAGGGCCAGGTGATCGACCAGTTCGTCCGGGACGAGCGCCTGGAGGTGCTGCGCCGCAACGGCTCGGCGGGCAACAGGTACTGGTACGTCTCCGGCTCCGGCGGGAAGCGGGGCTGGGTGGACCCCGATCCCCGCTGGATGCGGCCGCTGTGCTGAGGCGGGCGGCCTGCCGGCCACCCGCCCCGCGCTCCCCGGGTCAGGGGCAGCCGGTCAGAGGTAGCCGAACACCGGCGGGAAGACCAGCACCACGACCCACGCCCACACCGCGTACACCGGCAGGTAGTTCGTCTGCCAGCGCTCCAGCGCCGCGAACGGCACGCGCCGCCGGACCAGGCCCAGCACCAGCCAGGCCGACCAGGCGAGGTTGACCAGCAGGACGGCGTTCTCCCCGAGCGCCGCCGCCTTGTTGGGCGTGGTGCCGTACTCGGTGATGCGCCCGGTGATCTCCACCAGCACCACCACGTCGATCGCCAGCGCGGCCGCCACGAGCGCGAGTTGCAGCCGGTCGAACGGGCCGGGCGGGGCCAGCGGGTCGCGGGCCGAGGTCGAGTAGAGCAGCAGGCCCAGCACCACGACCAGCAGCAGGTCGAACAGGATCAGCACCTCCCGCTCGACGTCGATGCCGTCGCCGGTCACCACGAGGGCGACGAGGAAGGCCAGCAGCGCCGCGGTGAACAGCGGGGTGAACAGCCGGGTCAGCACCGGGGCGATGTTCTCCACCACGCCCTGCTTGACCTCGACGAGCCACCCGGCCACCACCACCGCGGCCGCCGCGCCGCAGGGGAGGAGCCACCGGCTGACGAAGCCCTCGGGGGAGATACCGATGGCCTCGAACGTGCCGAACGTGAAGGCCGTGAGCACCCCGCCGCCCAGCGCGATGAGCACGGAGTAGACGAACCACTCGCCGGTGAAGCGGATGAAGTCCATGCGCCGCCGCGGTGAGCGCGGGTCGTCGGCCACGTACGCCAGGCCGACCGCGAACCACAGCGCGAGGGGCAGGTGGACGCAGGTCACGACCAGCGACTGGGAGTCGTCCGCGAGCGGGTAGGCGTTGGCCGCCACCGCGCCGAGCGCGAACCACGCCACCAGCAGACCGACCAGCGCCCTGCCGGCCCGGCGGCGCCAGGCCAGGAACCCGGCCAGCCAGGGCAGCGTCAGCAGCCCGGCGTTGAGCGCGTAGAACGCCTCGTCCCGGTCGAGGTCCAGGCCGAACAGCTCCGGCGCCTTGACCGACACCGCCGCGCCCGCCGCGCAGAGGACCATCGCGCGCAGGTCCCGCCGCGCCCGCCCGCCCGAGGCCGGGTCGTCGTCCCCGCCGGTGAGCACCAGCTGCTTCCACAGCCGTTCCGAGTGCTCCCGGGCGAACTCGCGGGACAGCTCGTCGAGGCTGCCCATGCGCTTGACCGCGACCAGGAACGCCTCGTCGGCGCGGAGCCCGGCGGCGACCAGCTCGTCCACGGAGCCCCGGAGGTGGTCCTCCAGCTCCTCGACGTCGGTCGACCGCAGCGCGCGGCGGCGCTGCACGTAGTGGCGCCACTGGGCGAACTGACCCTCCAGCTCGTCCTGGTCGCCCGTCACGCGTGACCCCCCAGCGGGAAGTTCGCGGTGAACGGCCCGGGTTCCCGCCAGACCTCCTTGAGCGCGGCCACGACCGCGGTCCACTGGCGGCGCTGCTCGGCCAGCTCGGCCAGGCCGCTGTCGGTGATGCGGTAGTACCTGCGCCGCCGCTCGCCGGCGACCGCCCGCCAGCCGGACTCCACGTGCCCCAGGCGCTCCAGCCGGTGCAGCAGCGGGTAGAGCAGGCCCTCGGTCCAGTCCAGCTCGCCGCCGGACAGCTCGTTGATCCGCTTGAGGATGGCGTAGCCGTAGCTGTCGGCCTCGGCCAGGATGCCCAGCACCATCGGGGTCGCCGAGGCGGCCACGAGGTCCTTGGTGAGTTTCACGCGCTCTCCATACCCTAGAACTGCGAGGCATAGTAGAGCTAGGTATTCGGTGCGGCAAGCAGCGGGGGTCGGGACCTCCGGGCTCGGGACTTCGCTGGTGCCGCCGGGCTCGGTGCTCAGTTCGTCCACCAACCGGTCGCGGAGGCGGCGGTAGTGGACCAGGGCGTCGGTGAGGCCGCACTCGGCGTCCAGGCGCTCCCGGTGCGGCCGCTCGCGCTCGGCCGAGGCCCACCCGCCGCCGATCCCGGTCAGCGCTTCCCCCTGCCACAGCCCCAGCGCCTGCTCCAGCAGCGCCGCCCGCCGGTCGTCGAGACCACCACGGGCCTCGGCGCACAGGTCGCGGAATTGGTGGAGGTCGACCGCCGAGCGCTCAACCTCCAGCGAGTACCCGCCGGGTAGCCGGCTCACGGCCAACCCCGTCCAGGCCCGCCGCCACCCGGCGCAGGCGGGACAGGTAGCTCATCAGCGCGTCCCGCGCCCGGGACGGCGGGTCCTCGCCCCACACCCGGTCCACCAGCCGGTCGACCGGCACCACGCGACCGACGTCCACCGCCAACGCGGCCGGCACGCACCGCTGCCGGTGGGGTCCCGCGTCGAGCGGGACCCCACCGGCCGGCACGGCTGTTCCGCCCGGCAGGCGGAACCCCACCGCCGCGCGGTCGAGGCCCTCCTGGTGCTCACCGCCCGTGCTGCCGCCGGCGCCGACCGGACGACGTCAGTTGAACGGGTTGTCGTAGAAGGCGCTGCGCTTGACGATCTTCGCGGTGTTGGTCGCGCCGTCGAAGTACACGCCCTCGTAGGTCAGCCGCACGTTCTGCACCGTGCCCGGGTACGGGAAGTCCTGGTACAGGGAGCCGGACTGGTAGATGGCCTGGTGCGCCGTCCCGTTCACGTCGATCTGGAGCTTGGTGTCCACGTAGCTCGACTGCCGGTTCATCGTCACGTCCAGCCGGTAGAGCGAATTGCCGTCGTCGAACCGGATCGTGCCGGTCAGGCGCCCCACCTGCGTCTCCGCACCGGTCGACGAGTAGCCGCGGAGCTGGATGTCGACAGGTTGGGCGGGACCGAGGGCGGCCTGCGCGGGAGCCGTGGTCACCGCGGCGCAGAACAGCGCGGCGCCGACCACCCCGCCCAGGCGTAACAGCGTGCTTGACCTCATGCGTCCACTCCTCATCGGGGAACCGGGGTTTCAGCGCCCACCTTCGCACGCGGGTGCGCGGTCCGGCTGTAAGCCGATCGGGCGCGGATCGCTTGGGCGGTAACGAAAATCTTGCGTTTCGCAGACGTCGCGCGCACGGCGGCACGTGCGCCGCGACCTCCACCACGTCGACCAGGTTCGCCGCGGGGCCACCGGGGTCGTGGACGTCGCAGGGGGCGCGAGTGGCCTACCCGAGGCCCGTCAGGCAGGCTGTCCCCATGGGGATCAAGCGTGCGGTCGTGGTGGTCGGGGCGGTGGCGGCGCTCGTCGCCGGTCCGGCGCCCGGGGTTCAGGCGAGCCCCGGCTCGCCGGTGCGGGACGCGCTGGAGCAGGTGGTCGCGGCCGGTGTGCCCGGTTCCTACGCGGCCGTCGTCGACGGGGGCGCCACCTGGCGCGGTTCGGCCGGTGTCGGGGACCTGCGGACCGGGCGGGCGCCCGACCCGCGCGGCCGGGTGCGCGTCGCGAGCGTGACCAAGACGTTCGTCGCCGTGGTGGTGCTGCAACTCGTCGGCGAGGGCCGGCTCGGGCTCGACGACCCGATCGCCGACCACCTGCCGGGCCTGCTGCCCTACGCCGAGCCGATCACCGTCCGCCAGCTGCTCGGGCACACCTCCGGCGTGCCGCGCGACATCGCGCACTGGCAGACCCTCGAAGAGGTCGACACCAAGCGCTGGGAGGGCTTCGAGCCGGCCGAGCTGGTGCGGCGGGCGACCGACGGCGTGCCGCTGCTGTTCCCGCCCGGCACCGGTTTCTCCTACTCCAACACCGGCTACACCGTGCTCGGCCTGCTGGTCGAGCGGGTCACGGGCCGCTCGCTCGCCGGCGAGCTGGAGCGGCGCGTCTTCCGCCCCCTGCACCTGCGGGACACGTCCTTCCCGAGCCACCAGCCGTTCCTGCCGCGCCCGGCGGCGCGCGGCTACGAGCGGCTCTACGGCGAGCAGGCCCCGCTCACCGACGTGACGACGTACGTGTGGTCGCGGCTGTGGGCGTCCGGGAACGTGATCAGCTCCCCGGACGACCTGAACCGCTTCTTCCGCGCGCTGCTCGGCGGGCGCCTGCTGCCGGCCGAGCAGCTGGCGCGGATGAAGGAGTTCCGCGAGGGTGCGCTGGGCCCGATCGGCTACGGCCTGGGCCTGATGCACCTGCCCAGCCCCTGCGGCGGCCCGGACCTGTGGGGCCACGGCGGCGACCTGCCGGGCTACAACACGTGGAGCCTGCACACGACCGACCTCAGCGGCCAGGTGTCGGCCGGCATGAACCAGGACATCACCGCCCCGGTCGCGGCGCACCAGCACGTGCTGCTCACCGTGGTCCCGGCGGCGCTGTGCGGCGAGGCGCCGGCGGCGGTGGCGTCGACCGGCACCGAGATCCCGTACCTCGGTCCGACGCTGCCGTAGCGCGAGGGGCTCGCCGCGCGGTGGTGGTCCACACCGCGCGGCGGGCGTTCCGCGCACGACAGCGCGAAGATCCCCGGCGGCGGTGTCGGGCACCGGTGATCGGCTCCGCCTCGCCGGTGAGGGCGGTTCGGGTGCACGGACCCACCGGGCGCCCGACCTCACCGAGGCCGAGGTGGTGCCGGCTGTGGGAGATCTCCGAGGAGCTGACCGGGGCCGCCTTCCCTTGGCGCCCCGCCCCGGCCGCCTAGCGCGCCGGCCGGGCGCGCCTGCCGCCTGGACGAGCCGGCCGTCCCCGCCACCCTGCCGCCCGGCCGCCCGGCCTGTCCCGCCGCCGGCCTGCCCGCCCATCCCGGACCGCCCGGACACCTGGCCGCCCGGCTCGCCCCGAACACCTGGCCGCTCCGCCCGCCCTGCCGCCCAGTCCACCCCGAACCACCTGTCCGTCCGGACCACTCAGGCACCCAAGCGGTCCAGGTGGATATTTACCGCTTAAGCCCTGACACGACCAACCAATACGCCGCCCTCATCTGTTGACGCTTAACCGGTTAACTGGTTGTATCCGAGAACAGGCCGAGTCCCGCCGCCCGCCCGGCGGATCGGATGTCAACGATGTCAACGACGACATGGTGAGGTAGACGTGGTCAAACGATGGGCCCTGGTCGCGGTGGCGACCCTGCTCGCGGCGCTCGCACCGCTGCTGAGCGCACCCGCGGCGTCGGCCGCGAACGGCTTCTACGTCAGCAACGGCCGGCTCTACGACGCGAACGGCAGCGAGTTCGTGATGCGCGGGGTCAACCACGCGCACGCCTGGTACCCCGACCGCACCGCCCAGGCGCTCAAGGACATCAAGGCGCTCGGCGCGAACACCGTCCGCGTCGTGCTGAGCACCGGCGCCCGCTGGACCTGGACCAGCACCTCGGCGGTGTCCACGATCGTCTCGCAGTGCCGGTCGAGCAAGCTGGTCTGCGTGCTGGAGGCGCACGACACCACCGGTTACGGCGAGCAGAGCGGCGCGGTCGACCTCAACAAGGCGGTCGACTACTGGCTGGGCGTGAAGAGCGCCCTGGTGGGCCAGGAGCGCTACGTCATCGTCAACATCGGCAACGAGCCGTACGGCAACAACAACTACGGCAACTGGGCCAACGACACCCGCAACGCCATCTCCCGGCTGCGGTCCAACGGCTTCACCCACACCCTGGTGGTCGACGCGCCCAACTGGGGCCAGGACTGGTCGAACACCATGCGCGACAACGCGTCCTCGGTGTTCAACGCCGACCCCCAGCGCAACACCGTGTTCTCGATCCACATGTACGGCGTGTACGACACGGCCGCCGAGGTCACGTCCTACCTGAACACCTTCGTCAACAACCGGCTGCCGATCGTGGTGGGCGAGTTCGGCGACAACCACTCCGACGGCAACCCGGACGAGAACGCCATCATGGCCACGGCCCAGTCCCAGCGCATCGGCTACCTGGGCTGGTCGTGGAGCGGCAACGGCGGCGGGGTCGAGTACCTGGACATGGTCTCCGGCTTCAACCGCGCTGGCCTCACCAACTGGGGCAACCGCATCTTCAACGGCTCCAACGGCATCAGGGCGACGTCCCGGCAGGCCACGGTCTACTGAGGACGGCGAGCGCGGGGCCGGCCGCCAACGGCGACGGCCGGCCCCGCGCGGCGCACCCGGCCGGCGGTGGTCAGTCGCCCCACCGCGCCGGGATGTCCGCCGACGCGCCCAGCTCGTCGGTCTTCACCAGGTACCGGGCCAGCGAGCCGACCGGGGCCTTGGCGGGCGTCGTCCTGGCCTGCCCGACGATCTCGCTGAAGAGCGCCGAAGAGGTGTTCAGGCGCGGGTAGCGGGCGTGGAGGTCGGCGGCCATCTCGTCGGTGACGCGCTCGGAGCCCGCGCCGAAGTCCAGGGCCGTGCCGGCGGCGACCAGTTGGCACAGCAGGCCGCGGCGCTGCGCGATCCCGGTGGAGGTGTGCAGGGCGATGGCCTCCCACACCCGGTCCGCCGTGCCGGCGTCGACCCCGTGGCCGCGCAGGTGGTCCACGGCCAGGTCGGCGCCCGCCACCTCGAACCGGTCCGGCCGCCGGGCGCCGGGGGCGCTCAGGCCCAGGTCGTGCAGGGTCGCGGCGAAGAACACGGCCCGCGGGTCGTACTCCTCGTGCCCGCGCGCGTCCCACTGGTCGACCAGGAACTCCGCGTAGGCGTAGGCGCGGATGCTGTGGTTGGCCACGGCCGGGGAGACCGAGGAGCGCAGGAAGTCCAGCGTGTCCCGGGCGAAGGGTTCTGCCAGCAAGGGCGGAGTGGTGATCACGACGTCGATCCTGACGCCGCCGGGCAGCGCGGAACAGTGGCTGGAACGCCAACCCTCAACGGGTTCCGGCCAACTCCCGCCGCGGGGCGCGGAACGCGGTCCGGTAGGACTGGGGACTGGTGCCCGCCACGCGCTTGAACCGGTCGCGGAAGGCGGTGGGGGAGCCGAACCCGACCTGGGTGGCGATGCGGTCGACCGGGTGGTCCGTGGTCTCCAGCAGGTGCTGGGCCCGGCGGACCCGCGTGCGCAGCAGCCACTGGAGCGGGGTGGTGCCGGTCTGCTCCCGGAAGCGGCGGTTGAGCGTGCGGATGCTCGTGCCCGCCCGAGCGGCGATGTCGTCGAGGGTGAGCTCGTCCGCGCAGTTGTCCTCCAGCCACCGCAGCAGAGGCTCCAGTTCCGAGCCGCGCGGCGCGGGCGGGAGGTCGTGCGCGATGAACTGCGCCTGCCCGCCCTCGCGCTCCAGGGGCATGACCGACAGCCGGGCGGCGTCGGCGGCCACCGCGGAGCCGTGGTCGCGGCGGATCAGGTGCAGGCACAGGTCCAGTCCCGCCGCGGCCCCGGCCGAGGTGAGCAGCGGGCCGTTGTCGACGTAGAGCACGTCCGGGTCGACCAGGACCAGGGGGTGGCGGGCGGCCAGCTCGGCGGCGGCGACCCAGTGCGTGGTGGCGCGCAGCCCGTCGAGCAGCCCGGTGGCGGCCAGGGTGAACGCGCCGGTGCAGATCGAGGCGATCCGGGTGCCCCGCGCGGCGGCCCGCCGCAGGGCGTCCAGGACCTCCTCGGGCACGGGCCCGAGGTCGGAACGGCCGGGCACGACGATCGTGTCCGCCTCGGCCAGCGCCTCCAGCCCCCACGGCGGGCGCAGGGTGAACGCGCCCGCGTCCACGACGGGCTCGGGCCCGCAGACCTTCACCCGGTAGGCGGTCCTGCCGTCGGGCAGGCGGGTGCGGGTGAACACCTCGATCGGGGTGGACAGGTCGAACGGGACCACCTTGTCCAACGCGAGAACGGCCACCGTGTGCATAGCGGAACCGTACCCGGCCGGAACCCGGTGGAGGATGGGAATCCGGCCACTTCCGGTGAGGTCGTCCTTCGCCCCCCGGCTTCGCCACGCCGGTGGCGTGGTGCGAGGATCACGCTGTGGAGGCGGAGATGGTGTCGCGTGCGGTGGCCGCGGCGACAGCACTGGCCGGAGAGCTGCACCTGCGGGTGGACGACGCGGTCGTGATCCAAGATTCGAACATGCTCGCCCTGCGTCTGCTGCCGTGCGGCGTCTTCGCCCGAGTGGCACTGGTGGGGCGGGAGGTGGCCGCGTTCGAGGTCGAGCTCGCCGGTCGACTCGCCGCAACCGCGAGCCCCGTCGCAGCGCTGGAGCCCCGGGTTGAGCCGCGGGTCCACGAACGCGACGGCTTCGCCGTGACCCTGTGGACCTACTACGACGTCGTGACGCCCGGCCCGGACTTCCCGGGCGCGTACGCGGACGCGCTCCAACGCCTGCACGCCGGCATGCGGGGCGTCGAGATCGCAACCCCGCACTTCCTGGACCGGGTCGCGGAGGCCGAACGGCTGGTCGCGCACCGGGATGACACCCCCGCGCTCACCGAGACCGACCGGCATCTCCTCCTCGGCACGCTGCGGAGTGCTCGTGAACGGATCCGCGGCCGCGGTGCCGCCGAGCAGCTGCTGCACGGCGAACCGCATCCCGGCAACCTCCTCAGCACCCGTGACGGCCTGCTGTTCATCGACTTCGAGACGTGCTGCCGCGGACCTGTCGAATTCGACGTGGCCCACGTGCCGGAGGAGGTCGGCGCGCGTTATCCGGCCCTCGACCACGTCCTGCTCGCGGAATGTCGGCGGCTCGTGCTCGCGCTGGTCGCCGCCTGGCGTTGGGACGTCCGCGACGAATTCCCGGATGGGCGTCGGCACGGCCGGAACATCCTGTCCCTGCTCCGCAAGGGTCCGCCGTGGCCCGCACTCGGTGCTCTCGTCACCGAGTAGCGAACGCACCCACATGCCGCTGAGTGCGATGATCGACGTGGTCAGGACGGTCAACCGGGCGAGTTGTCGGCGCCACCCGATTCAGCGCGGCGTGCTGGCAGGTCGGTGAACTCGAGGCGGCGGCGGCTCGAGCGTTGGAAGAGCGGGTGCGGGGTCGCTCCCCGTCCCGGGTGTAGAACCTGTATGCGTTCCCGGCAGCTCCCGACCAGGACACGGCCTGCCCCACCGGGACCTGTCGGCCCGATGTGCGGCGGCCGGGGCGTTCTGCTCGTGCGCGTCCCCGTGGTTTGATCGTCTCGTCAGCGCACCGTTCTCCGGGTTTGCACGCAGTCCGGCCGGTGCGCGAGTCCGACAACGAATTCCACTCCGTCGCAGCGAAGATCGAGAGGAAGTTCTGTGAAGTCGAGAACCCGAGTTTTCGCGCTCATCGCGTTCACCGTGTCCGTGTTCCTGGTCGGTACCACGCCGGCGTCCGCCACCGCTGCCCGGACCGTGGAACTCGCCGCACCGGCCGGCAGTGGCCTCCCGCCCTACGTCGCCGTCATCAAGCCGGTCACCGCGGAGCGGCTCGCTTCCAGCTGGCGCGAAGGCTGCCCCGTCGGGCCTGATCGGCTACGGCTGATCAGCCTGAACTTCGTGGGCTTCGACGGTGCGGTGCACCGCGGCGAACTGGTGGTCAACGCCGATCTCGCGGTCGAGGTCGCCCGCGTCTTCGCCGACCTGTACTTCGCCCGGTTCCCCATCCAGCGGATGGAGACGATCGAGAAGTACGACTCCGACGACGACGCGTCGATGGCGGCCAACAACACCTCGGCGTTCAACTGCCGGGCGATCACCGGCGGCACCGCCTGGTCCAACCACTCCTACGGACGGGCCATCGACATCAACACCGTGCAGAACCCCTACATCTCCCGCAGCGGCACGGTCTACCCGCCCAACGGCGCGCCCTACGTCGACCGCACCCAGAACGTGCCCGGCATGATCCACGCGGGCGACGCCACCGAGCGGGCATTCACCACACGCGGCTGGACCTGGGGCGGCTTCTGGGACACGCCGATCGACTACCAGCACTTCGAGAAGCCCTGACACCGGCCCGAGAGGTCCTCGACGCGCCGCACCGAGCAGTACGAACAGCGCCCGCGATCGCCGCCGGAGGAGTGGCGGCGTCCCGACCCGCCTGCGTCATGCGGTCGTTCGGCTCCAGGCCGCGGAGTGCCCCGCGCCCGGCCTGCGGACGCGGGGCACTCCCGACCGGTCAGCCGGTGACGCTGTTGAGCAGCGCCAGGTAGCCCGACCGGTACCCGGTCGTGTTGGGGTGGAAGGACTCCACCAGCCGCAGCAGCGAGAACTGGTTGATCCACGGCGACGAACCGCACGCGCCGTGGCCCGCGAAGTGGGCTCGGGCGTCGACGTAGCGGACGCCGGCGGCCGCGGCGCGGGCCGAGATGACCGCGTGCAGGGCGTCCGCGCCCCGGTTGAGCGCGGCGCGCTTGGTGGCGTTGAGGCAGCTGCCGTTGGGCTCGACCAGGCGCGGGTAGCCCAGGACGACCACGGTGGCGTTCGGGGCGCGGTTGCGGATGGTCGCGTAGGTGGTGTCGAGCCTGGCGGGCAGGACGGTGTTGGCCTCGTCCACGCCCTCGTCGACCGCGTTGAGGCACGCGCTGTCGCTCGCGGTCACGCAGGTGATCATCGTGTTCGCGAAGCCGACGTCGTTGCCGCCGATGGTGAGGGAGACCAGGTCGGTGCCCGCGTCGAGCGAGGCGAACTGGTTGGTCATGCTCTGGGTGGTCGCGCCGCCGCAGGCCGCGTACCGGAACGAGGACACCTCGTGGCTGTCGGCCCACAGCTGGGCGTACCCGCGGGGGCTGCGGAAGCACGTGCCGCCGGTGTAGGGCGGGGCCCCGGTGCCGGAGGAGTACGAGTCGCCGAGGGCGACGTAGTCGACGGGTGCCTCGGCTCGCGCGGTCGGGGCGGTGACCACGGCCGCCAGCACCGCGCACAGGGCCCCGAGAAGACGTTTGCGCACGCCCGCTCCTTCCTCGATGTCGCCCACGGAAGGGCGTCAAGTCCGGCAGGTTACGGACGGGTACCGAGGGATCACACCGGGTGCTACTCTCATTACCTACGGGTAACATCGGTTGGTTGCCGGGGTGGCGGCATGGCAGGTCCGCGACGCAGCGACGCCCGGCGCAACCGGGCGGCCATCCTGGCGGTGGTGGGCGACTCGGTGCGCCACGGCCTGCGGATGCCCTCCGCCACGCGGATCGCGCACCTCACCGGCCTGGGCCAGGCGACGGTCTACCGGCACTTCCCCGACCGGCGCAGCCTCCTGCTCGCGGTGACCGACGAGCAGCTGGACCTGCTGCGGCAGGCGGCCACGCGCGGTGCCGACGACCCCGCCGCGTTCCCCGCGCTGCTGCGGGAGGTGATGGTCCACCAGGTGCTGATGCGGCCGCTGGTGGAGGAGCTGCGCGGG
Organism: Saccharothrix sp. BKS2; assembly: GCF_047689505.1. NCBI lineage: Bacteria > Bacillati > Actinomycetota > Actinomycetes > Pseudonocardiales > Pseudonocardiaceae > Saccharothrix > Saccharothrix sp. BKS2. Next base: position 14,774 of record NZ_JAUQOL010000030.1, on the reverse strand, counting down.
TTCCCGGTGGCCGACCAGCGCGGGTGCGTCCGCCGGCTGCTCGACGCGCTGCGCGTGCCGTTCGCCCGCTCCCGGGCGGCGGGGCACCTCCGGCGGCACGTCGTGCTCGACGACGTGGCGGTGGTGCTGGCCATGCTCCAGGGCGCGGTCGAGGCCACGCCCACGCCGGAGGCGGCCCGGCGGGTGATCCCGGTGCTGCTGGACGGGTTGTTCCGCGCCGGGGTGGAGGAGGGCGACGCGGTGCCGGGAGCTTGAGCGGTGGCTCGGGCTTCGAGCGGGTCGGCCGGATCAGCATTTAAATCAGTCGCTTGACTTACCATATCGGCCTCGCTTCACTGTGGGCACCGAACGTCGATCAACGAGGAGGCGTCCCGTGGCGCACGAGGTGGGCGAGTCGCTGCCGAACTACCCGATCCCCAACCCGACGGCGCTGGAGCCGCCCGCCGAGTGGGCCGAGCTGCGGCGGGGGTGCCCGGTCGCGCCCGTGCGCCTGCCCAGCGGCGACCGGGCCGTGGTGCTCACCCGCTACGCCGACGTGAGGCAGGTGCTGTCCGACCCGCGCTTCACCCGGCAGCTCAACGCGCCCGACGCGGCCCGGATCTCCGACAGCGAGTCCGGCGGCGTGTTCAACAACGAGATGGCCGTGGTGCTCCCGGACTCCGGGACCGCGCACCAGCGGTGGCGGCAGCAGGTCGGCCGCTGGTTCACGGTCAAGCGCCTCAACGCCCTGCGGCCCGCGATCGAGGCCATGGCGGACCGGCTGGTCGACGAGATGGCGGCGGGGGAGCAGCCCGCGGACCTCAAGGCGGCGCTGGGCTTCCCGCTGCCGGTGTGGGTGATCTGCGACCTGCTCGGCGTGCCGGACACCGACCGGGACCGGTTCGCCCACTGGTCGGACACCCTGCTCAACCTGACCCGCTACACCGAGGCCGAGATCGGCGCGGCCCAGGCGGAGTTCGTGGCCTACCTGGGCGAGCACGTCGCGGCCAAGCGCGCCGAGCCGAGGGACGACCTGCTCAGCGCGCTGATCGCGGGTGGCGAGCTGTCGGACGCGCAGCTCGTCGCCACGGGTCAGGCGCTGCTCGTCGCCGGGCACGAGACCACCGCGAACATGATCGGCAAGATGGTCGGGATGCTGCTGGCCGACCGCACCCGGTGGGAACGCCTGGTCGCGGACCCGTCGCTGGTGCGCCCCGCGGTGGAGGAGGTGCTGCGCTTCGACGCCAACCCGGGCCTGGGGATGCCGCGCTACATCCCGGAGGACACCGAGGTCGCGGGCGAGACCGTGCCGGCCGGCACCACCGTCATGTGCAGCATGGGCGCGGCCAACCGCGACGAGACCGCGTTCGAGCGGGCGTCCGAGATGGACCTCGCGCGCCGCCCCAACCCGCACCTGGCGTTCGGCGCGGGCTCGCACTCGTGCCTGGGGCAGGCGCTGGCGCGCACCGAGCTCCAGGTGGTGCTGGAGGTGTTGGTGCGCAGGCTCCCCGGGCTGGAGCTGGCGATCGCGCCGGAGGAGCTCCGCCGGGTCGAGGGGCTGGTGGTCGGGGGGCTGCGCGACGTGCCGGTACGGTGGTGACCGTGGTGACCGACGTCGGCAGGACCCCGCGCGCGGACCAGGTCGGCGCCACCCGCCTGCACATCCTGGCCACGGCGGAGCGGCTGTTCGCCGAGCAGGGGCTCTACGCGGTCTCGAACCGCCAGATCAGCGCGGCCGCGGGCCAGGGGAACAACGCCGCCGTCGGTTACCACTTCGGCACCAAGGCCGACCTGGTGCGGGCGATCGTGCGCCGGCACGTGGAGCGGATCGAACCGCTGCGGCGGGAGCTGGTGACCGCCGCCGAGGGGTCGGCGGACGTGCGGGACTGGGTCGACTGCCTGGTGCGGCCCTTCACCACCCACCTGGCCTCGCTGGGCGACCCCACGTGGTTCGCCCGGTTCGGCGCGCAGGCCATGACCGATCCGGCGTTCCGGGCGATCATGGTCGACGAGGCGCTGGCGACGTCCTCGCTGCGGGACGTGCTGGACGGGTTGGACCGGTGCCTGCCCGACCTCCCGGCCGACGTGCGGGCGGAGCGCGGGGACATGATCCGGGACCTCGTGGTGCACGTGTGCGCGGAGCGGGAACGCGCCGTCGCGGAGAACGCGGTCGTGGTGCGGTCCACGTGGGACGAGGCGGCTGGCGGGCTGGTCGACGCGATCACCGGGTTGTTGCTGGCGCCGATCTCGCGCCGCGCCTGAGGGTGGCCGGGCCGGGGTGGTCGTGTCCCTGCCCGACCCGCGACATACCGTCACGGACCGGTTACCAGCGGTTTTAAGTCAGTCGCTTGACTGAACTGCTCGGGCTTGCTTGGCTGGGTGGTGATGAGCGGCAGGGCAGCGGGGGCCGAGCGGTCCTCCGAGACGCGGGAGCTGATCCTGGCGACGGCCGAGAGGCTGTTCGCCGAACGCGGCGTCCACGCCGTGTCCAACCGGCAGGTCGGTGAGGAAGCGGGCCAGGGCAACAACTTCGCGGTGGGCCACCACTTCGGCTCCCGGGCCGAGCTGGTGCGCGCGGTGGTGCGCCGCCACGCCGGGCCGGTGGAGCGGGCGCGGGTGCGGATGCTGGCCCAGGTCGGGGGCGGCGCCCGGGTGTGGGACTGGGTGGCGTGCCTGGTGCGCCCGTTCACCGAGCACCTGGCGGCGCTGGGCAGCCCCTCCTGGTACGCCCGGTTCGGCGCCCGGGTGATGACCGACCCGGCGCTGCGGCGGGTCGTGGTCGAGGACGCGTTGGGCGCCGAATCGGTGCGGCGCGTCCTCGACGGGCTCAACCGGTGCCTGCCCGCCCTGCCGCTGCCGGTCTACCTGGAGCGCAGCGCCATGACCCGCCACCTGGTGACGCACACCTGCGCGGAACGGGAGCGGGCGCTGGCCGCGGGGGTCCCGACGGCGCGGGCGTCCTGGGACGACGCGGCCACCGGCCTGGTCTCGGCGGTGGCCGGCCTGTGGCTGGCGCCGGTCACCGCGACCGGCGAGCGAACGAGTGAGGAGCACGGGTGATGAAGGTTTTCGTGGACGAGGAGAAGTGCTGCGGCGCGGGTTCGTGCGTGCTGGCCGCGCCGGACGTGTTCGACCAGCGCGACGAGGACGGCGTGGTGGTGCTGCTCGACCCCGAACCGGCCGAGCACCTGCACACCGCGGTGCGCGAGGCCGCCGACGTGTGCCCGGCGGCGGCGATCACGCTCGGCGAGCGGGCGTGACGACGCCGGACCAGGTGCTGGTCGTCGGGGCCTCGGCCGCCGGCCTGGCCACGGCGGAGGCGTTGCGCCGCAAGGGTTACACGGGCGGGCTGACCCTGCTCGGCGACGAGCCGCACCCGCCCTACGACCGGCCGCCGCTGTCCAAGCAGGTCCTCGCCGGCGCGTGGGGGCCCGAGCGGGCCCGGCTGCGCGGTGACGAGGTGCTGGAGGCGCTGGGCGCGCGGCTCGTGCTGGGCGACCGGGCCGTGGCCCTGGACCTCGACGCCCGCGCGGTGACCACCGCCGGCGGGCTCGTCCTGCGGGCCGACGCGATCGTGGTGGCGACCGGTGTGAGACCCCGGACGCTGCCCGGCCGGGCTGGTCCTGGCCAGGACCAGCCGGGCCAGGGCTGGCCGGGCCAGGACCAGCCGGGCCAGGGCTGGCCGGGCCAGGACCAGCCGGGCCAGGGCTGGCCGGGCCAAGATCAGCCCGGCCAAGATCAGCCGGGCCGGAACCAGTCCGGCCGAGGAGCCCTGGCCGGCGTGCACGTGCTGCGCACCCTCGACGACGCCCTGGCCCTGCGTTCCGACCTGCTGCGTTCCCACCCGCTCCGCCCCGCCCCGCCGGGCGGGACGCGGCTCGTGGTCGTCGGCGACGGCGTGCTCGGCGCCGAGGTGGCCGCGACCGCGCGCGTCCTCGGCCTGGACGTCACCCTGGCCGGCCCCCAGGCCGCACCCCTGGCCGCCCAGCTCGGCCCCCTCGTCGCGGGCCTGCTCGCGGACCTGCACGCCGAACGCGGCGTGCGGCTGCGGCTCGGTTCCGCCGTGCTCGGCCTGGACTCGCGCGACAACCGGGTGACCGGCGTGCGGCTGGCGGGCGGCGAGGTGCTGCCCGCCGACGTCGTGCTGGTGGCGCTCGGCGCGGTCCCCAACACCGAGTGGCTGGCGGGCAGCGGGTTGACCCTGGACAACGGCGTGGTGTGCGACGCCCGGTGCCGCGCCGCCGACGGGGTCTACGCCGTCGGCGACGTCGCGCGCTGGCGCCACGAGCGGCTGGACGTGCTGCTGCGGCTGGAGAACCGCACCAACGCCACCGAGCAGGCCGCCGTCGTGGCCGACAACGTGCTGGGCGCGGACCGCGCGTACGCGCCCGTGCCCTACTTCTGGACCGACCAGTTCGACGCCAGGCTGCACGTCCACGGCGTGCCGACCGACGAGGCCGAGGTGCTGGCGGGCGACCCGGCCGCGCGCCGCTTCGTCGTCGCCCACCGCCGCGGCGGCGAGACCGTCGGCGTCCTCGGCTGGAACATGCCCAAGCAGGCCCGCCACCACCGCCAAGAGCTCCTGGAGCCCCGGCTCCTGACCGGAGGAACGCGATGACCGGCACCACCGAGACCCCCGGGCACGACATCTCCGGGCACGACATCCCCGACTACCCGATGCCCCGGGCGGAGGGCTGCCCGTTCGACCCGCCACCGCCGCTGCGCGACCTCCAGGCGGCCACGCCGCTGACGCGGGTCCGGCTCTGGGACGGCAGCACCCCGTGGCTGGTCACCCGCTACGCCGACCAGCGCGCCGTGCTCACCGACCGGCGGGTCAGCGCGGACATGACGCACCCCGACTACCCCGGCCAGGCCGAGCGCAACGGCGGGACGCTGAGCTTCATCGGCATGGACGACCCCGAGCACGCCCGGCTGCGGCGCATGGTCGGCGCGGCGTTCGCGGTGAAGAAGGTCGAGGCCCTGCGGCCGATGGTGCGGCGGATCGTCGACGAGGCGGTGGAGGGCCTGCTGGCCGGGCCGAAGCCGGTCGACCTGGTGGAGGCGTTCGCGCTGCCGGTCCCGTCGCTGGTGATCTGCGAACTGCTCGACGTGCCCTACGCCGACCACGAGTTCTTCCAGCGCAACAGCAGCACCCTCATCAACCGCGGCTCCACGCCGGCCCAGCGCGGCGAGGCGATGGGCAGCCTCGGGGAGTACCTGGGTCGCCTGGTCGTGGCGAAGCTCGACCACCCGGGTGACGACCTGCTGTCCCGGCTGGGCGAGAAGATCCGGGCGGGCGAGCTGACCGTCGAGCAGGCCACCCAGATGGGCGTGCTGCTGCTGATCGCCGGGCACGAGACGACCGCCAACATGATCGCGCTGAGCACCCTGGTGCTGCTGCGCCACCCGGACCAGCTCGCGCTGCTGCGCGACTCCGACGACCCGGCGGTGGCCACCCGCGCGGTCGAGGAGCTGTTGCGCTACCTCAACATCACCCACGGCGGTCGCCGGCGCTTCGCCCGGGAGGACATGGAGGTCGCCGGCTGCCCGGTCCGCGCGGGCGAGGGCTTCGTGCTGCCGAACGAGATCGCCAACCGCGACCCCGGGGCGTTCCCCGACCCCGACCGGCTGGACCTCACCCGCGAGGCGCGCCACCACGTCGCCTTCGGGTTCGGCGTGCACCAGTGCCTGGGCCAGCCCCTGGCCAGGCTGGAGCTGGAGGTCGTCTACCGCACCCTGTACCGGCGGCTGCCCGGCCTCCGGTTGGCCGCGGACCTCGCCGAGATCCCCTTCAAGCACGACGGTTTCGTCTACGGGGTGTACGAGCTGCCCGTGACCTGGTGACGCGGGTCCGGGGGGTCGTGCCGGCCCACCGCCCGGCGTCGCCGTCCGACGGACACGACGGGGTGACCCCGAACGAGCATCCCGGAACTCCGGTCAATCCGGCGGTCCCGGCCCTCCCGAGCCGGTAGACAGTGGCGAGCGCCACTCCGCCCACCACCGGACCCCGGGAGCGACCGTTGACCCGACGCGCGCGCATCGACGACCTGACCTCGCTCGCCGTGCCCGAGCAGCCGGCGCTGTCGCCCGACGGCGCCCACGCCGCGTACGTGCTGCGCACCAGCGACGTCGACGCCGACGTGACCACCCGCTGCCTGTGGCGGGTCGGCACCGGGGGCGGTCGGCCCGAGCGGCTCACCCGCGGCCGGTCGGACACCTCGCCCGCCTGGTCGCCGGACGGGCGGCACGTGGCGTTCCTGCGCGCCGAGGACGGCCCCGCCCAGGTCTGGCTGCTCCCGGCGGCCGGTGGCGAGGCCACGCCGCTGACCTCGCTGCCGCTGGGCGCGGGCCCGCCGCAGTGGAGCCCGGACGGCACGCGGCTCGCGTTCAGCGCCCCGGTCGACCGGCACGCGGGGGACGACCGGGCGACCGCGCCCGTGGTGGTCGACCGGCTGGACTCCCAGGTCGACGGCGTGGGCCTGCTGCGCACTGTGCGCCGGCACCTGCACGTGGTCGACGCGGCCTCCGGCGAGTGCCGCCAGGTCACCGACGGCGACTGGCACGCGGGCGCGCCGGCGTGGAGCCCGGACGGCACCCGGCTCGCCTTCGCCGCGGCCACCGCCCCCGACGCCGACCTGGTCGAGCGGACCCCCGCGCACGTCGTGGACGTCCTCGGCACGTCCCCGCCGGAGCAGGTCGGCCCACCCGGCGGCACGGTGCTGCGCGTCGGGTGGACCGCGGACGGGACCGCGCTGCTGGCCGTGGGCACGACCGACGGCCCGGTGGGCTTCGACCGCCTGCTGCGCCTGCCGTCGGCCGGTGGCGCACCCGTCGACCTGGGCGCGGCCCTGGACCGCAACGTCATGCCCGGCAGCCCCAACTACCCCGGCGCGCCGCCCGCGCTGTCCGACGACGGCCGCGCGGTGCTGTTCTGCGTCCGCGACCGCGGCTGCACCCACGTCTGGGCGGTCCCGGTCGACGGCGGCGCGCCGGCCCCGGTCCTCACCGGCGCCGGCCGGTCGGTGTCCGGGATGGCCGTCGCGGGCGGCGTGGTGGTCGTGGTGCTCGGCACGCCGACCTCCTTCGGCGAACTCGTCCGCGTCGACCCGGCCACCGGCGCCGAGGTGGTGCTGACCGACCACGGCGCAGGCGCGCCCGAGCCCCACCCGCGGGAGGAACGCGAGTTCACCGTCTCGGACGGCACCGTCGTGCCGGGCTGGCTGGTGCGCGACCCGTCGTTCACGGGGCCTCGACCGCTGCTGCTGGACATCCACGGCGGCCCGCACAACGCCTGGTGCGGCGCCGCCGACGAGCACCACCTCTACCACCAGGAACTGGTCGCCGAGGGCTGGGTGGTGCTGCTGCTCAACCCGCGCGGCAGCGACGGCTACGGCGAGGAGTTCTGCTTCGCCGCGCTCGGCGCGTGGGGCACCGGCGACGCCCGGGACTTCCTGGAGCCGCTGGACGAGCTGGTCGCCGAGGGGCTGGCCGACCCGGAGCGGCTGGCCGTGGCCGGCTACAGCTACGGCGGTTTCATGACCTGCTACCTGACCAGCCGGGACGACCGGTTCGCCGCCGCCGTCGCCGGTGGCGCGATCAGCGACCTCACCAGCATGGTCGGCGTCTCCGACGGCGGCCACTTCATCGGCACCCACGAGCTGCGCGGGCGGCACTGGGAGCGCGACTACGCCGCGATGTCGCCGCTGGCCCGCGTCGAGCACGTGCGCACCCCCACCCTGCTCCTGCACGGCCTGGACGACCTGCGCTGCCCGGTCGGGCAGGCCCGGCAGTGGCACACCGCGCTGCGCGAGCGCGGCGTGCCGACCCGGCTGGTGCTCTACCCGGGCGGCAGCCACCTGTTCTTCCTCGACGGCACGCCGTCGCACCGCGTCGACCTCAACCGGCGCGTGGCGGACTGGGTGCGGCGGCACGCGGTCGGGTCCCGGCCGAACGGGACCGGCCGGGTCAGACCGCCGCTGGACGCCGCGCACTGGCGGCGCAGGCTGTCCGCGCTGACCCGGCGGCACGGCGTGCCCGGCGCGGTGCTCGGCGTCCTGCGGCTGCGCCCGGACGGCGAGGACGAGCTGGTCCGGGCCGCGTACGGGGTGCTCAACCGGGACACCGGCGTGGAGGCCACCGCCGACTCGGTGTTCCTGATCGGCTCGATCACCAAGGTGTTCACCGCGACGCTCGTGGCGCGGCTGGCCGACGACGGCCTGCTGGACCTCGACGCCCCGGTCACCGACGTGCTGCCCGGCCTGCGGCTGCCCGATCCCGGGGCGCGGATCACCGCGCGGCACCTGCTCACCCACACCAGCGGCCTCGACGGCGACGTGTTCACCGACACCGGCCGCGGCGACGACTGCGTGGCGCGGTACGCGGACCGGCTGTCCGAGGTCGCCCAGCTCCACCCGCCGGGCGCCACCTGGTCCTACTGCAACTCCGGCTTCGTCCTGGCCGGCCGGCTGGTGGAGGAGCTGACCGGCGGCACCTGGGACGCCGCGCTGCGGGACCTGCTGATCACCCCGCTGGGCCTGGCGCGCACCGGCACCCTGCCGGAGGAGGCGCTGCTGCACCGCACCGCCGTGGGCCACTTCGACGTCGACGGGACCGAACGCCTCGCCACCTGGGCCCTGCCCCGCTCGGTGGGCCCGGCCGGGCTGGTCCACTCGACCGCGGCCGACGTGCTGGCCCTCGCCCGCCTGCACCTGACCGGCGGCCTGGCGCCCGACGGCACCCGGCTGCTGAGCGCGGCGGGCGCCGCCGCCATGGCGGCCCACCAGGCGGACCGGCGCGGCGCGGTCGAGCCGGGGTGCTCCGCCGGGCTGGGCTGGTTCCGCGACGAGTGGGACGGGCGCGGTTCCCTCGGCCACAACGGCGCTGCCGCGGGCCAGCGGGCCTTCCTGCGGCTGCTGCCCGACGAGGGGCTGGCGGTGGTCCTGCTGACCAACGGCGACAGCTCCCAGCCCCTCGCGGACGAGCTGTTCCGGGAGGTCTTCGCCGAGTTGGCGGACGTCGCCGTGCCGCGCGGACCGCGCCCGGCGGCCGACCCGGCACGCGTGGACGCCCGGCGGCACGTGGGCGTCTACGAGCGCGCGGGCACGCGCCTGGAGGTGTTCGAGGACGGCGGCCCGAGGCTGCGCGTCACGATGACGGGCCCGATGGCCCACCTGGTGCCCGACCGGGTCCGGGAGTACGGGTTGATCCCCCGGGAGGAAGACGTGTTCCTGGTGTGGGAACCGCGGTCGCGCGACTGGGTCCCGGTGACGTTCTCCGCGCTGCCGGACGGGCGTCGGTGCGCGCACTTCCTGCTGCGCGCCGTCCCGGAGGTGGGCTGAGGTGGACCCCCTGGACCTCGTGGGGCGCCTGCGGTCGGCGTTGCCCGCGGTGCTGGCCGACGTCGAGGAACTGGTGACGTGCGAGTCGCCGTCCGGCGACCTGGCGGCCGTGGCCGCGAGCGCGGACGTCGTCGCCCGGGTCGGCGGGCGACGCCTGGGCGCGGCCCCGGACCGGGTCGTGGTGGCCGGCCGGACGCACCTGCGCTGGCGGTTCGGCGACGGGCCGACGCGCGTGCTGCTGCTGGGCCACCACGACACGGTGTGGCCGCTCGGCTCGCTGGCCACGCACCCGTTCACCACCGCCGGGGGAGTGCTGCGCGGTCCCGGCTGCTTCGACATGAAGGCGGGGCTGGTCCTGGCCCTGCACGCCCTCGCCGCGCTGCCCGACCGCTCCGGCGTGGCGCTGCTGGTCACCGGGGACGAGGAGATCGGGTCGCCGTCCTCGCGCGAGCTGGTCCAGGCCGAGGCGGCGGGCTGCGCGGCCGCCCTGGTGCTGGAGGCGTCCGCGCCGGGCGGCGCGCTCAAGCTGGAGCGCAAGGGCGTGTCGCGCTACGAGGTGCGGGTCCGCGGCCTGGCCGCCCACGCGGGCCTGGAGCCCGAGCGCGGCGTCAACGCGGCAGTCGAGCTGGCGCACCAGGTGCTCGCGGTGTCCGGGCTGGGCGATCCGGGGCGCGGCACCACCGTGACCCCGACCCTGGCGTCCGCCGGCGCGTCCGCGAACACGGTGCCCGCGGCGGGCGCGTTCGCGGTGGACGCCCGCGCTCGCGACACCGCCGAGCAGCAGCGGGTCGACGCGGCGATGCGCGGGCTGCGCCCCGTGCTCGACGGCGCGGAGCTGGAGGTGGTCGGCGGCCCCAACCGCCCGCCGATGCCCGCCTCCTCGTCCGCCGTGCTGTTCGAGCGCGCCCAGGAGGTCGCCGCCTCGCTCGGCCTGCCGCCGTTGGCGGGGGTGGCCGTGGGCGGCGGGTCGGACGGCAACTTCACCGCCGGGGTGGGCACCCCGACCCTCGACGGCCTGGGCGCGGTCGGGGGTGGCGCGCACGCCGACGACGAGCACGTGCTGATCGAGCACCTGGCGCCCCGGGCGGCGCTGGTGTCGGCGCTGGTCGCGGACCTCCTCGCCCGGCCCGCGCCCTGACCCGGCCGCCGGCGGTGGAGGGGTTCGAACGGATGCGGATGCGCCACATCGTGTGGGACTGGAACGGTGCCCTGTTCGACGGCGCCCTGTTCGACGGCGTCCCGTCGGTGGCACCCGCCACCGACGAGGCGTTCGCGCGCGACGGTTGGCCCGATGGGACGACCCCGGCGAGCCTGCTCACCTGGCCGCCCGCCGACCACCACGACCGGCCGGCGGGGTGGACCTCGACCGGGGCCGGGCGGTCCGCTGCGGACCAGCACGTCCGCCCCGACCGGGCGCGGCCCGCCGTCGCGGACGCGGTCGGGGCGCTGACCGCGTGGCGGGACGCCGGCCGCACCCAGTCGCTGCTGTCGTCCCGCCCGCACGCCGACCTGCTCGCGGCCGCCCGGCGCGCCGACATCGCCCGCTTCTTCTCCCACGTGGACGGCCTCCGGACCGTCGAGACCCCGGGCAAGGCGGCCCACCTGCGCGGCCACCTCGCCGCAGTCGGGGTCGACGCGCGGGAGGTGCTCGTCATCGGCGACCGGGTGGACGACCTGCACGCGGCCCGGACCTGCGGCGCGCGGCCGGTGCTGCACCGCCCGGACGAGCGGGTGCCGGTCGGTCGCACCGGGGCGCGGGACCTGGGCGTCCCGGTGGCCCGGACGCTGTCCGAGGCGATCCGCTGGGCCCTGGACCAGCGGCCCGGCGGGTGACCCGGGGCGGCTACCAGCGCCCGAAGCGCACGACCTCGTCGAACGGCCGGCGGGCGCGGGTCCGCGGCGAGGCGCCCTCGGACACGTCGTCCTCGGCCCCGTGCCCGAGCGCGACCGCCCCGATCGGCACGTGGTCCCCGGGCACGCCGAACTCCGCGCGCAGCGGGTCGAAGTCGTCCGCGCCGATGCCGAAGTAGACCGCGCCCAGCCCCTCGTCGACCGCGGTCTGGAGGATCAGCAGCACCGCCATGCCGGTGTCGACGTACCAGAACGGCACCGGCCACCGCTCCTCGGCGCGGTCGGTCCACCCCTTGTCGGGCTGCGCGTACCGGTCGAGGTAGGCGTCCTTCACCGCGAACGGGACCACGACCACCGGCGCGGTCCGGACCGACTCCAGCGTCCAGAGCCGGACCACCTCGTGGAACCGCGCCAGCTCCGCGCCCCGCAGCACCAGGAACGCCTGGCCCTGCGTGAACCCGGCGGACGGGCCGCGCAGCGCGTTGCGCATGATCCGCCGCACGCTCTCGTCGGGCACGGGCTCGTCGGTGAACCGGCGCACCATCCGCCTGCGCCGCACCACGTCCTGGAACTCCACGCGACCACCCCCGCCCCGATCGTAGGCCGGCGGTCCAGGGCCGGGCGGCGACCGCGAGCACGGACACGACCAGCCGGTTCCCGCCCCGGAGCGCGGCCGGGCCTGGTATCCCTGACCCCGCGCGCGGGTGCCCGTCGAGGAGAGGTCGGTCGTGGTGGAGCTGAGGGTGCTGGGACCCGTCGAGGCGTGGGCCGGGGACCGCCGGCTGGACGTGGGGCACGCCCGGCAGCGGTGCGTGCTGGCCGCGCTGCTGGTCGACGTGAACCGGGTGGTGCCGGTCGACCAGCTGGTGGACCGCGTGTGGGGCGCGGAGGTCCCGCTGCGCGGCAAGGGCGGCCTGCACTCCTACGTCTCCCGCCTGCGCACCGCGCTGGCCGACCTGGGTGACGTGGCCATCGTGCACCGCTCGGGCGGCTGGGCGCTGGAGACCGACCCGGACCGAGTGGACCTGCACCGGTTCCGCGGCCTGCTCGCCCGCGCCCGCTCGGCCCCGGACCCGGTCGACGGGCTGGCGGCGGTCGACCGGGCGCTGGACCTGTGGCGGGGCGAGGCGTTCACCGGCCTGGTCACCCCGTGGGCCGTCACCGGGCGCGAGACCCTGGCCGTCGAGCGGTGGACCGCCGAGCTGGAGCGCACCGACCTGGCGCTGAAGCTGGGCCGCCACACCGACCTGCTGCCCGAGCTGGCCGCCCGCACCCGGCAGCACCCGCTGGACGAGCGCCTGGCCGCCCAGTACGTGCTCGCGCTGGCCCGGAGCGGTCGCCAGGCCGCCGCGCTGAGCCACTACGAGCAGGTCCGCGCGCGGCTGGCGGACGAGCTGGGCGCCGATCCCGGCCTGGCGCTGCGGGACCTGCGCCAGCGGCTCCTCGCCGCCGACCCGGCCGTGCTCGCCGGCCGCCCCGCCGCGACCGCCCCCGCCGCCCCCGTGCCGACCGCCGGGGCGCCGAGGCAGCTGCCCGCCCCGCCCCGGTCGTTCATCGGCCGCGCCGACGAGCTGTCCGCGCTGACCACCGCCCTCGACGACGTGCCCGCCGGCGCGGTGGTGATCTCCGCGATCGGCGGCGCGGGCGGCATCGGCAAGACGTGGCTGGCGTTGCACTGGGCGCACCGGCACGCGGACCGGTTCCCGGACGGCCAGCTGTTCGTGGACCTGCGCGGGTTCAGCCCGGACAGCGAGCCGATGCCCGCGTCCGTGGCGGTGCGCGGGTTCCTCGACGCGCTCGGGGTGGACCCCGGCCGCATCCCGACCGACCCGGACGCCCAGTCCGCCCTGCTGCGCAGCACGGTCGTGGACAAGCGCCTCCTGATGGTGCTGGACAACGCCGCCGACACCGGCCAGGTCGTGCCGCTGCTGCCCGGCGGCGACACCTGCACCGTGCTGGTCACCAGCCGCAGCAGGCTGCTGGGCCTGATGACCGCGCACGGCGCCCGCCACCTCAACCTCGACGTGCTGACCGACGAGGAGGCGCGCGTGCTGCTGGCCCGCCGGCTCGGCGCCGCGCGGGTGGCGGCGGAGGCGGGCGCGGTGGACGAGCTGATCGCCTCCTGCCAGGGCTTCCCGCTCGCGCTGGGCGTCATCGCCGCCCGCGCGCACACCCACGCCGACCTGCCCCTGGCCACCTTCGCCGCGGAGCTGCGCGAACTCGGCCTGGACGCGCTGGCCGACAGCGACCCCGCCGCCAGCCTGCCCGCCGTGCTGTCCTGGTCCTACCGGGCGCTGACCGCCGAGCAGCAGCTGGTGCTCGGCCTGCTCGCCACCGCGCCGGGCCCCGACACCGGCCTGCCCGCCGCGGCCGCCCTCACCGGGCTGTCGCCGGTCGCGGTCGGGAAGGTGCTGCGCGGGCTGGAGCAGGCTTCACTGATCAGCCGCGACGCCCGCGGCCGGTACTCGATGCACGACCTCATCCGCGCCTACGCCGCCGACACCGCCCGGGAGCAGCCGCGCGAGGTGCGGACCGCGGCGCTGCGGCGCGTGGTCGACTTCTACCTGCACACCGCCCACGCCGCCGACCTGTGCCTGGACCCGCACCGCGAGGTCGTCCCGCTCGACCCGGCCGCCGCCGCGCCCCTCGCGCCCGCCGACACCGCCGAGGCCCTGGCCTGGCTCGACCTCGAACAGGCCGCCCTGCTCGCCGCCCAGCAGACCGCCGCCGCGCACGGGTGGGACCGGGCGGTGTGGCTCCTGGCCTGGACGCTCACCACCTTCCACAACCGCAGGGGTCACCTGGCCGAGCAGCTCGCGGTCTGCCGGGCCGGGCTGGTCGCGGCCGAGCGGCTCGACGACCCCTCCGCGCGCCTGCGCGTGCACCGCCTCCTCGGCCGCACCCACGCCGCGCTGCGGCAGCACGACGAGGCGGTCGGGCACCTGGACCGGGCGCTCGCGCTGGCCGAGCGGCACGAGCCGACCACGCGGGCGCACATCCACCAGGTGCTGGCCTGGACGTGGTCGCGGCAGGGCGACGAAGCGCGGGCGCTGGAGCACGCCACCCGGTCCCTGGAGTCCTACCGCGACCTCGGCAACCCGGCGTGGGAGGCCAACGCGCTCAACATGGTCGGCTGGTACGCGGCGCAGAACGGCGAGCACGACCGGGCCCGCGAGCACTGCCGGGCGGCGCTGGACCTGCACCGCCGCCACGACAACCCCGAGGGCGAGGCGGACACCCTCGACAGCCTCGCCTACATCGACCACCGGACCGGGCGGCACCGGCAGGCGGTGGCGCACTACCGGCAGGCCCTGGCGCTGTTCCGGGACATCGGCAACACGGTCCAGGTAGGAGACACGTTGGAGCACCTGGGGCACCCGCACGCCGCCCTCGGGCAGCACGAGGAGGCCCGCGCGGCGTGGGAGGAGGCGCTGGAGCTGTTCCGCGCGCAGGAGCGCGACGACGATGCCGACCGGGTTCGGCGGGAGCTCGACGCGCTGGGCGGGCACACGACTGGGTGACGCGCTACCGGGTGATGTGGGACGTGGCAGGGAGATGCGGGCGGCAGGGAGACGCGGGTGCTGAGCGGGGGTGGTGTGGGGCGGG
>NZ_JAUQOL010000002.1:0-676709 GCF_047689505.1 Saccharothrix sp. BKS2 | reverse complement strand
GTTGTGGTTGAGCATCCGGGCCTCTTCCTGGGCCAGGACAACCACCCGCCTCGCGCGGTCGGTGAACCTCTCGAACATTTGCACTCCCTGACTGCTGCGCCGGCGGTCCTCGGGCTCGCCACGGGCAGACCGTGGAGAGCGCGGCACCGTGGGACCACTGTAGTCGTCAGCCCCGACACTCTCAGTTCCCGTTCGCACGCCGTGGTCTCCGGGGCCCTCCGACATCGGTACCAACGCGTGATCTGCCAGGCAGATTCCACGGATCGGGCGTTGTCCGCTGAGCGCGAACATTCAGCCGTTCGGCGTCCCGCAGGTGACCGGCGTCACGGGGTGGACACAAGTTAGGTTAACCTGGCTAAGGTTAGGCAAGCCTGACGAAGAACGACCCAGACGACCACCGGACGCTGAGGACTCCTGGACATGACCGTACCGGCGAGGGTGACCGCGCGCGACGCGACGACACCCCTGTCCGAGTCCCTGACCAGGGCGGCGTCCCTGGCCACGGGGTTCGAGGTGCGGTTCGGCCTGCCGGCCGACCCCGTCGAGCGGGCGGGGTGGACCACCTGCGCGGAGTTCACCGCGGAGCCGGCGCGGTTCGACGCCTGGCGGGGTTCGCTGGCCGAGTGGCTGCGGGAGCAGTACGGCGAGGCCCCGGAGCGCACCACCGCCGGCTACGTCATGAGCTGGTACCTCAACGTCGTCGGCGTGCTCGGCGGCGTGCTGTTCCACATGGCCCGCCGGGTGCCGTCGCTGCGGCCCCAGGACGTGGCCATCAAGGTCGCCGGCCAGGGCCGCCCGCACACCATGGGCGTGGCCCTGCTCACCGACGACTTCGCGTGCCTGCCCGACGACCCGGCCGGGGACCACCCGGCGGCCACCGTGGTCGCCGACGAGGGTGCCCTGGCCGCGCTCCTGCGGGCCAGGTTCGCGGCGCACAGCGCGGCGTTCGTGGCCGCGTTCGGCCCGACCGTGCGCCTGGGCCGCCGGATGCTGTGGGCGGCGGCCACCGACGCCCTGGACAGCGCCGCGTGGACGGCGGGCCAGATGTGCGGCGACGAGTCCTCGGGCGTGGTGGACGCGTCGCTGCTGCTGCCCGCGAAGCTGGAGCCGTTCACCTCGGCCTCGACCCTGCGGGCGACCGAGACGGGCTGGACGCGGCGGCGGGAGAGCTGCTGCTTCCACTACGTCCTGCCGGGCGCCGAAGCCTGCGGCACCTGCCCGAGGGTCCGCTGAGGGCTTTCCGCTCGAAGGGCTCTCCGCTCGAAGGGCTTTCGCTCGAACCCCCGAGGGCTTCACCCCGAGACCCCCACGAGGGCCGGTCGCACCTCACCGGTGCCGGTGCCCGATCGGCACGACCAGCGGCGTGCCCGCCACCGGGTCGACCACCACCCTCGCCTCCAACCCGAACACCTCCAGCAGCACCTCCTCGGTCAACACCTCGGCCGGCGCCCCGGCCACCACGACCTCCCCGGCCCGCATCGCCACCAGCCGATCGGCGTACCGGGCCGCCAGGTTGAGGTCGTGCAGCACCATCACCACGGTCCGCCCGAACTCCGCGTTCAACCGCTGCACCAGGTCCAGCACGTCGATCTGGTGGGCCAGGTCCAGGTAGGTCGTGGGCTCGTCCAGCAGCAGCAGGTCGGTCCCCTGCGCCAGCGCCATCGAGATCCACGCCCGCTGCCGCTGCCCGCCGGACAGCTCGTCCACGGCCCGGTCCGCCAGCGCGGCCATCCCGGTCATCTCCAGCGCCGCCGCGACCGCGGCCTCGTCGTCCGCCGACCACTGCCGGTACCAGGACTGGTGCGGGTGCCTGCCCCGGGCCACCAGCTCGGCCACGGTCAGCCCCTCGGGGGCCTGCGGCGACTGCGGCAGCATGGCCAGCACCTTCGCCACCTCGCGCGTGGGCGTGCGGTCGATGCGCTCGCCGTCCAGCAGCACCGCGCCCGAGCGGGCGGGCAGCAGCCGGCCCAGCGCCCGCAGCAGCGTCGACTTGCCGCACCCGTTGGGCCCGATGACGGCCGTCACCGAGCCGGACAGCACGTCCAGGTCCAGCCCGGACACCACCAGCCGCTCGCCGTAGCCCACGGACAGCGACTCCGCCCGCAACCGGACCCCGGGAACAGCACCGACCCTGGTCATACCCGTGCCTCCCGACGACCGCGGACGAGCAGGTACATGAGGTAGGGCGCGCCGAGCACCGCGGTCACCACGCCGACCGGCAGCTCCACCCCGCCGAACGCGACCCGCGTGACCAGGTCGGACGCCACCACCAGCAGCGCGCCGACCACGGCGGACCCCATCAGCGGCGGCGTGGCCGTGCCCGCCAGCCGCAGCGCGACCTGCGGCGACACCAGCGCCACGAACGCCACCGGCCCGGCCGCCGCCGTGGCCAGCGAGGCCAGCACGACCGCCAGCAGCAGCAACCCGCCGCGCGCCCGGTCCAGCCGCACGCCCAGCCCGCGCACCGTGTCGTCGTCGAGCTGCAACGCGCCCAGCGACCGGGACCCCACCAGCGCCACCGGCAGCAGGACCGCCAGCGCCAGCGCGACCGGCACCACGTGCTCCCAGCCGCGGCCGTTCAGGCTGCCGGTCAGCCACGTCATGGCCCGCGCCGCGTCGTCGACGTCACCGACGGTCAGCAGGTAGCTGGTGACGTTGACCGCCACGGCGGCCACGCCGATGCCCACCAGCACGAGCCGGAACCCCTCGATGCCGCGCCGCCACGCCAGCCCGTGCACCAGCAGCCCGGCCACCAGCCCGCCGGCCAGGGCCGCCAGCGGCACCCCGACGCCGGACAGCGAGCCGCCGACCGCGCCGAACGACCCGGCGAACGTGATCAGCAGCACCGCGCCCACGGCCGCGCCCCCGCTCACCCCGAGCACGTCCGGGCTCGCCAGCGGGTTGCGCGCGATCGCCTGGAACACCGCCCCGGCCACCCCGAACGCGGCGCCCACGCACACCCCGGTCAGCACCCGGGGCAGGCGCAGGTCGAGCACGATGAACCGCTGCCCGCGCGTCCCGCCGCCGAGCAGCACGTCGAACACCCGGCCCAGCCCGATCGGCACGTCGCCGAGCCCGACCGCGATCCCGCCGACCACGGCGAGCGCCGCCAGCCCCGCCACGACCAGGGCGAGCGGCCGCCACCGCACCCGCCAGGACACCGGCCCGAGCCGCAGTCCGACGGCGCGGTGCCGCACCCCGGCCCGGACCGCGGCCGGCCCCGCCCCACCACCCCGGCTCACAGCCTCACCAGCTTCCGCCGCCGCACCAGGGCGATGAAGAACGGCGCGCCCAGCAGCGCCATCACGATGCCGACGTCCAGCTCACCGGGTCGGGCCAGCACGCGCCCCACCACGTCGGCCGCCAGCAGCACCACCGCGCCCACCACCGCCGAGAACGGCAGCAGCCACCGGTGGTCGGGCCCGGTCAGCGCCCGCGCCACGTGCGGCACCACCAGCCCGAGGAACCCGATCGGCCCGCACGCCGCCACCGCGCCGCCCACCAGCAGGGTGATCGCCACCACACCGACCACCCGGGTCGCCACCACCCGGTGCCCGAGCGACCGGGCCACCTCGTCGCCCAGGGCCAGCGCGTTCAGCCCACCCGCGTTGAACGCCGCCAGCGCCAGCCCGACCAGCAGGAACGGCAGCACCTGCCACAGCACCGACAGCTCGCGCCCGGCGAGCCCGCCGACCTGCCAGAACCGGAACGCGTCCAGGCTCTGCCGGTCCAGCAGCACCAGCGCGGACACCAGGCCGGTCATCAGCGCCGACACCGCCGCGCCCGCCAGCGCCAGCGTCACCGGGGTGGGCCCGGACCGGCCGGAGCCGAGCAGGAACACCACCACGCTCGCCACCAGGGCGCCGGCGAAGGCGGACCACACGTATCCGTAGAGGTTGTCCACCCCGAGGGTGAAGATCGACAGCACCACCGCGAACGACGCGCCCTGGGTGACGCCGAGGATGCCGGGGTCGGCGAGCGGGTTGCGGGTGTGGCCCTGCATCAGCGCGCCGCCGACGCCGAGGGCCGCGCCCGCCGCCACGCCGAGGGCCGTCCTCGGCACCCGCAGACCGCGCACGACCAGGTCGTTCTCGGCGCCGGTCGGGGCGGTCAGCGCCCGCCACACCTCGTCCGGCGGGATGTCCCGCGCGCCCACGGCGAGGCTCACCAGGGCCACGAGGACCAGGACGCCGGACAGCGCGCCGAGGAGCACGAGCAGGCGGGTGGCGCGGAGGCCCACGGTGTCCTCCTCACCAGTCCAGACCAGGTGAGGCAAGCCTAACCGAACACGATCAGGTGAGAGCCGCCGCACGCCACGTGCCGGAACCCGGCCCCGAACAGGACCCGAAGCCCGTCCCCGAAGCCGACCCGGGCCGGACCCGAAGCCGACCCCGAACCGAACCCGGCGCGAACCCGGGCCCGCCCGAAGCCGACCCGAAGTTCGTGCCGAAGCCCGTGCCGAAGGCGTGCCGAACGCCACAACCAATCGAGACGACGGCGGTCCGAACAGAAGATCACCACTGCGGGGAACGGCCGAACAAATGGATCTTCACCCCACCACCGGGACCGAAGATCACCCACCCCACCGTGACAAGCACCACCACCCCGGGTCGGTGCGAAAAAACAACCAAGGGGTGCCGGAATACCCGGCACCCCTTCGTCGATTGACGTAATTGCGCGTGACCTGCGCCACGTCGCGCCCGTCAGCCCTGCTGGTGGTACGCCTCCAGCACCTCGGCCGGGATCCGACCCCGGTCCGAGACCTTCATGCCCTGCTTGCGGGCCCACTCCCGGATCGCCTGGTTCTGTTCCCGGTCAGCCGAGGCCGGACGCGCCGCCTTCACACCGGCGGGCCGACCAGGACCGCGCTTGCGGCCACCGGCCTTGCGCGCACCGGCGACGAAGTCGGCGAGGGCCTCGCGAAGCCTGGACGCATTGCCCGCGGAAAGGTCGATCTCGTAGGACACGCCGTCCAAACCGAAACCGACCGTCTCCTCGGCCTGCCCACCGTCCAGGTCATCGACCAGGGTCACGGTGACCTTCTGCGCCATGCGTATCCTCCTGGACTCGAATGCGCGGTGTTCCCCGACCGCGACCTAAAGCATTGGCGGGTGCAGGTTAGCGCACAAGTAGCGTAATGCGCCGCCCGGAGTCCGAGAAGTTACTCATTCCGGGCGCACGAGGGGGAACAGGATCGTCTCCCGGATACCGAGACCGGTGAGCGCCATGAGCAGCCGGTCGATGCCCATTCCGACCCCGCCGCTCGGTGGCATTCCGTACTCCAGCGATCGCAGAAAGTCTTCATCGACGGGCATGGCCTCGACGTCCCCGCCGGCGCCAAGGCGCGCCTGGGCTTCCAAGCGCTCCCGCTCGACCACCGGGTCCACCAGTTCGGAGTATCCCGTGGCCAACTCGAAACCGCGCACGTAGAGGTCCCACTTTTCGGCCACACCCGGACGGGTGCGGTGCTGCCGGGTGAGCGGGGAGGTCTCCACCGGGAAATCACGCACAAACGTGGGCGCGTGCAGGTCGTTGCCCACCAGGTGCTCCCACAGCTCCTCGACGAGCTTGCCGTGGCCGAGCTTCGGGTCCACCTCCAGGCCCCGCGCGTCGGCCAGCTCGCGCAGCCGCCCGGCGGTCGTGTCCGGCGAGACCTCCTCGCCGACGGCCTCCGACAGCGACTCGTACATGCCCAGCGTGGTCCACTCGCCGCCGAGGTCGTACTCCTCGCCGTCGACCAGCGTCACCACGTGCGAGCCGGCGACCGCCATCGCGGCCTCCTGGATCAGCTCCCTGGTGAGCACGGCGTTCGTGTCGTAGGTGGCGTACGCCTCGTAGTACTCCAGCATCGAGAACTCGGGCGAATGGGACGAGTCCATGCCCTCGTTGCGGAAGTTGCGGTTGATCTCGAAGACCTTCTCGATACCGCCCACCACGCAGCGCTTGAGGTACAGCTCCGGCGCGATGCGCAGGAACAGGTCGATGTCCAGGGCGTTGGAGCGGGTCACGAACGGCCTGGCGGTGGCGCCGCCCTGGAGCGTCTGCAACATCGGCGTCTCGACTTCGGTGAAACCACGGCGGTGGAACGACTCCCGCAAGGAGCGCACCACGGCGGCCCGGTTGCGCACCGTGTTCCGCGCCTGCTCGCGCAGGATCAGATCCACGTAGCGCTGCCGAATGCGGGTTTCCTCGGCGAGTTCCTTGTGCGCGACCGGGAGCGGGCGCAGCGCCTTGGCGGTCAACCGCCACTCGTCGGCCAGCACGGACAGTTCGCCCCGGCGCGAGGTGATGACCTCGCCGTGCGCGAATACGTGGTCGCCCAAGTCGACGTCGGACTTCCATTCGGCCAGCGCCCGCTCCCCGACCCCGTCCAGGCTGAGCATCACCTGGAGTTCGGTGCCGTCGCCTTCGCGCAGCGTCGCGAAGCACAACTTGCCGGTGTTGCGGATGAACATGACCCGCCCGGTCACGCCCACGACCTCACCGGTGGAGGTGTCCGGGACCAACCCCTGATGAGCCTCGCGCACCTGGCGCAACGTGTGCGTGCGGGGAACTTCCACCGGATAGGGATCGACACCCCGTTCCAGCAGACGCGCCCGCTTCTCGCGGCGCACCCGCATCTGCTCGGGGAGGTCGTCGTCGCTGGTGGTGGAAGGGATCGCCGGCTGCTCGCTCACGGAGGGGAAGGGTACGGAAGAACTCCCCCGGTATTCGAACCGGCTCTCGCTAGGCTCGGGGCGGTGACGTCAGACGACCTGATGGCCAGGCGGGCCAACTCCTTCGGAGCGCACGCCGCGGCCTATGCGGAACACCGTCCCGACTACCCGGCCGCGGCCGTCCGGTGGGCGTTGGCGCCCCTGGGCGGCGGACCGCACCGGGTGCTCGACCTGGGCGCGGGCACGGGGAAGCTGACCGGTGTCCTGCTCGCCGAGGGCCACTCCACGACCGCCGTCGAGCCGGACGAGGGGATGCTCGGCGAGCTGGTGCGCCGGCACGGCGCGGCGCGGGCGCTGCCGGGCAGCGCCGAGCGGATCCCGGTGCCGGACGACACCGTGGACGCCGTCCTGGTGGGGCAGGCGTTCCACTGGTTCGACCCGGCGCGCGCGCTGCCGGAGATCGCGCGGGTGCTGCGGCCGGGCGGTGTGCTGGCGGCGCTGTGGAACGGCGACGACGAGTCGGTGCCGTGGTTCGCCGGGTTCAACCGGGCGGCCAGGTCCAGCGTCAACGAGCACGACGAGCCGTCGGGCGAGTGGCAGCCGGTGCCCGACCACGAGCTGTTCACCGACACGACCCACGGCGAGTTCCCGCACGCGCAGCGGCACACCGCCGAGTCGTTGGTGGCGACCATCAACACCCACTCGCACATGCTGGTGATTCCGCCCGAGGAGCGCGACGCGGTCAACGCCCGGATGCTCGCCTTCCTCCGGTCCCGCCCCGAGACCGCCGAGGGCGAGTTCGACCTGCCGCTGATCACCCGTGTCGTGCGGATGCGGTCGACGCGCTGACCCGTGCTCCACCCGCGCCGCGCCGACCCGCACGGCACCGACCCGCAGCACGCCGACCCGCAGCGCACGGCACCGACCCGCGCCGACCCGCGGTCAGCGCATGTTCCGCTCGAAGACCAGCCGCAGGCCCAGCAGCGTCAGGTCCGGCACGTGCGCCTGGATCGTGGCCGACTCCGTCACCACCAGGGGGGCGAGCCCGCCCGTGGCGATCACCGTCACGGGGCCGGGCTCGCTCGCCTGGAGCTCGGCCTCGATCCGCCGCACCAGGCCGTCGACCTGGCCGACGAACCCGTAGACGATGCCGGACTGGAGGCACTCCACGGTGTTCTTGCCGATCACCGACCGGGGCCGCACCAGCTCCACCTTGCGCAGCTGCGCGGCGCGGGAGGCCAGCGCGTCCACCGAGATCTCGATGCCCGGCGCCAGCGCGCCGCCCAGGAACTCGCCCTTGGCGGAGATGACGTCCAGGTTGGTCGAGGTGCCGAAGTCCACCACCACGCACGCGGTGCTGTGCAGGTGGTGCGCGGCCAGCGTGTTGATCACCCGGTCGGAGCCCACCTCCTTGGGGTTGTCCACCAGCAGCGGCACGCCGGTGCGCACGCCCGGCTCGACCAGCACCTTGGGCACGGACGAGTAGTAGCGGCCGAGCATCACGCGCAGCTCGCGCAGCACCGCGGGCACGGTCGACAGCGCCGAGATGCCGGTGACCCGGTCCGCGTACTCGCCGAGCAGGCCGCGCATGGTCAGCGCCAGCTCGTCGGCGGTCATCCGGGCGTCGGTGCGCATCCGCCAGTCGCGGACCAGGGAGGCCGTGTCCCCGGCCCCGTCGTACAGGCCCAGCACGATGTTGGTGTTGCCGACGTCGATGGCGAGCAGCACAGCCGTCCCCCCTGGTTCTCGCTGGTTCTCGTCAGTTCTCGGCCTGGATCAGCGCGTCCAGCGCCGCGGCGTCCTCGGTCTCCGCGGACACCGGCTCGACCGCGCCGACCGGGGTCCCGTTGGTCCGGTCGGTGTGGGCCGTCCCGCCGTTGACCAGGCCGGAGCCCTCCGGGGCGTGCGCGGGGTCGGCGCCCAGGTCGACCACCCGGTTGTCGGCGTCCACGAAGACGACCCTCGGCCGGTACGCCCGCGCCTCGGCGTCGTCCAGCTGGCCGTAGGCGATGAGGATGACCAGGTCGCCCGGCTTGACCAGGTGCGCGGCCGCGCCGTTGATGCCGATCACGCCGCTGCCGCGCTCGCCGGGGATGACGTAGGTCTCCAGGCGGGCGCCGTTGGTGACGTCCACGATGGCGACCTGCTCGCCCGCGAGCAGGTCGGCGGCCTCCATCAGGTCCTCGTCCACCGTGACCGAGCCGACGTAGTGCAGGTCGGCCTGGGTGACGGTGGCCCGGTGGATCTTCGACTTGAGCATGGTGCGGAACACCGCTGTCCCCCTTCTACTCGTCACCGGTGCCGAGCAGCACGGCGGCGTTGTCGATCAGTCGGGTCGAGCCGACGCGGGCGGCGAGCAGCAGCCGGGCGTCGCCGTTCTCGGGCGCCGGACCGAGGTCGGGCGCGCGCAGCTCCAGGTAGTCCAGGTCCACGCCGGGTTCGGCGGCGAGGGTGTCGTGGGCGGCCTTGAGCACCGCCTCCGCGCCCTGGGCGCTGACGTGCGCGCCCGCCACCAGCGCGGCGGACAGCGCGGTCGCCGCGTGCCGCTCGGCATCGGACAGGTAGCGGTTGCGCGAGGACAGCGCCAGGCCGTCGGGCTCGCGCACGGTCGGCACGCCCACCACGTCCAGCGGGAAGTTCAGGTCGCGCGCCATCCGGTGGACCAGCGTGAGCTGCTGGTAGTCCTTCTCCCCGAACACCGCGTAGGTGGGCTGCGCGATGTTGAACAGCTTGGCCACCACGGTGAGCACGCCCGTGAAGTGCCCCGGCCGCGACGCGCCCTCCAGCTCCTCGCCGAGCGGGCCCGGATCGACGGTGACCGTGCCGCCCGGCGGGTACATGTCGTCCACCGAGGGCGCGAACACGAGGCCGACGCGCTCCTCCCGGCAGATGTCCACATCGGACTCCAGGGTGCGGGGGTAGCGCTCGAAGTCCTCACCCGGCCCGAACTGGGCCGGGTTCACGAAGACGGAGACGACGACCACGGTGTTCTGGAGCACCTGGGCCTC
This sequence comes from Saccharothrix sp. BKS2, assembly GCF_047689505.1. NCBI lineage: Bacteria > Bacillati > Actinomycetota > Actinomycetes > Pseudonocardiales > Pseudonocardiaceae > Saccharothrix > Saccharothrix sp. BKS2. The sequence goes on along the minus strand of NZ_JAUQOL010000002.1, from coordinate 667,045 downwards.
GCGGATGAGCTTGCGGTGGCCCTCGTGCAGCGCGCCCATGGTCGGCACCAGCGCGACGTTGCGGCCGGCCGCCCGCAGCGCCCTGGTGACGCGGTTCAGGCGCCGGGGGTCGTGGTGCACCGTGACGTCGCCCGGCTGGTAGTCGTCCCTGGTGAGCGGCTTGGTCATGCCTGTCAGTCCTCAAGGGTGGAGCGGACGTCGGACGCCGGTCCGGGCTTGAGCAGCCCGGCGGCTTGCGCGCGCGCCGCGGTGCGGCGCGCGAGCACACGGTAGGCGGGCAGGGCGTCGTGCTCCCCGAGCACCTCCAGGTGCTTGGCCACGGTGCCCGCGTCGCCGCGCGCCACCGGGCCGGTCAACGCGCGGTCGCCGTGCCGCAGGACGTTGTCCAGCGCGGCCGACAGCAGGGGGCCGAGCACCCGCTCGGCGTTGGCCACGCCCGCCTCGCGCAGCAGGTCGGCGCAGTCGGCGACCAGGGTCATCAGGTGGTTGGAGCCGTGCGCGAGGGCGGCGTGGTAGAGCGGGCGGGCGGCCTCCGGGACGCGGACGGGCTCGGCGGACATCTCCACCACGAGCGCCTCGCCCACGTTCCAGGCGACCTCGTCGCCGTCGGCCGCGGTGACGCCGACCGAGCAGGCGGTCATCCGCTGCACGTCCTCGGCGCGGCCGGTGAAGGTCATCACGGGGTGCAGCGCCACGCACAGCGCGCCGGCCGCGGCCGCCGGGGCGAGCACGGCGACGCCCTGCGCGCCGCTGGTGTGCACCACGATCTGGCCGGGGCGCAGCGAGCCGGTGGCGACCAGGCCGCGGACCAGGCCGGGCAGCTCGTCGTCGGGCACGGCCAGCAGCACCAGGTCGGCGGAGGCGGCGACCTCGGGCGGGGGCAGCACGGGGGTGTCGGGCAGCAGTTCCTCGGCGCGGCGCAGCGACTCGCGCGACACGGCGGAGACGGCGCTCACCACGTGCCCCGCTCGGGACAGCGCGGCGCCGAGCACCGAGCCCACCCGACCGGCCGAGATCACTCCCACGGCCAGCCGCGCGGGGCGGGGGGTCGCGTCCATGCGACACAGCTCCTTAAGCGGCGTTCCAGTCCCTTCCAGCGGGTACCGGACGACGGCCGCGAGCGTAATCCGGTGGGTTGCCCACCGCGGTCAACTGCGACGAACACCACCCGCGGCCTTCAGCGCGCCCGGCGCGTCCACAGCGGCCTGACGTGCGGCGACGAGGGCTTCGAGCAGCTTCGCGTGACGTTCGTCGGCGTGCGCGCCCGCGGTGCCCTGGGCGATCCGGTGCCGCAGGAACGCCAGCTCCGTGGCGGCCACCTGGTAGCCCGTGACCGCCTTGGCCGCCTGTTCGCCGACCTTGCGGCGGACCGCGCGCCGCCACCGCCGCCGCCCCTGGAGGCTGGCCAGCAGGGTGACCTCGCTGGAGGCGATCCAGCGCCGCGCGGCCATCTCCGGCAGCTGCGCCGCGACGACCCGCTGCTCCCGGCGGCGCTGCCAGACGACCATGCACACCATGCCCGCGAAGATCGGGACCATGATCAGGAAGTACAGGTTGATGAAGGTGGAGCCGGTGCCGACCGTGGTGGAGAAGTTCCACAGCGAGTGCAGGCCGACCGCGGCGAGGTAGCCCAGGACGGGGGCGGCGAACTTCACCGCGCGCCTGCCGGTCATGGCGGCGAGGCCGATGCCGATGCCGGCCAGCGAGGTGAACAGCGGGTGCGCGAACGGCGAGAGCACGCCGCGCAGCACGAACAGCGCCACCACGCCGCTGCTCAGGTCGCCGAACCCGCTGTCGTCGAAGACGCGGGCGAAGTACCAGATGTTCTCGGTGAACGCGAAGCCCGCGGCCGTGACGCCCGCGTAGACGATGCCGTCCACCACGCCGTCGAACTCGTGCCTGCGGCGCAGGAACACCGCGACGATGAACGCCGCCTTGGCGGCCTCCTCGACCACCGGCGCGCCGATGACGGCGGCGAACGTGGCGCCGTCGCCGTTGATCAGCTCGCCGAGCACGTAGGCGGTCTGGTTGAACACCAGGGAGGTGATCGTCGCGCCGCACGCGCCCCAGGCGAAGGCCAGCAGCAGCACCTTCGCCGGTTCGGGTTCCCACCGGTCCACCCACAGGTAGGCGCCGAGCACCGCGAGCACCGGCACCAGGGCGGCCACCGCGCCGACCAGGATGGGCACCAGGCCGACGCTGCTCGTGCCCAGGCCGAACAGCACCAGCCCGGACACGCCCAGCGCGATCAGGCCGACGACCGGGAGCAGCACGGTCCACCGTCGCTGGTCGACGCGCTTGCGGGCGGGAGTGGTCACGACCGCAAACCTTAAAGGGACACTTGACCGGTGGTGGAGTCGGAATCCGCTTGGCGGGGAGCGCTGTACGGACCGGCGGGGTTCTTCACGCGCGGTGAGGTGCCCGCCGACCACTTCCGCACCGCGCCCCTGGTCGGGCCGGAGCTGGCCGAGGCGCTGCTCGTGCTGCTGGACCGGGTCGACGCGGCGCTGGGGCGTCCCGATCGGGTGGACTTCGTGGACGTGGGCGCGGGCGGCGGCGAGCTGGCCGCGGCGGTGCGGGAGCTGGCGCCCCGGTCGCTGGCCCCCCGGCTGGTGGTGACGGCGGTGGACGTCGGGCCGGCGCGGTCCCTGCCGGGGGTGGCGTGGACGCGGGAGGCGCCGTCGTCGGTGCGCGGGCTGCTGGTGGGGCACGAGTGGCTGGACGCGGTCCCGTGCCCGTTGGTCACCGGGCCGTCGGACGACCCGTGGCTGGCCCGGTGGTGGCCGGTGCGGGAGGGCGAGCGGGCGGAGGTGGGCGCGCCCCGGGACGCGGCGTGGGCGGGCGCCGTGGCGCGGGTGGCGGCGGGCGCGGCGCTGGCGGTGGACTACGGGCACGTGCGGGCGGACCGGGCGGCGGGCCGGTACGCGGCGGGCACGTTCGCGGCCTACCGCGGCGGGCGGCGGGTGGAGCCGGTGTTCGACGGGAGCTGCGACCTGACCGCGCACGTGGCGCTGGACGCGTGCGCGGCGGCGGCCGGCGGGGACCGGGTGCTGGTGTCGCAGCGGGACGCGCTGGGCGCGCTGGGCCTGACCGGCTCGGTGGACCCGGCCGCGCCCGACTGGCTGGCGGCGGCCGAGCGGGCGTCCCGGGTCGCCGAGCTGCGGGCGGTGGGCGGCCTGGGCTCGTTCGGCTGGCTGCTGCACGGGGTGGGGGTGCCGGTGTCCGCCCTGCTGCCGCCCCTGCCGCCCTGGCGGCCGTGAGGGCTACCGGGCCCAGGGCGGGGTGATCCGCTCCTCCCCGACCAGCGCGGTGATGCCGACGGAGGTGGCGACCAGCACCGTGGCCGGGCCGCCGACCAGCTCGAAGTCGGTGTGGGGCGGCACGACGACGGTGTCGCCGGGACCGGCCTCCCGGCCGTGGACGGTGACCCGGCCGTCGAGCACGTGGAACACCTCCTCCTGGTCGACGCGGTGCCGCTCACCGCGCGCGTCGGCGGGCACCCGCACCGTCCACAGGGCGATCCGGGTGCTGCCCGGCGACGGGGTGGCGTGCGGGGTGAAGACGAACCCGTGGCGCTCGAACATCGGTCCTCCAACTAGTCAACTTGGTTGTCTAGTTGCGGACTAGATGGTCGTGGAGCCCGTGTCGACGCTGTTCGCCCGCACCTTCCGCGTGATGACCGACAGGTTCCACGCGCGGCTCGCCGAACGGGCGCCGGACCTGGAGCCGCTGCGCCCGGCCCACGGCTTCGTGTTCCGCTTCCTGGCCGGGGGCGGCGGCCGCACCGCCGTCGAGCTGGCCGGCCACCTGGGGGTGACCAAGCAGGCGGCGACCAAGACCGTGGCCGAACTGGTCGACTGGGGCTACGTCCGCCGCACCGCCCACCCCACCGACCGCCGGGCGCAGGCCCTGGAGCTGACCGGGAAGGGTCGGACCTACCTCGACCTCGCCGACGCGCTGTGGGCGGAGCTGGAGGCGGAGTTCGCGGCGACCGTCGGGGACGAGCGCGTGGTGGCGGTGCGCGGGGCGCTGGAGGCGTACCTGGACGGCCTGGAGGGCGGGCTCCGGCCGGTGTGGTGAGCGCGGCGGGCGGGCGGCGCCGGGGCCGGCGAGCCGGTGGTGCTGTCCGCCACGCGCCGACCGCCGGGCGCGGGCCGTACGAGGCACGGCCGCTCCCTGTTCGCCGTCACCCGCGACCGGGGGCCGTGCGAGCATGACCGGGTGGAGATCACCGTTGGCGTGGGGGCCGGGGCACGCCACCTCGGCGTGGACCGGGTGGTCGACCTCGGCCCCCTGCACCCGTCGGCGCACGGCGCGTACCGGTTGCGGCTGACCGTCCGCGACGACGAGGTCATCACCGCGGCCGAGCCGCTGGTGGGGCACCTGCACCGGGGCGCGGAGAAGCTGTTCGAGGTCCGCGACTACCGGCAGGTGCTGACCCTCGCCAACCGGCACGACTGGCTGGCCGCGTTCTGCAACGAACTGGCCGTCGCGCTGGCCGTGGAGCGGATGACCGGCATGGAGGTGCCGCACCGGGCCCAGGTGCTGCGCGCCGTGCTGTGCGAGCTGAACCGGGTCATGGCGCACCTGGTGTTCCTCGCCCCGCTCACCGGGACGCGCGACCGGGACGCGGTGCAGGCCGTGCTGGAGGAGGCGTCCGGCGGGCGGATCCACTTCATGTTCAACCGGATCGGCGGCCTGCGCGAGGACGTCCCGGCGGGCTGGACCGACCGGGTGCGCGAGGTGCTGGCCGGCGTGGACCCCGGCGAGGCGCCGCCCGGCCTGGCCGGGCTGGGGGTGCTCGGCCGGGAGGACGCGCTGGCGTTCGGCGTGACCGGTCCCGTCGGGCGGGCGTCCGGGGTGGACTTCGACCTGCGCCGCGACGACCCGCTGCCCGGTTACGCGGGCCTCGAGGTGCGGCCGGTGGTGCGCGTGGAGGGCGATGCGCTGGCCCGGGTCCGGTGCCTGGTGGACGAGGTGCGCCAGTCCGTCGACCTGGTCGGGCGCTGCCTGGACCGGTTGCCGGGCGGGCCGGTGAACGTGCGGCTGCCCAAGGCGGTGAAGGCGCCCGAGGGGTCGGTGTACACGTGGGTGGAGGCGCCGCTCGGGACGTCGGGGGTGCACCTGGCGTCCCGGGGGGAGAAGACGCCGTGGCGGTTGAAGCTGCGGACGCCGTCGTTCAACAACGTGCAGGCGCTGTCGGCGCTGCTGCCGGGTACGCGGGTGGCCGAGCTGCCCGCGGTGCTGGGGTCGTTCGCCGTGGTCGTGGGGGACATCGACAAGTAGGGCACCACAAGTAGGGCACCACCGACCACGGCCCGGTCCGGCACCAACCCGGCCCTAGCCCTGCTCGGCCCAACCCAGTCCCAACCCTGCCCTGCGCGGCCCCAACCCCGCCCGGCCCCAGCCCGGCGCGCCCCAGCCTCACCAGCCCCGGCTCCAGCAGCCCTAGCTCCAGCAGCCCCAGGCCCAGCCCGGTTCTAGCCCAGCCCGGCTTCAGCCCAGCCCGGCTCCAAGCAGGCCCGGCCCGGTCTCGGCCCTGGGCCGGCCTCGGCTCAGTCCTCGCCGCGGCGCCGGCGGCGGCGCGGCGACTCGGCACCGCCGAACGCGGCGAGCAGCTCGCTGACCGACTTGCCGTCCGCGTGCGCACCGGCGGGCTCCACCGGCTCGGGCGCCTTGCGCCGGCTCGGCTTGGAGATCTCCTCCCACGTGTCGCTCCGGTCCTCGACCCGGCGGCGCCCTCCCGCGTCGGCGGCCTCGGGCGCCCGGCGTCGGCCCGGGGAGGACGCGGCTTCCGCCTCACGCCGCTCCACCGACCGGCGGCCCGACCGCGCCTCCGACTCGGCCGACGGGCGGCGGGCCTCGGCTGCCACGGGGCGATGGCTACCGGTCTGGTCCGCGCGCCCACCGGTCACGGGCTGGTGGGTCCCCGTCGGCTCGGCCCGCCGGCCGGCCACCGGCTGGTGCGTCCCGGTCGGCTCAGCCCGCCGACCCGCCACCGGCTGGTGCGTGCCGGTCTGGTTCGCCCGGCCACCGGCCACCGGCTGGTGCGTGCCCGGCTGCTCGGCCGACCTGCCCTGCGCCGACTGCCGGGACCCGTTCTGGTCCCCGCGCCCACCGGCCACCGGCTGGTGGGTCCCCGTCGGCTCGGGACGTCGGCCCGGCGGCGGCTGGCGGGTCGCGTTCTGGTCCCCGCGCGCACCGGCCACCGGCTGGTGCGTCCCGGTCTGGTTCGCCCGCACCCCGGCCACCGGCTGGTGGGTCCCGGTCTCGGTGGCGTGCGCGCCCGTCACGGGCCGGTGCTCACCGGTCAGCTCGGCGCGACGCGCCTCCAGGCTCGGGCGGCGACCCGCTGCGCTCGTCACCGGTCGGTGCTCACCCCCGAGGTCGACCCGCCCGGTACCGGACCGGTGCGCGTCACCGGCGTGGTCCTCGCCCACGGGGCGGTGTTCGTCGCCCGGCTCGACCCGGCGACCCGGCACGGGGCGGTGCTCACCCGTCAGCTCCGCCGGTGACCGGCCGGCCGCGCGCTCGGCGGGCGACCGCCGCACCGGGACCGCCCGCGTCGCCTCCGGTCGGCGTGCCTGCTGGGCCTCCGCCTGCCGCGCCTGCTGGGTCACCGCTTCCCGGCTGATCATCTCGGTGCGCTCGGCCACCCGGCTGCGCCGCTGGCCGCCGTGCTCGGTCTGCGCGCCGGGCTCCGGCGCGCGCTGGGCGGGCTGCGCCGCCCGCGCGGGTTCGGCCGGGCCCAGTCGGCTCGCCGCGTCCTCCCGGCCCGCGTCCCCACGGCCCGCGTCCCCGCGCCCGGCATCCATCCGGCCTGCGTCCCCACGCCCGGCATCCATCCGGCCCGTGTCCCCACGGCCCATGTCCCCACGCCCAGCGTCCACCCGACCCGCGTCCCCACGCCCGGCATCCCCGCGCCCCACCGCGTCAACCCGGTTCACGCGCTCGACCGGCTCCGCCTTGGCCGCGGCCTCCCGCCGCACCACCGCCGGCGTCCCCGGCCGCTGCTGGGTCGCACGGGCGGGATCGCGGCGCACCGGCTGGGCCGCCTCCCGCCGCGCCGGCTCCGGGCGCGCCGGTTCGGGACGCCGAACCTGGTCCTTGCGGGAGGTGTCGTGGGGAACGCGCTCGATCAGCTCGGTCCGCTCGACGCGCTCCGCCGCGGGCTTCTCCGCGGCCTTGCCCACCGCGACCTTCTTCGCGCTCGCGGTGGGCAGCGAGGTCCCCGCGGTGATGATCCGCTGGTCACCCATCGACATCAGCCGGGACTGGTCGGACAGGGCGCGCATCCGGGTCGACTCGGCGCGCAGCGCCACCCGTTCGACCAGGACCTCGCCGCCGAGCAGGGCCTCCAGGTTCTCCCGCAGGGCGCGCAGCTCGTCGCGCAGCGCCTCCAGGTCGTCCTTGGCCTCCTCCTGCACCCGCTTGCGGGTCTCGGCCTCGACCTCCAGCTCGTACTCGCGGCGGGCCGCGACCTCGCGCTCCAGCTCCAGCTCGTAGACCGACTGGAGGTCCGCCACCTCGTCCTCGCGGTCGGCGATCTGCCTGCGGTAGCGGGCGGCCAGGAAGGCGCCCACCAGGGCCGCCCACAGCGCGGCGACCACGGCCAGGCGCAGCCACCGGGCGCTGTCGCTGAGCACGAGCACCGCCGCGGCACCGAGGGCGAGCGCCAATGCCGCTACCAGCAGTAGTCGCCCGGAGCCACGACCGTGATCCTGCTGCTCGTCATCGTCCGACGCGCCTCGCCCGGTCATGGCGCCTACCGTACCGGTCAGTTATCCGATTGAGACCTCGGCGTCGGTATTCACTCGTCCCGGTGAGGATCGGTGGGGGTTCTGCAGCAGTGCTCCAGCCACAGCGCGGCGCCGATGAGCGCGCCGGCGCACCCGATCCCGACGATCGCGCTGACCAGGTCGTTGCCCGCCGCCTCGAACTGGTCCCGCACCGGCAGCACGTAGAACAGCACACCGGTCCACGCGCCGAGCATGATCGCCCCGAGCAGGGACGACGCCTTGGCCAGCGCCACCGCTCGGGCCGCGGTCAGCGGCTGCACCGGCTCCGCGCCGGGCCTGCGCAGGATGCGGGCGCGCAGCGAGAACGCCAGCCACAGGTCCACCGCCGCGATGACCAGCAGGGTGAACCCGGCGAACGTGGGCAGCGGCGGCAGGGTGTCGTAGGCGAGCCTGATCAGCAGGTGCGCGAGCAGGCCCGCGACGAGGCCGGCGGCGAGCAGGTCACGGGGCTTGGTGAACCTCACCCCACCATCGTCCCCGAACCCGCGCGCACGATCCGATCAGCCCCGCGTCGACCGGTCACCCAGCCGGAGGTCGTCCCTCCGGGTGACGCCGCTCAGGTCGAGCCCCGCCACCAGGTCCGCCACCCGCCCGTGCCCCGGCAGCACCGCGCCCGGCTCCACGTCCAGCCACGGCACCAGCACCGTCGCCCGCTCGAACGCCCCGGGGTGCGGCAGCAGCAGCTCCGGGTCGGCCGAGGTCACCCCGTCCACCGACACCACGTCCACGTCCAGCGTGCGCGGCCCCCAGCGGCGCTCGCGGACTCGCCCCGACGCCTCCTCCAGCGCCTGCCCGCGCCGCAGCCAGCCCCACTCGTCGACCTCGTCGGAGACGATCAGCACCGCGTTGAGGAAGTCGTCCTGGTCGGTCACGCCCCACGGCGCGGTCTCGTACACCGGGGACACCGCCACCAGGGACCCGGCGAACCCCTCCACCGCCAGCCGCAGGTGCCCCAGCCGGTCGCCGAGGTTCGACCCGATCGACAGGACCGCCCTGGTCACCGGTCCGCCCTAGTCACGGGTCCGCCGGATGGTCACCGACACGTCCCCGAAGGTCAGCGGGATCGGGGCGGACGGCTTGTGCACCGTCACCTCGGCCGCCCGCACCCGCAGGTCGGTCATCACCTCGTCCGCGACCTTGCCCGCCACGGTCTCGATCAGGTCGTACGGCCCGCCGGCCACGATCGCCGCCGCCCGCTCGGCCAGCTCGCCGTAGTGCAGCGTCTCCCGCAGGTCGTCGGTCGCCGCCGCGCGGGAGAGGTCCAGCCAGGCGGTGACGTCGACCAGGAAGTCCTGGCCGTCGCGCTTCTCGTGCTCGAACACGCCGTGGAAGCCGCGCACGCGCAGCCCCCGCAGCGAGATCCGGTCAGCCATCCCGACCCTCCCGACCCGACCGCCAGGCCCCGGCCACCGCGACCGCGTCCAGCGACTTCCCCACGTCGTGCACCCGCACGCCCCACGCGCCGTTGAACGCCGCCAGCGCCGAGACCGCCGCGGTCGCGTCCTCGCGGCCGTCCGGGTCGCGGTCGCCCAGCAGCGAGCCCAGGAAGCGCTTGCGGGACGCGCCCACCAGCACCGGGAACCCGAGCGACACCAGCGCGTCGAGGCGGTTGAGCAGCTGCCAGTTGTGCTCGGCGTCCTTGGCGAAGCCCAGGCCCGGGTCGAGCACGAGGTCGTCCTCCGCCACGCCCGCGGCCAGCGCCGCGTCGACCTGGCGGGACAGCTCGTCCCGCACGTCCTTCACCACGTCGTCGTAGACGGCCAGCCGGTTCATCCCCCGGCTGTGCCCGCGCCAGTGCATCAGCACGTACGGCACGCGCGCCGACGCGACCAGCGGGATCATCGCCGGGTCGGCCAGCCCGCCGGACACGTCGTTGACGATCGACGCGCCCGCCCCCAGCGCCGCCTCGGCCACCCGGGCCCGCATGGTGTCCACGCTGACCGGCACGCCCTCGGCGACCAGCGCGCGGATCACCGGCGCGACCCGCCCGGCCTCGACCTCCGCCGCCACCCGCTCCGCGCCCGGCCGGGTCGACTCGCCGCCCACGTCCACCAGGTCGGCGCCGCGCCGGAACATGGCCACGCCGTGCGCCACCGCGTCGTCCAACCCCAGGTAGCGGCCGCCGTCCGAGAAGGAGTCGGGGGTGACGTTCAGCACGCCCACCACCACGCAGCGGTCCGGCCTGGCCACGCTCACCGGAGGCGTCCCCGGATCAGCTCGATCGCCTCCGCGCGGGACGACGCCGAGTCGCGCAGCAGCCCGCGCACGGCCGAGGTGGTGGTCCGCGAACCGGGCTTGCGCACGCCGCGCATCCCCATGCACAGGTGCTCGGCCTCGACCACCACGATCACGCCGCGCGGTTCGAGCCGCCGCGCCAGCGCGTCCGCGATCTGCGAGGTCAGCCGCTCCTGCACCTGCGGCCGCTTGGCGTACAGGTCGACCAGCCGGGCCAGCTTGGACAGGCCGGTCACCCGCCCGTGCTCGTTCGGGATGTACCCGACGTGCGCCACGCCGTGGAACGGCAGCAGGTGGTGCTCGCAGAACGAGTACATGGGGATGTCGGTGACCAGCACCAGCTCCTCGTGCGACTCGTCGAACGTCTTGGCCAGCACGCTGTCGGGGTCGGTGAACAGGCCCGCGAACAGCTCGCGGTAGGCCCGCGCCACCCGCGCCGGGGTGTCGCGCAGGCCCTCGCGCTCCGGGTCCTCACCGCACGCGAGCAGCAGCTCGCGCACCGCGGCCTCGGCCCGCTTCTGGTCGAAGGGTCGGCGTGCGAGACCGGCCCCCCCGTTTCCGGGGAGGCCGGTCTGGTCGATCTCGGTCACGTGCGGTTGTCCGGATCCGTCTCGAAGTTCCGCTTGCCCGCCTCGGCGTCCTGCGGTTGTCCGGGCTGCGGCTGCCACGGCGGCTGGGCGACCCCGCCACCCGGCGCGGTCGCCGGGGTCCACCCGGGCGGCGCGCCGTAGTTCGGCGGGACGGCCGACGGCGCGTGCGGCGGCTGCGGCTGCGCCGGGTAGGGCTGCCCCTGGTAGGGCTCCTGGTACTGCGGCTGCCCCTGGTACTGCTGGCCCTGGCCCTGGTACTGCGGCTGACCGGGCTGGCCCTGGTACTGCTGACCGGGCTGCGCCGCCGGGTACGGCTGCGGGTACTGCGCCCCGTTGCTGCCGTTCGGCCCGTTCGGGTTGACCGGCGGCCCGGGGGTCGGGTCCGGCACCGAGGGCTCACCGTCGCGCACGTCCTCGATCGCGGGCGGCCACGGCTCGCCGCGCTCCTTGGCCAGCTCCGCCGGGGTCTTGACCGGCGGCTTGTCCGAGGGGGTGCGGTTGCCGAACTCGTTGAACTTGGTGATCCGGGGCCGCTTCTCGACGCTGGCGAACACCCGCTCCAGGTCCTTCTGGTGCAGGGTCTCCTTCTCGATCAGCTCCAGGGTCAGCGCGTCGAGCACGTCGCGGTAGGTGTTGAGCACCTCGTACGCCTCGGTGTGCGCGGCCTCGATCAGCTCGCGCACCTCCTCGTCGATCTCGTGCGCGACCTCCAGCGAGTAGTCCGCCTGCCTGCCCGCGGTGCGGCCGAGGAACGGCTCGCCGCCCTCCTGGCCGTACTTGACCGCGCCCAGCCGGGCGGACATGCCGTACTCGGTGACCATCGCGCGGGCGATCTTGGTCGCCTGCTCGATGTCGTTCGACGCGCCCGTGGTCGGCTCGTGGAAGACCAGCTCCTCTGCGGAGCGGCCGCCCAGCGCGAACACCAGCCGGGCGATCATCTCGGACCTGGTCATCAGGTCCTTGTCCTCCTCGGGCACGGACAGGGTGTGACCACCCGTCCGGCCGCGGGCCAGGATCGTGACCTTGTAGACCGGGTCGATGTCCGGCATCGCCCACGCGGCCAGGGCGTGCCCGGCCTCGTGGTAGGCGGTGATCTTCTTCTCCTTCTCGGAGATGATCCGGCTCTTGCGGGCCGGACCGCCGATCACGCGGTCGACCGACTCCTCCAGGGCCTCGTTGGTGATGACGGTGCCGTTCTGGCGGGCGGTCAGCAGGGCGGCCTCGTTGATCACGTTGGCCAGGTCGGCGCCGGAGAACCCGACGGTGCGCTTGGCCAGGCCGTCCATCTCGGCGTCCGGGGCCAGCGGCTTGCCCTTGGAGTGCACCCGCAGGATCTGCTTGCGACCCTTGAGGTCCGGCACGGACACCGGGATCTGCCGGTCGAAGCGGCCCGGCCGCAGCAGCGCCGGGTCGAGGATGTCCGGCCGGTTGGTCGCCGCGATCAGGATGATGCCGCCGCGGGAGTCGAAGCCGTCCATCTCGACGAGCAGCTGGTTCAGCGTCTGCTCGCGCTCGTCGTGGCCGCCGCCCATGCCGGCGCCGCGGTGGCGACCGACGGCGTCGATCTCGTCCACGAAGATGATGCAGGGCGCGTTCTGCTTGGCCTGCTCGAACAGGTCGCGCACGCGCGAGGCGCCGACGCCGACGAACATCTCCACGAAGTCGGAGCCGGAGATCGAGTAGAACGGCACCCCCGCCTCGCCGGCCACGGCGCGCGCGAGCAGCGTCTTGCCGGTGCCGGGCGGGCCGTAGAGCAGCACGCCCTTGGGGATCTTGGCGCCCAGGGCCTGGTAGCGGCCCGGGTTCTGGAGGAAGTCCTTGATCTCGTAGAGCTCCTCCACCGCCTCCTCGGCGCCCGCCACGTCGGCGAACGTCGTCTTGGGCATGTCCTTGGAGAGCTGCTTGGCCTTGGACTTGCCGAAGTTGAGGACGCGGTTGCCGCCGCCCTGGGCGTTGTTCATCATCCACATCAGCAGGAGCAGCAGCAGGCCCAGCGGGACCAGGTACAGCAGCATCTGCGTCAGGAACGAGTCCTGGGTGACCTTGGTCTCCAGGACGGGGTCGTTGGGCGCCTCGTCGAGGATGGTGAAGATCTCGTCCGTGGAGCTCGCCGGGAACTGCGCCCGCACGCGGTTGCCGCCCTCGACGGTCACCCCGTCGTTCAGGGTGAGCTTGAGCAGCTGCTCCTTGTCCTCGATCGTGGCTTCCTTGACCTGGCCGTCCCGGATCTGCTGCAGTGCCTGGGACGTCTTGATCGGGGTGTAGCCCCGGTTGTCGTCGAAGAGCACGTTGAAGGCGTAGAAGAGCAACAACACCGCCACGATCCACAGCAGCGGGTTGCGAAGCAGGCGCTTGCGGTCCATGCACTTACGGCCGGCGGGCGGCCTCGACCCTCCCTGACTTGTCGACGGGCGCGGACGGGCACACCCGTCCGACCAGCCTACCGCCCGTGCTCGGGCGGAGCGCTCCGCGTTCGGGACCCGTCGTGTCCTGCCGGACCAACGGGCGGGAGCCCCCCGGTGTTCCCGCCCTGTTCGACCCGGTGACCTCGGACACGGATCGCAGGTCGAACCGGTTCAGCCGGGCCGGGCGCCGGCGGTGAACCGGTCGCGCCTGAAGGCCGTAGTAACTCACCGGGGGTGGCGTGTGACCAGCAGGTAGCGAGGATGTGAGCGCCACTCGAGTGACATGTAACACGAGAGTTTGTCATGTGACGCCGCCGTGTCATCCTCGGCAACTACCACGAGTTCTCAGTTCGTCCAACCGGGTGAACACCGAGCGAAGGTGTCAAGCATGGCAACGCGCAACCGAGCCACCCCCGGTCGCCTCCGCCGCGTCGCCCTGCCCGTGGGCGCGCTGCTCGGCGTCGTGGCCGCCGCCGGTGCGGCCGTCGTGGCGATCCGGGTGACCGGCGGACCGGAGTGCCGGGGCACCCTCCCGCTCAAGGTCGCGGTCACGCCCGCGGTCGAGCAGGTGGTGCGGGGCGCCGCCGACGACTACCTGGCCACCCGGCCCGTGGTGGACGGCAGGTGCGTGCAGGTGCAGGTGGAGGCGCGCGGCGCGGCCGACGTGGCGAAGGAGCTGCCCACCGCCCAGATCAACCCGCCCGCGCTGTGGGTGCCGGACTCGTCCATGTGGGCGGCGGAGACCCGGCGGCAGTCGGGCGACGAGGGCTCGGGCGCGCCGCGGCTGGAGATCCGCGCCCCGCTGGCCACCTCCCCGCTGCTGATCGCGGGCTCCGAGCGGGCGATGACCGCGCTCGGCTGGCCCGTCACGCCCGTGAGCTGGGCGCGGGTCGTCGACCCGAAGGTGTCGGTGACGCTGAGCGACCCGACCACCTCCACCGAGGGCCTGGCCACGCTCGCGGTCATCCGCGCCCGGCTGGGCAACCCCGACGGCACGCCCAGGCCCGAGCTGATCGGCGCGCTGCTGCGGGTCGGCCGGGACGCGCTGCCGTCCGTGCGCGACGCGTTCGGCAAGGTCGTGCAGGGCACCGAGGACGCCCCCGTGTTCACCGCCTCCGAGCAGGGCGTGCTCAGCGCCAACCGGGCCGCCGGGGAGCGCCGGGTCGTGGCCTCCCAGCCGAAGGAGGGCACGGTCGCGTTCGACTTCCCGCTGGTGCGGGTCAGCCGGGCCGGCGAGGCGGCGGGCACCGAGGCGGCCGCGGCGGGCTTCGAGCAGGCGCTGCGCGCCGACCGCACCGACCGGCGGTTCGCCGAGGCGGGCTTCCGCGCCCCCGACGGCACAGCACCCGAGGGCTGGACCACCGAGGCCGACGGCGTGCGCGGCAGCGACGTGGCCACCCTCGCCACGCCGTCCCCCGACGAGGTCTCCGAGCTGCTGCGCACCTGGGGCGCGGTCAGCCTGGACACGCGGCTGCTGGCCGTGCTGGACGTGTCCGGCTCGATGGCCGAGACGACCAGCGACGGCCGGACCAGGGTCGACGCGGCGAAGGAGGCCGCGCTGACCGCGCTGGGGATGCTGCCGGACACCTCGGAGATCGGTCTGTGGGCGTTCTCCACGAACAAGAAGCCCCCGAACGACTGGATCGAGCTGGTGCCGATCGGTCCGCTGGGCGAGCCGATCGCGGGCGCGCCGCGCCGCGTGCAGCTCCAGAAGGGCGCGAACGGCCTGAACCAGCTGGTCGGCGGCGGCACCGCGCTGAACGACACGGTGCTGGCCGCGTTCCGCCACGTGCAGCGGACCTACGACCCGTCGATGATCAACTCGGTCACGCTGATGACCGACGGCAGCAACGACGACATCTCCAGCATCGACCTGCCCTCCCTGCTGACCGCGCTGCGGGAGGAGGCCGACCCGTCCCGGCCCGTGCCGATGATGATGATCGGCCTGGGCCGGGAGGCCGACATGGACGCGCTCAAGCACATCGCGGAGGCCACCGGCGGCAAGGCGTACCAGGCCCTGGAGCCGGAGGACATCCGCGGCGTGCTGCTGGACGCCATCTCGCAGCGCCGCTGCCGGCCGAACTGCTGAGCGGGGTCGGGGCGGTCCTCGCCGGGACCGCCCCGACCGCGCGGCTCAGCCCGAGTAGACCTTCGGGTCCAGGGTGCCGATGTAGGGCAGGTCGCGGTAGCGCTCGGCGTAGTCCAGGCCGTAGCCCACCACGAACTCGTTGGGGATCTCGAAGCCGACGTACTTCACCGGCACCTCGACCTTGACCGCGTCCGGCTTGCGCAGCAGCGTGCAGACCTCCAGCGACCGCGGCTTGCGCGAGGCCAGGTTCTTGAGCAGCCACGACAGGGTGAGGCCCGAGTCGATGATGTCCTCGACGATGACCACGTCGCGGTCGGCGATGTCGCGGTCGAGGTCCTTGAGGATGCGCACCACGCCGGAGGACGAGGTCGACGAGCCGTAGGAGCTCACCGCCATGAACTCCAGCTGCACCGGCACCGGCAGGGCGCGGGCCAGGTCCGTCATGAACATCACCGCGCCCTTCAGCACGGTGATCAGCACCAGGTCGTTCCCGCCGTCGGCGGGGTAGTCGGCGGCGACCTTGTTGGCCAGCTCGGTCACCTTGTCGCTGATCTCCTGCTCGGTGATGAGCACGGAACTGATGTCGCCGTCGTACACGGACGGTTCCCCTTTGGTCATGCCTGCACTGGTTCCACTTCAAGCCTGCCATGCGCGCGCCGAGCCACAAAGCCGCCGGGCAGCCACACCCCGCCCTGACCTCGCCAGTCGCTCACCAGGGCGTCCACCCGTCTCAGGTGCGAGTCGGACAACTCGGGCACGCTCTCCCGCAGCAGCCACCGCCGCAGCACGCGCCGGCGCAGCGCGGCGGGCAGCGGCTCGACCTCCACCACCGCGCAGCAGTCGCCGTCGAACGCCGCGGCCAGCTCGTCCAGGGCGTCGTTGTCCTCCCGCAGCTGGGCCGCGGTGCGGGCGAGGGCGTCCGCGACCCCGCCCCGGAGCACGTCCTCCAGCAGCGGCAGCACCTCCGCGCGCAGCCTGACCCTGGTGTAGCGGGGGTCGTCGTTGTGCGGGTCGTGCCACGGGGTCAGGCCCAGCTCGGCGCAGGCGGCGGCGGTGGTGGCCCGGGAGACGCCCAGCAGCGGGCGGCCCCACGGCGGGTCGTGCGGGCGCATCCCGGCGATGCTGCGCGGCCCCGAGCCGCGACCCAGGCCGAGCAGCACGGTCTCCGCCTGGTCGTCCCGGGTGTGGCCGAGCAGCACCAGCCCGCGCTCCGGTCTCAGCGCCGCGTACCTGGCCCGCCGGGCGGCCGCCTCGGGACCACCTGGACCGGTGACCTCCACCCGGCGCACCTCGGCGTCGAGCCCCAGCTCGCGGCAGGTCCGCGCGGCGTCCTCGGCGACCCGCGCCGAGCCGTCCTGGAGCCCGTGGTCGACCACGACGGCGAGCGCGCCGGTCAGCCGCGCGGTCACGGCGGCCAGCGCGAGCGAGTCCGCGCCGCCGCTCACCGCGACGGCGACCGCCTCCGGCCGGTGCTCGTCGAGGAACCGCCGCACGGCCACGCGGACCTCCGCCAGCGGCCCGTTCACGGCAGGCGCCTCACGGTTGGACGCGGCGCAGCCAGGCGGCCGGGTCGGCGATCTCGGCGCGCGTCGGCAGGGTCTCCGGGCCGGTCCAGACGGTGTTGAAGCGCTCCATGCCGACCGCGTCGACCACGTGCCCGGTGAACGCCGCGCCCTCGGCGTACTGGCGGACCTTGGCCTCCACGCCCAGCAGCGTGCGCAGCACGCGGTCCAGCAGGCCGCCGCCCTTGCGGCGGGCGGTGAAGCGCTCGCGGATGACGCGGACCGACGGCACCACCTCCGGGCCGACGGCGTCCATCACGTGGTCGGCGTGCCCCTCCAGCAGCGTGGACAGGGCGAGCAGCCGGTCCAGCACCTCGCGCTGGGCGGGGCTCTGGAGCAGGTCCACCACGCCGCCCGCCTCGCGCAGCCGCCTCGGCAGGTCGCGCAGGCGGGGCGTGGAGCTCTCGTCCATGGTGCCGAGCAGGGTCGTGACCAGGCCGGAGAAGTGCCCGGCGAGCCACGGCACGGCGGTGAACTGGAGCCGGTGGGTGCCCTCGTGCAGGCACACCCACATGCTGAACTCCTCGCCGGGCACGTCGAGGGACCGCTGGGCGCCGACGATGTTGGGCGCCACGAGCAGCAGCCTGCCGCCCTCGGAGAACGGGTCGTACTGGCCGAGCACCCGGCCGCTGAGGAACGCCACGACCACGCCCGCCTGCACGCCCGCCGTGCCCGCCAGGACACCGCCGAACGCCCCGGGCTGCCGGGGCAGCGCGCCGTCGGTCAGCGCGGCCAGCCCCTGCACGGCGGCCCGCACCCAGCCGGGCCGGTCCACGACCTCGCCGGGCCGCAGCGGCAGCCCGTGCCCGAGGCCGGTCAGCTCGCGCACGTGGACCTCGGCGTCCACGGCCAGCTCGCGCAGCCGGTGCACGGCCACGTCCGCCTCGGCCCTGGGCACCACCGGGCCGGGGCGCAGGAGCTTGGTCGCGGTGGTGACGGCCAGGTCCCAGTCGACCGTGGTCCGGTGGGGGGCCTGCCCGCTCGGGGCGCTGCGGTCCTGCGTCGCCGGGTTCACCCCGTTGACGCTACCTGCGCCGACCGGGTGGGCGACACACCAACCGGGCACCCGGGGTGCTAGCAGCCGCAGGTGCGCAGGGCCGCCGCCAGCTCGTCCAGCCCGCCGCGCACCCCCAGGGTGTTCTGGTTGCTCAGGGACATGAACGCGAACACCAGCAGCCGCCCGTCGGTGTCCAGCACCACCCCGGCCAGGGAGTTCACGCTGGTCAGCGTCCCGGTCTTGCCGCGCACCCAGCCGCGCCCGCCGGCGCCCTGCTCGGTGAACCGGCCGGCCAGGGTGCCGCTGCCGCCCGCCACCGGCAGCGCGGTCAGCACCGGCCGCAGCTTCGCGGTCTTCGGGTCGGCGGTGTCGGGGCCGGCGGCCGCGGCCAGGAGGTCGGCCAGCAGCCGCGAGGGCAGCTTGTTGTTCGGCGACAGCCCGCTGCCGTCCACGAACGTGGCCCCGGTGAGGTCGAACCCGTTCTCGACGAGCACGTCCCGCACCGCCTGCGCGCCGCCCGCGAACGACGGCTCCGCGCCGCGGGCGATCGCCACCTCGCGCGACAGCGTCTCGCCGAGCACGTTGTCGGACAGCTGCATCATGTTCTCGACCAGCTGGTCCACCGGCACGGACCGCACCTCCCCGAGCACCTCGGCGCCCTCCGGCGCGGCGCCGGCCGCGACCGACGGGACGCCCAGCCGCTGCGCGAGCGCGGTCGCGGTGTCGGCGGCGGGGGTCTCGGTGCGCCGGACGTCGAGGAACGTGGGGTCGCTGCGGCCGCCGCTGAGCATCAGGGGCTGGATCGGCGAGATGTAGCCGTTGGGCACGTCGGCCGGGTCCCAGCCGGGCGCCATCCCCGGTCCGGTGTAGCGCGACGCGTCGTAGAGCACCTGGGTGACCTGGCCGGGCGAGGCCGCCTTGACCTGGGCGACGAGGTCGTCGAGGGTCGGCGCGTTCGGGTAGACCGTGGGCTGCCCGACGGGCAGCGGGGACAGCGTCGGGTCACCGCCGCCGACCAGCACGACCGTCCCCGGCTGGGTGCCCCGCACGACCTTCGTCGACAGCTGGTCCGTGTGGTCGAGGACGAGCAGCGCGGCCGCGGCGACCAGGATCTTGGTGGTGGACGCGGGGGTGGCCGGGGTGGTCTCGCCCTGGTTCCACAGCACCTGGCGGGTCGCCGGGTCGATCACGGTGCCCGTCAGCGGGGCCAGCGGCCCGTCGGCCAGCGGCCCGGCCAGCGCGGACCGCACGCCCGCCGGGGTGGGCCGCTCGCCGTCCGGGCCCACGCCCCGGACCGCCATCGTCACCGGCGCGGGCGGGGCGGGCGCCGCGGTGGTCGCGGCGGGCGTCCGGTCGAACCACCCGCGCTGGGTCCCCGCCACGGCCGTGCCCGCCAGCGCGAGCACGAGCAGCACGGCCGCGGCGAGGACGAACGGGCGCTTGCGCCGCCGGGCGGGCGGGGCCGGTTCTTCACGTTCCGTGATCGGTTCAGGAGCGGGTTCAGGTTCCGACTTGATCTCTTTCCCGGCCCCCGCCGGGGGCGGCGGCTGCGGCGCGGCCGGTTCGGGCGCGGGCGGCCTGCGCTCCGGCGGTACCGGGGCCGGGATGCGCACCGTGGGCGGGTCCGGCCGCCTGACCTGCACCGTCGGCGGTTCGTGCCTGGCGTCGTCGCCGTCAACGGTGGGCCAGGATGGCTCGTCGGGCAACGCGATCCTCCGCGGTCGAGTACGGGCAACGTCACACCCTGGGCTCGGGGTTGACGACACGTCGTAGTCCACACTAGTGGCGTAACGAACGGCGAGAACGAGCGAGGACCGCGTAGTGGAGTTCGACGTCACCATCGAGATCCCCAAGGGGGTCCGCAACAAGTACGAGATGGACCACAAGACGGGGCGCATCCGGCTGGACCGCACCCTGTTCACGGCCACTCAGTACCCGGCGGACTACGGGTTCGTCGACAACACGCTCGGTGAGGACGGCGACCCCCTCGACGCCCTCGTCCTGGTCCAGGAGCCGACCTTCCCGGGCTGCCTCATCCGCTCCCGCGCCATCGGCATGTTCCGGATGACGGACGAGAAGGGCGGCGACGACAAGCTGCTCTGCGTGCCGGCGGAGGACCCGCGCAGCGAGCACCTGCGCGACATCCATCACCTGAACGAGTTCTACCGGCTGGAGATCCAGCACTTCTTCGAGGTCTACAAGGACCTGGAGCCGGGCAAGAGCGTCGAGGGCGCGACCTGGGTGGGCCGGACCGAGGCCGAGGCCGAGATCGTCCGCTCCTACCAGCGCCTCAAGGACGCCGTGGCGCGCGGCGAGGAGCACTGAGCGCGTAAGGCGTGCTGCCGGAAGGCCCGCCCCCGGACCGGGGAGCGGGCCTTCCGGCTTTCTCGCGTCGGTGCCCTCGCGTCGGTGCCCTCGCGTCGGCGCCCTCGTGTCAGTGCATCGCGATGGGGGCGGGCTCCTCGCCCTCGGCGTCCTTCACCCGCTCCAGGCCGGAGCGGGAGGACAGCGGCACCTCGCGCAGGAACCACACGATCACGAAGCCGACCAGGGTGACCAGCGAGCCGACCAGGAACACCAGGTCGATCGAGCCGGAGAAGCCGTCCAGGAACGGCCGGGCCAGCACCGGGTCGAGCCCGTTGAGGAACTCGGTGTTGTCCAGGTCGAAGCCCTGCCCGCCCTGGAGCGCCCCGGCGAACTCGCGGTTCTCCGGGCGGGCCAGCGCGGCCTGGAACTCCGGCGAGCCCATCGCCGAGCGCAGCGCGGCGCCGATCTTGTCGCCGACCGTGCTGAACAGGATCGACAGGAACACCGCGGTGCCGACCGTGCCGCCGATCTGCCGGAAGAACGTGGCCGACGAGGTCGCCACGCCCATGTCGCGCGGCTCGGCGTCGTTCTGGATGGCCACCAGCAGGGTCTGCATGTTCAGGCCGAGGCCGACGCCCAGGAAGAACATCAGCGCCAGCGGCTGGTAGAGCGGGGTGTCCGGGCCGACGAAGCTGAACAGGAACAGCGCGACCGTCATGACGCCGAACCCGGCCACCGGGAACACCTTGTAGCGGCCGGTCCTGGCGGTGATGCTGCCGCTGGTGCCCGCCGCGGTCATGATGCCGAGGGTCATCGGCACCATCATCAGGCCGGACTCGGTGGCCGAGTACCCCTGCACGATCTGGAGGTACAGCGGCAGCGACACCATGCCGCCGAACATGCCCAGGCCGAGCACGAAGTTGATGGCGTTGCCCAGCGAGAACGTCTGGCGGCGGAACAGCCGCAGCGGCAGCAGCGCCTCGTCGCCCATGCGCTTCTCGGTCAGCACGAAGCCGATCAGGCCGAGCACGCCGACCGCGTACAGGGCGATCGAGGTGCCCGAGGCCCAGCCCCACTCGCGGCCCTGCTCGGCCACGATCAGCAGCGGCACCAGGCCGACGGTGAGCAGGCCCGCGCCGACGAAGTCGATCCGGTGGTTCACCCGCTGGTGCGGGATGTTCAGCACCTTGGCCACGACGGCCAGCGCGACCAGCGCGATCGGCACGTTGATCAGGAACACCCAGCGCCAGCCGGCCGTGCCGAGGAACGTCTCCAGGCCCGCGAACAGGCCGCCGACGACCGGGCCGGCGACGCTGGCCACGCCGAACACGGCCATGAAGTAGCCCATGTAGCGGCTGCGCTCGCGCGGCGAGGTGATGTCCGCCATGATCGCCATGGCCAGCGACATCAGGCCGCCCGCGCCCAGGCCCTGGACCGCGCGGAACGCGGCCAGCTCGTACATCGAGCCCGCGATGCCCGACAGCAGCGAGCCCGCGAGGAACAGCGAGATCGCGGTCAGGTACATCGGCTTGCGGCCGTAGATGTCGGACAGCTTGCCGTAGAGCGGCGTGGAGATCGTCGCGGTGATCAGGTAGGCCGTGGTCGCCCACGCCTGGAGGGTCTGGCCGTGCAGCTCGTCCGCGATGGTCTTCATGGCGGTGGCCACGATCATCTGGTCCAGCGCGGCCAGGAAAAGCCCCAGCAGCAGGCCCGACAGGATGGTCAGGATCTGCCGGTGGGTGAGCAGCGCGGCGCCTGGTGGCGTCGCGTCCGCTCGGGTCGCTTCCGACATGCTCATCTCTCCCCTTCTGAGCGCGGCCCCAGCCCGCCCTCAGCGATGAAATACGGGAGCGCCTTCTCGTAGTCCCCCACGAAGCGCTCGAAGAACTCGACGAACCGGTCCCGGTCCTCGGGGCTCCAGTCCGCGAACAGGTGGATCAGCGCCTCGTTGCGCTGCTTGCGGCGTTCGGCCAGCAGCCGGGCCCCCGCCCCGGTCACCGCCAGCACGCTGGCGCGGCCGTCCTCCGGGTCGGCCCGGCGCTCGACCAGCCCCTCCTTCACCAGGACCGCCACCTGGCGGCTGACCGTGGAGGGGTCCGAGAACACCGCCTCGGCGAGGGCGCTCGACCGCGAGGGCCCCAGCTGGTTCAGGTTGGCCAGCAGGACGAAGGCGGACTTGTCGACCCCCGTCTTGCTCAGGTGGGCGGCGACGCAGGCGTGCATCTTGTTCATCCGCACCAGGGCCATGCCCAGCCGGTCCGCGCTGACCAGGTCGTCGGCCTGCGCGTCGTGACGCCCCGGGGTCGCCATGCCACACTCCGTTTGCTTGCATCAAACAACTAGTTGCTGAGTACAAGCATGAACCTGCCGAAGAGTTCTGGCAAACGAAATACCCGTGACCGCCGTCTCATCGGTTACCGACCGGTAATGTCGCGGCCATGAGCGCTGATCACTCGTTCGTCGCCGAGGCGATGAAGCAGGCGGTGCCGTGGGTCGGGACCACGGGCGTGGAGTTCCTGGAGGTCTCGGGCGACCGGGTGGTGACCGGGCTGCCCGACCGGGAGGACCTGCACAACCACATCGGCGGGCCGCACGCGGCCGTCGTGTTCGGCGTGGGCGAGACCGCGTCCGGCGCGGTGGTGATGGCCGCGTTCGCGCCGCACCTGGAGCGGGCCACGCCGCTGGTCGTCCGGTCGGAGATCGCCTACCGGAAGCCGGCGCTGGGTCCCCTGCGCGCCGAGGCGGTGCTGGGCCGGCCGGCCGCCGACGTGGTGGCGGAACTGGAGGGCGGCACGCGGCCGGAGTTCCCCGTGCACGTGACGATCACCAACGCCGAGGGGGTCACGACCGGGGAGATGACCGTCGTCTGGACGCTGCGGCCGAACCGCTGACGACCGCGGCGCGGGCCGTCCGGTCACCGGGCGGCCTGCTCCGTTCGGCGGTAGCTTGCCCGCTGTGAAGGTGGACCGGGTGGAGATGAGCCCCGACCCGACAGCAGCCCTCGACCTCGCGCGGGCCGCCGAGGAGGCGGGCTGCGACGGGTTCTGGGTGGCCGAGACCTGCCGCGACCCGTTCGTCGCGCTGAGCCGCGTCGCGGGCGAGGTGGACCTGGACCTGGGCACGGCCGTCGCGGTGGCGTTCGCGCGCAACCCGATGAGCACCGCCGTGCTGGCCAACGACCTCCAGCTGCTCTCCTGCGGGCGCTTCCACCTGGGCCTCGGTTCCCAGGTGGAGGCGCACATCACCAACCGGTTCGGCATGCCCTGGTCACGGCCCGCGGCGCGGATGCGCGAGTTCGTGCTCGCGCTGCGCGCGATCTGGCGCGGCTGGGCCACCCGCGAGCCGCTCCGGTTCCGCGGCGAGTTCTACACCCACACCCTGATGACGCCGATCTTCGACCCGGGGCCCAACCCGTTCGGCAGTCCCGCGGTGTGGCTGGCCGGCGTGGGCGAGCGGATGACCGAGGTCGCGGGCGAGGTCGCCGACGGCTTCCTGTGCCACAGCTTCACCACCGAGCGGTACCTGCGCGAGGTGACCCTGCCCGCACTCGCCCGCGGTCGGGCGAGGTCGGGCGGGCTGCCGCCCGTGGAGGTCCTGGGCCCCTCGCTGATCGCCCACGACGACCGGTCGGTGGCCAGGCTCCGGCGGCAGATCGCCTTCTACGGCTCCACCCCGGCCTACCGCGGGGTCCTCGACCTGCACGGCTGGGGCGGCCTGCACGAGGAGCTGCACCAGCTCTCCCTGGACGGGCGGTGGGAGGAGATGAACGGCCTGGTCACCGACGAGGTGCTGCACGCGTTCGCCGTCGTGGGCACGCCCGCCGGGACGAGGGCCGAGTACGCCCGCCGCTACGGCGGCCTGGTCACCAGGTTCGCCGAGCCGACGCCGACCGCCGTCGTCGGGGCCGGGTTCGGGGCCGGGATCAAGGTCGGGGCCGGGGCCGGGGTCGGCTGAGTCCCCGCGCGGGCCCGACCGGGACCGCGACGGGCGGGGAGCGAGTAGGTTCGCCGGCGTGAAGGTGGACCGGCTGGAGCTCGACCCCGACCCGACGACCGTCCCGGAGGCGGCCCGCGCGGCCGAGGAGGCGGGCTGCGACGGGTTCTGGGTGGCCGAGACGCGGCACGACCCGTTCGTCGCGCTGAGCCGCGTCGCGGGCGCCGTCGACCTGGAGCTGGGCACGGCCATCGCCGTCGCGTTCGCCCGCAACCCGATGAGCACCGCCCTGCTGGCCAACGACCTCCAGCTGCTCTCCGGCGGCCGGTTCCACCTGGGCCTGGGCTCGCAGGTGGAACCGCACGTGACCAAGCGGTTCGGCATGCCCTGGTCACGGCCCGCGGCGCGGATGCGCGAGTTCGTGCTCGCGGTCCGCGCCATCTGGCACAGCTGGGCCACCGGCGACCGCCTGCGGTTCCGCGGCGAGTTCTACACCCACACGCTGATGACGCCGTTCTTCGACCCGGGACCCAACCCGTTCGGCGCCCCCTCGGTGTGGCTGGCGGGCGTGGGTGAGCTGATGACGGAGGTCGCGGGCGAGGTCGCGGACGGCTTCCTGTGCCACAACTTCACCACCGAGCGGTACCTGCGCGAGGTGACCCTGCCCGCCCTGGCGCGCGGCCGGGCCAAGGCGGGGCACGCGGCGGACCTCGGGGTCCTGGGCCCGTCCCTGGTCGCCCACGACGACCGGTCGGTGGCCGAGGTCCGGCGGCAGATCGCCTTCTACGGCTCCACCCCGGCCTACCGCAAGGTCCTGGACCTGCACGGCTGGGGCGAGCTGCACGAGGAGCTGCACCGGCTGTCGCGGCGCGGGGAGTGGACCCGGATGGCCGAGGCGGTGACCGACGAGGTGCTGCACGCGTTCGCCGTCGTGGGCACGCCCGCCGAGGTCGCGGCCGAGTACCGCCGCCGCTACGGCGACGTGGTCACCAGGGTCGCCGCGCCGGTGCTCAGGACCGGGTGAGGCTCAGGGCCGGATGAGGCGCCGGGCCGGGTCCTCCACCGGGAGGCGGTGCCGGAACAGCTCGGTCCGCACGCGCGGCCGCACCCACCGCCGGCGGCCGACCCGCGCCGCCAGCACGGCGAGCGGCAGGGCGAGGACCGTCGCCAGGACCATCGTGCCCATCGGCGATCACCTCCAGGCCGGCAACGACACCGTCGCCCACCCCTGACGCCGAGGACAGAAGTGTCACCCTGATGGAGCAACGACTGATGGAGCAACGACGAAGGCCCCGGACCGGGGTCCGGGGCCTTCGCATCTCGCGAGCCGCCTATCGGAATCGAACCGATGACCTGCTCATTACGAGTGAGCCGCTCTGGCCGACTGAGCTAAGGCGGCGAGACGTGACAACTATAGCCGAAGCGCGGGCGTCACCTGACCGGGGGGTTCGTCGTTAGCCGGAACGTGACGGATGCACGCGTCCGCCGCACCTGACGCCGTCACGGGAGGTACCAGACCACATGCGCCCGTTGGCCCTGCCCGCCGCCGCCCTGCTGGTCGCGCTGGCCGCCTCCCCCGCGTTCGCCCAGCCCGTCGTCACCACGCCGGTGCCGGGGCCGCAGGACCCGGGCCAGCCGCCCGCGTCGTCGGGGCCGGAGCTGGTCACCCACGCGATCGGCGACGCGGGCACCGGGCTGGCGGTGGTGCGGCTCGCGCCGGACTCGACGCCGACCAACACGGTCCTGCCCGGCTTCGGCGAGCGGCTGCCCAAGCAGTCCGCCGCCGAGATCGGCGTGGGGCTCGCCAGCGCCCAGGCCAACAGCGAGGCGTTCCTCGGCTACGAGCGCGCGGTGGCCCAGGCGTCTCCCCTCGGGTTCGCCGTCCAGGGCCGCGCGCCCCAGACGCCCGGCACGCTCGTCCAGACCGCCTCGCCGGACAACCCCGAGCCCCTCACCGGCGGCCTCACCCCGCCCGCCACGCCGCTGGACGCCCTGCTCCGGGTCGGCCTGCTCAACGGCAGCGTGCACGCCCGCTGGCACGACGAGCTGGGCCCCTGCGTGAGCCCGGTCGCGGACGCCCGCACCTCGGTGGCGAGCCTGAGCGTGCTCAACGCCATCCCGACCCTGCCCAGCTCGCAGGACCTGACCGGGATGCTCACCCAGGACACGCCCCGGCTGGACGAGCAGGCCGAGCGGTCCCTGGTCGACAACCTCAAGCAGCTCGCCGGCCCGCTCAGCAGGCTCGGCGGCCTGCTCTCCGGCACCCCCGACAGCGGCGCGACCGGCTCGCTGCTCAGCCTCCCGGACACCCTGAGCGCCCACTCGACGGTCGAGCTGGTCGACCTGCCGGGCAGCGCGAACAAGGCCGTCAAGTCGACCTCCACGCTCCAGGCGGCGAGCATCCGCCTGCTCCAGGGCACCCCGGTGGAGCTGCGGATCGACGTGGTCTCGCAGCCCGCGCTGACCGCCCTGTCCACCGGTGACGCGGCCACCTCGTCGGTCACCTACACCGCCCCGGTGCTGAGGGTGGCCCAGGGCGGCCGGGAGCTGGGCGTGCTCGACGCCGCCAACCCGCGGCTGGACGTGCCGATCGGCGTCCTGCCCGGCCGGGACCTGCCCCTGGTCGGCGACCTCGCCGACGCCCTCGACATCGGTGTCCTGCGCCTCCAGATCGCCCAGTTCAACCAGAAGGAGCAGGTCATCGACGGACCGCTCCAGCAGGGCGGCCCCTCCGTCGAGGGGTTCATGCTCGGGGCGACCGCGCGCCTGCTCGACCTCCAGCTGCTGCCGACCGATGCCCTCGGGCTGCCGAACCTGCCGTCGGCGTTGGCGCAGGTGTCCCTGGGTGAGCAGATCGTGCGCGCGGCCGCCCCGACCGGCGGGGTGGTGTGCGGGGCGCCCACGCCCACCCAGCCGGAACCGGGCGGTGCCGGCCCGGCCGCGCCGCCGAAGCAGCAGCTGGCCTACACCAACGCGGCGTACAAGACGGTCCCGATCTTCTGGACCGGCACCGCCCTGCTGCTGCTCGGCGTCGTGCTGGTCGCCGCCCTGCCCGCCCGCCGCGCCGGCGCCGTTCGAGCGCCCGAGCGGACCCCGTCGGACTGAGGGCCCACGGCACCGCCGGGAGGCGTTCAGCCGCGCTGGAGCGTGAAGAGCATGGCCTCGACCGCGATGCGCGGCTTGACGTTGCGCCCCAGCGCGGTCCGGCACCCCAGCACCGCCTCCAGGCGGCGCAGCGTCGACTCGGCCGACCACGCCTCCGCCGCGCGCCGCGAGTCCTCGGCCCGGTCCGGGTGGTTCAGCGCCGCCCCCGCGCCCGAGGAGGTGACCAGCACGTCCCGGTAGAACGCGGCCAGGTCCACCAGGGCCTGGTCCAGCGAGTCGCGCTGGGTCCGGGTGGCCCGCGACTTCTGCCGCTTCTCCAGGTCCTTGATCGCGCCCTTCGCGCCCCGGGTCGCGGCCGCGGTGCCCTTGCCGGTGCCGCCCGCGCCCATGGCCGTCTCCAGCGCCTCGCGCTCGGCCGCGTCACGCCCCTCGTGCGCGCTCACCGCGTCCGCCTCGGCGGTGGAGACGAGCTGGTCGGCGCACGTGAAGACGTCCGCGGGCCGGCGCAGCGCGAGCGGGATGCGCAGCACGGCCTCGCGCCGCGCCCGGACGTCCTCCTCGGTGGCCAGCCGCCGCGCCCGCTCCACGTGCCCGCCGCACACCGAGGCCGCCCACGAGGCCACCTCGGGCGCCAGGCCCTCCTCCTCCAGCGCCGCGGCGATGGCCGCGGGCCGGGGCGTGCCCAGCGGCACCACGCGGCACCGCGACCGGATGGTCACCGACACGTCGTCCGGGTGGGACGACGGCGCGCACAGCAGGAACACGGTCCGCTCCGGCGGCTCCTCCACGGACTTGAGCAGCGCGTTCGCCGCGCCCTCGGTGAGCCGGTCGGCCTCGGTGATGATCACCACCTGCCAGCGCCCGGCCGTCGGCCGCCGCGCGGACACCTGGACCAGCGACCGCATCTCGCCCACCGAGATCGACAGGCCCTCCGGCGCGACCACGCGCACGTCCGCGTGCGTGCCGGCCAGCGTGGTGTGGCACCCGGGGCACGTGCCGCAGCCAGGCCGGTCGTCCGCCACCGAGCACTGGAGCGCCGCCGCGAACGACCGCGCCGCGTCCACGTGCCCGGACCCGGGAGGCCCGGTGAACAGCCACGCGTGGGTCATCGCGCCCGGCGCCGGGGACCCGCCCGCCACGACCGACGCGGCCGCCTCCGCCGCCGCCGACAGCACCGCGACCGCCTCGGGCTGACCGACGACGTCGCCCCACACACCACGGTTCACCAGGCGACCGTACCGATCCGTCAGGACGTCTCGGCCACCGGTCGGGACGTCATGCCGGCCCGCCGCGACAGCAGCGGCAGCACCGACCGCGCCACCCGGTCGGCGATCTCGTCCTCGGTGGCGTCCGCGTCGACCACCACGTACCGCTCGGGGTCGGCCGCGGCCATCTCGGCCAGCAGCTCCCGCACCCGCCAGTGGTGCTCGACGTTCTCCATCGCGCCGCCGCCGGCGGCCCGCGCCCGGGACGGCGTGCGGTCCAGCAGCACGGTCACGTCCGGCCGCAGCCGCCCGGTGGCCCAGTCGACCAGGCCCTCGACCTCCCGCGGCTCGACGCTGCCCACCGCGCTGAAGTGCGCCAGCGGGCTGTCGACGTACCGCTCCATCACGACCAGCGCGCCGCGGTCCAGCGCGGGCCGCACCTCGCGCTCCACCACGTCCGCCCGCACCGCCGCGGCCACCAGGGCGTGCGCCCGCACGCCGGCCAGGTCGGCGGTCGTCAGCAGGTTGCGCAGCCGCTGCTCGTCCAGGTCCGGGTCCGACGCCAGCAGCACGTCGCGCCCGTCCGCGCGCAGCGCCTCGGCCAGCCGCCGGGCCTGCGTGGCGGTGTCCAGCCGGGTGTCGCCCTCGACCGCGATGAGCACGCCGCCCTTGTGCCGCCCGCGCCCGCGGAAGGCCGCGAGCAGGTCGGACAGGATCGGCTCGCTGCGCCGGTCGTCCATCTGCCGGTAGGCGACCAGGCCGAGCAGCGCGGCCAGCAACCCGGCCCCGAGCAGCACCGGCCGGGTGCCGTCGACCTGCATCGGGTGCCCGAACACGGTGATCGTGCGCTGCTGCACCAGCGACACCAGCAGCGGCACGGTGGCCGTGGAGATGGCCAGCACCACCTTCAGCAGCGACTGGAGCAGCGCCACGGTCCGGCCGCGCATCTCGTCCTCGACCTGCGAGCCGACGATGGTCAGCCCGGTCAGGAACGCCACGCCCGCCGACGCGCCGACGAACGCCACCGCGACCAGCGCCACCCACAGGTGCGGCGCGAACGCCACCACCACCAGGCTCAGCCCCGCGACCTGGATGGTCAGCCCGAACAGCCGGTCGTGCGACAGCTGCCGCGCCATCCGGGGTGCCGAGCCCATGCCGAGCGCCAGACCGGCGAACACCGCCACGAACAGCAGGCCGAACGTCGACGCGCCGCCCAGCAGCGACAGGGTGTAGAGCGGCGCGGTGCCGATGACCGCGCCCGCGGCGGCGAACGCGCCGACCATGCCGATGACCAGCCCGCGCACCAGCCGGGTGCGGCCCGCGTACCTCAGGCCCTCCCGCATCATGGCGAAGAACCCGGGCGCCTCGCCGTCCTCCCGGCGGCGCCGGTTCTCCGACGCGATCCGCCCGGACAGCTCGGGGATGCGGGTGGCGACCAGGATCGCCGCGGTCACGTACAGCGCGCCGTTGACCATCACGGCGATGGTCGCGATCCGGAACTCCAGGTTGGAGCTCTGGAGGTGCAGGTAGCCGGGGATGCCGGAGATCAGCGCGTACAGGCCGGACGCGGAGATGACCGAGATGCCGTAGGTCATCACCAGGCCGAGCTGGTTGGCCGTCTCCACCTGGGCGGGCCGGCGCATCAGGTTCGGCACCGCGGAGTCCTTGGACGGGATCCACAGCATCGCGCAGCAGCCGACCAGGAAGTTCGCGATGAACAGCCACCAGGCGGTGCCGACCAGGGCGATCGAGATGAACAGGGCGCCGCGCAGCAGGTCGCAGACGACCATGACCTTGCGGCGGTCGAACCGGTCGGCCAGCACGCCGCCGACGGGGGCGAACAGGATGCCCGGCAGCAGCTGGGTCAGCACCACCAGGCTGAGCGAGAAGCTCTGCCACTGGTAGCTGTCCGTCAGCTGCGTGACGAGGCCCGTGAGCGCCAGGAACGACAGCCAGTCGCCCACGCTGCACAGGTAGGTGACACCCCAAAGCCTGCGGAACGGCCGGATCGCCAACACGCCGCGGATCCGGTGGCTGGTCGAAGCCGCTGTGCCGCTGTCCTGGATCGTGCTCACCCCCCGTTGTGCCAGGCCATCAGCGTAGCCGGGGTCCCTCACCCGGATGACCGCATCCGCCACACGGGTGACCGAAGCGAGATTCACCTCAGCAGTTCGGCCACCGCTTCGATGATCTCACGCAGGACGTTGAACAGCAGTCCCGCCAGCACGATCAGCCCGATCAGGCACCCGGCGAGCGCGCCCCGGCCCTTCTTCGGCTCGGCGGGCAGCGCCGCGTGCGGTGCGAGCGCCACCGGCACCAGCGGGGTGGGCCGCGGCGCCTGCCGGCGGACCGACCCGCGCCGGGCGTGGACCACCGGCGGCGCGACCACCACCGGGGGCAGGACCACCACGACCGGTGGCGCGACCTGCGCGAACACCGACGCCTCGCCCGTCACCAGCCCGGCCAGCGCGTCGGGGAAGAGCCGGGGAGGTGGCAGGGGCTGCGTCCCGTCGGGGCCGAAGTCGTCCACGCCACCTCCCGGGGTCGGCTGCTCCCGAGACTAGCCCTTGGACTTGGCCGGGGCCTTCTTCCGAGCGGGTGCCTTCCTGGCCGCCGGGGCCTTCTTCTTGGTCACCGGGCCCTTCGCCCGCTTCTCCGCCAGCAGCTCGGCCGCCCGCTCGTCGGACAGGCCCTCCACGCTGTCGGACTTGCGCAGCGACGCGTTGGTCTCGCCGTCGGTGACGTAGGGCCCGAACCGGCCCTCCTTGACCACCATCGGCTTGCCCGAGACGGGGTCGGCGCCCAGCTCCTTCAGCGGCGGCGCGGCCGCCGCCCGACCCCGCTTCTTCGGCTCCGCGTAGATCTTCAGCGCCTCGTCCAGGGTCACCGTGAACAGCTGGTCCTCGCTGGTCAGCGACCGCGAGTCGGTCCCCTTCTTCAGGTAGGGCCCGTACCGCCCGTTCTGCGCGGTGATCTCCGCGCCCGTCTCCGGGTCCTTGCCGACCACGCGCGGCAGCGACAGCAGCTTCAGCGCGTCGTCCAGCGTCACCACGTCGAGCGACATCGACTTGAACAGCGACCCGGTGCGCGGCTTCGCGGCCTTCTTGCCCTCCGCGGGCTCCGGCAGCACCTCGGTCACGTAGGGCCCGAACCGGCCCTCCTTGGCCACGATCTCGTGCCCGCTGACCGGGTCGACCCCGAGCGAGCGCCCCTCCTGCGGGGTGGCGAACAGCTTCTCCGCGACCTCGGGCGCCAGCTCGTCCGGCGGCAGGTCGTCGGGCAGGTTGGCCCGCTGGGAGGTCCCGTCGACGTCCCGCTCCAGGTAGGGCCCGTACCGGCCGACCCGGACGTAGACCGTGCGCCCCTCCTCGTCCGCGAACAGCGGGATCGAGTTGACCTCCCGGGCGTCGATCTCCTCGACGCTCGACCCGACCAGCTTCTTCAGCCCGCCCGACCGCCCGACTGAGGACTCCGGCCCGACGTTCCCGCCGAAGTAGAACCCGGACAGCCAGGTCGTCCGCTCCTGCCGGCCGGCCGCGATGCCGTCCAGCTCGTCCTCCAGCGCCGCGGTGAAGTCGTAGTCGACCAGCCGCCCGAAGTGCTGCTCCAGCAGCCCGACCACGGCGAACGCCACCCACGACGGGACCAGGGCGGAGCCCTTCTTCCACACGTAGCCGCGGTCCTGGATGGTGCTGATGATCGAGGCGTAGGTGGAGGGCCGGCCGATGCCCAGGTCCTCCATCGTCTTGATCAGCGAGGGCTCGGTGAACCGGGGCGGCGGCGAGGTCGAGTGCCCGTCCGCCGACAGGTCGGCGGCCGTCACGACCTGGTCCTTCACCAGCTGCGGCAGCCGCGACTCGACGTCGTCGGACTCCCCGCCCGCCTCCGCGTCGACGGTCTCCACGTACGCCTTGAGGAACCCGGCGAACGTGATCGTCCGGCCCGAGGAGGCGAACGTGACCTCCTCGCCGCCGGCGGCGCGCCCGGTGATCCGCACCGAGGTGGTGTTGCCCCGGGCGTCGGCCATCTGCGAGGCGATCGTCCGCTGCCAGATCAGCTCGTAGAGCTTGAACTCGTCGGACTCCAGCTCGCGCGCGACCTGCCCCGGCGTCCGGAACACCTCGCCCGCGGGCCGGATGGCCTCGTGCGCCTCCTGCGCGTTCTTGACCTTCCGGTTGTACTGGCGGGGCGCGCTCGCCACGTACTGCGACCCGTACAGCTCGGTGGCCTGCGCGCGGGCGGCGGAGATGGCCGTCTCCGACAGCGTGGTGCTGTCGGTGCGCATGTAGGTGATGTAGCCGTTCTCGTACAGCTTCTGGGCGGTCCGCATGGTCCGGTCGGCGGAGAACCGCAGCTTGCGCCCGGCCTCCTGCTGCAACGTCGAGGTCATGAACGGCGCGTAGGGCTTGCGCGAGTACGGCTTCTCCTCGACCGAGGAGACCGCCAGCGACGCGTTGACCAGCCCTTCCGCGATGGCCCGCGCCTGCGCCTCGTCCAGCACCCGGACCTCGGCGCCCTCCTTCAGCCGCCCGTCCGAGCCGAAGTCGCGCCCGACCGCCAGCCGCACCCCGTCGACCGCGACCAGCCGCGACCCGAAGTTGCGCGGCGACGCCTCGGCCCCGGCGTCCATCACGGCCGACACGTCCCAGTAACCGGCGGTGACGAACTTCATCCGCTCGCGCTCGCGCTCGACCACGATCCGGGTCGCCACGGACTGCACGCGGCCCGCCGAGAGCTTCGGCATGACCTTCTTCCACAGCACGGGGCTGACCTCGTAGCCGTAGAGGCGGTCCAGGATGCGCCGCGTCTCCTGGGCGTCGACCAGGCTCTGGTCCAGGTCACGGGGGTTGGCGGCGGCCGCGCGGATGGCCGGCTCGGTGATCTCGTGGAACACCATCCGGCGCACGGGCACCTTGGGCTTCAGCGTGTCCAGCAGGTGCCAGGCGATGGCCTCGCCCTCGCGGTCGCCGTCCGTCGCGAGGTAGAGCTCGTCGACGTCCTTGAGCAGCTCCTTCAGCTCCGCGACGGTCGCCTTCTTGTCCGGCGTGACCACGTAGAGCGGCTCGAACGCGTTGTCGACGTCGACACCCAGCCGCGCCCAGGACATGCCCTTGTACTTCGCCGGCACGTCGGCGGCGCCCCGCGGCAGGTCCCGGATGTGCCCCTTGGACGACTCCACGACGAAGTCCCGTCCGAGGTAGGACGCGATCTTGCGCGCCTTCGTGGGCGACTCGACGATCACCAGCCGCCGGGTCACCGCGCCCCCGTTTGTCTTCTTCGCCCGTGTCGATCCAGCCACGCCGTCCCGCTCTCTTCGAACACTGTGTCCCAACCCGCCAGTGTGCACTGTCCTTTGTCGCCGTTGGGCAGCCCTGGTCGGGACAGGGTGACACAACTGTGCCCGATCTTCCGCCAGGAGTGCGCGCTACGCGGCCGGCCAAGTGCGCTCAGCAACCCCTCGCGGAGCCCGTCCGACCAGCTCCGCGAGCCGTTCGAGCCGCCTCCGACCGACCACACGAAGTGCGGGCCCGCCCGAGATCGTCGACGGCAGCCCCGCCGAGCCCAACGCCCCGCGCAGGGCCTCGTGGGTGTCCGGCGCCCCGGCGTCGAGCCCCAGGAAGTACCCGGACTCGATCCACCGACCGGACGCCAGCGCCCACAGGCGGAGCACCCCGCCGTCCAGGGCGAACCCCGGCGGGACGACCTTCCTCCCACCATCAAGCCACTGGGAGGCCAACCCGGTCAAATCAGTTCGGAAAGCGGTCGAGACCCGAAACCCCTCGTCCCCGACCTCGACCCGGGCCCCCACCGCCCGCTCGGCCAACGCCGCGACCACGGCCAGCCCCCGGACCTCCGTGTCCACCCCCACCGAGACCCGGGCCGCCCGCCCCCGGGCGAACCCCAGCGCCTGGCCGGGTCCGCACAGCAAACCCGCCAGGTCAGCGACACAAGGCTGCCGGGCCTCCGCCGAGAAGAAGGACAGTTGCCCCACGGCCAAGCAGCGTAGAACACACGTTCGACCCCCACCAGTCTCCGAAGGGTTGAACCCACCAGCCCCACCAGCCACAAGGGACCGCGAACGCAGAACTCACCCACCCCGAACGTTCGACACGGTGGTCATGAACGTTCGACTCGCGCCAACACTCAACTCACCGGGCCTGAACGTACGACTCGCGGGCCCCGAACGTACGACTCGCGCAACACCCGAAAGAAACACCAGGTCAGAGGCACCGAGCCGGGAACACGACGAACCGCACCGACCACGGCCCCGATTTGACATGGGTTCGAGTGCCATAGGCTGGTCGGAGCCGGCAGGCTCGGCGGGACGCTTTCCCCCGCCGTGCCTGCCGGCTGCGGCCTGCCTCCGGTACTCGTAAGGGCCCCATGTCAAATCGAGGCCTACGCAACCACAGGCCAAACCAGCCTCAACCAGCCGAAACAACAACAACGGCCACCGCCGTCAGCCGCCCAGCGACTTGAGCATCTCCGTCATCTGCACGCACTGCGGGGCCTGCTTGAACGCCTCACCCAGCACCGGGTCGTTCTGGAGCTTCTTCACCTGCTCCTGCAACTTGGACGGGTCGGCCTGGTCCCCACCCAGCTGCTCCAGCTTGGTGGCGAACTCCGGGTCGTTGGGGTCCAGCGTCGCCAGCTCCTCGTTGACCTGCGTCAACGTGACCCCGGAGTCGCTGAAGAACTTGACCAGCTCGTCGTGCAGCTCCTGGCTGTCGGCCGACGGCGCGCCCATCTCCTCCAGCTTCGCCCCGGCCTCGGTCAGCGACTTCCCGGCCGGCCCGCTGTAGTCCAGCAGCGCCTTCTTCTGCACCGCCGGGTCCTCGGCACCACCCTCGAACATGGTCTTGAGCAGGTTCATCACGCCCTCGACCGTGGGCCCGATGCCCTCGCAGAACGTGCCGGCCCACTCCACCGGGTCGGCGTCGGCCGCCGCCGTCGTGGTGGTGGTCGCCGCCGCGGTCGAAGAGCCGGACGCCGAGCCCGAAGACCCGCTGCCCCCGCAGGCGGCGGTCATCAACACCACCGCCAACGCACCGGCGACCGCCACGCGGCGCTTCAGGACAACCTTCACAATTACCCCCCATAGGGTGAAAGTCAGAGGGCGCAACCTACTACGCCACCCACACCACGGCTGCCGTGCCCCGGACGCACTGATCCAGGCACGCGCCCCCGTCAGGTACCCCCGCCCAGGTGGTCCCGTAACCCGCGAAACCTCACGAAGTGGGCACAACGCTCTCCGGGGCGTCACTGCCCGGCGCACCGCTCCCGGGCGCACCACTCTCCGGCGCACCACTCTCCGGCGCACCACTCTCCGGCGCACCACTCTCCGGCGCGTCACCCGCGGGCGGCGTCAACGTGCGCAACGACTGACAGGCCTCGGCCTTCTCCGCCGCCGCCGCCAACTCCGGAGACGCCTCCAACTGCTTCAACGGCTCCACGAACGAGTCCAACCGGGCGATCGCCTCACCGGCGGCCTGCAACCCACCCACCGGGTCGTTCGCGTCAGCCGCCTCCAACGCCGCCTTCGCGTCGCTGAAGTTCTTCGCGATGTCGGTGAACGTGACCGCCATCCGCTCGACCTGCTCACCCTCCCCCGCCACCGGCGAGGGCCCGACCTCCCGCAGCTGACCGGCCGTCCGGGTGAACGCCTCGGCCATCTGCCCCATGTACGCGGCCATGTCGGCCTTCAGCTTGACCGGGTCGCCCCCGTCCAGCCGGGGCGGCGTCTTCGTGGTCGTCACGAACGCGGAGGCCGCCGTGCACACCTTGTCCATGTAGGCGACCGCCGCCACCTCCTCCGGCGGGGCGGACGACGACGGCGCGGTGGAGTCCCCCCCTGACCCGCACCCGGCCACCACCAGCACCGCGGCCACCAGCGGAACAAACCTCATCAGGGCACTCCCAACCTCTCCGTCACCCACCCCCAGTCTGCCCCACCGACGCGGAGGAGCGGGACGCCCGCACCGGGCGCCCCGCTCCTCCTGCACTCGAAAGACCAACCGAACGCGCGGCTCACGCCGAGGTGGTGGCCTCCGCCGGCGTGTCCGCGATGGCCGTCCCGCGGCGCTTGGACACCACGACCGACGCCACGATGATCGCCGTGGCCACCGCCGCGATCGCGTACCGCACCCCGGCCGAGGCGTCCGCCCCCACCGAGTAGGTCACGATCGCCGGCGCGATGAGCACCGACACCAGGTTCATCACCTTGATCAGCGGGTTGATCGCCGGACCGGCGGTGTCCTTGAACGGGTCGCCCACGGTGTCGCCGATGACGGTCGCCGCGTGCGCGTCCGACCCCTTGCCACCGTGGTTGCCGTCCTCGACCAGCTTCTTCGCGTTGTCCCAGGCGCCACCGGAGTTCGCCAGGAACACCGCCATCAGCGTGCCCGTGGCGATCGCGCCCGCCAGGTACCCGGCCAGCGGCCCGACGCCCAGCCCGAACCCGACCGCGATCGGCGCCATGACCGCCAGCAGACCGGGGGTGGCCAGCTCGCGCAGCGAGTCGCGGGTGCAGATGTCCACGACCCGGCCGTACTCCGGCTTCACGGATCCGTCCATGATCCCGGGGTTCTCCCGGAACTGCCGGCGCACCTCGAACACGATCGCACCGGCCGCCCGCGTCACCGCGTTGACCGCCAGGCCGGAGAACATGAACACCACGGCCGCGCCGATCACCACGCCGACCAGCACGTTCGGGTCGGACACCAGGTTGGAGAACGAGATCGGCAACTCGCCCAGGCCGATCGACACGTCGGCCAGGGCCTGCGAGATCGCGTCCTTGTAAGACCCGAACAGCGCCGTCGCGGCCAGCACGGCCGTGGCGATCGCGATGCCCTTGGTGATGGCCTTGGTCGTGTTGCCCACCGCGTCCAGCTCGGTGAGGATCTGCGCGCCCTCGCCGTGCACGTCGCCGGACATCTCCGCGATGCCCTGCGCGTTGTCCGACACGGGGCCGAAGGTGTCCATGGCCACGATGACGCCCACCGTGGTCAGCAGGCCGCAGCCGGCCAGCGCCACCGCGAACAGACCCACCACCACGGACCCGGACAGCAGGAACGCGCCGTAGACCGCGGCGCCGATGACCAGCGCCGTGTAGACGGCGGACTCGAAGCCGATCGAGATGCCCGACAGGATCACCGTCGCCGCACCGGTCAGCGAGGTGCGCCCGACCTCCTTCACCGGCTTGTGCTCGGTGCCGGTGAAGTAGCCGGTCAGCCACAGGATGACGCCGGCCAGCAGGATGCCGATGATGACCGCCATCGCCGCGATGAACCGCGGGTTGCCGCCGGTCGCGGCCACGGCCTCGGACACGCCCTCCAGCGCCCCGAAGGACGAGGGCAGGTAGACGAACGCCGCCACCGTGCACAGCACCGCGGAGATGACCGCCGAGATGTAGAACGAGCGGTTGATGGCCGACAGGCCGCTCTCGCCGACGCGGGCCCTCGTGATGTACACGCCGATGACCGCGGTCAGCACGCCGATCGCGGGGACGATCAGCGGGAACAGCAAACCCTGCACGCCGAACGCGGCGGTGCCCAGGATCAGCGACGCCACCAGCGTCACCGCGTAGGACTCGAACAGGTCGGCCGCCATGCCCGCGCAGTCGCCGACGTTGTCGCCCACGTTGTCCGCGATGGTCGCGGCGTTGCGGGGGTCGTCCTCGGGGATGTTCTGCTCGACCTTGCCGACGAGGTCGGCGCCGACGTCGGCGGCCTTGGTGAAGATGCCGCCGCCGACCCGCATGAACATCGCGAGCAGCGCCGCGCCGAAGCCGAAGCCCTCCAGCACCTTCGGGGCCTGACCGGTGTAGACGAACACGACCAGCGCCGCGCCGAACAGGCCGAGGCCGACGGTGAACATGCCGACCACGCCACCGGTGCGGAACGCGATCCGCATGGCCTTCTCGCGGCCACCCGTCTCATTGGCCGCGGCGGCGACGCGCACGTTCGCACGGGTCGACAGCCACATGCCGAGGTAGCCGATGATCGCCGAGAACAACGCGCCGACGATGAAGAACAGCGACCTGCCGATGCGTTCCCAGGTGTCTTCGGCCGGGAGCGCGAACAGCAGCACGAACACGACGACCACGAAGATGCCGAGCGTGCGGAACTGCCGGTTGAGGTAGGCCGCCGCGCCCTCTTGGACCGCCTTGGCGATGTCCTGCATCTTCGGGGTGCCCTGGCCCGCGGCCAGCACCTCCCGGAGCAGAACGTACCCGACGGCCAGGGCGGCCAGCGCGACCACGGCGATCACGGCCACGAGGCCGCGATCACCTCCGGAGAGCTCCAAGCCCTCCGCGAGGAATTGCCGGGACATCCGTCCTCCTGGTGAGTTTTTCTGGCCCGATGAGGGCCATCCCGCTGATGTGAGGCCGGTCACTTTCGTGCCTGTCACCCTCGTCACAACGTGATGCATCCCTCATTGGATGCGATAGCGGCGGAGTCTATTCATAGCGCGCAACAGGGCAACGACGCGCGTCGATCCGTACACACACCGTTATCCACACAGGAAGCGCCACAGCCCCGTCCAGTACCCCGAACAACGTGTGAACACACCCGAAGCAGCCGTAGTACTACAGCTCCGCCTGGCCGGGCCCACCGCCCTCCCCAGCCCGCCACACCCCAAGTCCCCCAACACCCCCACCCCCAGCTCCTCCCGCGCGAACCCCACCCCACCCCCGGTGTGCGAAGCTGCCGAACGTGGCGAACCAGGGACGTCGTTTGCTGGACCGGGTCCTCGCCGGCGTGCCGACCGGCGAATCGCCGCTGACGCACACCGAGGACCTGCCACCCCGCCCCGCCCGACACGCCCCCTGGCCGTCCTGGGTGCCGGAGGCCGTCACCTCGGCCCTGGTGGAACGCGGCGTGCCCCAGCCCTGGCGGCACCAGGCCGAAGCCGCCGAACTCGCCTGGGCCGGCGAGCACGTCGTGGTCGCGACCGGCACCGCCTCCGGCAAGTCGCTGGCCTACCAGCTGCCGGTGCTGAGCACCCTGACCACCGACCCGAAGGCCACCGCCCTCTACCTGTCCCCCACCAAGGCGCTCGGCGCGGACCAGCTGCGCTCGGTGGAGGAGCTGCGGCTGCCCGGCGTGCGCGCCGCGTCGTTCGACGGCGACACGCCCATCGCGGAGCGCGACTGGGTGCGGGCCCACGCCAACTGGGTGTTCAGCAACCCCGACATGCTGCACCGCGGGGTGCTCCCGAACCACGCCCGGTGGATCCGGTTCCTGCGCCGGCTGTCCTGCGTGGTGATCGACGAGTGCCACACCTACCGCGGCGTCTTCGGCTCGCACGTGGCGCTGCTGCTGCGCCGGCTCCGCCGGGTGGCCGCCCGGTACGGCGCGGACCCCACCTTCGTGCTCGCCTCCGCCACGGTCGCCGACCCGGCCGCGTCGGCGCGGGCGCTGCTCGGCGTGGACGTCGCCGCCGTCACCGAGGACGCCTCGCCGCGCGCCGGTCGCACGGTCGCGCTGTGGGAGCCGCCCCTGCTCGAAGACCTGGAGGGCGAGAACGGCGCCCCGGTGCGCCGGTCGGCCGGCGCGGAGACCGCGCGCATCCTGGCCGACCTGACCGTGGAGGGGGCCCGCTCGCTGGCGTTCGTCCGCTCCCGCGTCGGCGCCGAGCTGACCGCGATGGGCGCCCGCCGCCTGCTGTCGGAGGTCGACCCGGAGCTGGCGGGCCGGGTCGCCGCCTACCGCGGCGGGTACCTGCCCGAGGAGCGGCGGGCGCTGGAGCGGGCCGTGTCGTCGGGCGACCTGCTGGGCCTGGCCACCACCAACGCCCTGGAGCTGGGCGTGGACATCGTCGGCCTGGACGCCGTCGTGGTGGCGGGCTTCCCGGGCACGCTGGCCTCGTTCTGGCAGCAGGCGGGCCGCGCCGGTCGGACCGGCGACTCGGACGCCCTGGTCGTGTTCGTGGCCCGGGACGACCCGCTGGACACCTACCTGGTGCACAACCCGTCCGCCGTGCTGCACAGGCCGGTCGAGGCCACGGTGCTGGATCCGACCAACCCGTACGTCCTCGCGCCGCACCTCGCCTGCGCCGCGGCGGAGCTGCCCCTGACCCCGGACTCGGCGGCGGACTTCGGCGGTGACGCGGCGCTCGCGGTGCTGGCGGACCTGACGGCCGAGGGGGTCCTGCGCAAACGGCCCAACGGTTGGTACTGGACGTCGCGCGACCGGCCGCACGCCGACGTCGACATCCGCGGTTCCGGCGGCGAGCAGGTCGTGGTGGTGGAGGCGGACTCGGGCCGGATGCTCGGCACGGTGGACCCGGGCTCGGCGCACTGGACGGTGCACCCCGGCGCGGTCTACCTGCACCAGGGCGAGTCGTACGTGGTGGACCAGCTGGACCTGGAGACCGGTATCGCGCTCGTGCACGCGGAGCGGCCGGACTGGTCGACCACCGCGCGGGACACCAAGGACATCTCGGTGGTGCGGGTGCTGGAGGAGCGCCGGTTCCCGGGGGTGACGGTGTGCCTGGGCGAGGTCGAGGTGACCTCGCAGGTGGTCGGCTACCTGCGGAAGCTGCCGTCCGGCCAGGTGATCGACTCGGTGGTGCTGGACCTGCCGCCGCTGACCCTGGTGACGCGGGCGGTCTGGTACGCGGTGTCGTCGGGGTTGTTGGGCAGTGCGCCGGGGGGCGCCGGTCTGGCTCCGGCGCGCGTCCCCGGCGCACTGCACGCTGCCGAACACGCGGCGATCGGCCTGCTACCGCTCTTCGCGACCTGCGACCGCTGGGACATCGGAGGTGTCTCGACCGCCTTGCACCAGGACACCGGGGAGGCGACGGTGTTCGTGCACGACGGTCATCCGGGCGGTGCCGGGTTCGCCGACCGCGGGTTCAACGCGGTCGTCCCGTGGTTGGTCGCTACTAGGGAGGCCATCGCGGCTTGCGCGTGTCCGGCCGGGTGCCCGTCCTGCGTTCAGTCGCCGAAGTGCGGGAACGGCAACGATCCGCTGGACAAGGCGGGCGGGGTGGCCGTGCTGGACGTCGTGCTCGGGGTGGTCGGGGTAGACCCCGGAGGCGTCGCCCGGCACGGCCACGGGGATCACGACCGGTCGGCGGCGACCAGGTCGTAGCTCGGTGCGCTGAGCAGTGCCTCGTGCACGACGTTCGCGTGCGGCAGCTGCCAGGCGCAGATCTGGGGCTTGACCCGCCAGTGCACGACCCCGTGGTGGGCCGGGCTCGGCGGCAGCGGGACGTACTCGCCCTGCGCGTGGTGCGTGACACCCGGGTCGGCGATCACCACACCGCCGGAGGCCACCAGGAACATCCAGCGCCCGGCGGGCGTGGCCACGATCGGGACCGGGATGCCGGTGGCGCGCAACGCCACCGCCGCCCGACGGCCCAGGTCGGCGTCGACCTCGACGGCGTCCACGCCGTGGCCGGTGGCCAGCAGGATGCTGTAGGAGCCGCCGGTCCACCAGGTGGCGACCTGGTCCGCGCGGGTGCCGATGCGGTCCTGCCAATCGCGGTGGACGGGCACCGGTCCGTGGTCCTCGGCACCGTCGCGACCGGCCCACTGCCCACCCGCCGGATAGGTGCCCGGAAGCACAGACCACCCGTGCCACGCGAGGTTGACCGCCTCCGCGCGCAGCTCGATGCGGAAGGCCCCGCGCCAGCTATCCGACCACTCCATCGTTAGTTCGCCTCCTGATCGGCCTGTCGGCCCGCGACACCGTGTCGGGTGTTCCTCGACACCGCGTCGGTGCCGCCACTTGAACTAACGACATGACCGGGGGTTCTGGTAACCGCCAGTCGACAACTGGTCGATTCGGCACGGCGAGCGAAACAGCGGCGGACGAGCGGCAGAACGGCGGGGGAACTGCCCATACCCCGCCAGGCCGCGAATCTGCGGCCTGGTGAGCCCGCTCACCGCCGATGAACGACCGCTCGTCGCGGGAGCAGGGGTTCATCCTTCAGCCGGGCCTGCCCGTGCCCGCGCGCTCGGCGCGCCGAACAACGGAGAACCGCCGAACAGCGGAGAACCACCGGACACCGCGGAACCACCGGACGACCGGGCCTCACCGACCACCACGACGCTCACCTCCCACCCGTCCACCTCGCAACCGGTCAACCGACCACCCATCCGCCCCACCACCACCTCGGCCTTCCCGCACGCCGCGCCGACCCCCGCCACCAGGTGCCCGGCCGCCGCCACGGCCGCGAGGTCGGCGGCAGCGGCCACCCGGTGCCGAGCCACCACGGCCTCCCCGACGTGCACCCCCACCAGGACGAGCCCGAACCACACCCCCGCGACACCGACCGCGAACACCGAAGCGGCCCCTCGGTCGTCCCCGAGCCGCAACCTCCTCATCGCACCCCCACCACCCCCGGCTCCACGACCGCGTAAGCACGGGCCCGCAACTCCACGCCCAACCGGGACACCGCCACCTCGACCCAGGCCCCGTCCCCTTCCCGCCGAACCGACACCCACGCCCCGACCGGAGCGATCGCCAGCACCACGGCACCCACCCGCCCCTCGTCCCCCCGAGCGACGAGCCGAGCCGCCTCCCGGGCCGCGTCCGTGCACCGGACCTGGTCCACGACCGCCATCACCGCCGACGCACCGAGCACCAGCACGATGACCAACCCGGACATCACGATCGCCGCCTCGACGGTCACCGCGCCCCGGTCCCCGCGCAACACCCACCGCCACCGCGAGCACCACCCGCCCCGACGCCGACCGCGCCCCGCAGCCCGCCCACCGCCGTCCACGGCGGGCAGGACCGGCAGGGCCAGTGCGGTTCGCGCAGCCGCTGCGGCTGGTGCGGCTGGTGCGGTCCGTGCGGCTGGTGCGGCTCGTCGGGGCGATGCCAGCTGCGCGGCCGATGCGGCTCGCGCAGTCGGTGCGGTCCATGCCGCCGGCGCAGCCCGCGCGGCCGGCAGAACCCGCGCGGCCGGCACGGCGCCCGCGACCGCCCCGGTCGGCGAGTTGTTCCGGGGCAACTCCTCCCCCGGCTCGGCCCTGGCGCGGACCCGGTGAAGCCACCACTTCCCCCTGCTCTTCCCCCGAGCCGCCGAGTTCTCCCGGTTCGACGCGCAGCCGGTCCTCATGCGCTCACCGTGAAGGCCCGTTCCAGCATTCCCTGGACCTCCCTGGCCACCCAGTCGCCGTTCACCACCACGATCAAGATCGTCGCCAGTGCGGCGGCGGCGAGCAGGCAGAGCGAGTACTCCACCGTCGAAGTTCCCCTGTCGTCCAACAACTTCTTCCCCTTTCCTCCAAAGTGGACATTCGTCATCGCTCGCTCACCCCGCCGACCAGACCGATCACCACCGGCACCACGCCGAGGCACAGGAAAGCGGGCAGGAAGCACAGCGCCAGCGGTCCCGCCACCAGCACCGCCGCCCGTTGCGCACGGGCCTCGGCCTGGTCGGACACCTTCGCCCGCGCCTCGGCGGCGAGGTCCGCCGCCGCGCTCGCCAGCGCCGCGCCGGAGCGGGCCGTGCGCCGGGCCGCCCGCGCCAGCGGCGCGATGTCGGGGTGGTCCAGGGCCCTGGACCACGCGGTCACCGGGTCCGCGCCCAGGGCGAGGAGGTCCCCGACCTCGCGCAGGCGTTCGGCCGGGCCGGGCGGCACACCCGAACGCACGGCGTGCACGGCCCTGGCCACGGGCAGCCCCGCCCGGAGCGCCGCCGCGAGCAGGTCCCAGGCCGCCGCCGCCGCGAGCGGGTCCGGCGGGACGGGTTTGAGCTCGCGCGGGTGGGCGCGGGCCGGCTTGAGCCTCGACGCGGCCCTCCGGGGTGGTGGGAACACCAGCAGCGCCAAGGCGAGCAG
Source organism: Saccharothrix sp. BKS2 (assembly GCF_047689505.1). Taxonomy (NCBI): domain Bacteria; kingdom Bacillati; phylum Actinomycetota; class Actinomycetes; order Pseudonocardiales; family Pseudonocardiaceae; genus Saccharothrix; species Saccharothrix sp. BKS2. The sequence continues at coordinate 623,019 of NZ_JAUQOL010000002.1, read as the reverse complement.
GAACAGGCTCACGGGATCACCTGCCTGGTCAGTCGACCGCTCCAGCGCAGTCCCGCGCAGATCAGCAGCGCGCCGACGACGAGGAGCACCTGCCCCGACCCGGTACCGATCAGCACGGCGAGCGGACCCGCTCCGGACAACTCGCCCAGCACGACCCCGAACAGCGGCAGACCGGCCAGGACGGCGGCGCTGGCACGCGGCCCCGCCATGCGGGCCTGGACCTGCCGGGTGAACGTCGCGCGCCGGTCCAGGTCCCGGCGCACCGCCTCCAGCACGTCGGCCAGCGGCACGCCGTGCTCCGCCGCCAACCGCCACGCCCGCGCCAGGTGACGGGCGTCCGGGAACCCCGCCAGCGCCACCTCGACGTCACCGCCCCGAGCCGACGCGGCGGCGATGGCCCGCAAGACCCCGTCGGCCGGCGGCTCCGCGTCCTCGGCCGCGCAGGCGGCGGCCCTGGCCGGGTGCGCGCCCGTGCGCAGTTCGGCGACGAAGGCGTTCAAGCCCTCGGCCAAGGCTGCGGAAGTCCGGAGTCGCGCGCGCCGACCCACGGTCTCGCGGTGACCGTGCCAGGCGGTCACCGCCAGCACCGCGCCCGCGATCGCACCCCCGACACCGGCGAGCAGACCGACGGCCGCGCCCACCGCCACCACGACCGGCCGGCCGGGGGCGGGGAGCCGCCACCGGCGCACCGGCCGACCCCGGAGCAGAGCCAAGCGTCGGCGAGCGGAGCGTGATGGATAAAGCAGGACCGCAGCCGCCAGCAGCAGGAGGCTCATGGCACACCCGCCTCGGACCTCGTCCTGACCACGGGGATGGTTTCGGGCAGCGGTGCCGTGCCGATGAGCAGCGGCGCGGCCACCGACTTCGCCCCGCCGGCTCCGGCGGCCAGTTTCGCCCTGCCGACTACCTCTGCCCCGCCGGCCCCACCGGCCGGCTCCGCCCCGCTGGCCAGTTCTGCTCCGCTGGCCAGCTCTGCTCCGCCGACTACCTCCGTCTCACCAACCAGCTCCGCCCCGCAGGCTCGGCCGGCCAACTCCGCCCTGCCGGCCAACTGCGCCCCGCCAGTCGTGCCGGTCCTGCCAGGCCCGTCAGCCGCACTGCCCCAGCCAGCCGCATCCGCCCAGCCAGCCGCATCCGCCCAGCCAGGCATGAGAGCCCCGCCCGGCACGAGTGCCACAGCTGGCGTGGATACCGCGTCCGGCGTGGGTGCCAGGCCCGGCGCAGGTGCCAGGCCCGGCGTGAGCGCCGCACCTGTCATGGGTGCCAGGTCCGGCGGAGGTGCCGGGTCCGCCGTAGGTGCCGGCGGCGAGGAGCGCGGCTCCGGCCAACCCACCAGGGACCTCAGTGCGACCGCAGCGTCGTGCCAGCCCATGTCGCGCTGCCAGGCCGGCTCGACCACCACATCACCGTCCCGCCGGTGCAGCACGCCGATTCCCGCCAGGTGCCGGGTGCCGTCTGGGGCGCGGCGCACGTGGAGCACGACCTTGACCGCCGCGGCCAGTTGGCTGTGCAGCGCGTGCCGGTCCAGCCCGCCGAGGGCGGCCAACGCCTCCAGCCGTGCCGGGACCTCGGCCGGCGAGTTGGCGTGCAGGGTGCCCGCACCGCCGTCGTGGCCGGTGTTGAGCGCGGACAGGAGGTCGCACACCTCGGGGCCGCGCACCTCGCCCACCACGATCCGGTCCGGCCGCATCCGCAGTGCCTGGCGGACCAGGTCGCGCATCGTCACCTCGCCCGCGCCCTCGATGTTCGGCCCCCTGGCCAGCAGCCGGACGAACTGCGGGTGTCCGGGTTGGAGCTCACCCGCGTCCTCCACGCAGACCACTCGTTCGTGGTGCGGCACGCAGCCGAGGAGCGCGGCGAGCAGGGTGGTCTTCCCGAAGCCCCGGCGGAGACACCCAAAAAGACGATCCCGCCCGGTGCTGTCACACCAAGCGGGATCTAGACGGACGCTGGAGGTCCGCCGTGCCCGCAATCCTGCCCCATCCCTGTCCCCGCCCTGCGGTGACCCGCAAGCACCTCACGTACACGGAGCCGTCCGGCTGGACCTCCTCCGGTCACTGCCTGGAGGACCGCGCCGCCGCCGAACGTCTGCGCGCCGCGACGAACTTGCTCGGCGGTCGCAGCGCCGCCGCCCGCCGCACCTGGTCCATCACCGAGTGCCCCGGCGACGACTGCGGGGTGCAGCGGTGAACGCGCACGTCCCCTTCCCCGAACCGAGTGACGAGGATGTGGAGAACGCCGTGGCGGAGCTGGAGAAGTTCGTGGCCGGTCACGCCCCGGCCGTTCCGCAGTCCCCGACGCCGCCCGCCGACACCCGGAGGGTCCGGGAGCTGCGCGCGGAGGTCGCCGAGTCGCACGCGCTGCTGGACCTCCAGGCCGACGCCGCGCCGTTGCTCGTGGACACCGACCGCGTGCGCCGGTCCCGCAAGCGGGCGGCGGAGGCGGCCCGCCTGCACGCCCTGGCGCAGGACCCTGCGGCCCGCGCCTGGCAGGCCGCCCGCGTGCGCCTGGTGCTCACCGCCGTGGCGTTGACCGCGCTGGTCGGGGCGCTGGCGTGGTCCACCACGGGCGTGCACCACACGCTCACCCTGGGCATGGTCGAGCGCACCGCCGCGTGGTGGGGCGCGTGGGCCGTGGAGCCGGTGATCTCCGCCGTGCTCCTGGTCGTGGTCGGCGCGCGGGCGTTCCTGGCGGCCCGGGGCCGGGTGCTGCGGCACCGGCACCTGACCGTGGTCGAGTACGGCGCGCTGGGCGTCACGCTCACGCTCAACGTGTGGCCGTACCTGCCATGGCAGGTCGAGCGGTTCGACCCGATGCAGCTCCTGGCGCACGCCGTCGGGCCGCTGATCGCGGTCGGCGCGGTGGCCGTCCTGCCGATCATCTGGACCGCGTTCGCCGAGCTGGACCACGGCCTCCCGGCCGGCCCCGCCGCCGCCCCTTACCCCGGCCTTACCCCCGCGTCGTACAGCGGAAATGCCGCCGCGACCGCCCCCGCCGGGGACGGGCTTACCGGCCGCCTGGCGGCCCGTGCGCGGAACCTGATCGCCGCCGGGGAGCTGCCCGCCGACCCGTCCGCGAACCGGCTGCGCACCGCCCTGGGCTGCGGCATGGACACCGCCCGCGAGGTCCGCGACGCCCTGCGCGGGGGTGCCGCGTGAGCGCGCCGATCCGGAAAGACGAGGACGACATGACGGGCGAGCTGATCCCGTTCCCCGGCGCGGCCGTGCCCGCGCCCGCCGACGAGCCGGGGCCGGTCACGCCGGCCCCGGCCGCCGGGCCGGTGCAGCCCGCGCCGGAGGTGCTGACCGGGGAGTTGGTGGACGAGGTCGAGTACGCGGCGCAGCGTCGTCGGCGGTTCACCGAAAGCCTGCCCGCGCTGCTGGGCGACCCGGCCGCGCGGCGGCAGGCCGGCCGGGACCTGGGCGCGCGGGTCGCACGGGTGCCGCTGGACTACCCGGCCGCCGTCGCGCGCGGCACGGTCGTCACGTGGCGGACCTGGCGGGCGTGGGTGCGCGTCGCCGAGCTGCGCGACGCCGCCAAGGAGGCCGGGGCCGCCACGGTGGTAGCCCGGTTCGACGACGTGCGCGAGCTGTCCCGCGCCCGCTGGCGGGTGACCGGGATCGGCGTCGGTGTGGCCGGCATCGGTGGGACCGTCGTGGAGCTGGCCGTCGGGTCCGTGCCGCTGATGATCGCGGGCGGCGTGGCCTCGGCTGTGCTCGCCGTGGCGGGGCGCAGGAAGGACGGCACGCCGGGCCGCAAGTCGGTGTTCCCCGGCCCGCGCACGCTGGCGTGGACGATCGACGGGGCCGCGTTCGTGGAGGCGTTCCGCGCAGCGAAGGTCATCGGCCCGCGCGAGGTGCTGCTGTTCGCCGAGCGGCCGGTGAACGACGGCACCGGCTGGGCGGCCGTGGTCGACCTGCCCGCCGGCCGCAAGGCGTCTTCGGCCATCGCCGCCCGCGAGGCGCTGGCGAGTGCCCTGGGCGTGGACGAGTCGCAGGTGGTGCTGGAGCGGGTGCGCGGCAAGGGCGGCCACGCGGCCCGCCTACGCATGTGGGTCGCCGACACCGACCCGTTGGCCGAACCGCCGTTGGTCTCCTACCTGGAGGCGCTGCCGGAGCTGTCGATCTGGGACGGGATCACGATCGGCGCGACGGCACGCGGCCGTGAGGTCGTGGTGGCCCTGACCTGGACGGCGTGGCTGATCGGCGGCCTGCCCCGCTACGGCAAGTCCAACCTGCTCAGGCTGTTCCTGGTCGCCGCGTGCCTGGACCCGCACACGCGGATCTACGCGGTGGACTTGAAGGACGGCGCGGACTTCAACCCGCTGCGCCCGGTGGCGCACCGCCTGCTGATCGCGTCGGCGGAGGGCGAGGACACCGTGCCCACGCTGCTGCGGCTGCTGGAGCTGCTGGTCGAGGTCGAGAACGAGGTGCTGGACCGGTATCGCCGGTTCAAGGCCATGCCGGAGGCCGACGTGCCAGAAGGCAAGATCACGCGGGCGCTCGCCACCGACCCGGCGGCCGGGATGCCGTGGATCGTGCTCGCGATCGACGAGTGCCAACTCACGTTCGAGGCGCTGGGCAGCGACGACAAGGAGGTCAAGTCGCTGCGCCGCGTGATCGTGGACAAGGTGAGTTGGCTGATCCGCAAGGGTCCGGCGGCGGGCTGCACGGTCATGTTGGCGACGCAGCGACCGTCCGCCGAGTCGGTGCCGACCCGGTTGCGGGACAACGTGGGCAGCCGGGCCGCGCTGCGCCTGCCCACGCAGGCCGCCTCGGACATGGTGCTGGGCACCGGGATGCACGCCGCCGGGGTGTCCGCGACCGCGTTCACCGCACGGCACCGGGGCGCGGCCTGGCTGGTCGCCGACGACCTCTCCGGGGTCGGCGCGGACGAGGGCGTGGTCATCCGCGCCGCGAAGCTCGACCTCGGCCCGACGCGGGCGGCGGCGGAGATCGGCAGGGAACGCCGGGAGGCGTTGGGGCTGCTGACCGGCGACGCCGCCGGCCGCCCGCTGACCGGCGGCGTGGACCCGGCCGTCCTGGCCGTCCTGGCCGACGCGGACGACGACGGGCCGGTGGACGCCGAGCTGCTGCCGGAGGTGCTGGCGGCGCTGGCCGACGTGCTCGGCGATGACGAGCGCGGGACGGTGCCCGTCGCCGAGCTGGCGGCGCGACTCGACTGGACGCCGAAGCGACTCGGCGAGGAGCTGCGCGCGGCCGGGGTGCCGTCGGCGGGCAAGCGGCGCGTGGAGGGCCACCCGAACCCGGTCGCGGTGGTCGACGTGGGCGCGATCAGGGCCGCGCTCGGCGGCTGACGGGCCGGAACACGGGTCGGAACGGTCGGCACGGCCGTTCCGACCCTCGGTGCCACTGTTCCGACCCCGCAAGACCGCCTGACAGGCCCGTGAGCTGCACGGACGGGCTTGTTCCGAGGTCACCGCGGGCTCACCGCAGATCGCCCTCACAGGGGCTCTCAGGCCCGATTCCGGGCCTTGTTCCGACCACCTCGGCACACGGTCGAGGTCGGCACATCAGGGAGGACACCATGCCCACCATCAGCACGTCCCGCGAGTTCCGGCCCGCCCGGTGGCTCGCCCTGGCCGCCGCCGCGTGCGTCGCCGCCTACGTGTTCGGGTTGGTCAGCGCGACGCCGGACGGCACCGCGACCGCCCCGCCGTCGGCGGTGTGCACCACCCCCTGACCGACGGGGCCGGAGCGGCTTTCACCCCGGCCATTTTGCGTTTTCGCAGAATACTGCTCTGGCCGCACCGAGTTAACTCGGCTAGTCATTCCTATTTGATGCGCCGAGTTAACTCGGGAAGACAAACCCGCAGGTCAGAGGGGGTGCGCAGCTTGCCGGCGAGGCGGCCCGCATGTAATGTCCCCGCTTGTATCGACCCCTGGGAGGAGTTCGACATGACGCGTAGCTACACCGTCCCGAATTCGGAGAAGTCCCGCGCGCACCAGGCGGCGGCTCGCGCACGCTGGGCGGGAACCACCCCCGAGCAGCGCAGCGAGTTCGCACGGCGCGTGGTGCGGGTCCGATGGGACCGCGTCGCCGCCGAGCGCGGGAACGAGAACGGCGGCCCGGCCGCCGCGTGAACACGGGGGCACACCGCCCCTGAGCAGTGAAAAGGCCCCCCGCCTGAGTCCGGTGGTAGCACACCGGGGCGGAGGGCCTTGAGACCGGAATCCCCTCACAGGAACCGCTCTCGTCCCGATTGTAGCCGGCTAAGGCCGGCGCGTGAACCGGGATGGGGGCGTTCCGCACACCCCCCAAAGGACTCACCACGATGGTGTCACACCCCGTCGACCTGCGCGAACCCCGACGGTGCCCTGACTGCAACGCCGACCTCGTGCCCACCGGGCGCGGTCCGTTCTCCCTCGTGCACAAGGCGACCTGCCCCGTCGCAGTGGACGACCGCGCGCAGCGCGCCGCCGACTTCGCGTGGCTGACGGCCCACCCCGGCGAGGTCCGCGACCGCGAGCCCAGCGCCGGCGAGCGCGAGATGATCGCGATGCTCGGCGCACCCCGCAAGATCGTCCGCTCCGTGCGCGTGCGGGTCAGCGCGCACCATGGCGGGCGGCTGATCATCTTCCACCGGCACGGCACGGCGCTCGTCGCCACCGCCGACGTGCCCCGTGGCGGTACGGCGTGAGCGCGGCCCTCGACACCAGCGCCCACCTGCGGAGGTTCGACCCGCCGGCCGCTGACGCGCCCCTGCTCGACTGGGCGATCTGGTGGGCCGTTAACCACGGCGTACCCGTGGTCCCACTGGGCGACCGCCGGACCCCCGGCACCCTCCCCGCCGGCGCGCAGGACTGGTCCAAGCGGCCGCGCGGCGGGTGCGCCGCGTGCAAGTCCGCCAAGGCCGCCGGGCTGGCCGCCCGGCGCTGCTTCGAGCAGTGCGGGCACCGGCTGTGTCACGGCGTGCTCGGCGCGAGCACCGACGTGGAACAGGTCGTCGAGTGGTGGACGCGGTTCCCCCGCGCCAACATCGGCGGCGCGATGGGGCCGGAGGCGGGCATCCTGGTGTTCGAGGCCGACACCGCGCACAAGACCGCCGACGGGTCCATCGTGGACGGCCGCGACACGCTGCGCGCGGAGATCGAGGCCAACGGCGGCGACTGGCCCGCCACCTGGACGAACACCAGCGGCGGCGGTGGCCCGCATTTCCTGTTCGCATGGCCGACGCGGCGGCGCGGCGACGGCAAGCCGTGGGGAAACGGCGTCGGCGCGGAGAACAAGAACAGGATCGCCACGGGCGTGGACGTGCGCGGCGCGGGCGGCTACATCGTCTTGCCGCCCAGCAGCAGCAACAAAGGCGTGTACCGCGTCGACCGCATGGCCCCGCTCGCCCAGCCTCCCGGGTGGGCACTGGACCGCATCGACAAGCAGCCCCGGCCCGTCGCGCCGGCCCGTGCCGCCGGGACGGGCACGTTCCGCTCCACCGCCACAGGGTCCGGCCGCCGCGTGTTCGAGAACCTGGTCAACGAGCTGCGCAACACCGGCAGCGGGCGCAACCAGAAGCTCAATGACACTGCGCACGCCGTCGCCGGGCTCGTCGCGGACCCCGCCAACGGCATCGGAGAGGACGAGGCCCGCGATGCCCTGTGGCGCGCGGCCGAGGCCAACGGCTACGTCGGCAAGGACGGCCTTGCCGAGACCACCACGACCCTGGACAGCGGGTTCTCCTCCGGGCTGCTGCGGCCGTGGCAGCCCGACGAGCGTCCGTGGATCCGTCCGCCCGTCCACCGCGAGACGGTCGCCTCCGTCCGCAAGGCCGTGCTCAGCGGCACCTATGACCGTGAGGACGCCGTGACGACGTTCGGCCTGGACGACGAGCAGATCGCCTACGTGGGCCTGGACGACCTCGTGACCCAGCGCGCCCGCATGGCGGCCGACGGCGTCGAGTACGACGAGGACACCGTTCCCGCACCGGCCCCGGCGGACCGGGCGCAGCAGGCCGACACCGTGCCAGCCGCCGACGAGAAGCCCCAGGGCCGCCGCAGGACCAGGGCGGCCTTGGAGGAGAGCCCCGGCGACAAGCGCCCGCGCGTGCGGATCAACGCCCGCCACCTGCGCGACATGTACGACGACACGGTCAAGCACCTGCTGGTGGCAGAATTGACCGACCCCACGCTGTTCGCACATGGCAGCGAGGCCCTGGCGACCGTCAGCCCCGAGTACGGCGTCCTGCGGCAGCTTGGCGCGGACGAGCTGTCCGTGGAGCTGTCCCGCCGGATCGACTTCGTCCACGTGTCGCTGGACGAGGAGGGCAAGGAGAAGGACACCCCCTCCGACCCGCCGATCCGGGTCGTCAAGGCGCTGCTGGCGAACCCGGAGAAGACCGGGCTGCCCAACGTCGCCCGCGTGGTCAACGCCCCGTACTTCACCGCGTCCGGCCGCCTGATCACCCGGCCCGGCTACGACAAGGAGTCCAAGGTCCTGTTCCTGCGCCCGCGCGGCGGCGTCCTCGTCCCCGAGGTCCCTGACGACCCCAGCCTGGCTGAGGTGAGCACCGCCCTGGACACCCTGCACGAGATGTATGGCGACTTCCCGTTCGCCTCCGAGGCCGACCGGGCGCACGCCTTCGCCATGCCGCTGACCCTGATCACCCGGCCGATGATCGACGGGCCGTGCCCGCTGTTCGCCATCGACGCGCCCACCGAGGGCAGCGGCAAGGGCCTGTTCACCGAGGTCACCCTCAACCCGCTGATGAGCGGGTTCACCGTCGAGGCCGCCCCCACCCAGGCGTCCGAGTGGTGGAAGACCATCATCTCGTCGCTGATGGAAGCTCCGAGCGTCGTGATCTACGACAACGTCCACGGCGAGATGGACAGCGGCCCCCTGGCGAGCGCCGTCACCGCGTGGCCGCTGATCAGCGGTCGCGTCTTGGGGCAGAGCAAGCTGGTCCGGCAGCACCCGCCCGCCGTATGGGCCGTGAGCGGCAACAACATCGCCATGTCCTCCGAGCTGACCCGGCGCACCGTGCGCGTCCGCCTCGATCACACCGTGCACGGCTACCACGGCAAGCCCTCTGAGCGCACCGGGTTCCGGCACCCCAAGCTGCGCTCTTGGGTCCGCGAGAACCAGGGCCAGGTCATTTGGAGCTGGCTCGTCGTCATCCAGTCGTGGCTCAAGGCCGGTCGCCCGATCCCCGACAACCTGCCCACGATGGGGTCGTTCACCGAATGGGTCGAGGTGGTCGGCAGCATCCTCGACCACGCCGGGATCAAGGGCCTGCTGACCAACCGCAACGCCGTCGCCGCGCAGGTGGACACCGAAGCCCAGCTCACCGAGGGGTTCATGTTCTCCTGGGCCAACGACCCCGGCCAGAAGGAGATCAAGAACGCCGACGGCGACGTGATCAAGCCCGGCCGCGCCTCCTACGCCCTCACCGCCGTGTCCGCCGCCGACCTGCTGAAGATGGTCGAGGGCCTGGAGCTGGAGTTGCCCACGAAGATCGGCCCGATGGGCACCGACCGGCGCTCCGCCTTCGGCAGGTGGCTGGGCAGCATCGTGGACAAGCAGTTCGGGCCGTACCGGGTCACCAAGGGCACGGCCAAGGGCAAGTCGATCTACCGGATTCACAACAACGGCACGAAGTCCCAGATGGACGGCGACGACGGCGGCGTGTTCATCCCCGAGTCCCCGGACGCGCCCCCCGTGGCGGAGCACCCGACCGCGCACGTGGCGACGGGGCCCGAGGACGGCGAGGAGACCCCGCAGGCCACGCGGGACGACGAGGAGGAGGCGTACTGGGCCAGCCTGGCGAGCGAGGACGCCTGACCTCCACAGCACGACCCACGCGACCCCGGTCTCCACGGCCGGGGTCACGGCATGTCCGGGGTCGAGAAGTGGATCAAGGTAGGGGTGAGGGTAGGAGTGAAATCGGGCTGGGTAGGAGTGCGGGTAGGGGTGGATTGTTCAGGTTTCCGCAGTTCAGACCACGTGGGTAGGAGTGGGTAGGAGTGACCTCGAAATCCAAGCGTGTGAGGAGTTGTTGTCGTGGTCGTCGTGTGGCGTACGGACGGGCGCAGGTGCGCGCTCGTGTGGGTAGGGCGGCAGGTTCACTCCTACCCACTCCTACCTAGTGCCACTGACCTGCGAAAACCTTCGGAATCCACCCCTACCCGCACTCCTACCCAGGCCGATTTCACTCCTACCCGCACCCCCACCTTGATCAACTTCACGACCCGGCCCTACCCGCCGTAGCCCCGATCCGCGCCGCCCACCGGCCCGCCGACGGGAATCCGCGGTGACCTTCCCCGCGTTCTGCGGCTTGCCCTGCGTCCCGTAGTGCGCGGTTGTCGCTCTCGACGGGATCGGCGTCCCGCTACCCTCGCCGGCGGTCCCCGGTGTGCTGTGGGACCACCATGCAGTGCACAACGCTGGAGGGGTTCGTGGACAACCCGGTGGAGTCGAGGACTTTCGAGGGATGGGCTGGCCCGTTCAAGGCCGGTGACCTTGTGACGGTGTACGCGGCGGGCACCACCCATCAAGACGGTGTTATCGCGCTGCTCAACGACGATGGGCTCTGGCTGACACATCCCGACTACCGCAACTCCGGCCGGTGGTACCCGAGAAGCGGCATCACCTGGATCGGCCCCGATGGCTGGCAGGTACGTGGACCGGAGTAGAAGCGACGGCTGCGGCGCACTGACCATGCCGTCCGTCCGGAGTGCGCCGGGGACATGTCCGTCCGTGCGTGCGGCGTGTTTTTGACGCGCCGGCCAAGCGTCGGGCGCACCATGCCTGTATGGATCACGACACGTCCCGCGCGCCCGTGGTGACGCCCACGTGGCGGCGGCCCGACACGTTGCCGCCCCGTCCGGTGCCGCCCGCCGAGCGCACCCGGCTGCGCGCCGAGTTCGGCGCGGCGGTCTGGGCGGAGCGCGCGGCGCGCGGCTGGAGTCAGCCCGTGCTCGCTGCCGCGCTCGGCGTGTCCACGCGGACCGTGCAGCGCTGGGAGGGCGGCACCGTCCGGCCGACGGCGCGCGTGTGCGCCCGCCTGGCCGCCGCGTTCCTGCCCGACTCCGACCCGGTGAGCCGCACGGTGCTGGCGCTGCGCCTGGAGCGCGCCGCCGGGTCGAGCCTGCGCAGGCCCCGCCGTAAGCCGCTGCGGGCGCACGTGCGGCGGGTGCGGGAGCAGGCGGCGGCCCGCCTGGAGCGGCCGGACGCGGCCGGGGGCCTGGCCCTCGCGCAGGCGCTGGCGGCGCTGGCCCCGCCGCCGGAGCCGTGGGCGCGGCGTCGCCCGGCCGTGCGGGGCGCGGCGTGACCGGCCCGGCGGGACCGGACGGGCCGTCGGTGTGGGCGGTCGACGTGGCCGAGCTGGCGCGCTGGGCACCGGCCGTCGACCCGGACGCGGCGGGACGGCGGGCGCTGTCCGAGGCGCTGGAGGAGCTGGAGGAGGTGCGTGGTGACGCTGGTTGACCTGGCGCCGGGTTCCGGGCGGTTCCCGACGGCCCGGAGCGTGCCGGAAGGCCGTGACCAGGGCGTGGACCCGTTGACGGCGCTGCCCGCCCTGCTGCGGCTCGCGCAGGCCCGCGCCGACTGGTTGGGGGAGCGGCTGCGCGAGCAGATCGAGCGCGACGGCCTGGCCGGCGTCGTCGGTGAGGTGGTGGCGGTCGGGCCGGAGGGCCTGCCGGTGCGGGTGGGCGAGTTCGCGCGGCAGCTCGCGGACCTGGAGCACCGCGAACGCGTCACGGCGGAGAGGTTGGCGCGGGACATGCTGCGCCTCGACCTGGAGGCCCGCGCGGGACGTGCCGACGCGGCGTCGGGCGCGTTGATCGTGGCCGCGCTGCGGGCGTTCGCGGAGGAGTTGGGCGTGCCGTGGGAGGCGGAGGCCACGCGCGGGGCGGCGCGGGCGGCGGTGCTGGCGGTGCGCCGGCAGGCCGGTTACGAGCGGCCCGGGGCGGCCGACCACGGGCAGGGGGCGTGATGACGATGACGGAGCCGGCCACGGGCGTGGTCGAGGTGTTGGCGGCGGTGACCGGGGTCAAGGACGACGTGGGCGACGTGATCACGCCGGGGGCGTTCGCGCGGACGTTGCGGGAGCGCAGGCCCAAGGTGTGCTTGGGCCACGACTGGCAGCGTCCGATCGGGCGTGTGCTGGAGGTGCGGGAGCTGCTGCCGGGGGACGCGCGGCTGCCGAGGCTGACCGCCGACGGCGGGCCGTGGCCGGCGGGAGCGGGCGCGCTGTGGGCGCGTGCGGCGATCAACACCGAGACGCCGGACGGGCGGGCGGCGCTGCTCAACGCGAAGTTCTACGGGCCGCAGGAGTCGACGTGGTCCATTGGGTACAACGCGAAGCGGACGCGGCAGGTCGGCGGCACCCGCCACATCGACGACCTCGACCTGTTCGAGTTCGGGCCGGTGCTGCACCCGGCGAACCGGTACGCGCGGCTGCTGTCGGTGAAGGGCGGCCCGGCGGGGCCGCTGGAGGTCAAGGTCGTGGGCCTGCGCGCCGGCGGGCCGTCGTCACGGCCGGGCCGTGCCCGGCTGACGCGGGACGAGCTGGCGGCGGCGCGGGCGGTGCGGGAGGACGTGCGGGCGCTGTACGCGGAGGCGACGGACCGGGAGGTCGTGCGCGTGATGACCCCGGACGGCGACGTGGTCCCGGCGGCGTGCGCGGTGTGCGGCGGGCGGGTGCTGGCGCGCGACGGCGGCCGGGCCGGGGGCTCGCTGTACTGCGGTCGGCACGCGTGGGGACGGACGGCGTGACCGGGGACATGCGGGAGGTGGCGGCCGAGACGGCGGAGCGGTTGCGGGCGGTGCTGGAGTCGATCGACGCGGGGGAGCTGGAGGCGGAGCCGGGGCAGCGGGCGTACTTGGAGGGCGCGATGGACGCCTTGGAGGCGTTGGCAGCCGGGGTCGATCCCACCAGATTTACGGAAAACGACCGTTTACCGTAAAGTGGAGTCGTGACCGCCCCGCGCAAGACCCGCCCCACCGCCACCGTCGACACCTCGAAGGTGCTCGCCTACCTCCGCGTGTCCACCGCCGAGCAGGCCGACTCCGGCGCGGGCCTGGACGCCCAGCGCGCCGCGATCACCGCCGAGGCCCTGCGCCACGGCTGGGACGTCGAGTTCGTCGTGGACGCCGGGTACTCGGCGAAGTCGCTCGACCGGCCCGCGCTCACTGAGGCGCTGGCCCGGCTCGACCGGGGCGAGGCCGCCGCACTGGTCGCCGCGAAGCTCGACCGGGTGTCCCGCTCCGTCGCGGACTTCGCGAGCCTGCTCGACCGCTCCCGCCGCAAGGGGTGGCGGCTGGTGCTGCTGGACACGGGCGTGGACACCTCGACCGCGTCCGGCGAGCTGGTCTCGAACATGTTGGCGTCGGCCGCCCAGTACGAGCGCAGGCTGATCAGTCAGCGCACCCGTGACGGCCTGGCCGCCAAGCGCGCCGCCGGGGTCCGGCTGGGGCGTCCGTCGGTGCTGCCCACGGCGGTCGTGGAGCGGATCGTGGGGGAGCGTGCCGAGGGGAAGGGCCTGCGCGTCATCGCCGAAGGACTGACCGCAGACGGCGTGCCCACGGCGCGCGGCAAGGCGACGTGGTCGACCAGCTCGGTTCAGGCGGTGCTGCTCGGACAGGAGGCGGAGAAGGTGGACGGCAAGTACAACCCGTTGAACCGGTACCTGCGGGACGCTGCGGACCGCGAGACCGCAGAGATCGAACTGGCCTTCGCCGAGATCGCCGCGCTGGTGGGTCCACTGCCGGCCTCCGCATACCGGAGGCGGTCGTGGTGGGGCAACGATTCGGGCAGCACGCACACGCAGGCCCGTGCGTGGCGTGACGCCGGTTGGAGTGTTGCTCGGGTTGATCTCGTCGGTGAGCGGGTGACGTTCACGGCGAGCCGGGCCAGCAGGTAGTGCTATGGGGCTCTGTCGTCAGCTCCGGCCGATCACTCCGCCGAAAGCTGAGACCTGAGAGCACTACCGGACCGAACGGTGTCGTTGCCCATTCGCGGCGTTACGCCGCAGTGGGCGTGTTGATAGGTACCGCGCGCGCATAACGGCACCCACGGCAAGATCGATTGCCGTCAGCGCCAACACGGACAGGGCGACTACCCCGGTCAACGGAGAGTCGTCGCCCTTGACCTTTGCCAAGACAAGCAGGGCAATCAGTGCGGCTAGGCTGGACAGTCCTGCCACCACGCGAACTATCGTCAGCGCCTGCGGGGCACGTTCCTGTCGGACCGTGACGTCTACTAGGTCGCCAACCGGGCAGAAGTCCGGTTTGCCGTCGAGCAGCACCGTATAGCGAAGTCGGTGCCGCCGGGTCAGCAACGAGGGACCCAGGTGCAGCGCGGTTCCGATGATCTCGACCTCGGGCGGCCGGACCGCCGCCCGACCTGCGTCTGCCTGCCACTCCAGTAGACCCAGTACGGGCGCGCCGAACTCCAACTCCAGGGGGCGTCCGCCGAACGCGGACGCGGCGATGTCCAGCGCGCCCCGACTGACGACCTCCGCCGCCACCACATACGGCGCGGTCAACTCCTGGTCGTCGAGGGTGACCGCGAGCCGCCGACCGTGCAGTCCTCGTGCCGTGTTCATCAGCGGCACCGCCGAGTCGACCCACACGTAGAGAACGCGTCGGGGACGGGCGCTGCGGAACGCCGCCCACGCCCCCACCACGATCGCCACCACCGCGACCACTACAGCCGCAATCGCCCAGAACGTGCCCGAGGCGTACCAGGGCTCCCCCGCTGCCAGCGGCTGCTCGGTTAACGGCATTCGGCGATTTAAGCAGGCCGTCAGGCGGATGATGCGCCGACCCGGCCCGGCTACTCTCACGGGCACTGGAAGCCCGTATCGCCCGATCGCGGCCACGCTGGACTCCGAGGGGCACCGGCCGCACCGGGCCGCCACGTGGTCGGCGATGGCCGTGCGCAACGTCGTGCTGCGCGAGACGAAAGGGAAAGTCTCAGCCGGCGAAGAAGACGATGACAGCGGAGACATGCAGACAAAACGATACTCTGCGTGGTAATCTATTACACAACGTTACATCGGACGCAAATTCATTTCAGCATGTGACTTTTCTGTTTCACGGGAAACGTGAGTTATCCACATCGCATGTGCATTTTATACTAGACCGCAAAGTCTCGATATTGCGTGTTTGCCCAGCTCAGAGGGCATAAGTAGACCACTTTCGAGTTGTCCACAGGGACGACGGCCCCGAGGTGACAAAGCGGGGGGCGTAGTCATACGTTCTCGACGTGATCCAGCGAGCGGGTTCTGTAGGGGGCGGTGTCGCCGCCCGTCCACTCATGCACGCCTTCATCGACGAGTCGGGGCAGCGCGCCCGCTCCGCCAAGTCGAGCGCCCACTTCGTCATGACCGCCGTCGTCGTGCGGGACGAAGACCTCCCCGAAGTGCCCGCGATGCTCGCCAAGCTCCGCGTCGACTTGAACCGGCAGCCCGGCAACCCGCTGGCGTGGAAGAACATCAGGCCGCACTCGCAGCGCCTGCACGTCAGTCAGACGCTCGGTGCCGCCGACTGGCTGACCGTGTCGAGCGTGGTCGTGTGCAAGCCGCACTTGACCGGCGACCCGCTCGACGACGACCGGACGTACCTCTACACGCTGCGGTACCTGCTCGAACGGCTGTCGTGGCTGGCGAAGGGCAACGGCAGGGTGCTGAACTACACGATGGCGCACATCGTGCGGTTCAAGATCGCCAAGCTGCGCGCCTACGAGGCGAAGCTGCGCGCGGAGCCGAGGTGCAGCATCGAGTGGCCGTGGCTCGACCCTCGCGGCGGGCAGATGGACCAGCCGTCGCGCCTGGAGGAGTTGCAGCTCGCGGACCTCGCCGCGTCAGCGACCGGGGCCGCGTTCAACGCCGACGACTTCGGCAACACCGAGACCCGCTACCTCCGGCAGGTGGCACCGCGGCTCTACCGGCGCAACGGCAACCTGCTGTCGTACGGGCTGAAGCTGCACCCGTCCGACCAGACCACGAAGGCCGCCTACCCGTGGGTGGCGGCCCTGTGAGGCACGTCGACCGGCTGTGCTGCGCAACGCAGGTGCCAATGTCTCCATCAGCAGACGGCCATCCGTGCACCTTCCATGCTACGTACCCCCGGTGACGAGGGGTAGAGGCACGGGGGGTGCCCCCGCCTCTGCACACCTATAACCGCAGGTCAACACTGGTATTTCAGGTGAAGATCCAACAAATGGAGCAGCGTTGATCACTGTGCGGTGGCCTGATCGCCACGACGAGCCCGAACTGGGGCGACGAATCTGGGAGGTCTTGGACGGTGCCGGCCTGAAGGTCGAGCAGTTCAAGCTCATCCACCGCCCGCTGACCGATCCGGTCGCCCTCGCGGAGACCGCCGACGGGCGCGCCGTCGGGGTGGTTCGGGCCGACTTCCGCCCGGAGCCGTTCGACGAGCGGTTCGGCGAGTTGGCCGGGCTTCCCGGGCCGCGCTGCCTGGTGAACCAGATCGCCGTGTTGCCCACCGAACGCCGGTCGGGCATCGGCAGGCTGCTCATGCACGAGACCGCCCAGGAGGCGCGTCGCAGGAGGTGCACCAACATGGCCCTGATGGTCGACTGGTCGTCGACTTCGACGGCGGAGCGGGTCGCGTTCTTCGAAGCTTGCGGCCTGCGTCCGCTGGTCCCGACGAGGGGCGACGACCGGTACGGCGCTGACCTGGAGACCGTTCTGGAGGCGACCGCCCCGGCGTAAGCGGTGGTCGTGCACCGACGTCGCGCTGCGGGAAGTGGCGCGGAAATGCTGGCCGTGCATCCAGCCTGTCCGTGCTGGCGCGAGAGCTTCTGGAAGGTGTGAAGGGTCGAACGCGGCCCCGATCCCGACCAGCAGGAGTAAGAGATGACCGACTACATCGACCCGACCGATGACAACACCGCCGACCCGCGACGCTGGAAGGCGGGCCGCGAGGTGTACCTGGACGCGGCCGGACTCCGTCAGGAGGGGCCGATGCACATCCTGGACGAGAACGGGACGATCGCGCACGACCTGGCCACCGGGCACGCCTTCGAGCCGATGGGTGATCAGCGCTTCGGCGTCGCGTGGTTCCGGCACTGCGACGCGTGCCTCGCTGCGGTTCCGCAGGGCTGACGAACGACACCGGCCCGCCTCTGGACAAGGCGGGCCGGTGAGGCCGCGGCGGGTTCGCCCGCTGCCGTGGGCCGGCTGGACGGCCTACGGCGTCCACAGTCCCGGCCCGACGCCCTTCACGAGGCGCGGCGCGGTCGGCGCGTCCGGCGGCGGCAGTTCCAGCAGCGCGTCCACGACCTCCGCCAGGCCGCCTTCGCGCTGCCACAACAGGCCGCCCGTGTCGTCGGTGCGCACGGCCGCCGCGTCCGTCGCGGTCCGGACCCGGACGGCGTCGGCGTAGCCGCCGGTCCACGTGCGGACGCCGTGCAGTTCCACCACCTCGCCGTTCCGCGCCGTCGGCAGCCACACCCACGGGCCGCTGTCGCGCAGGGTCGCCAGTCGTCGCAGCTCCGGGTGTGCGCCGAAAGCCAGGTACTCGTTTTGGGTCAGCACGTCGTCTCCTGTTGCGCAGGGGCGGGCCTCACGGCACGACTGTGCGCGCGAGATGAGCATCAAACAAGAATCACGAGCATATTCCCATCCTGATGCCACCCGATCGGGCGATGATTCGCGGGCGTCCGGTGGCTTTCGATCGTCGGGGCGCGAGCATCGGCGAGCGCGGCACCGATCCGAGGAGAACGACGTGAAGTTGACCCACCTGGGCACCACCAGCGGCACCACGACGTGCCCGAACCTGTACGAGACCGACCGGGGCACCTACCTGGTGCAGGGCTACGTGGTGACCGACCCGGAGGCGCTGGCGACCATCCGGGAACGCGGCCTGCCCGAGGGGGAGACGGTCGTGGAGATCCCCAAGGAGCTGCTGGCGTTCGCGCCGCAGCCGGGCGCGTGACCGGCCGCCCCGTCGACCGCGCCGGGTTCGCGGAGCTGTTCCACGGCTTCGCGGACTCGGCGTTCCGGCTGGAGACCCTGCCCGTCTACCGGGAGCCGCACGAGCGGGACGCGGTGCGCCGGTTCCTGGCGGGCGAGCCGCCGGACGACGCGTGGATGGTCGGCTACCTCGACCTGCTGCGGGAGCTGCGGCGGACCGGCCGGACGCTGCGCCGCGTGCGGGTGCTGGACGACCCGCCGACCGACTACCAGCGGTTCGTCCAGGACCTGGCGGCGCGGCGCAACGTCCCGGCGGGCGAGGAGCTGCGCGTGCTCGACCGCGACGCCGCCGCGGGCCTGGGCGTGCGCGGGGGCGGCGACTTCTGGCTGTTCGACGGCGCGACGGCGGCCGTGATGAGGTTCGACGGCGGCGCGTTCGCCGGAGCTGAGATCATCACGGCACCCGACCTCGTGGCCGGGTACCGGGCGCTGCGGGACGTCACGTGGAACGCGGCGCGGGAGTTCACGACGACGAGGTGACGGTGACGTTCCAGGAGCGGCGCGAGGCGTTCGGCGACAAGCTGCGCGCTTTGCGCGCCCGCTCCGGCATGACCGGCCGCGACTTCGCCGCCGCCCTGGGCGCGGGGCAGCCGAAGGTGTCGAAGCTGGAGACGGGCCGCCAGACCGCCACCGACGAGGACGTGACGGCGTGGGCCGCCGTGGTCGGCCTGTCCGAGGAGGAGACGGCCGCGCTGCTCGCCGAGCTGGCGGAGCTGCGGGTGGAGCAGGCCGGCTGGCGGCGTCAGCTCCGCTCCGGCCACCGGGCGCGGCAGAACGAGATCGGCTCGCTGGAACGCTCCGCGGCGCGCATCCGCGCCGTGGACGTGATGGCCGTGCCGGGCCTGGTGCAGACGCCCGACTACGCCCGCGCGATCTTCGCCGGCCAGGCCGAGCTGTACGACGTCGAGCGCGACCTGGACGAGGCGGTGCTGGCCCGGATGCAGCGCCAGCAAGTGCTGTACGAGCCGGGCCGCGACATCGAGATCCTGATCGCGGAGGCGGCGCTGCTGCATCCGGTGTGCACGTCCGCCGAGACGGCGGCGCAGCTCGACCGGCTCATGGCCGTGATCGGCCTGCCCGGCGTGCGGCTGGGCGTCCTGCCGTCCGGCCGGCGGCTGCCGTTCGTGCTCGCCCACGGCTTCGCGATCGTCGGCGATCAGGTGCTGGTGGACACGATGACTTCGGAGCTGCGGATCGTGGACCCGGACCAGGTGGCCACCTACAACCGGATCACGGACCGGCTGTGGCCCGTCGCGGTGGAAGGCGACGACGCCCGCGCTCTGCTCGCGCGGCTCGCGTCCGGCCCGCTGTGACCGGTGGTCCCATCGACCGCGAACGCCGCTCCATCAGGGGATCGCTTGGCCAACGGTCCACGGCCACGCTGAAGACGTGCGACGACTCGAAGTTCTGTTGCCCGCCGACGTGACCAGCCGCGAGTACGCGGCCGTGGCCCATGCCGTGTGGGCCGTGCTGAACGCGGCCGGGCTGGGCGGGGACAGCGCGTTGCGGCCCGACGAGAAGATCACGGATGCGGAGCTGAACGCGGCGTTCGACGAGGACGTGGCCGGCTACCCGTGGGCACCGTGAAGCTCGATGACTGGTGCGAGCTCACCGCCGATTCTGTAGAAGCGCAAGACCGCCCTGCCTGGTGAGCCTGGGCACCGACACAATCAGGTCATCACCGGTCAGCACTTCGATCATGCCGTCTTCATGCAGTGATCGCAGCGCCTGCTGGACGTGGTGGTCCTTCAGACCCAGTTCGTCGGGCAGTGTCTTGACGTTGACCGGCCGCCTGTCCTGGAGACGTTCGTAGAGAGCCCTCAGCACGAGAAGGTGGAGACCTTCGTCCGAAGGGGATGCGGCCACGGGCGTCACGGCGTCACGAGATGTCGCTTCGGACGTCTCCTCGGCGGTCACCCGCACGGGGGTGCCGCTGTTGACCCGACGCCACCGTTGGCCGCTTGCGTCGGTGAAGCTGATGGTGAAGTGGTAGCCCTCGCCTGGCGCACGGTGCTCTGCGCCGTCCTCGTCGGTGAAGTCGATGTAGTACGTGTGGGAGCCGCCCGCCGTCAGCGTTTCCCGCACCGCCCTCTGCGTTCCCACGGTCGGGCGGAACCGCCATGTGAAGGTCGGGTTCCCTACGGCCTCCACAGACTCCAACTCAAGGTCGTACACCGGCTTGGTGCCGTCGTTGGTCACCTTCAAGGCCACGCCGCCCATGTTCGTGAGCGCGCCTCGGACGGTGCTCGCTTCGGCCACGGCGGTCTCGTCGCGTTCGGTTTGCTCGCGTGCGTCCTTCTCCCGCATGAACTCGTTCGCTTTCCGGGCCTCAGCGGCGCTCTCCTCGGCTGCCTTCGCGCTGCGCTGAGCCTGCTCGACGCCCGCCTCCGCGGCCTCGCGGGCCTTCTTCGCCTCGTCGGCCTGTTGAAGTGCCGCAGCCGCCTGTGTCTTCGCCGCTGTGACCTGCCGACTGGAGAACACGGCGGCGACCACCGCGACCACCATCGAACCGAGCGCCACGACGGCCGCGACCCATGCGGGAACATCTCCGAAGTCCACCCTGCCCCCTTGCCTCACCGAGTCGACCCGGCGCGTCATTGGTGGAGAGAGGGTACGCGCACCTCCGACACGACGGGCCGCACGACAACCGGGCGGGTGGAACGACGAGCCACGACATGGCGATGATGCCGACGTGACCGACGAGCACCCCGCCCCGTTACCCCGCCCCACCCCGCCCGTCCCCGAGAACACGAAGCCCCGGCCCCGCTTGCCGCGGTGGCCGGTCCCGCTGGTCGCAGTGCTCGTGTCAGCCGCCACCGTGGCCGCGCTGGTGGTGCTGTGGCGTTGGATCGACGGCCTCGCACTGGCCGACGCGGAGAAGCGGGCGACCGCGCAGCTCGACGCGCTGAAGCTGGCCGCGTCGATCGTCGTGGGCGGCGGCGGGCTGTTCGCGCTCTACCTCGCCGCCCGCCGGCAGCGCACACAGGAGATGGAGTTGGACGCCCGGCACGCCGAGCTGACTCAGCGCGACCGGGTGCAGGTTCACGCCGAGCAGGTCGCCGAGACCAACCGACTGCACGCCGAGCGGGTCGCTACTGACGCGCATGTGCACGCCGAGGCTCAACGCATCACGGAGCTGTACACCAAAGCCTCCGAGCAGCTTGGGTCCGAGAAAGCCCCGGTCCGGCTGGCCGGGCTCTACGCCCTGGAGCGGCTGGCCCAAGACAATCCGCACCAGCGACAGACCGTGGTCAACGTGCTCTGCGCGTACCTGCGGATGCCGTACACGTTGCCCGGTGATCCGCCCGCCGAGGACGCCGACGAGCAGATCCGTGCCCGCTACGAGAAGCGGGTGCAGGAGCGCGAGGTTCGGCTCACCGCCCAGCGCATACTCGCCGACCACCTATACATCGGAACCGCTGCGCGCAGGGTCGCGACTTTCTGGCCTGACATTGACCTCAATCTCATCGGAGCCACCCTTATCGACTTCGACCTTGCGCGCTCCGAACTCCGCGATGCCAACTTTCTCAGGGCAAGGTTCATTGGATATACCCGGTTCAGTCGGGTGAATTTCGGCAGGATCGCACTATTTGCTGAGGCGGCATTCGAGGGGGACGCCGAGTTTGTTGGGGCTACGTTCGCCGAGGCCCAGCTGCTCGCCGAGCATGTGGAGTTCGTCGGATCGATATTTGCCGGGCTCGCCGGATTTACCCTTACAACGTTCGGCAGGCGGGCCAGATTTGAGGGAGTAGATTTCGGTGGGTACGCCGTTTTTGACGATGCAACCTTTGTTCAAGGTGTGAGTTTCGACGGCTCTTTTAGCGCCCATTTGACACCCGACCACTCGGTTTGGCCAGCCGGATGGGGTCTTAGAGACGAGCACGGTCCCATCAAGGGGCGAGACGGTACCTGGCACCAACTCGTTCCCCTGCCGTCGGTGACTCAGACGAGCTGACCGCCACTTCTGATGTCAACGCTTCTTTCGTGACGTAACCAGGCCGCCCCGGCGACGTGCCCGGGGCGGCCTCGTGGTCATGCCCCCGGCCGTGACCGGGGCACGACCGTCATCCGCGCCGCAGTACGCGAGTCCACCCCGGCGGCGGTTCCGCCGGGGCCTGCTGCGGCCGGGCGTCCAGCTCCGCGAGCGCGCGCAGCAACTCGGCGCGGCGCTCGGCGCGCTCGACGTCCTCCACCAGCTCGACGCGCTGCCGGTCGGCCCGGTGCTCGTCGGCCACGACCTGGCGCTCCCGCTCCGCACGGGCGCGGCCCGCCGCGAGCTTGACGGCCGCCTCCAGGTCGGCCGCTCCCGGCGTGACGCCGAGCTGCGGCACGACGTTGCGCCTCGCGACCATGTCGCGCAGCACGTCCGTCGTGATCAGCACGGCCTGGCCCGCCTCGCGGCCGACCAGCGCCCCGTCCTCGTTGAGCGCGAGCGGCCCCGCCCAGCTCTCCAGCAGCCGCGCGAGCTGCTGCCCGAGCGGCACGGCGGACGGCGCGCCGGCCTCCCGCACGAGCGCGGCACGGAAGCGGGCGGCCGGTTCCTCGCCGCCGGGCTGCGGCAGCGACATGGTCGACACGTCGGAGGCGGTCACGCGGCGGCCTCCTCGGTGGACGCGGCGTCGAGGGCGGGCGAGCCCGCGAGGATCGCGGCGACCCGCGCCCGGGTCTCAGGGGACAGCGGCGGCGCGGCGTCCACGGTGGCCTGCACGTACGACACCAGCCGCGCCTCCTGGTACGCGGCGCGGGCCTGGCGGGTGGCTTCGTGGTCGCGGCCGAACTTCTTGGAGGTGCGCGCGAGCTTCCACGACGGGATCTGCTGACATCGGTGCTCCTGGGCACGCCGAAGGGCGTCCAGGTCGGAGGCCACACGCCCGCGTAGCGGGGCGGCTTCCCGGAGGACCGGGGTGCGCGGCACTTCTTTCGACGGCGTCCGCGCCGACCGTCCTGGCACCTACTGTAGCTAGGTATGGGCTTAGAAGACGATCTCAGACGGTATGACGAGCTTGAGGCGACACGGAAGCGCGTCGACGAGCGCGCCGCACAAGAGCACGATGCCCGCATCGCCGAGTTAGCGGCAGACTTTCAAGCCGCACTGCGCAAACGCGGGGTGGCCCCCCGTCCCGTTCACGCCATCCGCAGCTTGTACGGGAACTCCGTACCGACTCCGAAAACCATCGGTAACGGCTGGATCTTTGGAGTGTCGGACAACGAGAGCTCGTCGTGGTACGTCGCACTGCTGACCGACGGCAGCCTGCGAAATGCGCACCCTATGGGGCATATGCGCCCAGGGCAGATCAAGAAGTTCGGCATCACCAGGAAGTACTGGCCGCAAGGCGACTTCATCGGCATGGACGAGTCGTCCCAGGGCTACTACGGGAACATCGAACAGATCAAGGACGGGATGATGCACTTTCTCCGCCGAGGTTAGCCGCGCTCCCGGCCACGCCATCCACCACGAACCACCATTTGTCCGGCCGGTGCGTGAGGTCGTACAGGTCGAGCCGCCCGCCCCCGGCCGCCTCCCACCGGTCCAGCAGCGCCGTCAGCGCGTCCACGGGCAGGGTCACCGACCCGCGCCGGTCCCCCGTCGCCGCGCACGTGGGACAGCGTCCGCGCCACACCGCGCCGCCGGGCCGCTGGAACACGCGCGAGTGCCCCTTGCCGGGCAACGCGTCCTCCGGGTGCTGCGCGTCCGGCAGGGTCGGCCCGTCGGCCAGCGGTCCGCAGTTCTCGCCCGTCCACGCGCCGTCCAGCAGCTCGAACAGCTCGATCCGGCGGGGCCGGCGACCGGTCCGGCCGCACGTGCACGCCAGCCGCACCTCTCCCCAGCCGCTCACCGCGCGTCCTTCCAGTCCCAGCTCAGCGAGTTCTTGTCGAAGTACGAGCCGTCCGCGCGGCGGCCCGGTGCCTGCCTCCGGACGGTGACCGTGACCACCGCGTCGAGGATGGACCGACGGCGTCCGAGGTCGAGGCCGTCGGAGCGGTCGGGCAGCGTGCCGAACCACACGCGGTGGACGTCGGGTGCGCCGACGACCCCGGCCAGCGGGTCCACGCGCACCGCGCCCGCCAACGCCTTGTCCAGCTCGTCCAGGCGGACCTTCAGCCGCTCGTTGCGGCGTGCCCAGCGCACTCGGCTGATGGTGCCCGCGTCCAGGTCGTCGTCCAAGGCGTCGAGCTGGTGGCGCACGGCCTGGATCTCGGCGTTGAGCGCGGCCACGTCCACCGCGTCCGTGCGACGCCGCAGCAGGTCCACCGCGTCTGGCCGCGACAGCCGCTCGACCAGGACGCGCTCCACCACCTCGTCCACGGCCGTGGCGCGGCGGCTCACGTGCGGGCCGGTCACCTGCCGGTCCCGCGACGAGCACCGGTAGGCGGGTGCCCGCGAGCCCCCGGCGACGCTGGCCCGGAGCGTGGGCCGCTCGCACACGCCGCACAGGTACAGGCCGGAGCCGAGCCACTTGACCTTGTTGTTCGCGCCGTTCGTGCGCCGGGCCGGGTCGGTGAGCAAGGCCATCAGTGCGCGCCACGTCGGCTCCGGGAGGATCGCGGGCCAGCGCCCCTTGACGCCCTCCATGATCGCGCCCTGGTAGACAACCAGGCCCGCGTTGCGCGGCCGGAGCAGGACGTCGCGGAACGCGATCGTGGACCACTCGTCCTTGTTGAACGTGGTCGTCACGCCTCGCGCGTTCAGGTCGCGGACCACGCTGCGCAGGCTGCCGCCGGCCAGGATCGCCTCCGCCGCCTTGACGATCTCGGCGGCCTCCGCCGGGTTTAGGGACTCCCCGTCCGCCCCGTACCCGAACGGCCTCGCGCCGCCCTGCCAACGGCCCTCCCGGGCCGCCTCCAGGCGGGCACGCCGGACGCGGTCCGCTTTGTGCTCGCTCTCCTGCGCGGCCCACGCCGCTTGGGTGATCGCCGACGCCCGGCCCGTCGGGGTCGTCAGGTCGAGCTGACCGGCCCGGCACGTGTGGGTGTCGACGCCGCCCGCGTTGCTCGTGGCGATGTAGTCGAGAAGTTCCCGGACGTTGC
The DNA here is from genome assembly GCF_047689505.1 of Saccharothrix sp. BKS2. Lineage (NCBI taxonomy): Bacteria > Bacillati > Actinomycetota > Actinomycetes > Pseudonocardiales > Pseudonocardiaceae > Saccharothrix > Saccharothrix sp. BKS2. Next base: position 598,033 of record NZ_JAUQOL010000002.1, on the reverse strand, counting down.
GGTGCAACCGGTCCGTGTGCCAGGCGAGTACGCCGCCGATCTCGCCGTCGCGCATCGCGGCGAGCAAGGCCCGGTAGCCCGGTCTCGGCTTCCCCGAGTACGCCGAGATGTCGTTGTCGGTGAAGACGTGCACGACGTCCCAACCCAGCCGGGCGGCCAACTCGCGGCAGTCCGCCACCTGGCGGTCGACGCCGAGGTGCGCACCCTCGCGGTCTTCAGAGATCCGCGCATAGATCGCGCAACCGGTTGTGCTCATGCCGGAAGGGTGTCATAGAGTGGGTCTCGTCTTGCCCGAGCCCGTGCCGCCGACCACGAGGAACGCCTGCCTGCTCACCACGATCGCCCGGAGCAGGGCGGCGATCTCGGCGTTGAACGTGCCCCTCGCCTCCAGTGCGGCCAGGTCGTGCGCGGCCGGGCGAAGGACGCGCAGCGACAGGCAGGTCGTCGGCGCGACGGGCGGCAGCACCGCGTGCAGCCGGACCGAGCCGGGCAGCCAGCCGTCCACGTACGGGGCGGCGTCGTCCAGCCGGCGGCCCGCCGCCACCGCCAACCGCTGGGCGAGCCGCCGGACGGCGGGCTCGTCGGGGAACGCGACCCCGGTGCGGCGCAGTCCCTCGGCACCGTCGACCCACACCTGGTCGGGCGCGGTGACCAGGACGTCGGTGGTGCCCGGGTCGCGCAGGAGCGGTTCGAGCGGACCGGCGCCGACGAACTCCTGACGCAGCACGGTGAGCGCGCGCCGGACGTCCTCGTCACCGAGCACGCCGCCCGCCTCGCCGCGCACCGCCGCCGCGACGGAGGCGGGGGTGAGGTCGGCGGGTCCGTTGGCCAGGCGTTGGCGAACGCGTTCGACCAGGTCAGCCACGGCCTGACTCCTCGGGGTGGGGTTCCCGCTGCCGGGCGGGGGGAACGGGGTGGGCGACGGGGGTGCCGGACGGGAATCCGGTCGTGAGGCGGGGAGGTGCCCACGGGGTGGCCGCGTCACCGCGCGGGCCGTCGACGCGAGCCGGGACGTCGACACAAGCCGGGACGAGCGGTGCGGGCAGGCCGAGCGGTGCGGACAGGACGGCGACCGCCGACCGCACGAGGCGCGCGAAGCGGTCCTCGATCGGGGCCCGGGGGAACGGCAGCCCCGACGCCTCGCCCCGCTCGTCCGGCGGCACGTGCGGGCGGCAGGTGCGGAACCCCGGGGGTGGGCGGTGCAGTGGGTGCCGCACCACGGTCGGTTCGCGGTCAGCGCGCATGGAGCACCGCCAGGACCTCACGCGCCGCCTTGGCCAGCGGTCCCCGGCCGGTGCGCGGGACGCGCCCGTTGTCCAGGGCGGCCGCCAGCCCCGGCTCGGAGCGCATGGTGGTGAGCAGCGGCAGCTCCACTGCGTCCGCCACCTCGGCCGTCGACAGACCGCCGGGCGCCGGACCGCGCACCACCGCGCGCATCCGCACGCCGCGCGCCGCCACCTGCTCGACCAGGCCCTTGGCGGCCATGCACGCCTTCACGTCCGCGGGCACCACCAGCACCACCAGGTCGGCCCGGTCCAGGGCCGCGCACGCGGCCCCGGTGAGCTGCCGCGGCACGTCGCACACGACCGTCCCGCCGGCGCGCCTGCCCGCCTCGACCACCGCCACCACGGCCTCCGGCACGGGCCCCGGGCCGCTCCTGCCGCAGGACAGCACGGACAGCCTGCCCTTCCCGCGCTCACGCCCCGGCAGGGCCGAGTGGAGCGCCGCCGCGGGCACCCGCCCCTCCTTGAGCTGCAACGTGGACCAGCGCAGGCCCTCCTGCCGCTCCGCGCCCAGCAGCAGGTCCAGCCCGCCGCCGAGCGGGTCGCAGTCGACGAGCAGCGCCCGGCCGCCGGCGGCCAGCACGGCCTGGCCCACCGCGACCGCCAGCACCGAGGCCCCCGCGCCGCCCCGCGCGCCCACCACCGCCAGCACCCTGCCGCCGCCCGCCGAGCCCTCGACCGCGTCGGCCAGCGCCGCGCCCAGCCCGGTCAGGCCGCCGGGCAGCTCGAACACCTGCTCCGCGCCCAGGGCCAGGGCGCACCGCCAGGTGGCCGAGCCCGGTGGACCGGTGCTCACCACGAGCACCCCGGGTCTGCGCGGCAGCTCGGCGGCCGCGCACGCGACCACCGCGCCCTCGTCCAGCACCACCGCGGGCGCGCCGGCCCAGCGGCCGCGCAGCTCGCCCGCGTCGGCCACCCGCTCCAGCTCGCAGCCGACCACCGCCGCCGCGTGCAGCACCTCGTCGACCAGCACCGCGTCGGCCACCAAGGCCACCGGTCGCTTCATCGCCCCTCCCGAGCCCGAGTCGTGGATGTTCGGGTTCCACGGTCTCGGGCGGTGAGGAAGGACACAACGGGGCAAGATCAAGCTGTGGACAACTCGGGGGCCTGTGGACAGGTCGGTCGGATCAGGCCCGGATGCACCCGGTCGGGCTAACCCGTCCCACAGACGCGAAAAAAGTTCAGAAGACGATGGAACCGGCCGCGAACGCCTTCGGCGGTCCACGCGGGGGAGCCGGAAACCGACCCCGGACATGGGACGACCCCCGCCAGGGGGGAGGGACGGGGGTCGCCGATGGTTCAGTCCCGGGGGTCGGACTGAACCTGTCCGGTCGAACCGGACCCGTCTACTGTATCCCCCTGGGGCGGGGTCTTGCGTGTCTTCCGTTCGAGGGACGCCGAAAATTCGGCCGACCGCACATTCAGTTCGTAAAACGCCGAACGAGTGCCGGCGGACCGGACCCTCCCCCCGCCTAAGCTTGACCGGTGACCGATCGCGCCAACGAGGGCAGTCGAGTCGCCGCGTTCTTCGACTTGGACAAGACGGTCATCGCCAGGTCGAGCACGTTGGCGTTCAGCCGGCCCTTCTTCCAAGAGGGCCTCATCAACCGGCGCGCGGTGCTCAAGGGCGCCTACGCGCAGTTCGTCTTCATGCTGGCCGGCGCCGACGCCGACCAGATGGACCGGATGCGCTCGCACATCACCGCGCTCTGCGAGGGCTGGGACGTCGGGCAGGTGCGCTCGATCGTGGAGGAGACGCTGCACGACATCGTCGACCCCCTGGTCTACAAGGAGGCCACGCAGCTCATCGGCGACCACCGCGAGGAGGGCCACGACGTCGTCGTGGTGTCGGCCTCGGGCGAGGAACTGGTCGCGCCCATCTCGACGATGATCGGCGCGACGCTGAGCGTGGGCACGCGGATGGTCGTCGCCGAGGGCCGCTACTCGGGCGAGGTCGGCTTCTACTGCGCGGGCGAGAACAAGGCCATCGCCATCAAGCAGCTGGCCGACCAGCACGACTACGACCTGTCCCGCTGCTACGCCTACTCGGACTCGATCAGCGACCTGCCGCTGCTGGAGGCGGTCGGCCACCCCACCGCGGTCAACCCGGACCGCGCGCTGCGCAAGGTCGCGGCGCAGCGCGGGTGGCCCGTGCTCACCTTCTCCGACCCGGTCTCGCTGCGGGCCCGCATCCCGCGCCCCTCGGGCACGGCGGTCGCGGTGACCGCCCTCGGCCTCGGCGCGGCGACGGCGGCCGGCGTGGCCTGGTACGGCCTGCGCAGGCGCCGCCGGAGCTGATTCACCCGTCCATGCCCCGGACAGCGGTACCGAACCCGGCGCGTGAGCGGAAACCCCTGTCCCACCGGGAAAGCCGCTACGGAACGTCGCTTGAACGGTGCACCCCATCGAGCCCTTGCTGTGACGCCGAACACGGATTACAAATGAAGTGCGGACCTCGGGTCGGCCAGGGGCGAAGCGGAGGAGAAGCCTCGCCCTCCCCGGCAGAGCTCCGTACGCGGACTTCGAGACACCCACGCGCAGCACGCCGCGGGAGGCTTGTCGTCTAGGGCCTGCGTACCGGGACGCCGGACGCCGAGGCCAGGTCGGTACGACACGAGTTGCACGCTTGGTAACTCGACAGCCCGCGCTGCGACGGTGGGCCCCTCCCCGGAGGGGCCCACCGTCTGTTTGCGCGCCGCCGTCGTGGACCCGAACCGCCGTGGTGACCCCGAATTCCGCCAACTTCGCCCGATCGGGTGACCGCGCACGACGCGATCCTGTCGGTGCTCCCCAGGACAATTCCCCCGCGGCACGACACCGTTGACCCGCCCCAGCTACGTGGGTAACTTGCCGATTGTCGCCACTAGTGGTGGATGATTCCCAGTGGGGAGGTCGAAGTGCTCCGTCCGCTCTTCGCCGCCGTCGTGGTCGCGGCCTCCGCCGCGTCCGCCCCGGCCGGCGCCGCCCCCGCGGCCGACCCCGGCGCCGCCGACCAGGTCCGCGCCGTCACCACCCTGGTCCGCGGCATGACGCTGGAGCAGAAGGTCGGCCAGCTGTTCGTCACCTACGTGCACGGCCAGTCGGCCGACGAGGCGCACCCCGGCAACCTGCGCGACTTCGGCGTGGCCACCCCCGCCGAGGTGGTCGCGCGGCACCAGCCGGGCGGCGTCGTCTACTTCAACAACTCCAGCTACGACAACATCGACACCCCGCGCCAGATCGCCGCCCTCTCCAACGGCCTCCAGGCGGCCGGCCGGATCCCGCTGGCCATCTCCACCGACCAGGAGATGGGCCTCGTCACCCGCATCGGCCCGCCCGCCACCCAGTTCCCCGGCAACATGGCCCTCGGCGCGGGCCGCAGCGCGCGGGACGCCGAGCGCGCCGCCCGCACCACCGCCCGCGAGCTGCGCGCGATGGGCATCAACCAGAACTTCGCACCGGACGCGGACGTCAACTCCAACCCGGCCAACCCGGTCATCGGCGTGCGCTCGTACTCCTCGGACCCGGCGCTCGCCGCCGAGCTGACCGCCGCCCAGGTGCGCGGCTACCAGCAGCACCCGCTGTCCCCGCACGCGGTCAGCGCCACCGCCAAGCACTTCCCCGGCCACGGCGACACCGCCGAGGACAGCCACACCAGCCTGCCGGTGGTCGACCGCACCGCGGAGCAGTGGCGCGCCCTGGACGCCCCGCCGTTCGAGGCCGCCATCGCCGCGGGCGTCGACTCGATCATGACCGCGCACATCCGGGTGCCCGGGATCGACCCGTCGGGCGAGCCCGCGACGCTGTCCAAGCCCGCCATCGACCTGCTCCGCGAGGACCTGGGCTACGACGGCGTGGTCATCACCGACTCCCTGGCCATGGCGGGCGTCCGGCAGCTCCACCCCGACGCCGAGATCCCCGTGCTGGCCCTGAAGGCGGGCGTCGACCAGCTGCTCATGCCGATGAACCTGGGCGAGGCGATCGGCAGCGTGGTCGCGGCGGTGCGCGCCGGCGAGCTGACCGAGCAGCGCATCGACCGCAGCGTGCTGCGGGTGCTGCGGATGAAGCTCCTGCGCGGCGTGCTCACCAGCCCGCCCACCAGCCCCGCGCGGGTCGACTCGACCGTGGGCGCGGCCGCGCACCTGGCCACCGCGCGGGAGATCACCGACCGCACCGTGACCGCCGTGCGCAACGACGCCGGCGTGCTGCCCCTGGCGGCCCGCCCGACCGCGCCGCTGGTCACCGGCTGGGGCGAGACGGCGACCCGCACCCTGGCCTCGACCCTGGGCGGCACCGCGCTGCCCACCGGCACCGCGCCGACCGAAGCGCAGGTGGCCGCCGCGGTGCGCGCCGCGGGCGCCGCCGACCTCGTCGTCGTGCTCACCAACGCGCTGTCCCGGCAACCCGCGCAGCGGGCCCTGCTGACCGCGCTCCTGGCCACCGGCACCCCCGTGGTCGCCGTGGCCGTGCAGAACCCGTACGACGTGGCGCACACCGACGCGCCGACGTGGCTGGCCACCTACGCCTCCGGGCCCGTCGCGATGGCCTCACTCGCCCGTGTGATCACCGGCGAGGTCCGACCCAGCGGCAAGCTCCCGGTGGCCGTGCCGGGACCGCGGCCGTACCCCTTCGGCCACGGCCTGGGTTGGTGAGTCCGGGTGGACCGCAGGCACTTCCTCGTCGCCGGGGCCGGCGCGCTCGCCGTGCCCGCCCTGTCCGCACCCGCGCCGGCGGGCGCGGAGGACCACCGCGGGCCGAGCCGCCCGCGCCGGGTCGAGACCGGCGCGGAGCAGCTGGCCGCGCGGGGGTGGGACCGGTTCGCGGGCCGCCGGGTCGGCGTGGTCACCAACCCGACCGGCGTGCTCCGCGACCACACCCACGTCGTCGACTCCATGGTCGCCGCCGGTCGCCCGCCCGTCGCCGCGTTCGGCCCGGAGCACGGCTTCCGCGGCACCGCCCAGGCGGGCAGTTCGGAGGGCGACTACCGGGACCCGCGCACCGGCATCCCGGTCTACGACGCGTACGGCGCGAACGCCACCAAGCTCGCCGGCATGTTCACCAAGGCGGGCGTGGACACGGTCGTGTTCGACATCGCGGACGTGGGCGCGCGCTTCTACACCTACATCTGGTCCATGTACACGGCCATGCAGGCCGCCGCGGCCACCGGCGCCGAGTTCGTCGTGCTCGACCGCCCCAACCCGGTCGGCGGCACGTCCCGCGGTCCCCAGCTCGACCCCGCGCACGCCACGGGAGTCGGTCGCAAGCCCGTCGTCCAGCAGCACGGCCTGACCGTGGGCGAGCTGGCGCTGCTGTTCAACGCCGAGTTCCTGCCCGACGACGGCGGTCGCGTGGAGCGCCTGGACGTCGTGGAGGTGCGGGGCTGGCGGCGCGACGACCTGGACACCGGCCTCCCGTGGGTCCCACCGAGCCCGAACGTGCCCACGCGCGACACGGCGCTGGTCTACCCGGGCACGTGCCTGTTCGAGGGCCTGGTGTTCTCCGAGGGCCGCGGCACCACGCGCCCGTTCGAGACCATCGGCGCGCCGGGCCTGGACTGGCGGTGGGCCGAGGACCTGAACGCGCTGGGGCTGCCCGGCGTCCGGTTCCGCGAGGCGTACTTCACGCCGACCTTCCACAAGTTCGCCAACCAGCTGTGCGGCGGGGTGGCCCTGCACCTCACCGACCCGAGCCGGTTCGACGCGCCCCGCACCGCCGTGGCCATGATCGTCGCGGCCAAGGCCCGCTACCCCGACCGGTTCGGGTGGCGGCCGGACAACTGGATCGACAAGCTCAGCGGCTCCGACCGGCTGCGCCGCATGGTCGACGCGGGCGCGGGCACCGACGAGGTGGTCGGGGCCTGGCAGGACGAGCTGGCCGCGTTCGAGCGCACCCGAAGGCCCCACCTGCGCTACCGGTAGATGGAGGAGCGATGCGCGTCCCCGCCCTGCTGATCGCCACCACCCTGCTGACCGGCGTGCCCGCGCACGCCGCCGGGGGTCGCGAGGCCCGGTTCGACCGACCGCACGAGGGGTGGTCGAACAGCGTGCTGCGATCGGGTACCCCGGAGCGCGTGGGACTCGACCCGGCACCCCTGGACGAAGCGTTGGCGCAGGTGGAGCGCTACACGCAGGCCGACGCGAGCGGCCACCCGCTGTTCTCGGGCGCGGTCACGCTGTACGCGCACGAGGGCGCCGTGGTCACCCACGAGCCGACGGGCTGGGCGGTCCGCTACGCCGACGCCACCACCGAGCTGCCCGAGGACCAGCGGGTGCCGATGACCCGCGACACGATCTTCGACCTCGCGTCGATCTCGAAGCTGTTCACCTCGATCGTGGTCATGCGCCAGCACGAACGGGGGAAGTTCGAGCTGGACGACCCGGTCGCCCGCCACCTGCCGGAGTTCGGCGTCAACGGCAAGGAGGCCGTCACCGTCCGGCAGCTGCTCACGCACACGTCGGGCCTGGTGGCGTGGCTGCCGCTGTGGTCGCAGTACCCGGACGTGCCGTCCCGGCTCAAGGCCGTGATGGACACCAGGCCGGTCAACCCGCCCGGCACGAGGTACGTCTACTCCGACCTCAACCTGATCACGCTCGGCCTGCTGGCCGAGAAGTGGTCGGGCAGGGGGCTGGCTGACCTGGTCCGCGAGGGCATCACCGCGCCGCTGGGCCTGCGGGACACCGGCTACAACCCTCCCGCGAGCAAGCTCGACCGCATCGCCGCCACCGAGCACCAGGCCGGCCGGGGCGTGGTCAGGGGCGTGGTGCACGACGAGAACGCGTGGTCGCTGGGCGGCGTCGCGGGCCACGCGGGCGTGTTCTCCACGGCGCGCGAGCTGGCCGTGCTCGGCCAGGCGATCCTCAACGGCGGGCACCACGCGGGCAGGCGGATCCTGCGCGAGGAGACCGTCGAGCTGATGCTCACCGACTTCAACCAGGGCTTCCCCGGCAACTCCCACGGCCTGGGCTTCGAGCTGGACCAGCGCTGGTACATGGGCGCGCTGACCTCGCCGCGGGCCGCCGGGCACACCGGGTTCACCGGCACCACGCTCGTGCTCGACCCGCTGTCCCGGTCGATGGCGATCCTGCTGACCAACCGCGTGCACCCGACCCGCGACTGGGGCTCGATCAACCCGGCCCGGCGCGTCGTGGCCGACGGCCTGGCGCGGGCGCTGGCCGTGTCGCCGCGGCGCGGCACCGCGTGGACGCCGGAGGCCGACGGCGCCGTGCTGGCCACCCGCGACCTCGCGCGGCAGGCCGGTGAGCAGCGGTTGTCGTTCTCCGCGTTCGTCGACCTCGATCCCGGGGACCGGGTTGTCGTGGAGGCGACTAACGACGGCGCCACTTGGCGCGATGTCCAGGTGTTGGCCGGTTACGGGCAGCGGCGGTGGCAGCGGGTCGAGGTGGTGACCGAGGCGGCGCTGAGCTACCGCTGGCGGTACGCCCGGGGCACGGGTTACGGCGGTCGCGGCGTGTACGTGGACGCCGTGCGCGTCACCGACCAACACGGTGTGTTGCTAGACGCGGAGCGGGAACCCGCCGGACTTCACTCCGTTGGGTGGCGAGTCGCGGACCGGTAGTCACCCAAGGTCACGGTTTGGGGTGTTATGGGCCCACTCTCCGTTGACCGTTCCTTGAATGGTTAGTAAGTTTCCCACGTGTCCACCGAGAACACCGCCGAGGCCAGTCCCCTGGTGACCATCCGCTCCCTCCTGCCGGGCCTGGCCCGCGCGGAGCAGCGGGTCGCCAAGGTGGTGCTGGAGAACCCGGCGACCGTCGCCCACCGCAGCATCACCGAGGTCGCCGAGGCCGCGGGCACCAGCGAGACCACGGTGACCCGGTTCTGCAAGGCCATCGGCGTCGGGGGCTACCCGGAGCTGCGCATCGCGCTGGCCGCCGACACCGCGCGCACGGCCGCGCGCACCGACCGGGACCTCGGCGGTGACATCGGGCCGGCCGACGACCTGCGGCAGGTCGTGGGCAAGGTGGCGTTCGCCGACGCGCGGGCCGTCGAGGAGACCGCCGAGCAGCTGAACGTCGAGACGCTCCAGGCGGTCGTCAACGCGGTCGCGGGCGCCCGGCGGGTCGACGTGTACGGCTTCGGGGCCAGCGCGTTCGTCGCCTTCGACCTCCAGCAGAAACTTCACCGGATCGGGCGAACCTGTTTCGCCTGGAACGACACGCACATCGCGCTCACCTCCGCGGCCGTGCTGACCGGCGACGACGTCGCGGTGGGCATCTCGCACACCGGCTCCACCTCGGAGACCGTGGAGGCCCTGCGGGTCGCCCGCGACCACGGCGCGACCACCGTGGCGCTGACCAACTTCCCGCGCTCGCCGATCAGCGAGGTCTCCGACCACGTGCTCACCACGGCCGCGCGCGAGACCACGTTCCGCTCCGGCGCCATGGCCAGCCGGATCGCGCAGCTCACCGTGATCGACTGCCTGTTCATCGGCGTCGCGCAGCTGCACGTGGACAGCGCCAAGACCGCCCTGGAGGCGACCTACCACGCGGTGTCCGGGCACCGCCTGGGCGCCCGGCCGGACGGCAGGCGCCGACGGGAGACCGGTAAATGACGCCGCCCCGGCACGACGTCGCGGTCCGCGTGGACTCCCCGACCGAGGCCCGCAACCCCAGGACCGGCGACATCGACCGGCTCTCCACGCTGGAGGTCCTGCGCCTGATCAACACCGAGGACCACCTGGTCCCGGACGCCGTGGCGGCCGTGCTGCCCGAGCTGGCGCGGGCCGCCGACCTGGCCGTGGTGGCGCTGCGCGCGGGCGGGCGGGTGCACTACGTGGGCGCGGGCACGTCCGGCCGGCTCGCCACCCTCGACGCGGCCGAGCTGGTGCCGACGTTCAACTCGCCGCCGGACTGGTTCGTCGCCCACCACGCGGGCGGGCGGGAAGCCCTGGTGCACGCCGTGGAGGACGTGGAGGACCAGGCGACCAGCGGCGCGGCCGAGATCCGGCAGCACGCCGCGCCCGGCGACGTCGTGCTGGGCGTGACCGCGTCCGGCCGCACCCCGTTCGTGCTGGCGGCGCTGGCGGAGGCCCGGCTGCTGGGCGCCAGCACGGTGCTGGTGTCGAACAACCCGTCCGCGCCCGCGCCGGTCGACGTGGACGTGCTGATCGCGGTCGACACCGGTCCCGAGGCGATCGCGGGCTCCACCCGGATGAAGGCGGGCAGCTCGCAGAAGCTGGTGCTGACCTCGTTCTCCACCGCGGTGATGGTCCGCCTGGGGCGCACCTACTCGAACCTGATGGTGTCCATGCGCGCCACCAACGCCAAGCTGCGCGGCCGGACCGTGCGCATCCTGCGCGAGGCGACCGGGCTGCCGGAGCACGAGTGCACCACCGCGCTGACCGACGCGGGCGGCGACCTGAAGGTGGCCCTGGTGCACCTGCTGTCCGGCGCGCCCGCGGCCCAGGCGGCCGAGGCGCTGGAGATCACCCAGGGGCACGTCCGGCAGGCGCTCAGCCGGCTGTCACCGGGCGCCACGGGATAGGCGTCGACAGCACCATCGCGCTGGACGTCTCGCCGTAGCCGCCCAACCGCACGAGCAGCCGCTCCAGCTCGCTGACCGAGGTGGTCACCACCTTGACCACCGAGCAGATGTCGCCGGTCAGCCGCACCACCTCGACCACCTCGGGGCAGTCGTCCAGCAGCTCCGGGTGCACCGTGATGCACCGCGGCCCGTAGCACTTCATCCGCACCAGGGCGACCACCGAGCGGCCGACCGCCGTCGGGTCGACCGCGGCCCGGTAGCCGGTGATGACGCCCGCGTTCTCCAGCCGCCGGACGCGCTGCGCGACCGTGGGCGGCGAGACGTGCACGCGCCGGGCCAGCTCGTTGTACGACAGTCGCGCGTCCTGCTGGAGGGCTTCCAGCAGGGCCCAGTCCACGCGGTCAAGCTCGATGTTCACGAACCGAAAGCTACCGGCCCCACGGGTTCACGGACGCAAGAAGATGGCTGGTCGACAACGTGCGTTGCCCATTCAGTTCACCCTTTCGTCCACCCATCATTGGGTTCATGACTTGTCCCGTCTCACCCAAGCTCGACTTCGGCGGCACGACGCCCTACGAGGACTACGTGCACGCCTCCGTGCTGCACGGCCTGCAACGGCAGTGGTCCGACGACCCGCGCGAGATGTCGTTCCTGGTGATCACGCAGGTCATGGAGCTGTACTTCGGCCTGCTGTGCTTCGAGTGGCGGCAGGCGCAGAAGGAGCTGCGGGCCGACGACCTGCGGGCCGCCGTGCGCACCCTGCGCCGCAGCGAACTGCACATGCAGGCGTTGAACGCGGCGTGGCGGCCGATCGCGCGGATGACCCCGGCGGAGTTCAACTCGTTCCGCGACGCGCTCGGCGAGGGTTCCGGCTTCCAGTCCGGGCGCTACCGCGAGGTGGAGTTCCTGCTCGGCGAGAAGTCCCGCTCGATGCTGGGGCCGCACCGGGCCGTGCCGGCGCAGCACGACGCGCTGGAGGCGCTGCTGCACGAGCCGAGCCTGTACGACGACGTGCTCGCCGCGCTCCAGCGGCAGGGCCTGCCGATCCCCGACGAGGTGCTCAAGCGCGACCTCAGCCAGGCGTACGAGCCGAGCGACGCCGTGGAGGGGGTGTGGGCCGACGTCTACCGCGGCGGTTCCCGCGACCTGCTCGAACTGGGCGAGGCGCTGACCGACATCGCCGAGGAGTTCGCCCGCTGGCGCTACGACCACCTGCTGGCCACGCGGCGCTCGATGGGCGCGAAGGCCGGCACCGGCGGCTCGGCGGGGGTCGCGTGGCTGGAGAAGCGCACGCGGCGCTCGGTGTTCCCGGAGCTGTGGACCGCGAGGAGCTACGTGTGATCGACCCGTTGGCGCACGTCCGCGAGCTGTTCGACCTGGACGACGACGTCGTCTACCTCGACGGCAACTCCCTGGGGGCGCCGCCGAGGAACGTGGCCGCGCGGGTGCAGGAGGTGGTGCGGGAGCAGTGGGGCAGGCGGCTCATCCGCAGCTGGTCCGAGGGCTGGTGGGAGGCGCCGGAGCGGGTCGGCAACCGGATCGGGCGGCTGATCGGCGCCGGACCCGGGCAGGTGGTGGTCGCCGACTCGACCAGCGTGAACCTGTTCAAGGCGCTCATGGCGGCGGTGCGCAACACCGACCGGTCGGAGATCGTGGTGGACGCCGGGACGTTCCCGACCGACGGGTACGTGGCGCGGTCGGTGGCCGAGCTGACCGGGTTGGCGCTGCGGCCCGCGCCGCCGGAGGAGTTGGACCTGCGCGACACCACGGCGGTCGTGCTGCTCAACCACGTCGACTACCGGACCGGGCGGCTGCTGGACATGGCGGAGCTGACCCGGCAGGCGCACGCGGTGGGCGCGAAGGTGGTGTGGGACCTGTGCCACAGCGCGGGCGTGCTGCCGATCGAGCTGGACGCGCTGGGCGTGGACCTCGCGGTCGGCTGCACGTACAAGTTCCTCAACGGCGGGCCGGGGTCGCCGGCGTTCATCTACGTGCCGAAGCACGGGCAGGCCGGGTTCGAGCAGCCGCTGACCGGGTGGACCGGGCACGAGGTGCCGTTCGCGATGGACCCGGAGTACCGGCCCGACCCAGGCGTGTCCCGGGCGCGCGTCGGCACCCCCGACATCATCTCGATGCTCGCCCTGGATGCCGCGCTGGACGTGTGGGACCACGTGTCCCTGACCGACGTCCGCGCCAAGGGCCTCGCGCTGACCGCCCGCTTCCGCGACCTGGTGGAGCCCTTGCCCGGCGTCGAGGTGATCACCCCGGCCGACGAGTGGCGGGGCCACCAGGTCTCGCTGCGCCACCCCGAGGCCCTGCGCCTCGTGGACGAGCTCGTCGAGCACGGGGTCATCGGGGACCACCGGCCGCCCGACGTGCTCCGCTTCGGCTTCGCCCCGCTCTACAACACCTTCGACGAGGCCGAACGAGCCGCCACCACCCTGGCGAAACTCCTCTGACCCGCGCGAGTCGTACGTTCAGGACGACCGTGTCGTACCTCCAGGACCCCCGAGTTCTACGTTCAAGTACCCCCGAAAGGGCGCGAACGTGGAACTCGGGGGTCCTGAGCGTTCGACACGGTGGTCGCGAGTGTTCGACTCGCGCGGTCTGAACGTGTAGTTCGGGGGGTCTGGACGTACGACTCGCGCGGGCTGGAGGTACGACTCGCGCGGGTCAGGGGGTGGCGGCGTCGGCGATGCCGCGGGCCTCGCGGGCGCCGGACTGGAGGGTCTGGCAGCAGAAGAGGACCCACTGGGTGATGCCCTCGGGGGTGCCGGTGGAGAAGGCGTGCAGGGCGGTGTCGTAGTCGGTGCGGCGGCGCAGGCACAGGACCTCGGGGACGCCCAGGGACTTGGGGTCCAGGCCCGTCGAGATCGACGTCAGGCGGGCGGCGGCGCGGGCGACCACGCCGTTGGCGGTGGCGAAGGGCGACAGCGCCATCAGCTCGCCGTGGACGACGGCCACCAGCAGCGGGCCGGGGACCGACGTGCCGCCGGTGACCAGGTGGGCCAGCAGGTCCAGGCGCTCGGCGACGCCCGGCACGAGGCGCGGGCGGCCGGGGTCGGGGTCCAGGTCGGCGGCGGCCAGCACGTGCAGCCTGGCCAGGGCCTGGAGGGGCGCGCGCTGCCACGTCGGCAGGAGCACGCCCAGCGCCTCGGCCACGCGCAGGGAGCCGGCCAGCACCGGGTCGGTCACCTCGCCGTCGGCCGGGATCTCGGTGGGGCCGCCGTCGACGGCCGCCGACGCGCGGGCGGCCCGCACGGACGCCTCGGCCGCGGTGGTCGCCCAGCCGCGCAGGTTCACGCGGTGCCGGTGCACCTGGAACACGGCGTCGCGCGCCGAGGCGACGGCCTCGGGCACACCGGGCAGGTCCAGCAGCGGGGCGAGCGGGTCGGTCACGGCACCGAACACTACCCGTCGGTAAGTGGTCTCTTGAAAGACGTTGGGATTGGCCATTACGGATAGCCACTTCCGGGACTAGCTTCGGGGTATGACCTGGTACGACCGTCCTCTCCTCATCGGGGACCACGTCCGCCTGGAGCCCCTGGACCTCCACCACGTGGAGGGCCTGCACGCGGCCGGCCGGGACCCGGACACCTGGACCTGGATGAACACGCCGCAGCCGAGGGACCTCGACGACACCCGCGCCTACGTCGAGCGCGCCCTGGCCGACCCCGACCGCCTCGCCTGGGCCCAGGTCGACCCGCGCACGGGCGAGGTCGCGGGCACCACCTCCTACTACGAGATCGACCCGCGGCACCGCGGCCTCTACATCGGCCACACCTGGATCGGCACCCGCTGGCAGCGCACCGCGCTGAACACCAACGCCAAGTTCCTCCTGCTCCGGCGCGCGTTCGAGGAGCTCGGCGCGCACCGCGTCGGCTGGCACACCGACCTGCGCAACGAGCGCTCCCAGCGCGCCGTCGAACGCCTGGGCGCGACCCGCGAGGGCGTCCTGCGCGTGCACCGGGTCCGGCCGGACGGGACGTTGCGCGACACGGTCGTGTACTCGATGACCGCCGAGGAGTGGCCCTCGCTGAAGGCCCGCCTCACCGCGTGACCAGGCTCACGCCACGTGCCGTTTGTCGCAACTTTGGTGTCGTTCGTCGGGAACACCATGGTCAGGGGCCTCCGAGCGGGTTACACAGTTACCCACGCGTTTCGGAGACCACCGAAATTGGTCTGAACCTTTTGGGTGCGCAGTGAGCTGGATCGCACTACGGTCGGTGCGCACCCCACGGATTCAGGAGGTACGCCCCGCCATGACAGAGCCGCACGCCGCCCTGGACAACCTGCTGACGGAGAACAGGACGTTCCCGCCGAGCGAGGAGTTCGCCGCGCAGGCCAACGCCACCGCCGAGCTGTACGACCGGGCGAACGCCGACCGCGAGGCGTTCTGGGCGGAGCAGGCCGGGCGGCTGTCGTGGGCCGGCGGGTGGGACCAGGTGCTCGACTGGTCCGAGGCCCCGTTCGCCCGGTGGTTCGTCGGCGGCAAGCTCAACGTCGCCTACAACTGCGTCGACCGGCACGTCGAGTCCGGCCACGGCGACCAGGTCGCCATCCACTGGGAGGGCGAGCCCGGCGACAGCCGCGCCATCACCTACGCCGAGCTCCAGCGCGAGGTCTCCAGGGCCGCCAACGCGCTGACCGAGCTGGGCGTGGGCGCCGAGGACCGGGTCGCCATCTACATGCCGATGGTCCCCGAGGCGATCTTCTCCATGCTCGCCTGCGCCCGCCTCGGCGCGCTGCACAGCGTGGTGTTCGGCGGCTTCTCCGCCGAGGCGCTGCGCACCCGCATCGAGGACTCGCGGGCCAAGCTGGTGATCACCACCGACGGCCAGTACCGGCGCGGCAAGCCGGCCCCGCTCAAGCCCGCCGTGGACGAGGCCGTGGCCAAGGCCGGCAGCGTCGAGCACGTGCTCGTGGTCAAGCGCACGGACACCGAGGTCGAGTGGACCGAGGGCCGCGACGTGTGGTGGCACGACGTGGTCGACCGCCAGTCCGACCGGCACACCCCCGAGGCGTTCGACGCCGAGCACCCGCTGTTCATCCTCTACACCTCGGGCACCACGGGCCGGCCGAAGGGCATCCTGCACACCTCGGGCGGCTACCTGGTCCAGTCGTCGTACACGCACCACGCCGTGTTCGACCTCAAGCCCGACACCGACGTCTACTGGTGCACCGCCGACATCGGCTGGGTCACCGGGCACACCTACATCGTCTACGGCCCGCTCTCCAACC
Organism: Saccharothrix sp. BKS2; assembly: GCF_047689505.1. Lineage (NCBI taxonomy): Bacteria > Bacillati > Actinomycetota > Actinomycetes > Pseudonocardiales > Pseudonocardiaceae > Saccharothrix > Saccharothrix sp. BKS2. The sequence continues at coordinate 582,026 of NZ_JAUQOL010000002.1, read as the reverse complement.
GCGTCACGCAGGTCGTCTACGAGGGCACCCCGAACACCCCGCACGAGGGCCGGCACTGGGAGATCATCCAGAAGTACGGCGTGTCGATCTACTACACCGCGCCCACCCTGATCCGCACCTTCATGAAGTGGGGCGCGGACATCCCGGCCAAGTACGACCTGTCCAGCCTGCGCGTGCTCGGCAGCGTCGGCGAGCCGATCAACCCCGAGGCGTGGATCTGGTACCGGGAGAACATCGGCGCGGGCACGACGCCGGTCGTCGACACCTGGTGGCAGACCGAGACCGGCTCGATCATGATCTCCCCGCTGCCCGGCGCGACCTCCACCAAGCCCGGCTCGGCGCAGCGCCCGCTGCCCGGCATCTCGGCGAAGGTCGTGGACGACCAGGGGGTCGAGGTCGCCAAGGGCGGTGGCGGCTACCTGGTGCTCGACGAGCCGTGGCCGTCGATGCTGCGCGGCATCTGGGGCGACGAGGAGCGCTACCGCGACACCTACTGGTCCCGGTTCGGCGAGCAGGGCTTCTACTTCGCGGGCGACGGCGCCAAGTACGACGCGGACGGCGACATCTGGCTGCTCGGCCGGGTGGACGACGTGATGAACGTGTCCGGGCACCGCATCTCCACCACCGAGGTCGAGTCCGCGCTGGTCTCGCACCCGACCGTGGCCGAGGCGGCGGTCGTCGGCGCGACCGACGCGACCACCGGCCAGGGCATCGTGGCGTTCGTGATCCTGCGCGGCGGCGTGGCCGAGGGCTCCGACGGCGCGGAGGCGATCAAGGCGCTGCGCGAGCACGTGGCCAAGGAGATCGGGCCGATCGCCAAGCCCCGGCAGATCATGGTCGTGCCGGAGCTGCCGAAGACCCGCTCGGGCAAGATCATGCGCCGGCTGCTGCGCGACGTGGCCGAGAACCGGCAGATCGGCGACGTCACCACGCTGGCCGACTCGTCCGTCATGGACCTCATCTCCAGCGGCCTGAAGTCCGGGGCCTCGGAGGACTGAGCACGAGGTGACGCGAGGGGGGCGCTCCCGGTCCGGGGGCGCCCCCCTCGCCCGCGCCGGGGTGGTTCCCGGTGAGCCCGCTCGTCCGCCGCAGCCGCGCACACCGGCGCGCCGACGCGCCGACGCCGGGAAGTGATCCGCCGGTCGAGCGGCCTCGACCGCCCGTGCATGGCACGATGGCGCGGTGACCAGCGCTCGGGAGAACACCAACGGCAGCGGGCTGCCACCTGTCCCGTCGATCCCGTTGACCGCGGAGAGCCCGGCGACGATCGCGCACGAGACCTCCATCGGCGGTCTCGTGCGCGATGCGACCGCCCACCTGTCCACCCTGGTCAGGGCGGAGGTCGAACTCGCCAAGTCCGAGGTCGCGGGTGAGATCAAGAAGGGCGTGAAGGGCAGCGTCTACTTCATCGTCGCGCTGACGGTGCTGCTGTTCAGCTCGTTCTTCGCGTTCATGGCCCTCGCGTTCTTCTTCACCGACGCGTTCGACTGGCCCACCTCGTTCTCGTTCCTGGTGACGTTCCTGCTGATGCTGCTGGTGGCGGGCGGGTTCGCGTTCCTCGGCGTGCGCAAGGTGCGGAAGCTGCGCGCGCCGCAGCGGACCATCGACTCGGCCAGGGACACCGTCGCCGCCATCCGGCACCGCGGCGAGAGCCGCTGACGGCCGTGCCGCCACCCGACCCGTCGAGTTCGCGGGTACCCGGCCCCTGGGCGCACCGGGACGTGTCCGCGAACGGCATCCGCCTGCACGTGGCGGAGCTGGGCGACGGGCCGCTGGTGCTGCTGCTGCACGGGTTCCCCGAGTTCTGGTGGACGTGGCGGCACCAGCTGCCCGCCCTGGCCGAGGCCGGGTACCGGGCGGTGGCCGTGGACCTGCGCGGCTACGGCGACTCGGACAAGCCGCCGCGCGGCTACGACGGGTTCACCCTCGCCGGCGACGTCGCCGGGCTGGTCAAGGCCCTCGGCGCGACGCGGGCGCACCTGGTCGGGCACGCGTGGGGCGGGATGCTGGCCTGGACGGTCGGCGCGATGCACCCCCGCCTGGTCTCCTCGGTGACCGCGGTGGCCGCGCCGCACCCGCTGGCCCTGCGCCGGGCGATCCGCCGCCACCCCCGCCGCCAGGGGCGCGCCAGCGCGCACGTGTTCCGCTTCCAGCTGCCGCTGCTGCCCGAGCGCGGGCTGACCAGGGACGGCGCCGCAGCGGTCGGCGGCCTGTTCACCGCCTGGTCCGGTCCGAAGTGGACGGCGTCGCCGGAGTTCGACGAGGTGGTGCGGCGCAACCGCGGGGCGGTCCTGGTGCCGGGGGTCGCGCACAGCGCCCTGGAGTACTACCGCTGGGCCGTGCGCTCGCAGCTGCGCAGCGACGGCCGCCGCTTCGCCGAGGCCATCGACCGCCGGCTGGAGGTGCCGGTGCTCCAGGTCCACGGCGCGCTCGACCCGGTGGTGCTGGAGTCGACGGCGACCGCGTCGGGCCAGTGGGCGGGGCCGAACTCGGCGCTGCACGTGCTGCCGGGGGTCGGGCACTTCCCGCACCAGGAGTCGCCGCGCACCACGACGAAGCTGATCAGCGAGTTCCTGGGGTCCGGTCCGGGCCCCGCCTGAACGCACGGGGGCCTGGTGACGAGGACCTGGTCCGAGGGGGCCGGGCTACGAGGGGACCTGGTCACGAGGGGACCGGGCCACGAGGGGACCGGGCTACGAGGCGCAGGTCTGCGTGGACGCCCGCCGCACCAGCCCCGGCGCCCGCTCCACCTCCTCCGCGACCTCCTGCGCGGTCAGCACGAACCCGGTCTCCTGGTCGTCCACCGCGGCGCCGAACACCACGCCCATCACCCGCCCCTGCGGGTCCACCAGGGGCCCGCCGGAGTTGCCGCTGCGCACCTCCGCCCGCACCGTGTAGACGTCCCGCGTCACGGTCTGCGCGTCGTAGATGTCCGGTCCGCGCAGCACCGGGATCCGCTCGCGCACCCGCGCCTCGGACGCGGTGTACGGGCCGTCCAGCGGGTAGCCCAGCACGATCCCGTCCTCGCCGGGCTCGATCTCGTCCGTGCGGAACTCCAGCGGCGCGGCGTCGAAGTCCGGCACCGCCAGGACGGCCACGTCGGTCTGCGCGTCGTAGTGCACGACCGTCGCGTCGAAGCGCCCCAGGCCGACCTCGATCGACACGTCCGTGGTGCCCGCGACGACGTGCGCGTTCGTCATCACCCGCTCCGGCGCGATGACGAAACCGGTGCCCTCCAGCGCCCGCGAGCACGCCGGCGCCCGCCCGCGCACCTTCACCACGCTGGGCCGCAGCCGCTGCACGACCGGGTCTTCGGTCAGCGCCGGGTCGGGCGGCTCGACGTCGCGCAGCGGGGTGCGGTCGAACGGGTTGACCGCCGCCGGGAAGCCCGACACGTCGAACAGGTTGCGCAGGTCGTCGGCCAGCTGCCGGGCCGCCTGCGGCATGGCGTGGTCCACCGTGGACAGCATCACCGACTGGTTCAGGCCCCTGGACAGGCCGGGCATCCCCGCGACCATGGTCAGCGGCAGCGCGATCATCCACGCCACCACGAACACCACGGACGCCTGCACGATCGCGCCGAGCGCGCTGTCCACGCCGCGCAGCGGGCTGGAGCTGACCCGCGACTTGAAGGTCCGCCCCGCGTAGACGCCCAGCGTCTCGCCCAGGGCCACCAGCAGCACCACGATGCCGACCGCGAAGACGACCTTGGTCACCACGTTCTCGAACTCGGCCACCACCAGCGGCGCGAGCTGGGTGCCCAGGACCAGGCCGATGAGCACGCCGACGAACGCGGGCAGCGCGACGACCACGCCCTGTCGGGCGCCGGACACCGCGGCGAAGGCGGCGAGCGCCAGCACGAGCAGGTCGACCCAGTTCACGGCACCTCCGTCGCACGCAGGGCGAGGTCCAGGTCGCGCACGTCCGCGGTGTCCCACGGCCGCTCCCACCCGCCCAGCCCCAGCAGGCCGTTGAGCAGCCCGGCGGTGAACCCCCACACCAGCATGCCGGGTGCGGAGAACGCGGGCCCGACGTAGCCGGCCGAGTGGCGCACCCGGAACCGGTTGGCCGGGTCCGCCAGGTGCGCGATCGGCACCCGCGCCACCGCGGCCGTCTCCGCCGGGTCGACCGCGACCACCGGCGACGGCTCGGCCCAGTGCGCCAGCACCGGCGTCACCACGAAGTTGGACACCGGCACGTGCAGCTCGGGGAGCATCGCGACCGGCCGCACGCCCTCGCGCAGCACGCCGGTCTCCTCGAACGCCTCGCGCAGCGCGGTGTCCACCGGGCCGTCGTCGGTCGGGTCGGCCGCGCCGCCGGGGAAGGCGACCTGGCCGGGGTGCGAGCCGAGGGTGTCGGAACGGCGCAGCAGCAGCACGTCCGGGCCGTCGTGCCCCTCCCCGAACAGCATCAGCACGGCGGCCGGGCGGCCCGTGCCGGGCGGCGGCGGCAGGATGCGGGTGAAGGTGCGGGCGTCGATCTCGGCGGTGGCCTTGACCAGGCCGGCCATCCAGTCCGGGACCTCGCCCGGGTCGACCAGGGCGGTCACCCGACCACCCCGCGCACCTGCTCCACCGACGTGAACACGGTCGGTTCCGCCACCTCGGTCAGCGAGCCGTCCTCGCCCACGAGGTAGCTCACCGGGAGCGTGGGCGGCACGCGGACGGCCCCGCGCACCACGTCGGCCGCGTCGTGGACGGCCGGCAGGCGCACCCCGAGCTTCGCCAGCAGCTCCAGACCGTCACCCTCCTTGCTCGCCACGAGCACCGCCAGCACCGGCACGGCGCCAGGCTCGCGCGAGTACGCGTCGAGCACCTTCAACTCCTCCTTGCAGGGAACGCACCAGGTCGCCCAGAAGTTCACCAGGGCCCGTCCGGGCAGCGCGCCGGCCAGGTCGACCTGCCCGCCGTCGCCCAGGCAGGTCACCGCCAGGCCGCGCAGCACCTCGGGCCCGCCCGGCTCCCCCGCGCACGGCGGCAGCCCGGCCCGGTCGCGCAGCGGGCCCAGGTCCGGCGCGGTCCGGGACGGCGGGCCGGCGCCCACCGGGTCGTCGGAGGCGCGCGGCCACAGCGCTACGGCACCCGCCACCACCAGCACCAGGACGACGACCGCCCACCGAAGCCCGGCGCTCACGCCAACTTCTCCCCCGCCCGGACGCGCTCGGCCAGCTCGATCAGGTGCGGCGCCTCGTCGCCCTTGACCAGCTTCTGCGCCTTGGCCGGGTCGACCTGGCCGATGCCGTAGGACGGGCACAGCGGCGCCAGCAGGCACGCGCCGCAGGCGGGGGTGCGGGCGTGGCACACGCGCCGGCCGTGGAAGATCGTGCGGTGCGAGATCAGGGTCCAGTCCCGGCGCTCGACCAGCCCGCCGACCTCGCGCTCCACCTTGACCGGGTCCTCCTCGGTGGTCCAGCCCCAGCGGCGGGTCAGCCGGCCGAAGTGCGTGTCCACGGTGATCCCGGGCACACCGAACGCGTCGCCGAGCACCACGTTCGCGGTCTTGCGGCCCACGCCGGGGAGTGTGACCAGATCCTCCAGCCGGCCGGGCACCTCGCCGCCGAACCGCTCCACCAGCGCGGCGCCCAGCCCCATCACGGAGTTCGCCTTGGCGCGGTAGAAGCCGGTGGGGCGCAGGATCTCCTCCAGCTCGGTCCGGTCGGCGGAGGCGAAGTCCAGGGCCGTGCGGTAGCGCCGGAACAGCGCGGGCGTGACCTGGTTCACCCGGACGTCGGTGGTCTGGGCCGAGAGCACCACGGCGACGAGCAGTTCGAGCGGGTTGGTGAAGTTCAGCTCGCAGTGCGCGTCGGGGTAGCCGAGGGCCAGGACGCGTGTCGTCCGGCGCGCCCGGCGAACCAGCCCCAGCCTCGTCTCCGGCTGCTTCACCGCGCTCTTGGCCATGCCCGAACACTACTGCGTTGGGCGGCGTCACCTCTCGTGGCGGCGGGTCCCGCCGCGGGGCGTTTGCCGGCTCACGATCGCGGGGAACAGCAACGGCGAGCAACCAGCACCCCGTACCGGACGTCCCCTGTAAGAACGCACGACGACTCGCCGGAGTGACCCCCTCTCATGCGCGCCCAGGCGGATGCGCAAGGATCGGAGCCATCATGACTGCCTGGTTCGTCATCGCCGTTCCGATCGTGATCATGTTCTTCGCGCTCTTCATGGAGCGCGTCGAAGCTCGTCTCCGGCACGTCGCGGTGCAGGAGGACGAGGTCGAGGAGTTCCTGGAGTCGGCGCGCCCCGACGAGGTCAGGGCGCTCTACGGGCACGGCATCGGCCGCGCGCTGGAGCTGTTCCGGCTGCGCAGGCTCGGTGGCCGGGCCAGGAACCTGCGTCAGCGGCGCACCCGCCGCTAAGCGGGGACCACATCGGCGAGGCCCTCGGGGGTCACCCCCGGCGGGTCTCGTCGCGCTGTCCAGGGCGCTGTTGGCGGCGCGCCGAAAGGCGATCCCCACCACAGCCCTTAGACTGCTCTCAGTGATCGGCGGCAAGGCGCTGCTCCGCCAGAAGGCGGAACGCGCTCGACCATGCCGCCGTGTCTCGACAGGAGGGACGAGGTGGACGAGACCCTGGCCCGTGCGGGCATCTTCCAGGGGGTTGAACCGGCTGCAGCGGAGGCACTGGCGCAGACGCTGGAGTCCGTTGAATTCCCGCGTGGCCACGTGATCTTCGCGGAAGGCGAGCCGGGCGACCGGCTCTACATCATCCAGTCCGGGAAGGTGAAGATCGGCCGGAAGTCCCCCGACGGCCGGGAGAACCTGTTGGGCATCTTCGGCCCGTCCGACATGTTCGGCGAGCTGTCGATCTTCGACCCGGGTCCCCGCACGTCCACCGCGACCACGGTGACGGAGGTGCGGGCGGTCAGCATGGACCGGCCGGCACTGCGGCAGTGGATCACCAACCGGCCGGAGATCGCCGAGCAGCTGCTGCGGGCCCTGGCCCGCAGGCTGCGGCGGACGAACTCCATGCTGGCGGACCTGATCTTCACCGACGTGCCCGGCCGGGTGGCCAAGGCGCTGTTGCAGCTCGCGCAGCGCTTCGGCAGCCAGGAGGCCGGGCTGCTGCGGGTCACCCACGACCTGACGCAGGAGGAGATCGCCCAGTTCGTGGGCGCCTCGCGCGAGACGGTGAACAAGGCCCTGGCCGACTTCGCCCACCGCGGTTGGCTGCGGCTGGAGGGCAAGAGCGTGCTGATCCTGGACCCGGAGCGGCTGGCCCGGCGGGCCCGCTAGCAGGACGCGCCCGCCGGCCCAACGGCGGGAACAACAGAGCCGGGCGCCGCCCCCGACGCGGCGCACCGGCTCTGTTGTCGCGCGGCCCATCCCCCGACAGACCACGCCTCCACACCTCCGACGCCCGCAGGCCCCGACCCTTCAGCGCCGGAAGGAGGTTGGGCTACCCGTCGCGACCTAGGCCGAAACGGGTGTGGGAAGGCTGTTTCGTCAACGATCGCACGAGACCCCTCCCCGCGCTCAAGGGTGTTCACCCTGGAGGACCCCCTGTTCAGCGGTTTTGTTGCAGGGTTTCACCCGGTCATCCCATTGTTGTTATCTGATCGCAATGTGATCCCCCCTTCGGGGCACCCCGCGCGGGTGAGGTCGTGACGCGCTCGTCCGTAACGCGCCGGCGGTGTCCCGTGAGGGAACGCACCGGTAAATGACTGGTACGGACGTACCAGTAGTCGCATACTGGTACGCATGTCCCACTCTGCCCGCCTCTCCGACTACCGCGCCGCCCTCACCACCCCCGCCATGCGCGGCCCCGTCGCCGCGTCCCTGCTGGCCCGCCTGCCGATCGCCATGATCGGCCTCTCGCTGCTGCTCTACGTCCAGCGCGAGCGGGACTCGTTCGCCATCGCCGGGCTGGTGTCGGCGGCGGCCCTGGTGGGCGTCGCGGTCGGGTCGATCGTGCAGGGCAGGCTGATGGACCGGTTCGGGCCGACGCGACCGCTGCTCTGCGCGGTGTCGCTGTTCGCGGTGTTCGTGGCGGTGGCCGTGACCGCGGTCGAGGCCGGCGTGGCGCTGCCCGCGCTCGTGCCGCTGGCGTTCGCCGTCGGGGCCACCGAGCCGATGGTCGGGTCCGCGTCCCGCGCGCTGTGGGCGCACGTGGTGCCCGCCGGGCCCACGCGGCTGGCCGGGTACGCCTACGAGGCCATCAGCATGGAGGTCTTCTTCATCCTCGGCCCCGGGCTGGCGGGTCTGCTGGTCGCGGCGCCGTGGGGCGGTACCGGCGTGGTGATCGGCGCGGTGTCGATGGTGGTCGGCGCGGTGTGGTTCGCGCTGAACCCGACCGTGCGTGGCGTGCGGCCGGAGCCCGCGCGGCGCGGCCTGCTGGGCGCCCTGGCGTCGCCGGGGATGCGGACGGTCGCGCTGGCCGCGCTCGGCTTCGGCGTGACCATCGGGTTCATCGAGGTGGCCGTGCCCGCCGCCGCGACCCGGGCGGGCCACGTCGGCGCGGGCGGGCTGCTGCTGAGCCTGTGGTCGGTCAGCTCGGTGCTGTTCGGCGTGCTCTACTCGATGCGGCCGTTCCCCCGGGCGATGCACCTGCGGCTGCCCGTGCTGCTGGGCGGGTTCGGGTTGCTGTCGCTGCTGCTGGCGGTGCCGACGGGGTTGATCGGGCTGGGCGCCGCGCTGCTCGTGGTGGGCACCCTGATCACGCCGCAGGCGACCACGCACTCGACGGCGATCGAGCAGGTCGCGCCCGCCGGGACGGCGACCGAGGCGTTCGGCTGGGTGGTGACCGCGGTGACGGTCGGGTTGGCGATCGGGCAGTCGGCGAGCGGGCAGCTGGTGGAGACGCACGGGACCGGGGTGGCGTTCGTGGCCGCCGGGGTGGCCGGGGTGGCGATCGCGGGGCTGGTGTGGCTGTTCCGCGGCACGGTGGCGGCCGGTGTGCCGGGGCTGCCGGAGCGAGATGAGGTGGAGCTGGCCGCGTCCCGCTGAGGCCGCCGCCCGCGCTCTTCCCGTCCTCTACCTGCTTGGGCCTTCCTCTGCCTGCTTGGCTTTCCCCTGCCTGCTTGGGCCCTTCCCTGCCGCCCTGCGGCTCTTCGCACCCTCAGCCCTTCTCCCCTGCCCGCCGCAGCCTCCTCACCCTCTCTGGGGCCTCTCCTGCCTCCCGCGGCTTCCTCCCCTTCCCCGGCTGGAGCTGGTGGCCCCTCTCAGCCGGAGTTGTCCACAGGCGGGCCACCGGGCCCGGTTTTGTCGGTGGTCGGCTCTGACTTCATCTCATGGACGTGACCGCCACCACGACGGACCTGGCCTTGGCGGACACCCTCCGCGGCCTGGAGGACCCCCGAGTCCGCCTGGTCGTGGAGGGTTCGCGCCTGGCGGTCCGCACGACCGACGCCCGGTTCGCGCTCCCGCTACTCGACCTGGGCCCCCACCCCGGCGTCGCCCCGGTCCTGCCGCCGGTGGTCGGCCCGGTGCCCGCGCGCACGCTCGCCACCACCCTGGCCGCCGTGCCGAGCGCCGCGCCGAAGGACGACGCCATCCCTCTCTTCACGGGCGTGCGCGTGCACGGTACGGCATCCGGATTGGAACCGATCGCGACGGATCGTTATCGAATGGCATTCGCTTCGCTACCGTGGGCGCGGACAGGCGAGCTGTGGACGTCCTGGCCCCGGCGGTGGTCCTGGCCGAGGCGTCCGGGCAGCCCGACCGCGGTGCCGAGGTGGCGGTCCACGCCGACGCCGACCGCATCGCCCTGTCCTGGCCAGGTGGCAGCACGAGTACCGCGCTGCCGGCTGCGCCGTTCCCCGACGATCGAGTGCGCAAGTTGCTGGAGGCGGTCATCGACAGCACGGTGTTGGTGGAAGCGGACGTCCTGGCGGGCGCCGTGCGCCGCGCGGTGCCCTACGCGGGCGCGCACGGCTCGGTGACCCTCCAGCTCCACGACGGTGAGCTGCGGGTGCGGGGCAGCGACCCGCAGGCGGGCGAGTCGGAAGAGTCGGTGAAGGCCACGATCGACGGCAACCGGGTGACCAAGACCTTCCAGGCCAGGTACCTCGCGGACGCCCTCCGGGCCTTCAGCGGCCGCCCGGTGGAACTCCGCATCCAGGACGGCCTGCGCTCCACGGTCCTCACGTCACCGACCGGCGTCGACGGCATGGAGCTGACCTACCTGGTGGTCCCCCTGCGCACCAACCCCTGACAACCGAGGCGTCGGCAAAGGTCACACGATGAGGTGATCATCGACGGAAAATGTACGGAAACACCGTCACCGATCATCGGTTAGACATGACGAAGCCACGAACCACCCCGACTCTCCAAGCCTCCCGCCCCACCACCACCCGACCACCCCACCCAGCCAGTTCCCCAACACACCGGCCAGGGCCAGCACCCCCGCCAGAGCAGGGCACAGGCCCTGCCAAAGCAGGAACGCCGGCCCACCGAAACGCCAGCCCTGGCCAGCGGAACCCCGGCCAGCGGAACCCCGGCCAGCAGGACACCGGCCCGCCAAGCAAGGGCGTGGGCCTGTCCAGCAAGAGCGCGAGCTCGTCAGCGCAGGGGGGGGCATGGGCCTGCCGGATCAGGACGCGGGCTCGCCAGAGCAGGAGCACGGGCCGCCCGTCAGATCAGGGGCGCGGGCCCATCAGGTGGCAGCCCCAGGTACTCCAGCTGCGACCTCACCGACCACTCGGCCGCGGGCCACAGGGAGCGGTCCACGTCGGCGTACACGAGTTCGACCACCTGCCTCGCGGTGGGTGCGCCGCCCAGGCGCTCGACCGCAGCCCTGACCTGGGCCAGCCGCTGCTCGCGGTGCTTCAGGTACGCCTGGGCCACCACCACCACATCGGGCAGCTCGGGGCCGTGGCCGGGGAGGACGGTGGTGCCGGCGGGGAGTGCGGCCAGGGTCTTGAGGGACGCCAGGTAGTCGCCCAGCTTGCCGTCGAGGACGGTGGTGCCCCGGCCGAGGATGGTGTCGCCGGTCAGGACGGCGTCTTGGGTCAGGAAGGAGATTGAGTCGTCGGTGTGGCCGGGGGTGGCCAGGGCCCGGATCTCCAAGCCGCCCGCCTCGATGACGTCGCCGTCGGTCAGGGCCGCGGCGGCGGTGCCCAGGGAGCGGGTCACGGCGTGCACGGGGGCGTTGACCAGCTCGCCGAAGGCTCGTGCCCCTTCCGAGTGGTCGGAGTGGCCGTGGGTGAGGAGGACGGCGTCCACCGGGCCGCAGGCGGCCACCCGGTCCAGGTGGGCGCGGTCCAGGGGGCCCGGGTCGACCACGGCGCACGTCGGGGAGCCCGGGGCGCGGAGGACCCAGGTGTTGGTTCCCTCCAGGGTCATCACGCCGGGGTTCTCGGCCAGCACCACCGACGCGAACGGTGTGACCTCGCGCAGCACGCCGTACCGGGCTCCGGGGCCGGCTTCGGCGAGGCTGCGGTTCTCGGCGGGGCGGCTGTCCTCGGCTGCGCTCACGGCACGATCACCCTCAGCACCCCGCCCTCCCGCACGATCTTCGGAATGATCTTCGACACCTCGCGCGGCGCGGCGAGGACCTCGGCCACCGAACCCAGCTCGGCCAGGTCGGCCAGTGTCACCCAGGTGGGTGGCAGCAGCGCCCGGCGGCCGGTTTTCCAGTCGGCCAGGGCTTCGGTGGGGCTCTGCCACTGGCCGTCGGACGCCTCGGTGGTCTGGTCGTCCGCGCGTTGCCCCGGCGGCAGCACCGCCACGAAGAACCTGGTGTCGTAGCGGCGGGGCTCTTCCTCCGGGGTCACCCAGTTCGCCCACGGGCGCAGCAGGTCGGCTCGCAGGACCAGGCCGGCCGAGGCCAGGAACTGGGCCAGTGAGAGTTCGCGCGCCACCAGGGCCGCTCGTGCCTGCGCGTAACCGGAGGTGTCCGCGATCACCGAATCGGGCGAGGGGCCGGCCAGCAGGACCCCGGATTCCTCGAACGTCTCGCGGACCGCCGCGCACACCAGCGCACGGGCCAGCCGGGGCGGGCAGGCGAACTTCTCCGCCCACCACGACGGCGGCGGCCCGGCCCAGGCCACGGACGTGTCGGCGTCGCGCTGGTCGACCCCACCGCCGGGGAACACCGTCATCCCGCCCGCGAACGCCATCCCGGCGACGCGCCGCAGGAGGAACGCCTCGACGCCCGCCCCGCCGTCGCGCACCAGGACCACCGTGGCGGCGTCGCGGGGCGTGGCCGGCGGTCCGTCGAGCGGTTCCGGGGCCATCTCCGGCGGCAGCACCAGTTCGTCGGGTAGTTCGCGCACGGTCCGAGCCTACGACGAGGATCACCCCCCGTGGACACCACGCGAAAAGGCTGCCTGCTCAACGTCCTGCTGTTCGGCTTCGGCGCGGTCCTCGGCACCGGTCTGACGGCGGTCGCGGCCGTGGTCCTCTTCCTGCCCTCCAGCACGACGATCTCCACGGACGAGGGAACCCCGAACGTGTACGTCAAGGAGCGGTCCCGCCTGCTGGGCGGCACCGATCACGAGGTGTGGCTGGGGCAGACCGCGGACTACGGCCACGTCGTCCCCGTCCCCGACGCGTGGGGGACCTCGCCCGAGGTCGTCCGCACGCCGGAGGGCGTGGAGCTGCGGTTCACCACCGGTGCGGGGAACGGTGAAATCCGGGGTGGGCGGATCTTCGTGCCGGCGGAGGCTTACGTCGGCGGCCGATGAAAGTCGGGTGGCCGAACGGCGCGCGACCTAGGATCTGCGGTGTGGACGATCAACTGCGCGTAGGGCTCATCGGCGCCGGTCCCTGGGCGAACCAGGTGCACGCGCCGGGCATCGCCGACCACCCCGGCACCCGCCTGACCACCGTCTGGGCCCGGCGCCCGGAGGCCGCCGAGCACCTGGCGGGCACCTACGGGGCGACCACCGCGCCGACTCCCGAGGACCTGCTCGACCAGGTGGACGCCGTCGCGTTCGCGGTGCCGCCGGAGGTGCAGTCCCCGATCGCCACCGAGGCCGCCGCGCGGGGCAGGCACCTGATCCTGGAAAAGCCCATCGCCGCGACCCTGGACGACGCGGAGCGCCTCGCGGACGCCGTCGAGCGGCACGGCGTCGCCTCGCTCGTCGTGCTCACCAGGCGCTACGCCCCCGAGACCCGGGAGCAGCTGGCGCAGCTCGGCGACGCGGGCGGCTGGGTCGGCGGCAGTGCCCGCTGGCTGACCGGCGCCCTGCTCGGCGGCCCGTTCTCGCACTCCGCGTGGCGACACGAGCGCGGCCCGCTGGACGACGTCGGCCCGCACGCCTTCGACCTGCTCGACGCCGCCCTGGGCCCGATCACCGACGTCGTCGCGGCCGACCGCTCCGAGCACGGCCTGTGGCAGGTGGTCCTGCGCCACGAGGGCGGCGCCACGAGCGTGGCCACGATGACCATGACGCTGCCGATCAACCCGGGCATCTCCGAGGTCGTGGTCTACGGCGAGCACGGTCACCGCGTGCTGGCCGACCGGGGTTCGACCGCGCAGCAGTGCTTCACCAACCTGCTGGACGACTTCGTGGCCATGGTCGACAGCGGCACGACCGAGCACCCGCTGGACGTGCGGCGCGGCCTGCACCTGCAACGGGTCATCGAGCTGGCGCGCCGGAAGGCGACGGGCGAGGCGTGAGGGCCGGGCCGGTCGGGCGGGGGCAGGCGCGGGGCCGGGCGGAGGGCTGAGCGCGCGGTCGAACGGAAGGGCTGGGCGTGCGGCCGGACGCGGGGCTGGGCGTGCGGCCGGGTTGGATGCTGGGTTGGACGCTGGACAGGAGACTCGGCCCTGGCACCCGCGCTGAGCGGGGGCCAGGGCCGAGTCGTCGAACGTGGTGCGGCTGCTAGCCGGACTGCCTGCCGTTGTTCCGCTTGGGCAGGCCGTTGACGAACTCCGGTCCCCCGGGCCACGTCTGCTGCTCGCGCTGCGCCAACTCCTCGTGCAACTGCTGGAGCAGTGCCCGCTCCCGATCGCTGAGCTTGGCGTCCACGGTCGGCGGGAGCTGCACGGAGGCGGGCGCGTGCCCGTCCGCCAGCGCCGCCTGGAGCGCCGCCAGGTCGTCCGGGCCCAGCTCCATGGTCACCTCGGACCGCGACAGCGGGTGGTCGTCGGGCAGCGGCAGCGGGGTGACGATCGCGGGCGCGATGGACAGCGGCTCGACGAGCACGGGCTCGGGCTCCGGCTCGGTGGTCACGGGCTCGGTGGTCACGGGCTCGGTGGTCACGGGCTCGGCGGCCACCGGTTCGGCGGTCACGGCGGGTTCCGCAGCGACGGGCTCGTGGACCGCGGGCTCGTCGAACGCGGGCCCGTGGACCGCGGGCTCGTCGAACGCGGGCTCGCCGACCGCGTGGTCATGAGCCGCGTGCTCGTGGACCGAGTGCTCATGGACCGAGTGCTCGTGAGCCGCGTGGACCGCGTGCTCGACCGGGCGCCGTTCCTCCTCGGCCGGTTCGCGCACGGGCAGGCGCTTGACCGGCTTGGGCGGGAACGGTTGTGCGCCCTCGTAGGAGTCGACGCGGGCGCGTCGTGACTTGGAGCCGGTCTGGGGTTCGGCAGGCACCGGTGCCGGCTCGACCACCGGTGCCTGGTCCCGGACGTCGCCGTCGAACCAGGTGGTCGGGTCGGGCGGTGGTTCGGGTGTGGTGGAGCCGGACGGGAAGAACACCTCGCGGGCCGTGGTGGTGGCCGCGGCGTGGTACTCGCCCAGCGGCGTGCCCGCGGTCAGCACCTCGACCGCGGCCCGGATGCCCGCCTGCCGCAGCACGGTGTCCACCCGGTAGGCGGTGGCGGGCGCGAAGCCCGACGGTCCGATGTCCACCAGGACGACCCGCTGGGGCAGCGGTCCGGGCGTGGCGCCGGACGGGCTGGACCGCCAGGTCGCCCGCACGCCCCGCACGTCCGGCAGCGTCGACAGGGTCCGGCCGAGCACCTCGCCGAGGCCCTGGGCCGGGTCCGACTCCGCGGTGAAGCGGTGCCGGGGCACGGGCACCTGCTCGACGGCGAACAGCCGGTCGGCCAGCCCGGGGTCGGAGCGGACCCCGGCGAGCAGCTCGCCGACCTCGTGCCGCTCCTCCGGGGACACCGGGATGCGTCCCGCCAGCAGGCAGCCGACCAGCAGCTCCACGGCTCTGTCCAGCTCGGCGACCGCCAGCAGCTCACGGGCCTGGGTCAACGCGTCGTCGTCGACGCGTCCGGCCAACGCCAACAGGAGGTCGTGTAAACGGACGGGGAGTCCCACTCCGTCGTTCGTCACGCCTGCTCTCCTTCCGGCCCGCGCGGGGAGCGCCGAGCTCTAGACGGGCACCAGGTGCCCGTCGGCCTCCGCGCCGGTGCACACCAGCTCCGAAGCCTCCAACGCCGCCCGGTGGTAGGGCGACAGGTCCAGTCCGGCGGGCAGGACCTCGACACACGGGTCGTGCTCGCCGAGCGCCCGCAGCACCCGCTGGAGCTCACCGGCCAGCCGGGCGAACCCGGACGTGGCGGTGACCAGGACGAGCCTCCTGGGGCCGTTCCCGCCCAGCCGCCACGAGGCCCGGACTTCGCCGACCCCGGGTCGCCCGCGCAGGGTCGCTCCGAGCACCACGGTCGCGGAATCACCCATCGACACCCGATCGGGTGATTCCGGGGAGAAGGTGTAGCCGGGATCGGGCAGTTCGTCCAGTCCCCTGATGGAACTGATGGCGGAGCGGTCGGCCCCGTGCGGCACGAGGGCGTCCACGAGCAGGCGCTGCTCCTGGTCGGTCAGGCCGATGCGGTCGTGCAGCAGCGTGCGGGGCAGGACCCGGGCGAGCACCAGGATCCCGTCCGTGGCGGCCCAGTCGCGGAACCGCCACAGCACCTCGTCCGGGAGCCTCCCGGCCAGGCGCAGCAGCAGCTCGTGGCACGTGTCCGACATCTCACTCCCCGCCGATCTCGACGATCAGTTCCACCTCGACGGGCGCGCCCAGCGGCAGCTCGGCCACGCCGACCGCCGACCGCGCGTGCCGACCGGCGTCGCCGAACACCTCGCCGAACAGCTCGGACGCGCCGTTGACCACGGCGGGCTGCCCGGTGAAGCCCTCGGCGGAGGCGACGAAGCCGACCACCTTGACCACGCGGACGACCGAGTCGAGGCCGACCAGGGCGTCGACCGCGGCGAGCGCGTTCAGCGCGCAGGTGCGGGCGTGGGCCTTGGCCTCCTCGGGGCTGACGTCGCCGCCGACCTTGCCGGTGGCCGTGAGGGAGCCCTCGACGAACGGCAGCTGGCCGGAGGTGAAGACCAGGGTGCCGCTGCGCTGGGCGGGCACGTACGCGGCGAGCGGGGCCGCCACCCCGGGCAGCTCGATGCCCAGCTCGGCCAGGCGCGCGGTCCAGCTCATGCCTTGGGCCGCTTCAGGTAGGCGACGTGCTGTTCGCCGGTCGGGTTGGGCAGCACGGTCACCAGTTCCCAGCCGTCGGCGCCCCACTGGTCCAGGATCGCCTTGGTGGCGTGGATCAACAGCGGGACGGTCGAGTACTCCCACGTCTGCATGGCGGGCAGCCTAGCGGCATCCCCCGGGTGGCGGCGGGTGTTGGCGGGCATCGGGGTCGGCCCGGAACCCCGGCCGCGGTTCCCGGACGCCCCGCCGCCGCGGTGGGGTCGTCCCCACCGGTGCCGGCCCCGCCGCGGCATGATCAGGTCGGCCCGGATCACCGCACCGGGCACCGCACCGCCGATCCCGTCGCACACGGTCACCCGGTCGAGTCTAGGGACCACCCTTTACGCAGAACTGCGGTTTCCGCAGGTGACGGCGCGGTCACCAGGCGCTACCTTGATCACGTGGAAACGTGGCGGATCGTCGCCACCAGCGCGTTCCTGGTGGGCGGGCTGGTGATGGTGCTCGTGGGCATGGCGCAGGCCCGCGACCGCAAGGGCGTCCGCCCGGGGGACGTGCGGCGCGCGGCGCTGATCGGGCTGGTCGTGGTCGCGGTCGTCGCGGTGCTCATCGCCTACCTGCTGCCGTCGGTGGTGGCGTGGGGCGTGGTGGGGGCGACGGCCCTCGCGGTGGTCTTCATCACCATGTGGGACTGACGTGGCGGCCCTCCTCCGACCAGCGGATCACCCGACCGCGCGCCTAGGCTGACCCGGTGGACGGCTGGACCGACGAACTCACCCGCGCCCGCCTGCACGTGGTGACGGGCAAGGGCGGCACGGGCAAGACGACGGTCGCCGCGGCGCTGGCCCTCGCGCTGGCCACCGGCGGGCGGCGGGTGCTGCTGGTGGAGGTCGAGAACCGGCAGGGCATCGCGCAGCTGTTCGACCGGCCGCCGCTGCCCTACGCGGAGCAGCGCATCGTCTCCGCGCCCGGCGGCGGGGAGGTGCGGGCGCTGGCCGTGGACCCGGAGGCGGCGCTGCTGGAGTACCTGGACATGTTCTACAACCTGGGCTTCGCCGGCCGGACGCTGAAGAAGATGGGGGCGGTCGAGTTCGCCACCACGCTGGCGCCGGGCCTGCGGGACGTGCTGCTGACCGGCAAGGTCAAGGAGTGCGTGCGGCGAACCGGCAAGACCGGGCGGCACGAGTACGACGCGGTGGTGCTGGACGCGCCGCCCACCGGCCGGGTGGTCCGCTTCCTCGACGTCACCCGCGCCATGGCGGACCTGGCCAAGGTGGGTCCGATCAAGGGGCAGAGCGAGGGCGTGGTGCGGCTGCTGCACTCCGGCGACACGGCGGTGCACCTGGTGGCGCTGCTGGAGGAGATGCCGGTGCGCGAGACCCTGGACGCGGTGGCCGAGCTGGACGGGGCCGACCTGCGGCCGGGCGCGGTGTTCGTCAACCGGGTGCGCCCGCCGCGGCTGCCCGCCCGGTCGGTGGCCGCCGCGGCGGCGGGACGGGTCGACGTGGAGCAGGTGCGCGCGGGCCTGGTGGCGGCGGGTCTCGACCTGGCCGAGGACGTGCTGGAGGGCCTGGTCGAGCAGACCGGGGAGCACGCCGCGCGGGTGCGCGCGGAGCAGCGGGCCAAGGAGAAGCTGGCCGAGTCGGACCTGCCGACCCTGGACCTGCCCGAGCTGACCGACGGGGTGGACGTGGCCGCGCTCTACGAGCTGGCCGAGGTGATGGTCGGGCGGGGTGTGCGGTGAACCTGCTGGACGTGGACGCGCTGCTGGACAACCCGGCGACCAGGGTGCTGGTGTGCTGCGGCTCGGGCGGCGTGGGCAAGACGACGACGGCCGCCGCGCTGGCGGTGCGGGCCGCGGAGCGCGGTCGGCGGGCGGTCGTGCTGACCATCGACCCGGCCCGCCGGCTCGCCCAGTCGCTGGGCCTGCGGGAACTGGACAACAACCCCCGGCGGGTCGAGGGCGGGTTCCCCGGCGGGCTGCACGCGATGATGCTCGACATGCGCCGCACGTTCGACGACATGGTGTGGCAGCACGCGGGCCCGGAGCGGGCCGAGCAGATCCTGGCCAACCCCTTCTACCAGACGATCTCCACCTCGTTCTCCGGCACGCAGGAGTACATGGCGATGGAGAAGCTGGGCCAGCTCGTCGCGCAGGACGAGTGGGACCTGATCGTCGTCGACACCCCGCCCAGCCGGTCGGCGCTGGACTTCCTGGACGCGCCGCAGCGGCTGTCCACGGTGCTCGACGGCCGGCTGATCCGGATGCTGTCGGCGCCCGCCCGGGCGGGCGGGCGCGGCATCCGCAAGATCGTCGGCGCGGGCTTCGGCCTGTTCACCAAGGCCGTGTCGACGATCGTGGGCAGCCAGCTCCTGAACGACGCCTCGACGTTCGTGCAGGCGCTCGACAGCACCTTCGGCGGCTTCCGGCAGCGCGCCCAGGCCACCTACGACCTGCTGCGGTCACCGGGCACGGGATTCCTGGTGATCGCGGCGCCCGAACCGGACGCGCTGCGGGAGGCCAGCTACTTCGTGGAGCGGTTGAACGCGGAGCACATGCCGCTGACCGGTCTGGTGGCGAACCGGACGCACCCGGTGCTGGCACCCCTGCCGGCGTCGAGCGCGCTGGCCGCGGCGGACCGGCTGGAGCGCTCCGGTGACGCCCCGCTGGCCGCCGCGGTGCTGCGGGTGCACGCGGACCGCGTCGCCGTCGCCGAACGGGAGAAGCGGCTGCTCGCGCGGTTCACCCGCGCGCACCCCGGTGTTCCGCTGGTCGGAGTGCCCGCGCTGCCGACCGACGTGCACGACCTGGACGGCCTGCACGAGATCGGTCGGCGGCTGGCGGGCGAGTGAACCCCCGGAGGGGGCTCAGCCGACCTTGGACTCCTCGATGTGCTCCTGGCGCGCGCTGTCGAGCAGCTCGTGCCAGGACGTGACGTCCGGGCGGCGCCGCAGCAGCGCCCGCCTCTCGCGTTCGGTCATGCCGCCCCAGACCCCGAACTCGATCCGGTTGTCCAGGGCTTCGGCCAGGCACTCGGTGCGCACCGGGCAACCGAGGCACACCACCTTGGCCTTGCGCTGTTCGGCGCCGCGCACGAAGAGCTGGTCCGGCTCCTCATCGCGGCACGACGCCTTGATCCGCCAATCCCCCTGATTCATATCTCCCCCACCTCGGTTCACACAGTGCCCAGACTTCCTAAATCCGCCACACCCCTGCCGCGGATGCCGTAGGCTGACCACTGTCGAGTGGCCGAACCCGTGGCTGCTGTCTTGGACAGTGACGGACTGTAGAGCCTTCCGGTTCCACCTCCAACCCTGGGTTGCCCACCTGTTACCTGTCTTGAGTACGAGTACTCATCCTGGGTAATCAACACTGCGCGACCTCTCGCCCACTTTCCGTGGCGCGTACCCTGACCTGCATGCGAGCCAGGAACGGCGTGCTGAAACTGCTCGGCCTGTGTCTGCTGGCCGGGGTGCTGCTGTCAGGTCTGCTGTTCCCGGTGGTCGGCTCGCTCGGGCTGGTGTCGAACCGGGCCAGCGACACCGTCGACAGCATCTCCGCGGACCTGGTCACCACCGACCCGCCGTTGATCACCACGATCACGGACAAGGACGGCGTGCCGATCGCCCACCTGTACGACCAGTACCGCGTGCTGGTCCCGCCGGAGAAGATCGCGGACGCGATGAAGGCCGCGCTGGTCTCGATCGAGGACCGCCGCTTCTACGAGCACCAGGGCGTGGACTGGCGGGGCACCATCCGGGCCGGCCTGACCAACCAGTTCAGCGGCGTGGTCACGCAGGGCGCCTCCACGCTCACGCAGCAATACGTGAAGAACTACCTCGTGCACGTGGTGGCGCGCAACAACCTGGTGGAACAGCAAAAGGCGCAGGAGCAGACGATCGCGCGAAAAGCGCGTGAAGCCCGCATCTCCATCCAACTGGAGACCAAGCTGGGCAAGGACGAAATCCTCGCGCGCTACCTGAACGTGGTGCCGTTCGGCTCGACCGTCTACGGCATCGCCGCGGCGGCCCAGGCGTACTTCGAGACCACTCCGGACAAGCTGACCGTGGCGCAGTCGGCGATGCTCGCCGGCATGGTCAACAGCCCGTCCGCGCTGAACCCGGAGGTGTTCCCGGAGAAGGCGCTGGAGCGGCGCAACCAGGTCATCGACAAGATGGTCGAGAACGACAAGCTGTCCCGGGACACGGCCGAGGCGGCGAAGGGGGAGCCGCTGGGCCTGGCCACGCCGGTGCGCACGCCGCCCAACGGCTGCGTCGGCGCGGGCCCGGAGAACGGGTTCTTCTGCTCCTACGTGCTGAACTACCTGGAGCGCAACGGTTTCAGCCTGGAGCAGCTCAAGACCGGCGGCTACACCGTGCAGACCACTTTGGACCGCACCATCACCTCCCAGGCCAAGCAGGCCGCCGAGGCGCAGGTGTCCAAGTCCACCAACGGCATCGCCAACACGCTGGCGATCGTGCGGCCGGGCCGGGAGCGCCACGAGGTGGTGGCGCTGGTGGCCAACCGGGACTACGGGTTGAAGGCCGACCAGTTCCAGACCCAGTTCGACCTGCCGTCCGGGGTGGAGAACAAGTTCGGCGCCGGGTCCGTCTACAAGGTGTTCACCGCGGCGGCGGCGCTGGAGAAGGGCATGGGCATCGAGAACACCGTCGCCACGCCCACCTCGCACGTGTCGCGGGTGTTCAAGGGCGGCCCGCCCGGCTGCCCGTCCACCGGCGAGCCGGACACCCGCTGGTACTGCCTGCGCAACTACGACAGCAGCTACCCGGCGCAGATGTCGTTGCAGACGGCGTTGCAGACCTCCCCGAACACCGGGTTCGTGATCCTGGAGGAGCAGCTGGGCATGGACCCGGTGGTGGACATGGCGGGGCGGCTGGGGCTGCGCGAGACCATGGCCACCAACCTCTCGGGCGTGCGGCCGGACACGCGGGCCAAGGACGCCAAGCTGCGGGTGTCGCAGACCGAGTTCTACAAGTCCAACGGCGGCAGCGCGTCGTTCACCCTCGGTCCCGCGCCGACCAGCACGCTGGAGCTGGCGAACGTGGCGGCCACCATCATGAGCGGCGGCGTGTGGTGCCCGCCGTCGCCGGTCGCGAAGGTGCTCGACCGCAACGGCGAGCAGGTGCCGGTCAACGAGGCGCCGTGCGAGCAGGTCGTGGCCGAACCGCTGGCCAACGGCCTGGTGACCGGCCTGTCGAAGGACGACCAGGGCGCGGGCACCGCGGCCGCGGCGGCGCGGGCGTTCAACTGGAAGCGGCCGATGATGGGCAAGACCGGCACCACCGAGGACTACAAGTCGGCGGCGTTCATCGGCTCGACGCCCGAGTTCGCGGGCGCGGTGCAGACGTTCAACGACGGTCCCAACCCGAGCCCGATCTGCGTGGGCGGCGCGCCGCGGCTGTGCCGCGACGGCACGATCTTCGGCGGCACCGTCCCCGCGCGCACCTGGTTCGACGCGATGACCGACGTCCACGCGGGCCTGCCGGTGACGGGCCTGCCCGCGGTCGAGGAGCGCTACCTCAAGGGCGGCAGCGAGATCCGCATCCCGGAGGTGGTCGGCCGCAACGTCAACGACGCCACGCGGACCCTGGAGGAGGCCGGGTACAAGGTCTCCGTGCAGAACCGCAACTCCGAGCAGCCGAAGGGCCGCGTGGTCGGCCAGACGCCGCGGGGCAGCGCGCTGAAGGGCACCGTGGTGACGCTGCTGGTGTCCACGGGCTACGTGCCGCCGCCGCAGCCCACCCAGCCGACCTCGGTGCCGGAGCAGCCCCAGCCGCAGCCCCAGCCGACCGGGCCGGGCCGGCCGGAACCCGGGCGGCCCACCGGGGGGATCACCATCCCGATCGAGCCGCCGGGCAGGTAGCGCCGGTGGGGCCCCGAGCCCCCACCGGGTCACCGGCGCGCCAGGCCGGCTTCGACTCCACCCGGCGTGCTAGGCCGGCTTCGACTTCACCCGGTGCGCTGGGCCAGCTTCGACTTCACCGCCGCGGCCACCCGGCCGCCCTCGGCGCGCCCGGCCACCTCGGCGTTGACCGCCTTCATGACCTGGCCCATCTGCTTCATCCCGGGCCGCTCGCCGGACTCGCCGGCCAGGGTCGCGAGCACGCCGTCGACCAGGGCGGCCAGCTCGTCGTCGGACAGCTGCGCGGGCAGGTACGCCTCCAGCACCTCCGACTCGGCGCGCTCCAGCTCCGCCTTCTCCGCGCGCCCGGCGCCCGCGAACGCCTCCGCGGCCTCCTTGCGCTTCTTCACCTCGCGGGTGATGACCTTCTGCACCTCGTCGTCGCTCAGCTCGCGGGCGGCCTTGCCGGAGACCTCCTCGGTCGTCACGGCCGTCAGCGCCATCCGCAGCGCGCCCGCCCGGACCGTCTCCCGGTTCTTGATCGCCGCCGTCAGGTCCGCCTGCAGCCGCGCCTTCAGCTCCGCCATGGCCGGAACCGTACCGGGCCACCCGGCACGCCCCGAATCGGTCGAGCCCCTACCCTCGAAGGCGTGAACACGCTCGGCCGCGCCCTCCTCGCCACCACCGCCCTCGGCACCGCCACCGTCGCCTACGCGGCGGGCATCGAACGGCGGCACTGGACGCTCCGGCAGGCCACCGTGCCGGTCCTCGCGCCGGGCTCGGCCCCGCTGCGCGTGCTGCACCTGTCGGACCTGCACATGCTCCCCGGGCAGCGGTCCAAGCAGCGGTGGGTCGCGGCGCTGGCCGAGCTGGAACCCGACCTGGTCGTCAACACCGGCGACAACCTGGCGCACCAGCAGGCCGTGCCCGCGGTGATCCGCGCCCTGGGCCCCCTGCTCGAACGGCCCGGCGCGTTCGTGTTCGGCAGCAACGACTACTTCGCGCCGCGCCCGAAGAACCCGGTGCGCTACCTGCTGCCGTCGGCGAAGACCAAGCGCGTCCACGGCATCCCGCTGCCGTGGCGCGACCTGCGGGCGGCGATGGTGGAGCGCGGCTGGCTGGACCTGACGCACGTGCGCCGGACGTTCGAGGCGGGCGGGCTGAGGATCTTCGCCGCGGGCCTGGACGACCCGCACCTCAAGCGGGACCGCTACGAGGAGATCGCGGGCGAGCCCCCGGCGGCGGACCTGCGGCTGGGCGTGACGCACTCCCCCGAGCCGCGGGTGCTGGACGGGTTCGCGGGCGACGGCTACGACCTCGTGCTGGCCGGCCACACGCACGGCGGGCAGCTGCGCGTGCCGGGGTACGGGGCGATCGTGACGAACTGCGACCTGGACCGGTCGCGGGCCCGCGGGGTGTCGCGGTGGGGCGCGCACACGTGGCTGAACGTGTCGGCCGGGCTGGGCACGTCGCCGTACGCGCCGGTGCGCTTCGCCTGCCCGCCGGAGGCGAGCCTGCTGACCCTGGTCGAGCGGCCCGTCGACGCAGGTCAGGCCGGATTCGACGCGGAAGTGGATACCCGGTTCGGAGTGGGTGGGGGGATCAGGTAGAGTTCTCCTCGTTCCACCGGGAAGCCGGTGGGGGCCGGGGTGTGGCGCAGCTTGGTAGCGCGCTTCGTTCGGGACGAAGAGGTCGCAGGTTCAAATCCTGTCACCCCGACCAGCTCAGGGCCTGTCCGAGAGATTTCGGACAGGCCCTGAGCCGTTTTCCGGTGGGGAGCACGACGACACCCGCGGGGACCGCGGGTCGCCGCGCGGGCGCGGGTCGGCCGGGTTCGGGGGAGCCCCGACCGACCCGCCGAAGAGGACTAGCGCGCGTGCGGGCGCAACTCGGCGAGCTTGCGGAGCAGTTCCCCGACCTCGTTCCAGTCGAGCTTCGCCGACTCGCCGGGCGGGGTGTGGAGGCACACGTCGCCGTCCTCCGTCAGGGACACCTCCAGCGTCCGCCGACGACCCAGCGCGTCCACGCACGGCACGCGGCCGCCCTGCCGAACCGTGTTCTCGATCATCGGTCAGACCTCCCCTGTTCGGGTTCGTATGTTCGGAACTTCGTTCGTCCGATCGTGGGCGTTACGCACTACTCCCCGCTGTTGCCAAAGTGATTACCTGGCCACCACGCGAAGGGTCGTCACGTTCTGTTAGCCCGAACGAGTGAAGGTTGACGATTCAACTCACTGAACGTAACGAGCGGCGGGGCTCGTGCGACGACGAGGCAGCGGACCCGGACCGAGGTCCGAGGTCCGGGTGCCACCAGCCGAGGAGAGTCCCATGAGCATCACCTCCGCCTCCCGCCCCGCCTCCCGCGGCTGGCTCCCCGTCCTGGCGTGGACCCACGTCACGCTGGGGTTAGCCGGTGTCGTGGCGGTCCTGGCCTCGCCCCTGTTCGGCCTCGTGGCGGGCGCCCTGGTCCTCTCCGCGGCCCTCGCGGTCCGCTCGTTGCGCCGCGCCGCGCTGACCGTGGACCGGATCTTCGAGGAGGAGCTGGACCGCTGACGACGAAGTCGAGTCGTCACTCTCCGCTTCCTCCCGCCGGCCGGTTGGCATGATCGGGTGGTGACAGATCGCGCGGAACGCACCGCCCGGCGCCGTCGGCTGTACGGCGAGGGCGACCTGGCCGCCCTCCCGGTGTTCGCCGGCGGCTTCATCAACTTCGGCTACTGGCGCGGTGTCGACCTCGCCGGCGAGCTGACCACCGAGCAGCGCGTCGCCAGCCAGGAGGCCCTCTACGACCTCGTCCTCGACGCCCTGGCCCCCCGCCCCGGCGACCGCGTCCTGGAGGTCGGCTCCGGGGGCGGCGTCGGCGCCCGCCGCACCCTGCGCCACGGCCCCGCGCTGGTCCGCGGCCTGGACCTGGAGCCGGAGCAGGTGGCCCGCGCCACCGCCGCCAACGACGACCCGCGCGTGGCGTTCACCACGGGCGCCGCGCACGACATGCCGTTCCCCGACGCCTCCTTCGACCGCCTGCTGTCCGTGGAGGCCGCCCAGCACTTCGAGGACGTCCCGGGCTTCGCGCGGGAGGGCGCGCGCGTGCTCGTCGACGGCGGCCGGTTGGCGGTCACCACGTTCTTCGCCACGAGCGCGGCCGCCGCGCCGGAACTGGTCCGGCTGGTCCGCTCCTTCACCTCCGGCCTCGACCTGCCCCACCCCGTGGACGAGGTGCTCGACCACCTGCGCGCCGCCGGCCTCGCGGACGTGACCGCGACGAGCATCGGCGAGCACGTGTGGCCGGGCCTGGACCGCTGGCTCGAACTCGGCCCGCACCCGAACGGGTGGGACCGCGCCTACCGGCGGGTCGCCGACCGGGGTCTGCTCGACTACTACCTGGTCACCGCCGGGAAGCCGGCAGGATCGGGGGTGTGACGACGCACCCGACCGCCGAGGTCCCCGACCCGCTGCTCCCCGACGCCGAGGCCGAGGCGCGCTGGCGCGCCCGCTTCACCGCGCCGCGCGTCAGCCTGCCCGGCTGGGCCGACGACGCGCCGGACCGCAACCTGTACCTGTCGAACGCCGGCGGGGTGTGGGAGGTCTACGCCTGGGACCGGGCCGCCGACACCCACCGGAGGGTCACCGACCGCCCGAACGGCACCTCCCACGCCGCGCTCACCCCCGACGGCGCGGAGATCTGGTGGTTCGACGACACCGACGGCGACGAGTTCGGCACCTGGGTGAGCGAGCCGTTCACCCGGGGCGGGAGCCCGCGGCCCGCCGTCGAGGGCGTGCCCGCGGCGTACCCGGCGGGCCTGGAGATCGGCCACGACGTGGTCGCCGTCGGCACCTCCACCGACGACGGCACCACCGTCTACGTCTCGCGCGGCGGCGGCCCCGCCGAGGTGGTCTACCGGCACGAGAACGACGGCGGCGTGTCCGCGCTGTCCAAGGACGAGACGCTGGTGGTGCTCGCGCACTCCGAGCACGGCGACAACCGGCACGCCGCGCTGCGCGTGGTGACGCCGACCGGCGAGCGGGTCGCGGACAAGTGGGACGGCCCGGGCAAGGGCCTCGACGCGATCGCGTTCAGCCCGGTGCGCGGCGACAACCGGCTGCTGGTCGGCCACGAGCGGCGCGGCCGGGACGAGCTGCTGATCTGGGACGTCGCCGCCGGCACCGAGACCGAGGTCGTGATCGACCTGCCCGGCGAGATCAGCGCCGACTGGTACCCGGACGCGCGGGCGCTGCTGGTCGCGCACACCTTCCGGGCGCGCAACACGCTGCACCGCTACGACCTGGGCACCGGCGGGCTGACCCCGCTGGACACCCCGCCCGGCACGGTCGGCGGCGCGCACGTGCGCCCGGACGGCGCGGTGGAGTACTCGTGGTCCTCGGCGGCCCGGCCGGGCGTGGTGCGGGTGCTCGGCGCGGACGGCGACGAGCGGGTGCTGCTCACGCCGCCCGGCCACGAGGCGCCGCCCTCGGTCGACCTGGAGGACGTGTTCGTCGGCGAGGTGCACGCCCTGGTCGCGCGGCCGTCCGGCGCGCCCGACGGCCCGCTGCCGACCGTGTTCCACCTGCACGGCGGGCCGCACTCGGCCGACGAGGACCGGTTCTCCGCCTACCGCGCGGTGTGGCTGGACGCCGGGTACGCCGTGGTCCACGTCAACTACCGCGGTTCCACCGGCTACGGCTCGAAGTGGCGCGACGCGATCGAGGGCAGGCCGGGCCTGACCGAGCTGGAGGACGTGGCGGCGGTGCACGACTGGGCCGTCTCCTCCGGGTTCGCCGACCCGGCGAGGTGCGTGGTCAACGGCGCGTCGTGGGGCGGCTACCTCACCCTGCTGGCCCTGGGCACCCAGCCCGAGCGGTGGGCGGCGGGCGTGGCGGGCGTGCCGGTGGCCGACTACATGGCCGCCTACGAGGACGAGATGGAGCCGCTGCGGGCGTTCGACCGGGCCCTGTTCGGCGGGTCGCCGCAGGAGCTGCCCGACCGGTACCGCGAGTGCTCGCCGCTGACCTACGTGGACGCGGTGCGCGCGCCGGTGCTGGTGCTGGCGGGCGAGAACGACCCGCGCTGCCCGATCCGGCAGATCGACAACTACCTGGACCGGCTGGCCGAGCGCGGCGCCGCCTACGAGGTGTACCGGTACGACGCCGGCCACGGCTCGCTGGTGGTCGCGGAGACCATCCGGCAGACCGCGGCCGAGGTCGCGTTCGTGCGGCGCGTGCTGGGCTGAGGAGTTCCCCGGTGGCCCGGGAGTGGGCCACCGGGGAACTCCGCGGAGCGCGGCGCGGCCACCGGGTCGTCCCGGTGGCCGCGCTCCGCCGCTCGGGGTCAGGCTTGCTGGGCCTGCCACATCCAGTGCGCCTGCTCCAGGTTCCTGGTGATCTCGATCAGCAGGTCCTGGCTGACCAGGTCGGCCTTGTCGACCTCGTCGATCCGCGCGCGCAGCCGCTCGATCAGCGTGGCGAGGGCGGTCACGACCGCCGCGACGACGTCGGCCTCCCGCAGCCAGTTGTCCGGGAACTCGGGCACGCCCGAGCCCGCGGCCACCGTCCCGGCCTTGCCGTTCGGCGAGATGCCGAGCGCGGCGGCCCGCTCGGCCACCTCGTCGGTGTAGGTCCGCGCGGTGGTCACCAGCTCGTCGAGCTGGAGGTGGACGCTGCGGAAGTTCTTGCCGACCACGTTCCAGTGCGCCTGCTTGGCGACCAGCGACAGGTCGATCAGGTCGACCAGGGTGGCCTGCAGGACCGCTCCCACCGCGGCCTTGTCGGACTCGGACAGCGAGCTGGTGATCGGGCTCTTGCTCATTGCCTGACGCCTCCTTCAGACGGTGGCGGTGACGGCCACCTCGATGTTGCCGCGAGTGGCGTTGGAGTACGGGCAGATCCGGTGCGCCGCGGCGACCAGCTGGTCGGCCTGGTCCTGCTCGACCCCCGGGAGGTGGGCGACGAGCGCCACGCCGAGCCGGAAGCCGCCGGTCTCGTCGCGGCCCAGGTCCACCTTCGCGGTGATGCTCGTCTCGCCGAGCCGGACCTTCGCCTGGCCGGCGGCGACCTTCAGCGCGCTGTGGAAGCAGGCCGCGTAACCGGCCGCGAACAGCTGCTCCGGGTTGGTCTTGTCGCCACCGGGACCGCCCAGCTCCTTCGGCGTCGCCAGCTGCTCGTCGAGCACGCCGTCCGACGACCGGACCTCGCCGTTGCGCCCGTCGCCGACCGCGACGGCTTCCGCCGTGTAGAGCACCTGCATCTGACGCTCTCCTCTGAGCTGGTGGTTGGTCCCGCGAATAGTTCCAACACCCGGCCGGCGCCGTTCCACACCGGGTGGTGCGGCAGCTCACGCCCTCGGGGAAGTCCTACCCCCTCAGTCGGCCCTCGACACGGCGAACTCGGTCACCTGTCGCCCGATCGTGCGGAGCTGGTCGGCCACCGAGGGCGCCGAGCAGCCGCCGTCGGCGTCGAAGTCGACCTCCTGCGAGTTGACCGCCGCGCCCAGGGGCGTGGGCCAGCCGCGCAGGGCGTGCACGATCGACCGCAGCGCGGTCAGCGTGGTCACCGACGCCTGCCAGCCCATGGCCGTGGCCACGCAGCCGACCGCCCGGCCGTCCAGGTACGGGCGGCCGTCGCCGCGCAGGTCCTCGACGTAGTCCAGGGCGTTCTTGACCAGGCCGGACACCGTGCCGTGGTAGCCGGGCGAGACCAGCACCACGCCGTCGGCCACGCGCAGGGCCTCGACCAGCCGGTCGGCGTTGTGCGCGCGCTCGGGGACCGCCGGGTCGTAGAACGGCAGCACCAGGTCCGGCCCGCAGACCTCGATGGTCTTGGCGCCCGCCTCGGCCGCGCCGGCGAGCGCGATGCGCATGGCGCGCTCGGACTGCGAGTTGGGGCGGAGCGAGCCGCCGATGCCCACCACGGTGACCGTCATGGTGACCGATACTGCCACTTCGACCTAGGTCGAGGTCCACTCCTCGCCTACGGGCCTACCCGCTAGTAACGTGGTTCTCATGTCGAAGCTCGCCGAATCCGTGCCCTCCGGCGTCCTCGCCGGCGCCCTGCGCTTCGCGTTCGGGCTGCCCGCTCCCCTGCGGCGGCTGGTCGCCGGCCGGCCGATCACCGTGGACGGCCAGCGGCTGCACCCCGAGGCCCAGCTCCTGCTGCGGTTGCAGCAGCTCAGCGGGGAGGACTGGCGGACCACGTCGCCCGCGGAGAACCGCCTCGGGCTGACCCGCAGCAACCAGCTGGTGTGCGGGCCGGTGATCGACGGCGTGGCGGTGCGCGCGCTGTCCGCGGGCGGCGTCGGGGCCCGGTTCTACGAGCCGACGGGCCTGCCCGAGGGCTCGCCGCTGCTGGTCTTCTACCACGGCGGCGGGTGGGTCAGCGGCGACCTCGACAGCCACGACAACCTGTGCCGGTTCCTGGCCGTCGAGGGCGGTGTGCGGGTGCTGGCGGTGGACTACCGGCTCGCGCCCGAGCACCCGTTCCCGGCCGCCGCGGACGACGCGCGCACCGCGTTCGAGTGGGCGGTGGCGCACGCCGGGGAGCTCAAGGTCGACGCGCGGCGCATCGCCCTGGGCGGCGACAGCGCGGGCGGGAACCTGGCCGCGGTGACCGCGCTGGAGGCGGGCGAGGTCAAGCCGGTGTTCCTGCTGCTGTTCTACCCGGCGGTGGACGCCTCGGTGCGGCGGCGGTCGCGCGACCTGTTCGGCCGCGGGTTCTTCCTCACCGACGAGAAGATGGACTGGTTCCTGGACCACTACGCGCCCTCGCGCGAATCGCACACCGACCCGAGGCTGTCGGTGCTGCTGGCGGAGGACCTGAGCGGCCTGCCGCCGACCTACCTGGCGACGGCCGGGTTCGACCCGCTGCGCGACGAGGGCGAGGCGTTCGCCGCGAAGCTGGCCGAGCAGGGCGTGCCGGTGGTGCTGCGGCGGCACCCCGGGCTGTTCCACGGGTACGCCAACATCCTCGGGGTCGGCGGGGTGTTCCGGGAGGCCGTGGCCGAGGCGGTGGGCTCCCTGCGCACCGGGCTGGCCCTGGCCAACGCGCGGCAGGACGTGCAGGAGACGGCCTAGCCACCGGACCCGGCCGGACCGGGACCGCACCGGACCGGCCACCGCACCGCACCCGGCCGCACCGCACCGGCCACCGCACCCGGCACGACGTCGCGGGACGCCGTGCCGGTTCGGCTTCCCGCACGGCGGCCGCGGGAACGCCTGCCGGGAACGCCAAGAGGCCGCCCGGTACCGGATCCGGGCGGCCTCACCTGGCAGGGCTAGTTGCCGGGCTCGTGGTGGATCACTTGCCGAAGGCGGCGGCGATCTTGTCGCCGGTCTCCTTGTCGATGCTGCGCCAGTACCCGAAGACGCGCTCCAGCACCGGCTCGGACACCCCGTTGGACGCGTGCGCGACCACGGTCCGCACCAGGCGCTCGCGCTGGGCCTCGTCCATGACCTCGCGGATCAGCGTGCCCGCCTGGCCGAAGTCGTCGTCCTCGGCGTGCAACCGGTAGGCCGCGCGCACGGCCTCGTCCTCGACGCCGTAGGTCGTGGTGACCTCGCCGGCCGCCGCGGCGGAGGCGTGCGGGCCGCCGTAGGAGTTGGGCGCGTACACCGGGTCGACCGCGTTGGCGAACCGCATCGCGCCGTCCTTGGAGTACGAGTGCACCGGCGACTTCGGCCGGTTCACCGGCAGCTCGTTGTAGTTCGCGCCGATGCGGTACCGGTGGGCGTCCGGGTAGGAGAACATCCGGCCGACCAGCATCCTGTCCGGCGACGGGCCGATGCCCGGCACCAGGTTGGTCGGCTCGAACGCGGCCTGCTCGATCTCGGCGAAGTAGTCCGCCGGGTTCCGGTCCAGCACCAGCCTGCCGACCTCGATCAGCGGGTAGTCGCCGTGCGGCCACACCTTGGTCAGGTCGAACGGGTTGAACCGGTAGGTCGCGGCGTCCGCGTACGGCATGACCTGGACGTGCAGCGTCCAGGACGGGAACTCGCCGCGCTCGATCGCGTGCCACAGGTCGGCGCGGTGGGCGTCGGCGTCCTCGCCGGCGATCCTCGCGGCCTCCTCCGAGGTGAGGTTCTCGATGCCCTGGTCGGTCTTGAAGTGGTACTTGACCCAGGACTTCTCGCCGGCCGCGTTCTCCCACAGGTAGGTGTGCGAGCCGTAGCCGTTCTGGTGGCGCCAGGTCTTCGGGATGCCCCGGTCGCCCATCAGCCAGGTGACCTGGTGCGCGGTCTGCGGCTGGAGGGTCCAGAAGTCCCACTGCATGTCGTGGTCGCGGCGGCCGGTGTCGGCGCGGCGCTTCTGGGACCGGATGAAGTCCGGGAACTTGATCGGGTCGCGCAGGAAGAACACCGGCGTGTTGTTGCCGACGAGGTCGTAGTTGCCCTGCTCCGTGTAGAACTTCAGCGCGAAGCCGCGCGGGTCGCGCCAGGTGTCGGGCGACCCCAGCTCGCCGGCCACGGTCGAGAAGCGCAGCAGCGCCTCCGTCCGCGCGCCCGGCTGGAACAGCGCGGCCTTGGTGAAGCGGCTGACGTCCGCGGTCGTCTCGAAGTGGCCGAACGCGCCGCCGCCCTTCGCGTGCACGACCCTCTCGGGCACCCGCTCGCGGTTGAACTGGGCGTTCTTCTCGATGAGGTAGTGGTCCTGCAGCAGGATCGGCCCGTTGGCGCCGAGGGTCAGCGAGTGGTCGTCACTGGCGACCGGGATGCCCGCGTTGTTCGTGGTGTGACGCGCTTGGGTCACGCTTCCAGCTCCTTTTGTGGGGTGCGGCAGTCAGCGCCCTTGCCCCTGGCAGTCGGGGCAGAGCCCCCAGAACAGGATCTCGGCCTCGTCCACGGCGAAGCCCTCCGCGGACGCGGGCTCCAGGCAGGGCGCGGAGCCGTGGACGCAGTCGACGTCCGCGGTGCGCCCGCACGCCCGGCACACGAGGTGGTGGTGGTTGTCGCCGGTCCGCGTCTCGTAGCGCGCCGGGGAACCGGCGGGCTCGATCCGGCGCAACAACCCGGCCCGCGCGCACGCGTTCAGCACGTCGTAGACGGCCTGCGTGGACACGGCGCCCAACCTCGCCCGCACGCCCTCGGCGACCTGGTCGGCCGTGGCGTGCGGGTGTTCCGCGAGCCAGTCGAGCACCGCGAGCCGGGGCGCGGTCACGCGCAGCCCGGCGTCCTTGAGCAGCTCACGAGGTCCTGGGGTCATGGCCCCACCACTCCACCACGTTATTTTGAATCAGTCAAGAAAACGAACCGTTAAAGTCCTTGCCCGGTCGGGTGAAGATGACCACGTGAACGTCGCCCCCTACCTCACCGTCCTGCGGACCCGACGCGTCCCCTCTTTCCTGCTGTTGATGCTGGTCGCGCGCGTACCGGCGACGGCGGCGGGCATGACGATCACCATGCACGTGCTGCTCGGCCTGGAGCGCGGCTACGGCGCGGCGGGCCTGGTCGGGGCCGCGAGCACCATCGGCATGGCGATCGGCTCGCCGCTGATGGGTCGGCTGGTCGACCGGCGCGGGCTGCGGGCGATGCTGTCCGTGTCGATCGTCACCGAGGGCGTCTTCTGGTTCGTCGCGCCGGGGCTGGACTACCGGCTGCTGCTGGTCACGTGCTTGCTCAGCGGCACGACCGTGCTGCCGCTGATGTCGCTGGGGCGGCAGGTCCTCACC
Source organism: Saccharothrix sp. BKS2 (assembly GCF_047689505.1). Lineage (NCBI taxonomy): Bacteria > Bacillati > Actinomycetota > Actinomycetes > Pseudonocardiales > Pseudonocardiaceae > Saccharothrix > Saccharothrix sp. BKS2. The sequence goes on along the minus strand of NZ_JAUQOL010000002.1, from coordinate 549,233 downwards.
GCGCTGGTGCCCGAGGAGCACCGGCGCACGGCGCTGGCGATGGACTCCATGGCGGTCGAGGTCGCGTTCATGGCCGGCCCGGCGCTGGGCGTGGCGGTGGTGACGCAGGGCTCCGGCCGCACCGCGATGTGGTCGATCGGCGCGGCGATGGTGGTGTCCGGGGTGGTGCTGTGGGTGGTGGACCCGCCGGTGCGGCACCGGGACGAGGACGGGGCGCGCGTGCCGGTCCGGCGGTGGCTCGACGGGCGGCTGCTCGGCGTGCTGATCAGCGCGGGCGGGTCGATCCTCGTCATCGCCGGGGTCGAGGTCGCCGTGGTGGCGTCCATGCGCGAGCTGGGCCTGACCTCGTGGACGGGGGCGCTGGTCGCGGTGATGTGCGCGGCGTCGCTGGTCGGCGGCTTCGTCTACGGCGGGTTGCCGCGCGTGCCGCCGCTGTGGGTGCTGATGGGCTCGATGGGGCTGCTGGCCGTGCCGATCGGGCTGTTCACCGGCTCGCCGTGGCTGCTGGCCCTGGCGGTGGCGCCGGTGAACCTGCTGTGCGCGCCGGTCGTCACCGCGACCGGCGAGGCGATCACCCGGTTCGCGCCCGCGTCCGCGCGGGGGGTGGCGCTGGGGTTGCAGGGGTCCGCGATGACGCTGGGGGTGGCGGTGGGGCAGCCGTTCACCGGGTTCGTGATCGACCGCTCCACGCCGGGGTGGGGGTTCGCGGCGGTGGGCGCGGGCGCGGTGGCGATCGCGGTGGTGGCGCTGCTGCTGGAGCGACGGGGGGTGGCGGATCGGGCGGTCGTGGCCTGATGCCGACGGGCGCCGCGTCGGGTGCCCGCGTAGTGCCGCACCGCCCCTCGTCCGGCCGGATCGCCTTGACCAGGCCGGTCATGACGCTGGGGTGGCCATCGCGCCCGGTAAAGCCGATCGCCACAACCCGATCGGGTTAGACATCCACCGACCGGTTTACCAAGAAGTAGACCTGGCACCGTTACGTGACAACTTGGCCCGCTACGTCCTCCCCGACAACCACCCGAACAGCCCAGGGCGATTTCTTGATGGTTTTCCCTACGCTCGATAGCCGGCGACCGAGGGATGCGGGGGTTGATCGTGGCGCGTACCGGACACGGGTCGACAGGATCGGGGAAGACGGCACAACAACTCGCCAAAGAAGCCGAACGGGCACGGGCGGCGGCAGAACGGCAACGCGCGGCCGAGGACAAGGAGAGGAAGCGGCAGCACGCCGAGCAGTGCGCCCGAGACGCTGAGGAGAGGACGGCCGGGCTCCAGGACAGGATCGATGTCTTGAGCGGCTTCCTGGTCACCGGGGTGGACCGCTCGGCAGCACCGGACTGGGGTCGGATGCGGGTGACCCCCGAGGTGCCCGTTCTCGACCTCGGCGAGTGGTCCGACCCCGTCCGGGCTCCGCGGTGGGAGGACTACGCCCCTGCTCCCCCGAGGGGGCCGTTCCGCCTACCGGGCTCCCGAACCCGGTACGAGAACAAGCTCGCCGGGGCGAAGATCCGGTTCGATCAGGACGTCGAGCGCTCCCGGGCAGCGGAGTTGGCGCGACAACGCCGGGTCGTCGAGCTGCGGGCGCTCCACGCCGCCGAGGAGGAAGGGCTCCGGCGGGGTGCCACCCGGCACAACGACCAGGTCGAGCGCTTCCGGCGGGGAGTGGGGGATCGGCAGAAGGAGCACGTCGAGCGGTACCTCTCGAAGGTGCTCGCGGGTGTTCCACTGCCCAAGGGGTTTCCACGCGGGTACGAGGTGACTTACAACCCGCGGTCGGAACAGGCTGTGGTGCGTTGTGAACTGCCGCCCCGAGACGTGGTGCCGACCACGGCTTCCTACCGCTACCTGCCCACCAAGGACGAGACGCGGGAGATCCCGCGGAAGGCCAAAGAGGTGGCCGAGCGCTACCGCGGCGTCGTGAGCCAGGTGGCGCTGTTGTGCCTGCGCGACCTCTTCAACGCCGACCCCGCGTTGCACTCGATCGGGTTCAACGGACACGTGCACGCCATCAACCCGGCCACCGGCGAACAGGAATACCCGTGCATCCTGAGCCTGGAGGTCCTCCGGGAGGATTTTCCCCCGGATGGGAACCTGCGTCGCGTGGACCCGGCGGCATGCGTGCGCGGTTTGAAGGCGATCGTGTCCAACCACCCGTACGAATTGGAACCGATCCAGCCGATCATCGATTTCGACCTGACCAAGTACAAGTTCGTGGACGGCTTGGACGCCGTCTCGACGCTGGACACACGTCCGGACTTGATGGACATGTCGCCGACCAACTTCGAGCACCTGGTGCGTCAGGTCTTCGAGGCGCAGGGCGCCGAGGGCTGGACCACCGAGCAGAGCAAGGACGACGGCGTCGACGCCGTGATAGTGCGGCGTGACCCACTGGTCGGCGGCTTGAGCATCGTCCAGGCCAAGCGGTACAGCAAAGTGGTCGGGGTGAGCCACATCCGCGAGCTCGCGGGCGCGATGGAGGAGAAGAAGGCGGGCCGGGGTGTCCTGGTCACCACCTCGTGGTTCGCCTCCGGGTGCGAGCAGAAGGCCCGTGAGCACGGCCGGATAGAACTCATCGACGGACCCCGGCTGGTCTACCTCATCAAGGAACACCTGGGCAAAGACGTCCTGATCGGAATTCCCAACCGACCCCGGTCGTCGAACGGCAGGTGACCGAGCGCCCCGGCGCTACACCAGCTCGCGCAGCGCCCGGTAGAGGCGCTCCACCCCGGGACGGGCCGCCGCGTAGTACCGCACCGCCCCCTCGTCCGGCCGGATCACCTTGGTCGGCTTGACCAGGTCCGCCGCCGAGGTCAGGGAAGACAGCTCGCCCAGCGCCCGCCACCCCAGCAGCGCCGCGCCCACGCCCGACCCCTCACTGTCCTCCGCGACCTCCAGCTCCAGCCCCAGCGCCGAGGCCAGCACGGTCGCCCACAGGTCGCTGCGGAACGCGCCCCCGGTCACCCGCACCGCGTGCACGTCCGCCACCGACCGCACCGCGTCCAGCACCAGCGCCAACTGCTGCGCCACGCCCTCCACCAGCGCCCGGGTCACCTCGGCGCGCCCGTGCTCGCGCCGCAGCCCGACCACGACCGACGACGCGTCCGGGTCCCACCACGGCGCGCGCTCACCCAGCAGGTACGGCAGGGCCGTCACGCCCGCCGCGCCCACCGGCACCGCGGCGGCCTCCTCCAGCAGCGTCACGACGTCGGCCCCGAACGTCTCCGCGGCCCACTGCGCGACCACGCCGCCGTTGCTCACCGCGCCGCCCAGCACCCACAGGCCGTCGGCGATGGCGTAGCAGAAGACCCGGCCCCCGGCGTCCACGCCCGGCTGGTCGCGGACCACCCGCAGCGCGCCGCTGGTGCCCAGCGACACCGCGGCCACGCCCGGCACCACCGCGCCGACCCCGAGGTTGGCCAGCGGCCCGTCGCCGCCGCCGAGCACGACCGGGGTGCCGCGCACCAGGCCGGGCACGTCGAGGACGAGCGGGAACCAGTCGGTGGGCGCGTGCAGCTCCGGCAGCCGGTCCGCGGTCACCCGCGCGTACGCCAGCGCGCCGGGGTGCCAGGCCAGCGACCGCAGGTCCATCAGGCCGGTGGCCGAGGCGGACGAGTGCTCGGTGGCCAGCCGCCCGATGAGCCTGGCCGCGACGTAGTCCTTCAACCCGCACCACCGGTCGGCGGCGAACCCCCGCTCGGCGAACCAGGCCAGCTTGACCAGCGGCGACATGGTGTGGACCGGGGTGCCGGTGGCGCGGTGCAGCTCCAGGCCCGCCTCGGTGCCGCGCAACCGGGCGGTCTGCTCGACGGCGCGGTTGTCGGCCCAGCTCAGCGAGGGCGTCACCGGGCGGCCGTCGGGCCCCAGGCCGAGCAGCGTGTGCATGGCCCCGGTCAACGCCAGGGCGCGCACGTCGTGCCCCTGCGCGGCGACCTCCCGCAACCCGGTCAACGCGGCGTTGAGCACCTCGTCCGGGTCGTGGGTCGCCTCGCCGGAGGGCGTCGTGCGCATCGGGTAGCCGTGCTCCGCGGACGTCACCACGCCCGCGTGCCGGTCGACCGCGATGACCTTGGTCGCCGTCGTACCCAGGTCGATCGCGAGCACCACCTCAGCCATGGTCATGAACCTACCTGCCCGCGAACGCGCGAACGCCCCCGCGCCGGGAGGCGCGGGGGCGTTCGACGGAGGACCTCAGAGCCTGGTCGCCAGCTCCTCCGCGATCTCGTAGGTGTTCAGCGCCGCGCCCTTGCGCAGGTTGTCCCCGCACACGAAGAAGTCCAGCGTGTTCGGGAAGTCCAGCGCCTGCCGCACCCGACCCACGTACGTGGGGTCCTCGCCCACCACGTCCGCCGGCGTCGGGAACCGCTTCTCCGCCGGGTCGTCCACCAGCACCACGGTGGGCTGCGCCGAGAACAGCTTGTGCGCCTCCTCCACGGTCACCTCGCGGGCGAACGTGGCGTGCACCGCCAGCGAGTGCGTGGTCACCACGGGCACGCGCACGCAGGTCGCCGACACCTTCAGGTCCGGGATGCCGAGGATCTTGCGGGACTCGTTGCGGACCTTCAGCTCCTCGCTGGTCCACCCCTCGTCCTTCAGGGACCCGGCCCACGGCACCACGTTGAGCGCCAGCGGCGCGGGGAACGGCGAGTCGGACACCGGCAGGCCCGCCGCGTCCAGCACCTCCCGCACGTCGCCCGCCCGGACGCCGACCTCCTTGCCCGCCAGCGCCGAGACCTCCGCGTACAGGCGGTCGATCGCCTCCTGCCCGCCGCCGGACGCCGCCTGGTACGAGGCCACGACCAGCTCGCGCAGCTCGTACTCGCGGTGCAGCGCGCCCAGCGCCGCCATCATCGACAGCGTGGTGCAGTTCGGGTTGGCGATGATGCCCTTGGGCCGGTTGACGACCTCGTCCGCGTTGACCTCGGGCACCACCAGCGGCACCTCGGGGTCCATCCGGAACGCCGCCGAGTTGTCCACCGCGACCGCGCCGCGCGCCACCGCGACCGGGGCCCACTCCGCGGACACCGCGTCCGGCACGTCGAACATGGCGACGTCGACGCCGTCGAACACCTCGGGCGCGAGCGCCAGGACGGTCAGCTCCTCGCCGCGCACGGTGATCTTCTTGCCCGCCGACCGCGGCGACGCGACCAGCCGGACCTCACCCCACGGCACGGACTCCCGGCCGTTGATGATGTCGATCATGACGGTGCCCACGGCACCGGTGGCGCCGACCAGCGCCAGGACAGGACCAGTGCTCATCGCCCGCTCCCCGCGTACACCACGGCCTCCTCGTCGCCGCCCAGCTCGAAGGCGTCGTGCAGGGCGCGCACGGCGTCGTCGAGCTGCGTGTCGCGGCAGATGACCGAGATCCGGATCTCCGAGGTGGAGATGATCTCGATGTTCACCCCGGCCGAAGCCAGGGCCTCGCAGAACTGGGCGGTCACGCCGGGGTGCGAGCGCATGCCCGCGCCGACCAGCGAGACCTTGCCCACGTGCTCGTCGTAGAGCACCTGGTCGAAGCCGATCTCCTCGCGCGCCTTCTCCAGCACGGCCACGGCGCGGGGGCCGTCGTCCTTCGGCAGGGTGAACGTCACGTCGGTGCGGCCCGACACGGCCTGTGACACGTTCTGCACGACCATGTCGATGTCGAGCTCCGCCTCGGCCACGACGCGGAAGATCCGCGCCGCCATGCCGGGCAGGTCGGGGACCGCGGTCACGGTCACCTTGGCCTCGGACCGGTCGTGCGCGACGCCGGTGATCATCGCCTGTTCCACGGGAAGGTCCTCCACTGACCCGGACACGATGGTCCCGGGCTTGTTGCTGAACGAGGATCGGACGTGCACGGGGACGCCGTACCGACGGGCGTACTCGACGCAGCGGAGCATGAGCACCTTGGCCCCGCTCGCCGCCATCTCGAGCATCTCCTCGTAGGTGATGGTCTCCAGCCGCTTGGCGTTCGGCACGATGCGCGGGTCGGCGCTGAACACGCCGTCCACGTCGGTGTAGATCTCGCAGACGTCGGCCTTCAGCGCGGCCGCCAGCGCCACCGCGGTGGTGTCGGTGCCGCCGCGGCCGAGCGTGGTGATCTCCTTGCTGTCCTGGCTGACGCCCTGGAAGCCCGCGACGATGGCGATGGCGCCCTCGGCCAGCGCGTCCTGGATGCGGCTGGGCGTCACGTCGATGATGCGCGCCTTGCCGTGCACGGACGTGGTGATCACGCCGGCCTGCGAGCCGGTGTAGGAGCGCGCCTCGGCGCCCAGCGAGCTGATCGCCATCGCCAGCAGGGACATGGAGATCCGCTCGCCGGAGGTGAGCAGCATGTCCATCTCGCGGGCGGGCGGCACCGGGGACACCTGGCGCGCGAGGTCGAGCAGCTCGTCGGTCGTGTCGCCCATCGCGGACACGGCGACGACGACGTCGTTGCCCGCCTTCCGGGTCGCGACGATGCGCTCGGCCACCCGTTTGATCCGCTCGGCGCTTCCCACCGAGGAACCGCCGTACTTCTGGACGACGAGCGCCACAGGACCTCTCCTCCCAGGTGCGAAAGCCCAGTTCTTCGGGAGAGTACCCGGCCCGAGGAGTGGACAGCGGGCACCGTGACCCCCACTACGCTCGTCGCCGTGGCAACCCTGGAGGCCGTGCACGTGGAGCCGGAGGACGCGTCGTCGCCGCGCGAGCGGCTGGCTCGGGCGGCCAGACACCGGGCGGTGCTGTTCCTGGCGCCCGCGGCACTGTTCCTGCTGGTCCGGGAGCTGGGCCTGCTGGCGCTGCGGCTGATGGCCGACCGGTGGGACAGGGACGTCACCAAGGCGCTCACCTCGTGGGACGGGCAGTGGTTCCTGGGCATCGCCGGCGGCGGGTACGGGGGCGTGCCCGGCGGCCTGGTGGACGCGTTCGGGCGCCGCTCGGCGGAGACGCCGCTGGCCTTCTTCCCCGGCTACCCGGCCCTGGTGCGGTGGGTCGACGCGCTGCCGGGCGTGGGGACGGTGGGCGCGGCGTTCGCGGTGAGCCTGGTCAGCGGGCTGGTCTGCGCCCACGGGTTGGCGCGGCTGGGTTCCTCGGTGTTCGGCGGGTCGCTGCGGGCCGGGCTGGTGCTGGTCGTGCTGTTCGCGGCGTCGCCGATGGCCGTGGTGCTGTCCATGACGTACTCGGAGGCGACGTTCTGCGCGCTGGCGGCGTGGTCGCTGGTCGGCGTGGTGGAGCGGCGCTGGCTGCCGGCCGGGCTGTGCTGCGCGGGCGCGGGGCTGGTGCGGCCCACGGCGGGCGCGCTGGTGCTGGCGGTGTGCGCGGCGGCGGCGCTGGCGGTCTGGCAGCGCCGCGACGGGTGGCGGCCCTGGGTGGGCGGGGCGCTCGCGCCGCTCGGGCTGGCGGGCTACCTCGCCTACGTCGCGGTGGTGACCGGGCGCTGGGACGGCTGGTTCGCGGTGCAGCGGGCCGGCTGGGACTCGCGGTTCGACGGCGGGGCGGCCACCGGGAAGTTCGCGCTGCTCGTCCTGGGCGACCCGCGGTCGGTGCTGGAGCTGGCCACGGTGTGGTTCCTGGTGGTGGCGCTGGGGCTGGTGGCGCTGGGCCTGCGGCGCGGGCTGGAGTGGCCGCTGGTGGTGTACGGGGCGGGGGTGCTGGTCATGGACCTCGGGTCGAACGGGCTGATGAACTCCAAGGCGCGGCTGCTGCTGCCCGCGTTCACGCTGCTCGTGCCGGTGGCCCTGGCGCTGGCGCGGCGGCGCACCTCCACCGTGGTGGTGGTGCTGGTCGGCCTGTCGGTGTTCGGCGCCTGGTTCGGCGCGTACGCGATCACGGCCTGGAGGTACGCGATCTGATGGACCTCAACCCCCTGATCGCCGCCCGGTGGAGCCCCCGGGCGTTCGACGCGACGGCCGAGGTGGCGCCCGAGGTGGTCCGGCTGCTGCTGGAGGCGGCCCGGTGGGCGGCCTCGCACGGCAACACCCAGCCCGCGCGGTTCCTCGTCGGGTACCGCGGGGACGACACGTTCGAGCGGATCTTCGGGGCGCTGCGGCCCGGCAACCGGACGTGGGCGGGGCGCGCCTCGGTGCTGCTGGTGGGCGCGGTGGTGGCGGCCGACGAGCGCGGGCCGCTGCCGAACGCGGAGTTCGGGCTGGGGCTGGCGGTGCAGAACCTGGTGCTCCAGGCCGTCGAACTCGGGCTGGTCACGCACCAGGTGGGCGGGTTCTCACCGGAGGAGCTGCGGACCGCCTTCGGCATCCCGGAGGACGTGCGGCCGGTCGTGGTGGTCGCGGTCGGGGTGCTCGGGGACCCCGACGCACTGCCGGTGGACCTGGCCGCCCGGGAGCGGCGGGAGCGCGTGCGCAAACCGCTGGCCGAAACGGCGTTCACGGGCGAATGGGGTCGCCCGGCTTTCGGGTGACCCCATTCGCGGTAGCCGTTGTTCCGGCGGCCGTTTGTTCCGGCGGCCGTTTGTTCTGGCGGCCATTTCCCCGCGGTCCGGGAAAACGCCGAGGGCTCCCGCCGCAGGGGGGAGGGCGGCGGGAGCCCAAGACGTGCTCGCGGTCGGTTCGGACCCGGATTACCGGGCGACGACCCTCGCGAGCAGGTTGGCGACGACGAGCCAGAAGATCGCCGCCAGGCCGTAGTTGACGATGAGGTCGAGGTTCGCGTTGCCCAGCTGGAACAGGCCGGGGAAGAACAACGCGAGCGGCTCGGCCAACTGCTGGATGAACTTGAAGAGCGCGTTGGCCGGATTCGCCCCAAAGAGGTTCATCAGGATGTAGATGACCTCGATGAGCGCGAACACGGCGCCAACACCGTGGATCACCCGGGCAGCGGTGTAGCTGCCGCTGCGCGTTGAGGTTCGCCATCTGGACATGTCAAGAGATTGCCCTCGCCACGATCGAGTGAAACTCCTCCGGGTGAAGTTCCACCATCTGGGCGCTCGGTTCCACGTCACCCGGCGATGTGGTTAACCTAGTCGACATGGCACGCGGCCTCCTGCTTCGCCGCCGTGACGGGGTCTGACCAGACCGGCCCCCCGTCGCGGGACCGAGTGTTGCCGCCGGTCGTTCACCCCACGACCAGCAGGAGAAGCCCCGTCATGACCAGCAGCCCCGACGCCTACACCTCCGGGACCAGCCGCATCCGCACCCCGGCCCGCCCGGTCGAGGGCGCGCCCGCCTGGAACCCGCAGCGCGGCACCTCGATGCCCGTCCACCGCTACCGGCCCTTCCACGAGGTCGTGGAGGTCGTCGACCTGCCCGACCGCACCTGGCCGACCAGGCGGATCGAGAAGGCGCCCCTGTGGTGCGCGGTCGACCTGCGCGACGGCAACCAGGCGCTGATCGACCCCATGTCGCCCGCGCGCAAGCGCAAGATGTTCGACCTGCTGGTGCGGATGGGCTACAAGGAGATCGAGGTCGGCTTCCCGGCCGCCTCGCAGACCGACTTCGACTTCGTCCGCGAGATCATCGAGGACGGCGCCGTCCCGCCGGACGTGACCGTCCAGGTGCTGACCCAGTGCCGGCCCGAGCTGATCACCCGGACGTTCGAGGCGCTGCGCGGCGCGCCCAGGGCGATCGTGCACTTCTACAACTCCACCTCGGTGCTCCAGCGGCGCGTGGTGTTCAAGGCCGACCGCGAGGGCGTCAAGAAGATCGCCACCGACGCGGCGCGGTTCGCGCTGGAGCAGGAGCGGCTGTACCCGGAGACCGAGTTCCGGTACGAGTACTCCCCCGAGTCCTACACCGGCACCGAGCTGTCCTACGCGCTGGAGGTCTGCGACGCGGTCTCGGAGGTGATCCGGCCGACGCCCGAGAAGCCGCTGATCATCAACCTGCCCGCGACCGTCGAGATGGCCACGCCGAACGTGTACGCCGACTCGATCGAGTGGATGTCGCGGAACCTGGCGCGCCGCGAGTCGATCATCCTGTCGCTGCACCCGCACAACGACCGGGGCACCGGCGTGGCGGCGGCCGAGCTGGGCTACCTGGCGGGCGCGGACCGCATCGAGGGCTGCCTGTTCGGCAACGGCGAGCGCACCGGCAACGTGTGCCTGGTGACGCTGGGCATGAACCTGTTCAGCCAGGGCGTCGACCCGCAGGTGGACTTCTCCGACATCGACGAGATCCGCCGCACGGTCGAGTACTGCAACCAGCTGCCCGTGGCCGAGCGGCACCCGTACGGCGGCGACCTGGTGTTCACCGCGTTCTCCGGCTCGCACCAGGACGCGATCAAGAAGGGCTTCGAGGCCCTGGAGGACGCGGCCAAGGACGCCGGGCAGCACGTGGACGACTTCCCGTGGGAGGTCCCGTACCTGCCGATCGACCCGAAGGACGTCGGGCGCACCTACGAGGCGGTCATCCGGGTCAACTCGCAGTCCGGCAAGGGCGGCGTGGCGTACCTGATGAAGACCGAGCACCACCTGGACCTGCCCCGGCGGTTGCAGGTGGAGTTCTCCCGGGTCATCCAGGAGGTCACCGACACCAACGGCGGCGAGATCAGCCCGAAGGACATGTGGGACGCGTTCTCCACCGAGTACCTGGACCCGACGGCCCCGCTGAGGCTGCTGCGCCAGAAGGTCTCCGGCGACGGCAGCGGCCACGAGCGGATCACGGCCGTCGTGGTGGTCGACGGCGAGACGCAGGAGATCACCGGCACGGGCAACGGCCCGATCGCCGCGTTCGTGGACGCCCTGGCCACGATCGGGTACGACGTCCGGGTCCTCGACTACTCGGAGCACGCGCTGTCGTCGGGCGACGACGCGCGGGCGGCCGCGTACCTGGAGTGCGCGGTGACCGACCGCGTGCTGTGGGGCGTGGGGATCGACAGCTCCACGGTGTCGGCTTCGCTGCGCGCGGTGGTCTCGGCGCTGAACCGGGCCAACCGGTAGCGGTCACCGTCGTTCCCGGCCGCCCTCGGGCGGCCGGGAACCGCCCGGGTTCCGCTCCGGCGCGGGCCGGTGGGATTCGGACCCGGTGGGATTCGGACCCGGCGGCCGACAGCGCGGGCCGGCGGGATCAGGATCCGGCGGCCGACAGCGGGGCCAGTCGGCTCCGCACGGCCGCGCGGGCCCGGTCGTAGGCGCGCGGGTCGTCGTGCAGGACGGACCGGGTGTTGGCCAGCTCCAGGAACGCGATCAGCTCGAACGCCAGCTGGTCCGGGTCGGTCACCCCGGGCACGGCCGCGGCCGTGTCCCTGATCAGCCCGTGCCACCGGGCGCCCAGCTCGGCGACCTGGTCGCGCACCCGGCCGGGCCGCGCGTCGAACTCGGCCTGCACCGCGTGGAAGAAGCACCCGCCGGGGAAGGTGCGCCCCTCCGAGTAGGCCAGCCAGCCGTCCAGCAGCAGGTCCAGGCGCCCGGGACCGGGCGGCGCGGTCAGCGCCGGGTCCACCACCTGCCGGACGAAGATCGCCGCAGCCGCGCGCACGGTCGAGAGCTGGAGCTCCTCCTTCGACCCGAAGTGCGCGAACACCCCGCTCTTGCTGACCTCCAGCTCGGTCGCCAGCCGCCCGATCGACAGGCCCTCCAGGCCCTCGACCGACGCGATCTCGGCGGCCCGCCGCAGGATCTGCCGCCGCGTCTGCTCGCCGCGCTCCACCCGCCCGTCCACCTTCACCCGTCCACGCTAACCCCTTGACCCCCGGCAAACTAATTGTACGATCGTTCGTACAACTTGAGGGGGAAGCATGAACCTGCTGGAGCTGAACCGCGCGGCGCTCGACCTGACCCTGGAGCTGTGGGCGGAGCTGGACGAGGAGCACCTGGGCCTGCCCACGCCGTGCGCCGGCTGGACCGTCCGCGAGCTGATGCGCCACCAGGTCGAGGTGACGGCGGGCTTCGCGGCCGCCGCGCTCGGCACCGCGCCGGGCGGACCCGCGAGCGACGACGCGCTCGTCGCCTACCGGGCCGCCGCCGACGCGGCGACCGCCGCGTTCCGCGCGGACGGCTTCCTCGACCGCACCGCCGTCTTCCCGGGCTTCGGCCCGCGCCCGGCCCGGGAGCTGGTGGCCGCGCACTTCGTCGACAACCTGGTGCACGCCTGGGACCTGCGCCGCGCGCTGGGCGTCGACGCCGCCCTGGACCCCGAGCTGGCCGGCGCCGCGCACCGGATGGCGCTGCGCTACCCGACCACGCCCGACGTCCGGGGTCCGGGCGCCCCGTTCGCCCACCCCGTCGGGGTGCCGGAGGACGCGCCCGTCACCGACCGCCTCGTGGGCCTGCTCGGTCGCTCGCCGAGCTGGCCGGCGTGAGGGGGACCGGGGGCGTCGACGAGGGGGGAGGCGCCCCCGGTCAGCGCTTCGGCCGCCGGACCTTGATCAGGTCCACGTCGGTGACCGAGGCGCGCAGGTCGCGGAAGTCGACGTCGTAGCGCTCGACGGCGCGGGCGGCCGAGGCCAGGCCCCGGTCGCGGACGGCGCGCTCGTCCGGGCCGACCTCGGCGCGGAGCTCGACGCGGAAGCTGAAGAAGTCCAGCGACCGGTCGTAGGTCAGCGCGCCCTCGGCGGTGAAGCCGTTGGTGAGCGCGTCGTGCCGGTCGACCGCCGCCAGCAGCCGGGCCCGGCCGGCGTCGTCCAGGTCGGTGAACCGACCGCGCACCAGGACCCGGTAGGTGTGCTCCACCACGTGCTCCTCCCCCGCGGGTGGACCCGCGGCACCGGTCGCCATCGTGGAGGAGCCCGCCATCGCCGGGCAAGCGAAAAAAGGGGGGCGCCCCGGGTGGGGCGCCCCCGTCCCGACTACGGGTTCAGGACCTCGGTCACCGAGGCCGGGCCGAGCGGCGAGGCGTCGGGCGAGAGGCCCTCCTCCTCGACCAGCACCGGCTCCACCTCGTGCGGCCTGATCGTCCCGGCCAGGATGTCCTCCGCCCAGTGGCACGCCACCCGGTGGCCGGGCACCACCTCGCGCAGCGCCGGCCGCTCGGTGTCGCACCGGGTCTGCTGCCGCCACGGGCACCGGGTGTGGAACCGGCAGCCGGACGGCGGGTTGGCGGGCGAGGGCAGGTCGCCGGTGAGCAGGATCCGCTCCCGGCGGTCCTCCACCAGCGGGTCCGGCACGGGGATCGCCGACAGCAGGGCCCTGGTGTACGGGTGCAGCGGCTGGGCGTACAGGGCGTCCGAGGTCGCCTCCTCCACCAGCCCGCCCAGGTACATCACGCCGACCCGGTCGGAGATGTGCCGCACCACGGCGAGGTCGTGCGCGATCACCAGGTAGGTGAGGCCGAACTCCTCCTGGAGGTCCTCCAGCAGGTTGACCACCTGCGCCTGCACCGACACGTCCAGCGCGGACACCGGCTCGTCGGCGATGATGAGGTCCGGCTCCACGGCCAGCGCCCGCGCGATGCCGATGCGCTGCCGCTGACCGCCCGAGAACTCGTGCGGGTACTTGCGCAGCGAGTTGACGGGCAGGCCGACCGCCGACAGCAGCGTGCGCAGCCGCTTGCCGGTGGCCTCCCGCCCCTTGTCCAGCCCGTGCGCCCGCAGGCCCTCGACCAGGAGCGACTCCACGGACTGCCGCGGGTCCAGGGATGACATGGGGTCCTGGAACACCATCTGCATCCGCCGCCGCATCCTGCGCAGCGACTCGCCCTTGAGCCCGACGAGGTCCGTGCCGTCGAACACCACGCGGCCCGCGGTGGGCTCGACCAGGCGCAGCATCCCGCGCCCGAGGGTCGACTTGCCGCAGCCCGACTCGCCGACGAGGCCGTAGGTCTCGCCGCGCCGGATGGTCAGGTCCACCCCGTCCACCGCGTAGACGTGGCCGACCGTGCGGTCCACCACGAAGCCGCGCTTGATCGGGAAGTGGACCTTCAGCCCCTCGACCGTCACCAGCGCCTCGCCCGCGGCCACGTCGCCGGTCGCGGTCGGCTCGACAGCCGCGGTCATGCGGGCACCTCCTGTGCGGCGGGCGTTCCCGGCAGCACCGGGTTGTGGCAGCGCAGCGCCCGCAGGTCGGCCCGCTCCAGCGCGGGGGTCACCTCGCGGCACACCGGCAGCGCGTTCGGGCAGCGCGGCGCGAACGCGCACCCCTGGTCCCACGGGATGTTGTCCGAGACCGAGCCCTTGATCGGCACGAGCTTCTCGCCGCGCGGGGCGTCGAGCCGGGGGATGGACGCGAGCAGGCCGTGGGTGTACGGGTGCCGCGGCTCGGCGAACAGCGGGTGCCGCTCGGCCTCCTCCACGACGCGGCCGGCGTAGAGCACGTTGACCTCGTCGCACAGGCCGGCCACCACGCCGAGGTCGTGCGTGATCATGATCAGCGCCGTCCCGGTGTCCCGGACCAGCTCCTTGAGCAGGGCCAGGATCTGCGCCTGGATCGTCACGTCCAGCGCGGTGGTCGGCTCGTCCGCGATGAGCAGCCGGGGCCGGCACGCCAGCGCGATGGCGATCAGCGCGCGCTGCCGCATCCCGCCGGACAGCTGGTGCGGGTACTCCGTCAGCCGCCGCCGGGGGTCGGGGATGCCGACCTTGTCCAGCAGCTCGGCCGCCTCCACCATCGCCTTCTTGCGCGGCATGTCGCGGTGCCGCTCCAGCACCTCGGTCACCTGCAACCCGATCGGGATCACCGGGTTCAGCGACGACAGCGGGTCCTGGAAGACCATGCCGAGGTCGCGGCCGCGGCGGTCCCGCATCTCCCGGTTGCTCAGCTTGAGCAGGTCGGTGCCCTCGAACTTCACCGAGCCGGTGACCTTGTTGCCCCGCGAGGGCAGCAGGCCCATGATCGCCAGCGAGGTCACGGACTTGCCGCAGCCGGACTCCCCGACCAGGCCCACGGTCTGCCCGGGGTCCACGTCGAAGGAGACGCCGTCGACGGCGTTGAACGGTTCGGAGCCACGGCGCTGGAACACCACGCGCAGGTCACGCACTTCGAGCATCGCCACCGAGGATCACCTCCTGTTCTTCGGGTCGAGGGCTTCGCGCAGCGACTCGCCGAGCAGCGTGAACCCGAGCGCCACGATGATGATCGCGATGGCCGGGTAGAACGCCAGCTCGGGCCGGACGTCGATCCAGCGCTGCGAGTTGCCCAGCATCAGGCCCCACTCCGCGCGGTCCGGGTCGGGGTCGCCGAGCCCGAGGAACGACAGCGACGCGGCCTCGATGATGGCGGTCGCCAGGGTCAGCGTGGCCTGCACGATGACCGGGCCGAGCGAGTTCGGCAGCATGTGCCGGAACACGATCGTCCTGCGCTTCACGCCCAGGGCGGTCGCCGCCAGGACGTGGTCGCTGTGCCGCTGCGCCAGCATCGCCCCGCGCAGCAGCCGGGCGAAGATCGGCACCGTGGTCACCGCCACCGCGATGATCACCGTGGTCTGGCTGCCCCGGCTGGCCAGCGCCGCGATCGAGATGGCCAGCAGCAGGCTCGGGATGGACAGCATGATGTCGGTGAACCGCATCAGCCAGCTGTCCACCCAGCCGCCGAAGGCGCCCGCGGCGCCGCCGATCAGCATGCCGACCACGAGGCCGAACAGCGTCGCGCCCACGCCGACGATCAGCGACTGCTGCGCGCCGACCAGCAGCCGGCTGAAGAAGTCGCGGCCCAGCTCGTCGCTGCCCAGCAGGAAGCCCGGCATCGGGCCCGGGATGAAGTCGGCGCGCAGGCCGTCCACCAGCTCCGGGTACCGCTGGTAGGGGTCCTTGGGCGTGATGAAGGGCGCGACCACCGACAGCACCACGAACAGCAGCACGATCGCCGCGCCGATGATCGCGACGGGGCTGCGGGCCATGCGCTTGAGCGCGTCGGCCGCCAGGCTGGTGCCCGCGGTCTCGGCCAGCTCGTCGACCCGCCGCTTCTTGCGCTTCAGCAGTGTCGTCATGACGTCCGCACCCTCGGGTCGATGATCGCGTAGGAGATGTCGACCAGCAGGTTCACCAGGACGTACACCACCGCCGCGAGCAGCAGCAGCGCCTGGAGGCGCGGGTAGTCGCGGCGTTCGATGCCCTGCGCGAGCAGCGAGCCGAGGCCACCCCACACGAACACGCGCTCGGTGAGGACCGCGCCGCCGAGCAGCAGGCCGGTTTGCAGGCCGATGGTCGTGGACACGGGCAGCATCGCGTTGCGCAGCACGTGCCTGCGCCGCACGACCGGCGCCTGGAGGCCCTTGGCGTTGGCGGTGCGGACGAAGTCCTCGTTGAGCACGTCGAGCACGGACGCCCGGGTGATCCGCACGATCACCGCGAGCGGGATCGTGCCCAGCGCCATGGCCGGCAGCACCAGGTGCCACAGCGCGTCGGCCGAGGCGTCCCACTCCTGGGTGAGCAGGCCGTCCAGCACGGCGAAGTTCGTGATGTGCGTCGCGTCGATCGTCACGTCCTGCCTGCCCGACGGCGGGAACAGGGCGAGGTCCTGCGCGAACACCTGCTTGAGCAGGATGCCGAGGAAGAACACCGGGACCGCGACGCCGACGAGCGTGCCGATCACGGTGGCGTTGTCGAGGAAGCGGCCTCGGTGGCTCGCGGCGAGGTACCCGAGCGGGATGCCCAGCGCCACGGCGAACAGCAGCGCCGCGAGGGACAGTTCGATGGTCGCGGGCAGTGCCCGGCCGATCTCGGCCAACACCGGCTCACCGCTGATCAGGGAGCTGCCGAAGTCCCCGGTGAGGACGCGGCCGAGGAACCTGAGGTACTGGATGAACACGGGCTGGTCGAGCCCGAGCACCTTGTTGAGCGCCTCGATCTTCTCCGGGGTGGCCTTGTCGCCGAGCAGCGCGCCGGCGGGCCCGCCGGGCAGCAGGCGCAGCCAGGCGAACACCAGCAGGGAGAGGATCAGCAGCGTGGGGATCGCCTGGAGCAGGCGACGGACTATGAATCGCAGCATGATGGAAACCCCTTGGACAGCAGTGGTGGCGCCCGGGTCGCGGGCGCCACCACCGGCCGTCCAGTCGGATCAGCCCTTGCTCACCGTGTCGAAGCGCTCGTCGGTGAGCGGGCTG
The DNA here is from genome assembly GCF_047689505.1 of Saccharothrix sp. BKS2. NCBI lineage: Bacteria > Bacillati > Actinomycetota > Actinomycetes > Pseudonocardiales > Pseudonocardiaceae > Saccharothrix > Saccharothrix sp. BKS2. The sequence goes on along the minus strand of NZ_JAUQOL010000002.1, from coordinate 532,338 downwards.
GGCACGAGGCCCGAGATCTTGCTGCTCACCACGATCGCCGGCGGCGAGTGGGACACGGGGACCGCGGGCAGGAACTTGCTCATGAGGTCGCGGCTGACCTGCTTGTAGGCTTCCGCGTGCTCGTTCTGGTCGACCACCGCGTCGGCCGCGGAGATGGCGTCGAACAGGGCCGGGTCGTTGAAGCCGAACTCGGCCTTCTCGCGGCCGAAGAACGTGCCCACGAAGTTGCCGGCGTCGTTGTAGTCACCGGTCCAGCCGAGCAGGTGCAGGTCGTGCTTGCCGAGCTTCTGCACGTCGTCCTTGTAGCCGCCGTTCCACGGGCGGGACACGATCTCGACGTTGATGCCCGCGGCCTTGAGGTCGTCGGCGATGACGGCCGCCAGCTCGGTCGGGTTCGGCATGTACGGCCGGGAGACCTCGGTCGGCACGTAGAACTTCAGCGACAGGCCGGTCGCGCCGGCCTGCGCCAGCAGGTCCTTGGCCTTGGCCACGTCGTACGGGTACTGCTGGACGTCGTCGGCGTAGCCCGCCACCGTGTCCGGCATGAACTGGGTGGCCACCTCGGCGCCGGTGGGCAGCTTGGTCTTGACCAGCTGCTCGCGGTTCACCGCGTACGCGATGGCCTGGCGGACCTTCAGGTCCTTCAGCGCCGGCGTGTTGGCCCCGTTGATGCCCAGGTACAGGATGTTGAACGCCGGGCGCGGGGTGACGTTGAAGCCGTCGGTCTTGAGCGAGTTGTAGTCCGCCGGGCTGGGCAGGTCGTAGCCGTCGATCGTGCCGGCCTTCAGCTCCTGCTTGCGGGCGTTCTCGTCCGGGATGATCTTGAAGATCAGCTTGTCGAGCTTGGCCTTCTCACCCCAGTAGTCGTCGTTGCGGACGAGGGTGATCGTCTTGTTGGCCCGGTCGTAGCTCTCCAGCTTGAACGCGCCGGTGCCCGTCGGGTGCTCGGTCGCGTAGGCCGGGTAGCTGAACGAGTCGCCGGACTGCTGCACGTTGTCCGCGTCGTACTGCTTCAGCGCGTCCGGGCTGGAGATGGACAGCGAGGTCAGGCCGAAGGCCGCCGGGAACGCGCCCTTGTACTTGTTGAGGTTGAGGACGGCGGTGTGCTCGTCGCTCGCCTCGCAGGACTTGTAGACCGGGTCGCCCGCGGCGTCGCCCTCGTTGTTGGCGAAGCCCTCGAAGACGTCGCCGTAGTAGATCATCTGGCTCTGGGCGGCGGCGCCCTTGATGTTGAACCAGCGGTCGAAGTTGAAGCAGACGGCTTCGGCGTTGAACGCGGAACCGTCGTGGAATTTCACATTTTTCCGCAGTGTGAACGTCCACGACGTGCCGTCGGCGTTCGGTTCCCACTTCTCGGCCAGGCCGGGCGCGAGGTCGGCGGTGCCCCGTTTGTACGTGATGAGGGTGTCGAACATCTGGCGGATGGGCCGGAAGCTCTCGCCGTCGTCGTTGAAGATCGGGTCGAAGTTCTTGGGCTCGCCCGCGGCGCCGAAGACCATGGTGCCGCCGGTCTGGCCGGTCCCGGCGTCTTCCCCCCGCTCGGATTGCGCACAGGCGGACAGTGCGAGTACGGCGACGCCGGTCAGGCCGATCGCGGCCGTCCAGCGGCGTCGTGCCGTTCGGGAATGAACCATCAAACACCCCTATGGAAATCCGCTATCTCTCGGTGTGGTGAGGGACCCTAACCGGTCACCACAACCCTTCTGCGGCAGCACAGGTCACGATCCGGCCACGTGGTCTCGTATTCTCGTACATCCGGTTGACCCGCGCTGACCCAACGTGACCACGGCTGATCGGGCAAACGCTCTCCTACGCTGTACAACGGACAACGGAAACCCGCACTCGCGCGGAGGGGAGGTCGCCCGGTGAGCCCAGTGGTCGAGTTCCGCGTCCTCGGCCCGCTCCAGGTGCTGGTGGACGGGGAGCAGCTGGCGGTCCGGGCGGGGCGGCAGCGCTCGCTGCTGGTGTCGCTGCTGATGCGGGCCGGGGCCGGGGTCTCGGTGGACGAGCTGGCGGAGCACATCTGGGGCGCCGACCCGCCCGCGCGGGCGCGCGGCACGCTCCAGACCTACGTGATGAGGCTTCGGCAGGTGCTCGGGCCCGCGGTGCCGATCCGGACCGTGCCCGACGGGTACCTGATCGACGTCGACGAGCGCACGATCGACGTGATGCGGTTCGAGCAGCTGGTCGAGGAGGGCGAGCGGGAGCGGGCCGCGGGCCGGCCGGAGTCCGCGTCGGCGATCTTCGCCGCGGCCCTGGCGCTGTGGCGGGGCCCGGCGATGGTGGACGTGCCGTCGGAGGTGCTGCACCGCGACGAAGTCCCCCGGCTGGGTGAACGCCGGCTGCACGCCGAGGAGCGCCGGTTCGAGGCGGACCTGGAGCTGGGCCGGCACGCCGAGGTGGTGCCCGAGCTGTACCGGCTGACCGGCGAGCACCCGCTGCGGGAGCGGCTGTGGTCGCTGCTGATGGTGGCGCTGTACCGGTCGGGGCGGCAGGCCGACGCGCTGGCCGCGTACCGCCGGGTCGGCGGCCTGCTGGCCGAGGAGCTGGGCATCGACCCCGGCGACGAGCTGCGGCGCGTGCACCAGCAGGTGCTGAGCTCCTCCCCCGCGCTGGAGGCGGGGCAGTCGGCGACCGCCGCGCGCGAGCGGGTGGTGCCCTCGCAGCTGCCCGCCGACATCGGCGACTTCGTGGGCCGCGAGCAGGCCGTCCAGCTGATCGAGGCGCTGCTGCGCACCGCGCAGGGCGTGCCGGTGGTGACGCTGGCCGGGCCGCCGGGCGTGGGCAAGACGGCGCTGGCCGTGCACTCGGCGCACAAGCTGCGGCACTTCTTCCCCGACGGGCAGCTGTACGTGAACCTGCGCGGCTACGCCTCGGGGCCGCCGCTGAGCGCGGTCGACGTGCTGCCGCGGTTCCTGCGGGCGCAGGGCGTGCCACCGGGCGAGGTGCCGCTGGACCAGGACGAGCAGGAGGCGATGTTCCGGTCGCGGCTGACCGACCAGCAGGTGCTGCTGGTGCTGGACAACGCGGCCAACGCCGAGCAGATCCGGCCGCTGCTGCCCGGCTCGCCGGGGTGCGCGGTGCTGGTGACCAGCCGGGACACCCTGCGCGGGCTGGCCGTGAGCCACGCCGCGTCGAACGTGCGGCTCGACGTGCTGGACCGGACCGAGACGCGGGCGCTGCTGGCCGGGATGCTCGGCGAGGAGGTGGTGGCCGCGCAGTCCGGGGCCGCCGACGAGCTGGCCGCCCTGTGCGCGCACCTGCCGCTGGCGCTGCGCATCGCGGCGGCCAACCTGCTGTCGCGGCCGGAGATCACCATCGCCTCGTACGTGGAGGAGCTGCGGGCCGGCGACCGGCTGGCCGCGCTGGCCGTGGAGGGCGACGAGCGGGCCGCCGTGCACGCGGCGTTCGACCTGTCCTACACCGCGCTGAAGCCGGAGCTGGCGGCGCTGTTCCGACTGCTCAGCCTGGCCCCGGGCGACATCACGCCGGACGTGGCGGCCGCCCTGGGCGGGCTGACCACCCAGGACGCCCGGCGGCGGCTCGACCGGCTGGCCACCGCGAACCTGGTCGACAACCACGCGCCCGGCCGCTACCAGTTCCAGGACCTGCTGCGGGACTACGCGGCCGAGCGGCTGGAGTGCGAGGACGACCCGGCCGAGCGGGACCTGGCCGTGCGGCGGCTGCTGGACTGGTCGATCCGGTCGGTGGACAACGCGACCGACGCGTTCAAGAGCACCCTGCTGCGGCTGCCGCGGACCGGCGCGGCGGCGGGCGTGACGCCCCGGCTGTTCGCCTCCTCCGCCGAGGCGCTGGCCTGGCTCGACGCCGAGCGGGGCAACCTGGTGGCGCTGGTCGTGCACGCGGCCGACCGCAGGCCCGACCCGGACGTGTGGCAGCTGGCCGACGCGCTGCGCCGCTACTTCTACCCGACCGGGCTGCCGGTGGAGTGGCTGGCCACGGCCAAGGCGGGGCTGGCCGTGGCGCAGGCGACGCAGGACCCGGTGGGCGAGGTGGCGATGCTGTCCTCGCTGGGCACGCTGTACTGGGCGATCGGCCAGCACCGGGTGGCCGTGGACCACTTCCGCCGCACCATCCCGATCCAGCAGCGCACCGGCGCCGCGCCCGCCGCGGAGGCGGCCGTGCTGGCGAACCTCGGCGCGCTCTACATCGAGGTGGGCGAGCTGGAGCTGGCCGCCGACCACCTGGAGCGGGCGCTGGTGATCACCCGGTCCATCGGGGCGCTCCAGCAGGAGGGCATCGCCCAGCTGAACCTCGGCGGGGTCTACATGCAGCTCGGGCAGCTGGACCGGGCGGTGTCGTCGTTCGAGGGCGCGCTGGACGTCGGCAACCGGTTGGGCGCGTGGATGACGCAGGCCGACAGCCACCGGGCGCTGGCCGAGGCGCACCTGTTCCTGGGCGAGCCGGAGCGGGCGGCGCGGCTGTACGAGCGGTGCGGCGAGCTGTACGAGCGGGCGGGCGCGCGGCGGTTCGCGCACTTCTCGCACGAGGGCCTGGCGCTGGCCCACCTGATGCGCGGCCGGTTCGCGGAGGCGGCGGCCGAGGCCGGGCGGGCGGTGGACATCGCGGAGGGCCTGGACAACCTCAAGGGCGTGTGCGACGCGACGAACGCGCTGGGCGAGGCGCTGTGCGGGCTGGGGCGGTTGGACGAGGCGGTGGAGCGCACCACCGAGGCGCTGCGGGTCGCGGAGGAGACCGGCTACCCGATGGGCATCTGCGTGGCCCGCCGGGGGCTCGCGCTGGCGCACCGCGCGGCGGGTCGGCTGGACGAGGCCCGCTACTCGGCGCACCAGGCCCTGGACAGCGCCGTGCGCTACCGGCTGCGGCTGGCCGAGGTGGAGGTGCTGACCGTGCTGGGGCGGGTGCGGCTGGACCAGGGGGCCCTGGCGCAGGCGCTGGACCTGGCGCTGCGGGCGCTGGAGCTGAGCCGGAACACGGGGCAGCGGTTCGTGGGGGCGCGGGCGGCGCACCTGGCGGGCGACACCCTGGCCGCGTCGGGCGACCGGGACGGCGCGGTGGCGCACTGGCGGGCGGCGCTGGAGGGGTTCGGCGCGGTCGGCTGCTCGCCGGAGGCCGAGGTCGTGCGCCGGTTGTTGGGGTAGCTCCGGGGAGAGGACGGGTGGCTCCGGGGCGGGTCGCCCGCGCTCAGTCCACCGTGACCACGCGGGTCGCCCGCGCCCTGGTGCCGTCCACGGCGAACCAGCCCCGCTCGAACGCCTGCCAGCGCTCCAGGTGGGCGCGGCTCGCCGCGCCGTCCCGGGCCACGGCCCTGGCCAACCGCTCCGCCGGGTCCGGCAGCTCCACCCACACGGCCTCGTCCAGGCGTGGCGCGATGGCGCGCCGCGCGGCCGACACGCCCTCGACGACCAGGACGCCCGACACCGGCACGGTGACCCACCCGCCGAGCCTGGGCCAACCCTCCGACCAGTCCATGCGCCGGTAGCGCCCCGGCTCCCCCCGCCACAGGGGTTCCAGGACGCCGTGCAGCAGGCGCGGCCACCACGCGACCGGGTCGGTCCACGTGGCGAAGTGGTCCGTCGGGACCACGGATGCGCCCAGCTCCCCGGCCAGCCGCGCCGCGTAGGTCGACTTGCCCGAGCCGGACGGGCCGTCGACCGCGACGAGCCTCACATGCTGCGCCGGCCGGACAGCGCCCGACCGAGGGTCAGCTCGTCGGCGAACTCCAGGTCACCGCCCATCGGCAGGCCCGAGGCCAGCCGGGTGACGGTGAGGCCGGGGAAGTCGCGCAGCATCCGCACCAGGTAGGTGGCGGTCGCCTCGCCCTCGGTGTTGGGGTCCGTGGCGATGATGATCTCGTTGACGTCCGTGCCGATGCGCGTGAGCAGCTGCTTGATCCGCAGCTGGTCCGGCCCGACGCCCGACAGCGGGTCGAGCGCGCCGCCCAGGACGTGGTAGCGCCCCTTGAACTCCCGGGTCCGCTCCACCGCGAGCACGTCCTTCGGCTCCTCCACCACGCAGATCAGCGTCAGGTCGCGGCGCGGGTCGCGGCAGATGCGGCAGGTCGTCTCGGCGGAGACGTTGCCGCACACGTCGCAGAACACCACGCCGTCCTTGACCTTCTGCAGGGCGTCCTGGAGCCGGCCGATGTCGGCCGGGTCCGCGGCGAGCAGGTGGAAGGCGATGCGCTGCGCGCTCTTCGGACCGACGCCCGGCAGGCGGCCGAGCTCGTCGATCAGGTCCTGGACGGGCCCCTCGTACATCAGCCGAACAGCTTCCCGAGACCGCCGAGGTCGTCCATCCCGCCCATGCCCGCGGCCAGCGGGCCCATCTTCTGGGCGGCCAGCTCCTGGGCGGCTCGGTTCGCGTCGCGCACGGCGGCGACGACCAGGTCGGACAGCGTCTCGACGTCGTCCGGGTCGACCACCTTCGGGTCGATCTCCAGGCGCTTGAGCTCACCGCCGCCGGACACCACCGCGGTCACCAGACCACCGCCCGCGGTGCCGGTCAGCTCGGATTCGGCCAGCTCCTGCTGGGTGGCCGCGAGCTTCTGCTGCATCTCCTGCGCCTGCTGGAGGATCTGCTGGATGTTGGGCCCACCGGGTTGCACCGCGGGTTCCTCTCTTCCGGGTTTGCCGCCGTTCACCAGCGTAGCCGCGTCGATCAGCCCTTCAACGGGCGAGCACCCAGCTCGTCGGCCAGGAGCTTGAGCACCACGGCCTCCGGGTCGAGTCCCCGATCGCCCTCCTCGGTCGGTCGGGCGGCCTCGGCGAGCATCTCCTCCTCGTCGACCGGTTCCGGCGGGAGGGGGTCGTCGGGCTCGGGCGGTTCGGGCGGCGGCGGGATGTCGTCGGCGGGCGCCGACGAGGCGGACGGGGCCTGCCGGGACGGCTCGGGCCGGCGCGGCTGGGCCGCCTGGCTGGGCCTGGTCGGGGCGGGCCGCTGCGGTTTCTGCTGCACCGGGCGGGTCGGGGCGGCGCTCGGCTCGCCGTGGACGCACTTCACCTGCCACGTGCCGCCCAGGACCTGGGCGAGGGCGGCGGAGATGGCGTCGACGTTGCGCGGTTCGGCCAGGCGGCGGGCCAGCGGGGCGGACGGGTGGGTCAGGGTGACCACGCTGCCGTCCACGTCGGACACCGCGGCGTTGGTGAGCATCGCCTCGGTGCTGCGGCTGGTGCCCCGGACCACGCCCAGCAGCTCGGGCCAGCGGCGGCGCAGCTCGGCCACGTCGAGGCCGGCCGGGCCGGCGGGTGCGGGGTGTTCGGCGGGTGCGGGGTGTTCGGCCTGCGGGGCGGGCGCGGGGCGCTCGACCGGTGCGGGGCGTTCGGCGGGTCGTTCGGCGGCCGGCCGGGTCGGGGGCGTGGCCGGGCGGTCGGCCGGCGGGGTCGCCTGGGCCGGGACCTGCGGCGCGGCGGACGGTGCCGCCGGGTGGTCGGCCGCCGGGTGGGCCGCTGCGGGTTGGGAGGCCGCTGGGGAGGGCGCCGGGTGGGGCGCTGCGGGCTCGGGCGTCGCGGGCCGGGGCGCGGCAGACGGTGCGGCCTGCGGTGTGGCGGCCTGCGGGCCGGGAGCCTGCGGGCTCGGAGCCTGCGGCGGGGCAGCCGGTGGCCCGGCCTGCGGTGCGGGCTGGTGCGCGACCGCGTGGTGCGCGACCTGAGGTGCGGGCTGGGGTGCGACCTGCGGTGCGGCCGCGTGGTGCGCGGCCGGCTGGGCGGTAGAGGGTGCGGCGGAGTGGTCCCCGCCGGCCTGCGGGGCGTCCCCGGGCCGCTGCGAGGGGCGCTGGAACGTCCGACCGGCGGGCGCGCCGCCGTTCCCGGCCGCACCCCCGTTCCCGGCCGCGCCACCGGCCGGCGGGCCGTGGCGCTCCAGCTGCTCGACCCGCTGGAGCAGGCCCGATTCCACATCGCCCACCGAGGGCAGCAGCATCCGCGCCACCACCAGCTCCAGCAGCAGCCGGGGCGCGGTGGAGCCGCGCATCTCGGTCAGGCCCTGGTGCAGCACCTCGGCCCACCGGGTGACCGTCGCGGGCCGGGTCGCGTCGCGCTGGGCCGCCATCTTGGCCAGCTCGTCGGCGGGCGCGTTCACCAGGCCGCGCTCACCCGCGTCCGGCACCGCGTGCAGCAGCACGAGGTCGCGCAGCCGGTCCAGCAGGTCCGAGGCGAACCGGCGCGGGTCGTGGCCCGCCTCCACCAGCCGGTCGACGGTGCCGAACACCGTCGAGCCGTCGCCGGTGGACAGGCCGTCCACCACGTCGTCGATCAGCGCCACGTCGGTCACGCCGAGCAGCGAGATCGCCCGCTCGTACCGCACGCCCTCCGGCCCGGCGCCGGACAGCAGCTGGTCCATGACCGACTGCGTGTCGCGCGCCGAACCGCCACCCGCCCGGATGACCAGCGGGAACACCGCCGGCTCGACCACCACGCCCTCGGCCGCGCAGTTGCGCTCCAGCAGCGCCCGCATGTCCCTGGGCGGGATCAGCCGGAACGGGTAGTGGTGGGTGCGCGAGCGGATGGTGGGCAGCACCTTGTCCGGCTCGGTGGTGGCGAAGATGAAGATCAGGTGCTCGGGCGGCTCCTCCACGATCTTCAGCAGGGCGTTGAAGCCCTGCGTGGTGACCATGTGGGCCTCGTCGATGATGAACACCCGGTAGCGCGCCTCGACGGGCGCGTAGAACGCCTTGTCGCGCAGCTCGCGGGCGTCGTCCACGCCGCCGTGGCTGGCCGCGTCCAGCTCCACCACGTCCACGCTGCCCGGCCCGTTGGGCGCGAGGCCGACGCACGAGTTGCAGTCGCCGCACGGCTCGGGCGTGGGGCCCTTCACGCAGTTCAGCGAACGCGCCAGGATGCGGGCGCTGGAGGTCTTGCCGCAGCCGCGCGGCCCGGAGAACAGGTACGCGTGGTTGACCCGGCCCGCCCCCAGGGCGACGCGCAGCGGATCGGTGACGTGCTCCTGCCCGACGACCTCACCGAAGGTCGCCGGTCGGTACTTGCGGTAGAGGGCGAGCGCCACGTCGGCGACCTTACCGGGAGGGTCCGACACCCCCGTCGGGCCCGGTGGGTGAGACGAAAGGGGACCCCGTGCACCCACCAGAGCCCACTTATCCTTGCTGCCTTCCGGCCCTGGGGAGGTTCATGGGATGTGTGCCGCACGAGGTCCGCAGTCAGTGTAGCCAATGCCCCTGGACGACCTCGCGGCGGGCACGGGAAACTCTTCACCGACATCGGTAACTCCCGGTGAAGGAGGAACGCCATGAGGGTCCTGCTCCTCGCGTGCGCCACCCTGCTCCTCGCCGCCGGCACGGCGGCGGCCGACCCGGTCGTGCCCAGGCACGCCATCGTCGTCTGCCAGACGGCGAGCTTCTACGGCAACTACGACCACTCGTCCGGTCCGGTCCAGTTCAAGCGGACGCTGACCTACGGCAACAAGATCGGCCACACGCCCGGCGCCCACCCCGTCTACAACGGCTGGGCGGCGAGCATGGACTTCGGCCCCAACGACTGGGGCTACCTGCGCGCCGAGTGCATCGGGGGGTACGACTCGTGGTGACCAGAGCGCTGCTCGTGGCGGCGGTCGCCCTGGTGGCGACCGCCGCACCCGCCCAGGCGGCCAACGGCACCGTCGGTGAGCGCGAGACCGTGTGCGCGACCGACCTCTACGTCCGCACCGCGCCCAACGACGGCCCGTGGATGGGCACCCTCTACCGGGGGCAGACGTTCCTGGTGAAGGGTCCCAAGGTCGGCAACTACGTCTACGGCTTCGCCTACGGCCACATCAACGCGAACGGCTGGGTGGCCGACGGCTGGTTCTGCTAGAGCCCGAGCGCCCGGCTGAACAGCGGCACCGCGTTGTCCAGCGCGTAGGCCGTGCCGAGCGACGAGCCGCTGGAGAAGGCGTTGACCAGGGCCTTGTCCTCCAGGACCAGCGCCTTCTCCGGCACCAGCGGGTTGCCCTTCAGCGCGCTCGCGTCGCCGCCGATCGGGAACAGCACGGTCAGGTCGGCGGCGAGCAGGTCCAGCCGCTCCGCCGAGATGTCGACGTAGAACGAGCCGGACGCCAGCTCCTCGACCTCCCGGCGCGGCGTGAAGCCGATGGCCCTCATGAAGTCGGTGCGGGCGTCGCCGGAGACGTACGCGCCGAACTTGCCGTCGAAGTACGCGCCGACGACGGTGGTCTTGCCGTCGAACTTCCGGTTGTCGGCGAACTTCGCCTGGAGGTCGCTGATGATCTTCCGGCCCTCGTCCTCCTTGAACAGGGCCTTGGACACCAGTTCGACCTGCTGCTCCCAGGTCGTGCCGTACTGGATCACGTCCTTCGGCGCGCCGATCGTGGGCGCGATCTTGGCCAGCGTCTCGTACTTGGCCTGGTCGTTGTCCGACCGGGTGTTGAGGATCAGGTCGGGCTGGAGCGCGGCGACCGCCTCGTAGTCGATCTCCGTGGTGCCCAGCAGCTGCGGCGCCTGCCGGTACAGGCCCTCCGCCCACGGGCCGACGCCCTTGCCGCCGAACCCGAGCCAGTCGCTCGCGCCCACCGGCTGCACGCCCAGGGCCAGCGCGGTCTCCGCGTCGGACCAGCCGAGCGCGACCACCCGCGTCGGGGGCTCCTCGACGGTGACCGGGCCGAACCGGGTGTCGACCGTCACCGCCCCCGGGGCGGCGCCCTGCCCGCTTTCCGGGTTTTCCCCGTCGTCACCACCGCCGCCGCAAGCGGCCAGCAGCAGTGCGGACAGGACGACCACGAGACCACGCTTCACCTTGCACCTCCTTAGGTGAGCCTAACCGAAGAAATGGTTGTGACCGCACACAAGGGGTGGCGCTGTGACCAAGGCGTCGCCCGGACCCGACCGGCGGCCGGGTCCGGGCACGCGTTCAGGACGTGGTCTCGGCGAAGTACTCGTAGTTGTCCGCGTTCCGCACGGCCTTCCCGGGCTCCTCCTCGGCCAGCCGGAGCGCGGCCTCGGTGCCGTAGACGTGGTCCTCGGTGTGGGCGGCCGCGTGGCTGAGCTCGTGCACGACCGTGCCGGCCTTGGAGTCGAGACCGGTCATCTCGATCCGCCAGAACACCGGGCACAACCACACGGCTTTCGCGTCGAAGTAGGTGTAGGCGTAGTAGTCGTCCCGGCACCCCTCGCCGTGCGGGGTGTAGGTGATGGTCTCCTGCGTGAAATAGCGCAGGACGGCGCCGTAGGAATCGTGCACGCGCTGGTAGCGGTTCTCGCCGAAGGCGCCGAACCACTTCTTGTAGCGCCGCGGGGGCGCCTCGCCCTCGGGCACCTCCCGGAACGCGTCACGCGTGTAGCGGAAACCCTGCTCGTGCGCCCTGGTGATCTGCCTCCGCTCGGTGTCCGTGCCCCCGTCGAACGCCGGCGGGTTCGGCTCGGCGCGCCCGGCCGGGGTCGCGGCGGAGCGGCGGGCGGTCTCGCCGCCGGTGATCCGGGCCGGGCCGCCGGGCAGCACGCGGAAACCCACCGCGACCGGCTCCAGCGCGACCCCGGCGAGGTCGGCGCGGGCGCGGGTCGACGGGGCGCCGGTGACCACGTCGCGCAGGCGGGCGTCGAGGGTCGCGGTGTAGTCGCCGGGCTCGGTGATGGCGAACGCCGAGGTCAGGTCGAAGGACGCGTGGACCGCGCCACCCGCCGGGACCGGCGCGTACGAGGCGGCGGACGGGTCGCCGCGCTTGATCGAGCGGCCGTCGTAGGGCACCTCGACGCCGGCGCGGTGGACGCGGACGAAGCGGAGGGTGCCGCCCTCCAGCGGGGTGTCCCACACCAGCACCGACACGTCGCGGTCGGTGGCGTTGCGCAGCTCGAAGTCGAGCACCACGGGATCGCCGAGCCGGTGCTCGGGCGCGGTGGTCAGGGAGACGGGGAAATCGGTGGTCACGGAATTCCCGATCGCGTTCGGACCCGGCGTCGCGGCGGCGGTGGCGGCGGTGGCGCCGGTCAGGAGCAGCGCGGTCAGCACGGCCACCGGGGCGGCGGACCTCTTCTTCGCCATTCGGCTTTCCCCTCACGGGATTCGACGGGGTTCCCCGCTCCCCGCGAACCGGGACGCGGGCGGACCAGCCGAACGTACGAGGTGCTCCGCGAGGAGTTGAGGTGCGCATTTCGGGATCACCCGGCGGGAACGGCCGGTTCAGCCGTCGGGACCCGAACACGCCGTTCCGGTGACCGCCGGCTGCCACGGGAGGGGGACGCTCGCGCGACCGGGTCCACCCGGGCGGGTACTACCGCCGAACCCGTCGCCGTCCCCACCGAACCCGTCGCCGCCGTCACCACCGGCCGGCGAACCCGTCGCCGTTCCCACCACCCGCCGGAGAACCCGCGCCCACCAGCCGTTTTGGGCGGGGAGCGGCCGTCCGTTAGACTTCCCGGCGGAGGATTCGCATAGTGGCCTAGTGCGCACGACTGGAAATCGTGTTGGGTTAACCCCCTCACGGGTTCAAATCCCGTATCCTCCGCTGGCCGAGGGCCCCGACACCGCGTGTCGGGGCCCTCGCCACGTTCGGGCCCTCGCCACGTTCGGGGCACACCCGTTGCCCCGCCCGGTTCGACGTGGGCACCCTGGGTGCACCAACCCACCGGATCGCCGACCGACGTCGCGACCGACCGGCCGGCGCACGAGCCGCCGAGGTGCTCCCGTGCCCCACGATCGGACGACCCCCGAAGAAGCGGTCCCGCTCCCCCTCCGCGCCACCCGCGCCGCACCACGCGCCCGGGCCCGACCGGGGCCGGTCGGCGTTCCCGGTTTCCTGGCGCTACAACGCGCCGCCGGGAACCGGGCGACGGCCCTGGCGGTCCAGCGGGCGGCCGACCCGAAGGAAGGGCTGTGGAGCGCGGACACCGATCGCCTCATGGCCACGAAGAAGGCGCAGACGGGGAAGAAGAAGGTGTGGAGCGGCGAAGCGGTGTCGTTCAGCCCCGGGTTCAAGGGGAAACTGATCAACGACAAGTGGCTCAACTCGAAGGTCCTGGTCACCGACCGGAGCCACACCAAGGAAGCCGTCCGGACGTTCCACGACGATCCCCACGTCGGCAACTGGCTCCCCCTGACCGCTTTCCAGATCGACCACATCCTGCCCTGGGACAAAATCAAGAGTTCCCTGTGGGAGATCGCGAAGTGGGCGGACAGAAACGGAGGGGACATCAAGTCCTGGAAGGAGACGATCAAGAAAGAGAAGCGAGGGATCACTTTTGAAGAACTCTTCCTGGACACAGGAAAATACGGCTGGTACCCCACGCTGTTCGCCGCCAAGATGTACTACCACAACGTGGAGAACCTACAGCCGATGGAGGGTTCCCTCAACGCGGCGAAGGGCGCCAGCAGGGACGAGGCGCTCAAGGAGTACGTCGATAAAATCGCGGAGGTGGGCGATGACCAACTGGTGCTGGAAAAGCGCTTGACCAGGTACTACCTCACCCTGCTGCACCACGTGCAGACGATCGGGCACCACGGCCGGGGCGAACACGACAAGCAGGCGTGGGAAAAATTGGAACACCTGTTGGAAACAATGAGCGACACAGCCGATGACCTGAAAGTTCTCCACACCGAGGCGCGATCGGGTTCCGGCACCGCCACACCGAAGAGCAAAAAGTGGATCCGTGAACCCATCGACACCCCGTCGACACCGAAGCAACTGCGAAGGACTCTGCGACCACCTTCTTCCGACGCCACCGCCGCTCTCGGCGAGAACCACGAACTCAACACGGCGTTCTACGGGCATTCCGATTCAGAGGAGAGGGAATCGAGTTCAGAGAGCGACTGAGGGGCGGCCCCGTCCGGGACCGCCCCTCTCGTGCGTCGTCGCGCCACTACCGGGGGAGGCACTCCAGGACGTCCTCCAGCAGGAAGACGACCTTGTCGACGCTCGCGTTGCCGGTGCTCGGGCGCAGCTTCACGACCTGCGGGTCGTGGTCGCTGGCCTGGTCGGCGAACTCCGCGTTGATGTGCACCACGTCGTAGCGGTAGCGGGTGATGTTCGAGCTGATCAGGATGTGGTCGAGGGTCTGCGAGTTGCCCTCGAACACGTAGCTGTACCGCTCGGCCTCGGGGAGGGTGTTCATCAGGGCGACGACCTGCCCGCCCGCGGTCAGGGAGTTGACGACCGGGGAGAACTGGTAGTCGTTGATGTCGCCCGCGAGGACGACGTTGGCGCCCTTGTCGACCGCCTTCACCCGGTCCACGAAGCCCTTGAGCAGCGCGGCCTGCTGGAGGCGCTGCACCTCGGAACCGCGGGTCGGCTCCTGGTAGCGGCCGTGCATGGCCTGGTCGCCGCCCTTGGAGTTGAAGTGGTTCGCGACCACGAAGACCGTGCGGCCGCGGAACTTGAACTCGCCGACCAGCGGCTTGCGGCTGCTGCCCCACGCCGGGTCGGCGGGCGCGATGCGGCCCGGCGACACCGACAGCGCCGCGCGGCCGTGCTGCTTGACGACCTCGACCGGGGTGGTGGCGTCGCCGCCCGCGCGGTCCACGAAGGACACGCGGTCCGGGTTGAACAGGAACGCGACCCGGATGTTGCCGCCCGGCGCGCCGCCGTCCGCCCCGTCGACCGGGTTGATCTGGCGCCACCGGTAGCGCGGGCCGCCCGCGGCCGCGATGGCGTCGGTGAACCTGGTGAAGGTCGCGTCCGCGGCGACCGTGCCGTCGTTGGTGGTGCCGTTGTCGTCCTGGATCTCCTCCAGCACGACCACGTCCGGGCTCGCCAGGTTCGCCACCACGGCGGCGGCCAGGCGGTCGAACTTCGCCTGGTCGTTGGTCGCGGCCAGGTTCTCCACGTTGTAGGTGGCCACGGACAGCTCGTAGCCGCGCTGCGCGTCGGTGACCTCCGGCTGGAGGCCGCCCGGGACGTGCTCGCCCACCGACTTGGCCGCGAGGACGTAGCCGCCGAAGTTGGCGTACTCGATGTTGCCGAGGGTCGCGCCCCGCCAGGTGTCGCCGACGTTGCTCTTGGTCGGCGTCGCGCTGCCCGGCTTGACCTTGATCCGGCCGTTGTTCGGCCGGTCGTAGCCGAGGTAGATCGTGCCGCCGCGCGCGGTCGGGTTCTGGTCCGGCGCGAGCGTCACGAAGGTCTCGTTGAAGTTGTTGGTCGGCCCGACCACGCGGAGGTCGTCGGCCTGGACGTACATGCCCTCGCGGGACTCGAAGTAGTCCAGCGCGTAGGTGGCCGGGTCGAGCGGGAGCTGCTCGATGGAGCCGCCGCCCGCGGTCGGCAGGTAGCCCGCGGGGACGGAGAGGACCTCCGGCGCCGGCAGGGCGTTGCCCTTGGACCTCACGGTGACCGCGGCGCCGGTCAGCTCGGTGAGGGTCTGGAACGAGTTGGCCGCCGTGTCCCCGTCCGGCCGGTACTCGGCGACCGTGCCGGTGACCAGCACGTCGTCGCCCGGCTCCACGGTCGGGTTCAGGCCCGCGGTGTAGACGAACAGGCCCTCGCTGGTGCGCGGGTCGGCGTCCGGGGCGGTGTCCTGGAACCAGAAGCCGCGGTCACCGGTGGTGCGCACGGCGGTGACGACGCCCGGGACGCCCGCGACCCGCCGGCCCGCCAGCGGCGAGAGGCGGGTGGTGCCCTGGATGTCGCGGATGCGCTTGTCCCCCGGCTCGGGGTCGGGGTCCGGGTCGGGACCGCCCGGACCCTGGCCGGCGGAGTTGACCGGCGTCGGCGCGCCCACGGCGAAGTCGGCGGCGTTGTCGTCGGTGTCGGTCAGCGCGGTGCGCGCGGCCGAGGTGGTGTTGCCCAGGTTGCCGGTGGGGGTGCTCTCGCGGACCACGGTGGACGTGCCGTAGCCGACCAGGTCGCGGACGCGGGTGTCGGTGCCGCAGTCGGCGGCGGTCTTGCAGGTCAGCGCCGCGGTGCCGGTGACCAGCGCGATGGTGCCCCCCGTGCCGCTCATCGCGGTGGTGCCGGTGGCGTCCGGGGTGGGCAGCTCGACCGTGCCGCCGGTGCCCTTGGCCTGCCCGACGAGGAACCTGCCGCCGGGGGCGATCGAGCCGGTCAGCGGGGTGACCTGCCACTGGCTGCTCGGGCTCGCGGAGGCGGGCAGGTACTGGACGCTCCAGCCGTCGACGGCGACCGGGGCGGCACCGCGGTTGGCCAGCTCGACGAAGTCCTGGGTCAGGGTCGCGCCGGAGTTGCCGCCGCCGCCGTAGACCTCGGCGACGAGGGCGTCCGGGCTCGGGGCCGCGAGGATCGGCGTGGCGAGGGCTAGCGTCACGGCCGAGGCGGCGGTGACCGCTACTCCGAGGCGGAGCGGAGTGGGTCTCAAGGGGTCCTCCGGAAGTTGGCGGGTGCGCGCATCCTCCCCGGATCGAGTGAACGGCGGTAGTCACCGTCACTAACTGTTGACCCAGCCCACCCTCTCGAACGTGTGTTCGAGTGGTGAGGTAGAGTGCCGAACGCGCATCCGATCGGTGGCCCTCCCAGCGCCGACCCGGGTGCGGTGCGCACGACAGGGGCGCCGACCCGGCCTGACGAGGTGCGGATCGGCGCCCCTGTGCCATTCCGGAGCGCGTTGCCGACCTGTTCCGGCACGGCCGTCCGCTGTTCGCGTGAATCCCCGCGTCACCGCTGGCGATCATTTCGGCGGGGGTTTAGCATTGCCTGGAGATGTGCTGCGGTCGCCCGACCTCCCGGGCCCACCGTCATCAAGCTGCAACGCTCTGACCAGCGCACTTCGGTCACTTAAGGTGTGAGGTAAATCACACCAGAGGATATACCCCAGCGGACGGTGTCGATCTCGTGACGCTCCGCTGTGCCGCGTGGTCCGGGAGTGTGAATTCACCGGTGATGCCCTTGCCCAGGACCCCCGGTCGGGTTTACAACGGGAATACCGGTGTGGCGATCGCCGGCCTCCGGGGATATCCCCCATCTTACCGGATGATCCATTGATCGGAATTCGAGCGGACCCCGGCTCTACGCTCCTCCCATGACAGCTCTTGCCGGCGCCTACCCGTGGGCGTTCGTGGTCGTCGTCGCGCTGGTCCTGGTCTTCGTATTCGGCGTCGTGTGGCTCGTGCTGAGCAAGAAGGGCAAGAACGACGAGGTGGTCATCCGCCTCTTCCCGAAACCGGAGATCACGATCGGCAGAACCGTCAGCCGACAGCGGCAGGTGACGGCGCCCCGCCAGGGACGCCGATAACCGACCCCGCCGCCCCGGCAGCGCGGCCGGGTGCGGCGGGGCAGGGTCGCGAGGGAGACCGGGCAGCGGTTTCCCTGGACGCGGCCTAGGGGGGCGGTTCGGGGAGCCGCGTCCCCGGGAAGCGATCCAGAGCGGCAGCCCGGAGCAGGACGGGGTCCACCCGCGCGGCAGCGGGTGGACCCCGTTCTCGGTCGGTGGGGTGGAACTGTGAACCCGCTTTGAACCCGGGGGCGGAACTCCCGTGGTTGGGGGTTCAGCAGGGCTCCAGCCCAGCCAGGAACCCCACCCAGCTCTCCGCCAGTTCGACCAGGTCCTCCTCCGCCGGAGGCCGCCCCTCATCAGCTTCTTCGTGGTCCCAGAACCACACGGTTCCGCGGTCGCCCGACCTCAGCGAGATGGCGTAGAGGTTGCCCGCGCCATCATCGGCGACCGGCAACAGCCACGAGGGCACCCGGTCCCGGTAGATCTCCAGGACTTCCCACGTGCTCGTCTGATCGGGCACCGGGCCCAAACCGAAAACCGAATCAACCCCGCGGTCGTTCTCCTCCAGCTGACCGCCGTCCTGCTCCAGCAGGTAGTCGCGGTACTCGTCCGGCAGGGCGTGACCGATTCGTTCTTCCAGCCGTGCGAGCAACCCGGGCTCAACCGGGGGCTCGCGGCGAAGGTACTCGACCGGCATGGCTGACCACTTCCCCTTCTTCACCGGGCTCGCACCCCGGAGTGCCGAACCGTCGAGGAGCGGACCGCGACCACAGAGCCACCAAACGCCAGAGCCCCGGTTGCCGTGATCGGCAACCGGGGCTCTGAGCAGCGGTGGCGGTGGGATTTGAACCCACGGAGGCTTTCACCTCACACGCTTTCGAGGTCTGCGACCGTCCGTCCGCCACCATTCCTCAGAGTTCGTGTCCGCAGGTCAGAGCCTATTGGTACCTGATCCAGGGAGCTCAGCGAACGGCGCTGAACAGAGCTGGACGCACGACAACTGAGACGACCCGTCACCACTACTGTCCATTATGGACATCCTGCTTGCTGTACTTCTCGCTCGTGCGGCCGGCCTGGAAGTTGGTAACAGTAGCGCCAGCCGACTTCGGTCACCCTACCTGCAACCCTCCACTCGCTACCTCAACTGGTAGCCCGTTTGGACCGCCGGGTTCCCACACTTGGCCACCGAGACGTGACCCGGGCCTTGAGAGACCCACGCGCCGTAGTGATGGTCCCCGTTGGGGCACAGGTTCACCGCACGGAACTCGGTGCCGGGCATGTCCGCTGTGCAGCGCCATGTCCATGTCGCCCCTTGCCAACTAGGGGTCCCCTCGCAGGACGCCATCGGAGACACTTCGCCGGCCACCGCCGACGCCGAAGCCGTTCCAGTACCCAGCAATGCCGCAGCCGCGACAAGTGGAAGCACGGTCAACAAAGCTAAACGAGCCATCACTGTTCCCCGTTTCAGCGCCCGCACCGTGCAGGCAGCAGTAACCACTTTCCACTATTTTCGCGCTAATTCCAGAAATCTGAACGATCTCTACCCAATCGGCTCAGTCGGTCCCGAAAGTTTGCAACGGACGGTAGAACCGTGTCCCGGTAACTGCGGCAACCGTGCAGGTCAAAGGATTACCTTTGATCACGAGGTTACCGATCGAAACGGTACAGAGGTTGAATTCGCGTTGGCGGGCGGAACTGGCCCCGTGACGTTTCTTGATCGTCGCGGTATGCCGAGTGGATGAGGTATGCGCAGGGTGGTGGCCTGACGCCCCGTGAGCAGCGGGCGCGGGAGCGGATACGGCTTCAGGCCGGTGAGTGGTTCGCCCAGGGGAAGAGGACCGCGGTGGTCGCCGCGGAGTTGCGGGTCGGGGTGCGACAGGTGGAGAAGTGGCGCCGGTCCTGGCGCGAGGGCGGCCTGGAGGCGCTGCGCTCGGCGGGGCCGATGTCGGTGGAGCGGCTCTCCCCTGCCCAGTGGGAGCGGCTGGTGCGGGAGTTGACGCAGGGTCCGTTGGCGCACGGTTGGGACGAGGGCGGGGGTTGGACCCTGGGCCGGGTCAGGACGGTGATCGGCCGGTTGTTCCGGATCGGCTACACCGTGCAGGGTGTCTGGCGGCTGTTACGGCGGCACGGCTGGTCGGTGCAGGTCCCCGCGCATCGGGCGATCGAGCGTGACGACGGGGCGGTCGGGGTCTGGCACGAAGAGGTGTGGCCCTGGGTAAAGACTCGCGGCGGACCTGGGCGCCGTCATCTGCTTCGAGGACGAAGCGGGCCAGGGGCTGAGACCGCCGAAGGACGCAGCTGGGCGCCACGCGGTCGGACCCCGGTGTTCACGGTGCGCGGCCGTCGTGCGGGTTGGGTGTCGATCGCCGGGGTGCTGTGCTTCACGCCCGACGCCAGGCCGCGTCTGCTCTACCGGCTGCGTCTGTGGCACGGGCGCAAGGGCGAGCGGCGCGGCTTCACCTGGAGCGAGTACCGCGACCTGATCGTGGCCACCCACAATCAACTCCACGCCCCGATGGTGTGGATCTGGGACAATCTCAACGTCCACAAGACACACGAGCTGACCGAGTTCATCGACGCGAACCGGGACTGGTTGCACGTGGTGCACCTGCCCTCCTGCGCGCCGGAGTTGAACCCGACCGAAGGGGTGTGGTCGCTGCTCAAGCGGTCACTGACCGACTTCGCCGCCGCCGACCTCGACCACCTGGTCCGCGTGGTCAAACGCAAACTCAAGAAGATCCACTACCGGCCCGACGTACTCGACGGCTGCCTCGCCCAGACCGGCCTGATCCTCACGACAACAGCATGATCACACCAACCGCCATCGCTCTTTTAACCTCTGTATCGACGGGTTCTACAATACCGAACGCATCCAGAAGGACCTCGGCCGGCTCAGTCCCGACGAGTACGAAGCCGCCTGGCACGCCGCCCAAACAGAGCCAACTACCATCCCGGCATCACCGACCCGATCCAGGTAACAACCACCTCGGGTTATCGGGGGAAGCTCAGCTGTTGCCGCTCGGAGTCCCGGACCGGACGGTCATGGGCATTATGGGCTGGTCCAACACCGCGATGGCTGCGCGTTACCAGCACATCACCGCTGCCATCCGTCGGGATGTAGCTCAGCACGTTGGAGGGCTGCTATGGAAGCCCGCCGATGCAGACGGTGAGTCGGACAGTAGCGGGCGTGCAGACAAAGCCCTAGGACAGTAGGCCATATGGCGTAACACACAGACACTTGTCTACGACGGACAGGTCGTGAGCATCAGCGTCAGAAACACCGGCACCAGTGTCCCGGACGTCTACGAGAGCGGGCACAAGATCAAGGTTCACGATGGGCAGTTGCAGGTGTACGACGGCGACAGCACCGTCATCGCGATCTACGCCCAGGGGCACTGGCGTGCTGCGGCACAGGACGACAGCACAGCGAACTGAGACTACAACTGAGACGAGACGTCAGAGCCCCGGTTGCCGTGATCGGCAACCGGGGCTCTGAGCAGCGGTGGCGGTGGGATTTGAACCCACGGAGGCTTTCACCTCACACGCTTTCGAGGCGTGCTCCTTCGGCCGCTCGGACACGCCACCGCCGAGAACAATACAAGACCGGCCGGGGGTGATCCAAATAGGGGTCGGTTCGCATCGGAGGTGCTGGTCAGAGGGGTGGAGCGGAGGTCAGGAGGCACGGAGCGGGGGCAGAAGGGCGGGGCGGGGACAGAGGTGTGGAGCGGGAGCGGAGGTCAGAGGTTGCGGAAGAAGGACTCCATCAGGGCCGCGCACCTGGCCTCCAGGACGCCACCCACCACCTCGGGTCGGTGGTTGAGCCTTCGGTCGCGGACCACGTCCCACAGGGAGCTGACGGCGCCCGTGCGGGGTTCCCAGGCTCCGAAGACCAGCCGGTCGACCCTCGACAGGACCAGGGCGCCGGCGCACATGGTGCAGGGTTCGACGGTGACCGCCAGGGTGCAGCCGGTCAGGCGCCAGCCGTCGCCGTGTGCGGCGGCGGCGGCTCTCAGGGCCAGCACCTCGGCGTGGGCGGTCGGGTCGCCCAGGGCCTCGCGGGCGTTGCAGGCCCTGGCCAGCTCCCGGCCGTCCGGGCCGTAGACGACCGCGCCGATGGGGATGTCGCCGGTCTCCGGAGCCCGGGCGGCGACCTCCAGCGCGGCCTCGACCATGGCCTCGTACGGCTTGCCGGTGGTCACGCCTGGATGGTGTCCAGGACCTTGGTGAACTCGTCGGCGAAGCCGCACCGCTGGGCGACCATCTGGAGCTGCTCGTCCGGGTACAGCTCGACCTCGTCGACGATCACCTGCAACTCGTGCTGCGGCATCCCGACGTCGGCCAGGACGGCGAGGTCGCCCTCCGGCCACAGCTCGTCGTCCTCCTCGTCGGGCGGGTCCACCCGGAGCAGGTCGAGGACGTCGGCGGCGATGTCGTAGTCCAGCGCCGCGGCGGCGTCGGACAGCAGCAGCGCCACGCCGCCCGGGACCGGGCGCAGGATGATGAAGAACTCGTCGTCCACCGCCAGCATCCCGAAGACGGCACCCGTCGAGCGCAGTTGGCGCAGTTCCGTGATGGCCGCGTCGAGTTCTGACAGCGCGGAGCTGTCCATCTTGCTGCACCGCCAACGACCGTCCTCGCGGACCACCGCGACAGCGAAGCCGTTGACCGGCTCCTGGTGTGCCATGTGCACACCGTAGGGCCACGGCCACCACGTAGGTAGCACGGGGGCCGCAGGCGCGGGCGACCGGGGCCGAGCGGTGCCACTATCGTGGGATGAGCACAACTCTGCCGCACACCTCGACGACCGCTCCCGAGCCCAGGTTCACAGGGCTGGTGGAGGCCGCCCGAGCCCTCCAGCCGAGGACCGTGGCGCTGCGCCGACAGGTGCACCGGCACCCCGAGCAGGGCTTGGACCTGCCCGCGACCCAGGCCGCGATCCAGCACTCGCTGTCCGGCCTGCCGCTGGAGGTGACCACCGGCAGCTCCAGCACCTCGGTCACCGCCGTGCTGCGCGGGGCCAGGCCGGGGCCGACCGTGCTGCTGCGGGGCGACATGGACGCCCTGCCGCTCCAGGAGGAGACGGGCCTGGCCTACTCCTCCGAGGTCGACGGCACCATGCACGCCTGCGGCCACGACACGCACGTCGCCATGCTGGCGTCGGCCGCGCGCCTGCTGTCCTCGCGGCGCGAGGCCCTGTCCGGTCAGGTCGTGTTCATGTTCCAGCCGGGCGAGGAGGGCCAGCACGGCGCCCGGCACATGCTCGACGAGGGCGTGCTGGACGCGGCGGGCACGCCGGTGGAGAAGGCGTTCGCCCTGCACATCACCTCGACGCTCCAGTCCGGCGTCGTCATCAGCCGCCCCGGCCCCACGATGGCCTCGGCCGACACCTTCCACGTCACCGTCACCGGCCGCGGCGGGCACGGCGGGATGCCGCACGACGCGGTCGACCCCGTGCCGCCCGCCGCCGCCCTGGTCGGGGCGCTCCAGACGATGGTCGCCCGGCGGGTCAGCGTGCACCAGCCGGCGGTGGTCACGGTCGGCCGGATCGCCGCGGGCACGACCACCAACATCATCCCGGAGACCGCGCTCGTGGAGGGCACGATCCGGACCCTGTCGGAGGAGACCAGGGACCTGGTGCACCGCGAGCTGCCGAAGGTCGTCGAGCACGTGGCCGCCGCGCACGGCTGCACCGCCGAGGTGACGATCGTGCCCGGCTACCCCGTCACGGTGAACGACGACGAGGTCGGCCGGCACGTGGTGGACGTGACGGCGTCCGCCCTCGGCGCGCGGTGGGCGGCGCCCATGGAGGACCCGCTGATGGGCGCGGAGGACTTCTCCTACGTGTTGCAGCGGGTGCCGGGCGCGATGGCGTTCCTGGGCGCCTGCCCGCGCGGGGTGGACCTGGCGCGGGCGGAGCCGAACCACTCCAGCCGGGTGCTGTTCGACGAGGCCGCCATGGAGCACGGCGTGGTCGTCTACACCGCTTTCGCGCTGGACGCCCTGCGGTGACGGGGCGAGCGGTGGGCGGGCGCCGACGCTGAGGAGACCGGCGCTGGGGAGACCGGCGCTGGGGAGACCGGCGCTGGGGAGACCGGCGCTGGGGAGACCGGCGCTGGGGGAACCGGCGCCGAAGGGACCGGCACTGAGGAGACCGGCGAGCGGCGCGGTCGGGGTCGTGGTCATGGCTCCGACCGTGCCGGCGGCCGGGTGGGGGTGCGAGCGGCGATCCGCGATCTGTGGACAACTGCCCGGGGCTCGGACGAGTAGGGCTCGGGCGGCGTCGCCGGCAGGATGTGGGTCGTGCGAAGCGTGTGCGTGGTCGGGCTGGGGTTGATCGGCGGTTCGGTGCTGCGCGCGGCGGCCGCGGCGGGTGCCGTGACCTGGGGCGCGACCGCCTCGGACGAGGACGCGGAGGCCGCGCGCCGGGACGGTCACGACGTCCTGGACCTCGCCGCGGCCCTCGAACGCGCGGTTGTGCAGGACGCGCTCGTCGTCGTGGCGGTTCCGCTGCCGGCTGTGGAGAACGTGCTGCGGGCCCTCCCGGGGGGCGTCCGCCTCACCGACGTCGTCAGCGTCAAGGGCCCCGTCGCCGACCTCGTCGCGCGCCTCGCCCCGCACGCCCGCTACGTCGGCGGCCACCCCATGGCGGGCACGTCCCGGTCCGGCTGGGACGCGGGCCGCGCCGACCTGTTCCACGACGCCGCCTGGGTCGTCACCGCCGAGGACGGCACCGACCTCGACGTCCTCGCCGACGTCGTCGGCCTGGCCCTCGCCGCGGGCGCCCACGTCGTACCCACCACCGCCGCCGAGCACGACGCCGCGGTGGCCCGCATCTCCCACCTCCCGCACCTGCTCGCCGCCGTGCTGGCCAGCGTCGGCGCGGACGGCGGCCCGCTCGCCCTCGCCCTGGCCGCGGGCTCGTTCGGCGACGGCACGCGCGTCGCGGGCAGCCGCCCCGAGCTGGTCCTGGCGATGTGCCAGGGCAACCGCGCCGCGCTGCTGGGCGCCGTGGACGACGCGCTAGGCCGGCTCGGCGCGGCCCGCGGCTCGCTCGCCTCGACCGGTGGCCTGGCCAAGACCGTGGAGGCGGGCCACGCCGCCCGCCTGGCCCTGGAGAACGGCCCCGAGCTGACGGGCACCACCATCGACCTGACGTCCCCGGACGCCCTGGAAGCCTTGCGCGACCTGGGTTCCCGCGGCGGTCGCGTGGTTGGGCTGAACGGCTCAACCGCGCGCGTACTCACACCGCGAGCACACGACCGGCCATAAAGTCGGCCCGTGGAGCGCCGCGAGCTCATCGCCCTGGTCGGCGGTATCGCCCTGCTCGGCGGCACGGTCGCCCTCCTGCGCGACGAGTCCGCTCCACCGCCCCCACCGGTCTTCGAGCGCTTCCTCGCCGACGGCGTCGAGCACGTCCCGGACGCGCACGAGCCGGGCGCGCCCACCGACCTGGAGCTGACCGCCCTCGACCGCACCAGCCTGCGCGCGAGCTGGACCGCCACCGGGGGCCTCGGCCACGGCGGTTTCGAGGTCCGCTGGAACGGCGGCACGCGCCTGGTCCAGGGCACCGAGACCGAGCTGACCGATCTGGACGTGAACGCCGACGTCGCCGTGGAGGTCCGCGCGGTCGACGGGCTGGGCAACCGCTCCGGACCCGCCACCGCGACCGCCGTGCCGCGCCTGGCGCACGACGCGGCCCCGGAGGACGGCCTGTTCGAACCGGTCGACCGGTTCGACGGCCCGGAGTCCCTCTCGCCGCGCCGCTGGCGCGTCCTGCCCGCCACCATGCCCTACGACACCCGCGGCGCGAGCACCGACTGCCTCGGCCGGCGCCCGTTCAACGGCGGGCGGCTGGAGGTGGCCTGCGACCTGCTGGAGCTCCAGTCGAACGTGCCGCTGGCGCTGGGCGAGCCCCACCCCGGGGACGGCGCGGTCGGCAGGGCCGTCCTCACCACCGACGGTCCGCTGACCTCCGACGGCGAGGTGTCGATCGCCCTGCTGCCCGAGCCGTTCCAGGACCTGGCCGCGCTGGGGGACAGCCTGCCGCCGGGTGCGGTCGTCCTGCGCGTCACGTCCACCGCCGTGCGCTTCGACGTCGGCGCGGGGGTGCCCGCGACCGGCGGGGTGGTGCCCGCGGCGGGCACGTTCACGCTGCCCTCCTCGGGCGTGCGGCACCGCTGGGAGCTGCGCGTGCTGCCCGACGCCGTGGTGGCGCTGCGCGACGGCGTGGCGCTGGCCGGCGCGCCGGTCGCGGTGCCCTGGCGGGTCGCCCACCCGCGCCTGGTGTTCCGGGAGTCCCGCGGCACCCTGCTGGACTCGTTCGGCACGGGCGGCGTCCCGGCGGGCCCGCGGCCCGCCTCGGTGGTGGCGCTCGGCCGCAGTCGCGTGGACCTGGGCATCGCGACCCCGGCGCAGCTGGCGGGCGGCACCTCGGTGCGCGTGGTCGCCACCCTGTTCGCCGGTTCGGGCCCGCCGGCGACGCTGGAGTTCGGCTCGCTCTCCGCGCCCGCGACGCCCATGCCGCCCGAGGACGCCTGGTCTCACGAGACCGTGGTCTACGCCGACTTCCCGCTGGAGGAGAGCGACGAGCTCCGGAGCGTGCGGCTGCCGACGGGCAACATCGGGTACCTGGCCGGCGCCCACCTCGTGGTCGCGGACGGCCTGGACGCGCGCCGCCCCCTGCCCCGGGTCACCGATCGCCCGTCGCCCGCGCCGGAGGTCCCCGCGCCGACGGTCACCGTGGTGCGCGAGGGCGACGTCGCCCGGGTGGTCGTCGAGCTGGCCGACCCGACCGCGCGCGAGGTGGCCGCGGTGAAGGGCGTCGAGGTCGACTTCGACGGCGAGCGGATCGCCACGCTGCCCACGAACGGGTCGGCCGGCGGGCGGCACGAGTTCGCGCTGCGGCTGGACGACGTGCCCACCGGCGGCCACGACGTCGTGGCGCGGGTGCTCCCGGTGGACGGGCGCGGCGAGGTGCGCCGGGCGCAGCACAGCTTCCAGATCCGACCGCTGTAGGTCTCGGCTCCGCAACGACGTGGTGACCGGCGTCACGCGGGCACCTAGCTTTGCGCCATGGACCGTCGCCGGATCGCGCTGATCGCCGCGGGCGTGGTGCTGTTCGGCGGGGTCGTCGGGGTCCTGCGGACCGCCGGCGCCGGCGAGCCGGGCCCGCCCACCCCCACCTCCGCGCCACCACCCACGTCGCTCGCGCCGTTCGCGGCCGAGGGCGTGCTGGTGCCGACCGCGGGCGCGCCACCGGAGGCGCCGCACGACCTGGTCGTGACGGCCGGGTCGCGGCGGTTGCAGCTGCGCTGGGCGGGCGGCGCGCCCGGCTACGAGGTGCGCTGGGGCGTCGACCGCGCCGACCGGTCGAGGCTGGTCACGCGGTCCGCGATCCAGCTCGACGGCCTGGAGGACGAGCGGTCGCACGTGGTCGAGGTGTACGCGGTGGACGCGTTCGGGCAGCGCTCCGCGCCCGCGAGGTCCTCGGGCACCCCGCACGACCGGCCGCTGGGCGGCTACGCGTCGGTCGACCGGTTCGACCGGGACGACTCGCCCGACCCGACGCGGTGGCGGCTGGTGTCCCGGCCGAACTGCGCCCGCGTCACGCCCGGCCGCGACGACGACGGCCGGCGGCTGGTGCTCAACAGCAATTGCGCGGCGGCGCCGGCCACTCTGCGCGCGCGCACGCCGTTCGCGCTCCGGGACGCCGACGAGCTGGGCCGGTTCGCGGTGGAGACCGACGCGCCCGGCTCCGACGGCGAGCTGGCGCTGGACCTGGTGCCCGGACCGGTGTCGGTGGTCGGCGGGGACGGGCTGCCGCCGGGGACGGTGCGGCTGCTGGTCGAGACCGGCAACGGGACCACGTCGGTGCGGGTGCGGACGTCGGCGGACGTGCCGACCGAGGCGGTGCGCGAGGTGCCCGCGCTCGACCCCGGTTTCACCCACCGGTGGGAACTGGTGCTGCGGCGCGACGGGGCGCGGGTGCTGCTCGACGGCGAACTGGTGGCGACCAGCCCGGTCGTGCCGACCTGGTCGGAGGCGACCGCGCTGGTGTCCGTCTCCGGGCCGACCGGGCAGCGGGTGGCGTTCGACCTGGTCGCGGTCGACGCGGCGCCCGCCTCGCCGCCGCCGCTGGTGCCCGCGCCCGCGGTCGAGGCCGCGGTGGCCGCCCAACCCCGGCGCGGCGGGGCGGGCGAGCCGCCGCTGCCCGGGGTGACCGGCGGGCAGCTGCGGATGGCCCTGCTGCACACCGACGCGGCGCCGGAGGCCCCCGCGCTGACCGCCTGGGTGGCCGGGGTGGAGGTGCCGCTGCGACCGGCCGTGCCCGGGACGCCGTGGCGGGCCGGCGTGGCCTACCCGGTGGTGGCGGACCTGCCCGTGGAGGCGTTGAGGACGATGTCGGGCGACCTCGTCGTGACGGTGCTGAGCGGGCTGCGGATGCAGGTGACGCACGCGGAGCTGGAGCTGCGCGGGACACCGCCCCCGGTGGCGCGGACCACCGCGGCGGGGCCGGGCGCGCCGGGGCCGGAGCTGGCCCGCGTCGACGGGGCCGTGCTGGACGCGGGCGGGCGGGCCGTGGCGCCCGGCGCCGCCGTGCGACCCGGGCGGCTGGTGTTCGACCTGACCCTGAACGGCCGGTCCGGCGCGCCCGTGGCCGGGTTGGCGGGGTTCAGCGTGCGGGTCGACGACCGGCAGGTGGCGGTGGTGCCGACCGACCGGGGCGGGCCGGGCATCGCCGGGCGGTACCGGTTGGCGCTGAACACCTCGGGGTTCTCGGCCGGGCCGCACATGATCGAGGTCCGGCTGTTCGGCACCTCGGGTGAGACTCGACCCACCTCGGCGTTCATCCCCTTCTTCATCGGCCGGTGAGAGGATGGGGTCATGCCACGGCCCCTCATCCTCGACGCCGCCCGCACCCCGTTCGGCCGCTACCGCGGTGGGCTGTCCGGGGTGCGCGTGGACGACCTGGCCGCACTGCCGATCACCGAGCTGCTGCGCCGGCACCCCGCGCTGGACCCGGCGCGGATCGACGACGTGCTGCTGGGCAACACCAACGGGGCGGGTGAGGAGAACCGGAACGTCGGGCGGATGGCCGCGCTGCTGGCCGGGCTGCCGACCTCGGTACCCGGGGTGACGGTCAACCGGCTGTGCGCGTCGGGCGGCGAGGCGATCGTGCAGGCCGCGCGGGCGCTGGCGATGGGCGACGCGTCGCTGCTGCTGGCCGGGGGCGTGGAGGGCATGACGCGGGCGCCGTTCGTGGTGCCGCGGCCGGACCGGGCGTTCGCCGACCGGCTGGAGACGGTGTCCACGGCGCTGGGGTGGCGGCTGGTGAACCCGCGCATGAAGGCCGAGTGGACCACGCCGCTGGGGCGGGCGGCCGAGGACGTCGCCGTGGAGCTGGGCATCACGCGGGAGCGGATGGACGCGTTCGCGCTGCGGTCGCACCGGCGGGCGTCGGCGGCGTGGGACGCCGGTGTGCACGACGGGTTCGCGTTCCCGGTGCTGCTGCCGGACGGCTCGCCGGTGCGGCGGGACGAGTCCGTGCGGCCGGAGACCTCGCTGGAGAAGCTGGCGAAGCTGAAGCCCGCGTTCTCCGGGGACGGCCCGGTGACGGCCGGCAACGCCTCGCCGCTCAACGACGGCGCGGCGGCGGTGCTGATGGGCGACGAGGTCGTGGCGGCGGAGCTGGGGATCACCCCGCTGGCGGAGTTCCTGGGCTCGGCGGTGGCGGCGGGCGACCCGGGGCGGTTCACCCTGGCGCCGGTCCCGGCGATCCGGAAGCTGCTGGCCAGGCTGGGCGTGGGCGCCGCCGACGTCGACCTGTGGGAGATCAACGAGGCGTTCGCGGCGATGGCGCTGTCGGTGCTGCACCACCTGCCGGAGGTGGAGCCGGAGAAGGTGAACGTGCACGGCGGCGCGATCGCCTACGGGCACCCGCTGGGCGCCTCGCTGCCGCGCGTGGTGGTGGACCTGTGCCGGCACCTGCGGGCGCGGGGCGGCGGCCTGGGCGTCGCGGCGGCCTGCGTGGGCGTCGGGCAGGGGATGGCGATCGCCGTCCGGGTGTGAAGATCCCCCGATCGGGCGAAGCCCTGGCCGACCCGCCGAACGGCGGGAGCCAGGGCTCCGTGCTCCTGCGGACGCCTTTCGGCGCCGTCAGATGCGGTAGGCGATGCGCGGGTAGTCGACCACCAGGCCGGTCCGGTCGACCGTGATGTCCTGCTGGAACTCCCCGTGCGTGAAGGAGACCACCGAGCGCTCCGCGCCCAGCGAGACCGTGCGGTAGCGCTGGCGCACCAGCTGCACGGACAGGTCCGGCAGGGTCACGTAGACCATCGGGACCTCGTGGTCGCCCTCCTCCAGGTGCAGGTTGAGCCGGCGCACCGGGATGGAGTTGAACAGGACCGCGAACTGCACGTCCACGTCCTGCGCACCCTCGAAGTCGGCCCGTTCCGCACCCTGGCCGTGGTCGACCAGCCACGCGCCCTCGGACGAGCGGGTGATCGACACGTGCCGCTCCTCCGACAGCGTCGCGGTGCGCAGCAGGACCCTCTTGACCGCGCCGGTCTCACCGACCGACACCTCGTACGAGCCGCTGAACTGCTCGGCCGGACCCGCCGTCACCAGTCGGCCGGACGCGCGCATCTTGCACTCCGGCAGCAGCAGCCGCACCTGCTCCAACCTGGGCACGTCGTAGCCCTGCCAGGTCACCATCTGCGCGGCCGGGGAGCGGGTCTCACCCGCCGGCGGCGCCTGCTCGGCCGTGCTCACCGTCCACCCGGGAGGATGTCCTTGGCCAGTTCGGCCACCGACCTGACCTGGTCCTCGTGCCCGAACCGGCCGGCGACGAACCCGGCGGCCCGGTCGATGCCGGCGTCCACCTTCTCGTGGTTCTGCTCCAGCAGCCCGGACGCCTTGTCCTTGATCTCATCGAAGTTCATGGTGCTCCTTCGCACTCCCCCGGGCAGGCTACCCGAACCGCCCGGTCACCCCCAGGCGCAAACGGCGAAGGCCCCCTCGGCATTCCCGAGGGGGCCTTCGCTCAGCGACCAGGTGTCACGCGGTGCGCTTGCGGCGCACGATCAGCAGGGCGGCCGCGCCGGCGCCCAGCAGGCCGAGGCCCACCAGGAGCGGCACGAAGATCGACGCGCCGGTGTTGGCCAGGTCGTCGGTGTCGCCGCCCGAGGCCACGACCGCGGTGGTGGTCGTCGTCGGGGCCGCGGTGGTGGTGCTCGTCGGCGTGGTGGAGGAGGTCTGGGACGGGGTGGTCGTCGTGGTCTCGACCGCGGCCTCGGTCCACTTGGCCTTCGCCTTGGCGGTCACGTTCGACGCCTCGGAGGAGGCGATGACCAGCGACTGGACCTGCTGGCCCCGCTTGGCCGACACGAACAGGCGACCGGTGCGCAGCTCGGCGCTGGCGGAGGCGGTGAACTCGACCTCGCCGGGCGCGGTGTCCCGGTCGACCTGGACCCAGAACTCGCTGATCCGCTGCTGCGGGGCGGCGCTGCGCGCGTTCGCCTGCGCGATCTGGAGGGCCTTGCCGTCCTTGTCCACGAGGGTGACGCCGGCCGGCAGGTCGGCGGTCAGCGCGAACTCGGTGGCCGTGGTGGAGACGGTGAACGGGCCGATCTTCTTGCCGGCCTGGCCGGACAGCTCGACCGGGTCGATCCCCAGCGTCGGCTTCGGCTCGTCGAGGTCCTGCGCGTTGTCGATCAGGTACTTGTACGCCTTATAGACCTGCTCGTCGACGTGGCCGCCGGGGAGGTTCTCGTCCTCGACGGTCGAGTCCTGCTCGCGCAGCACGGCGCCGTCGCTGAAGTGCCAGATCGCGGCCTGGGCGGCGACGACCACGGCGCTCTTCTTGGTGCCGCCGATGCCGTAGAGCTCACCGGCCTCGGCCACGGACAGCGCCGGGTAGCTGTTCTGGAGGATCCAGTTGATCCGGCCGGCGTTGTCCTTGAACTTGGTGCCGGGGTTGGGGTGCTTGTCCCAGTCGACCTCTTCGAGCTCCTTGCCGTGGTCCAGCGAGGTCGGCAGCTCGACGCAGTACGCCTTGGCGGTCTGGGCGCCGTCCCCCGTGGTGATCTTCAGGCCGAGCAGGCCGGCGTGGTGGGCCTGGACGCCGTCCTTCCACTTGTCGCCGTCGAGCAGCTTGCCGGAGCCGTCCTCCAGCCAGATGCCCATGCCCCTCTCGCCCTCGTTGTCGAGGGCCTCGTCGAAGCGCTCGACCTTCGGCTTCTCGGCGGCGGCGGCCGGCAGCACCGGCAGCAGGACGAGGCCGGCGCCGAGGATCGCGGCGCCGAGGCGCTTCACAGTCGACCGGGATGCCATGTGTCTCCTTGAGGCTCGCGAAAAGTAGCCCGTGGTGTGGTGCAAGGCGGCGGTCTGCCGAGGACGGTGGAACGCCTGCGTGGGTTCGACACCGGATCGACAGGATCGGGCGAACCTTATCCGATCCGGCGTCACCCGATCCGGCAAGCCCGAGGACACCTTGAAATCGGCCTTGATCAGCGAAAATGTGGCGCTCCAGTCCACTGTGGATGATCCAGCGGATCGACGCCGCGTCGAGAACCGCCCGCGGAAGTCCGTTTCGGGGCAAGGCGAACCGGCGGGCCGACCCCTGTGGACAACTCGGTTTCCGCAGTTCAGCGGCTCGGTCCACAGAAGACACGTATTACCCTGGATCTCCGCTTCGAGACCACACCGTTGTGGAACGGTTACCTAGGCGACCAAAGCGGACGGTGCGACCGGCCGGATGTCCCCCACCCGCAACGAGGTGCCGGGCAGGCACAGGTCCTTCGCCGTCGGCGCCTGGCCGGTCAGCACCCACCGCACCAGCGCCGCCAGCTGGAACGAGATCAGCGGCGGCACCGCGTCGCCCAGGTGCCGGTAGGCGTTGCCGATCACCGACACGTCGAACCGGAACCGGCGCGGGAAACCCTGGAGCAGCGCCATCTCCCGCACCGTGCACAGCCGGTGCTGCTCGGGGTGCGCGTACCGCCCGTTGCCGACGTGGCCGCACTCCCGCTTGATGGTGCGCGCGGGCTCGTCCCACCACATCCGCCCGTACACGTCGGGGTGCGAGCCCCACTTGCCCTCTTGGATGATCTTGCGCTGCGCCGGGTTCAGCAGCAGCTCCGACGCCGACCCCACCAGGTCGCCCCACGACCCGCCGTCGGCCGGGATGGCCCGCATCCGCTCCAGCGACCGGTCCCGCCGGAACGACGGCGACACGTGCATCGCGTCCTCCCCGTGGGCCTCGCCCGCCTCGACGAGCGGCAGCCGGCCGATCGCCCGCCGCACGGTCGTCGCGCCCGGCTTGACCTCCCAGCCGGCCCACACGTCGTCCAGCGTGCGCAGCGGCACGCCCGAGTCGACCGCCACCACCATGGCCCGCTCGCGCAGCTGCGGCAGGCCGAAGCGGGAGAACACGTGCGTCGAGGCGTCCACCTCGTAGCCCAGCTCCAGCAGCTGGTCGGCCAACCCCTCGAGGTGGTGCCGCTGCTTGCCCTTGACCAGCTCGCGCGCGTTCTCCAGCACCATCACCCGGGGCCGGAACTCCGCCACGTAGGCGGCGACCCGGCCCACCAGCGAGTTGCGCGGGTCGTCGCGCAGGTGGTTGTTGGGCGAGATCCGGGTGAACCCGGAGCACGGCGGGCACGCCACCAGCACGTCCAGCTCGCCCCGCTCCAGGCCCCACACCTGCCGCAGCACCGCCGGGTCGAGCCGGCCCAGGTCCACCTGGAGCGGGTCGACGCCGATGTTGTCCCGGTAGATGCCGTTGCAGCGCAGGGACCCCAGCCGGGAGGACGGCTTGCCGATCTGGGCGTCGGCCGCGCCGACGACGGTGAAGTCCCGGTGCGCTTGGAAGCCCAGGCTCATGCCACCGGCACCGGAGAACAGGTCGACGACCTTGAAGTGGGGTCCGCGCACGGCGCGATCGTACGGCCGGCCGGCCGTTCCGCTGACGAGTGATCCCACCGGTACCGGTTCGCCGAATCGCGTAGCTTGCGCGGCATGGAGCTCCCACCTGCATGGCAGAGGCCCGACCCGTTGCGCGGCTTGGAGGACGTGCCCTGGTCGGTCCTCTCCCGCGGGACGGGTGTGGACGACCTGCTGCGGGACGCCGCGCACCACGACCGCGCGGTGCGCGAGGCCGCCTGCGTCGAGCTGGCCGGCCGGCTGCTGGACGACGACACCGTGTCCGAGGCCAGCGCGCGGGCGGTGCCGTTCCTGGTGGAGCTGGGGGCGAGCTACCGGGTGCCCGCCGACACACGCGATCGGATGATTTTCCTGCTGGCCGCGATGGCGTTGGCGGGCGCGGGTTTCACCGACGACGGCAGGCGCACCCGGCGCCGGTGGAACGCGCTCGGCCGCGAGCTGCCCCGGCAGCCGCCGGACTGGATCACCCAGACCCGGTACGACGTCGCCAAGGGCGCGCCGAAGGTGTTCGAGACGCTGGCCGGCGCCGAGGTGGCGTGCTCGATGGCGCTGGCCATCGCGGTGCCCGAGGTGGTGCCGCCGCACGTCTCGGACGTGGCCGAGGCCATCGCCGCCGACGACCACTCGCCCCGGCTGCTGGCGCAGGCCGCCCGGGTGGCGCGCCACCTGGTGGGCGGCGCGCCGACCACGCCCCTGCTGCTGCGCACCACCGCGCAGGGCCACCCCGAGCTGCTGCGCGCGTACCGGGGCAAGCGGTACCCGGTCAACCAGCCGCCCGAGGTGACCCTCCAGCTGATGGGCTACCGGTACGCCTACCTGGCCGCGTACGGCGACCAGGAGTGCTTCACGCCGTGACGGCGGCCGGCTCCACCACGGGGGCGAGCAGCTCGTCGTCGACCGGGACGGCCGGTTCCAGGGGGCCCAGCGACGTGCCCCAGTCCTGGTCGGCCAGCGCGAACGCGGCCACGGTCAGCGCCACCACGGGCCGGCCGTGGGGCAGCTGGTCGGCCACGAGCTCCAGCTCCAGCCGGGCGCCCAGCGGTGACGGGCGCAGCCGCAGCACGGCGTGCGGCGCCTCCTCCGGGTGGGCCCACCGGCACGACCACTCGGTGAACACGACCGGGCGTTCCACCATCTCGATCGGGTGAACCGTGCGCACGTTCGCACCGACCGACCCGTGCCGGTAGCTGTCCGCCGCCGAGACCAGCAGCTCCTCGAACTCGATCGACGACACGCCCAGGTCGTGCCCGGCGACCAGGGCGACCTGCACGAGCGCCAGCGGCAGCTGCGGCAGGGCGTCCTCGAAGCACACCATCGCGCCGCCGTAGCGGGTGTTGATCTCGGTGGGCAGGAAGCCGTCGGCGGTGGCGATGCCGTCCAGGGTGAAGGTGCCCCGGTAGTCGACGGTCTCGCGCAGCCGCTCCCCGACCCGGCGGGCCAGGTTGCGCATCTGCTCGCGGATGCGGGTGGGCGGGTCGTAGTGCGAGGCGCAGCCCGCGTACAGGAACCGGGCCTGGCCCGCGCGGCGCGGCACGACCATCTCGATCGGCCGCAGCACCGCCGTGCCGTCCGGGAACACGATCCCGTGCACGCTCACCGGGATGCCCTCCAGGAACGGCATCACCCGGATGAACTCGCACTTGGGCGCGAGCACGTCGAACGCCTCGCGCGCCTCGGCCCGGTCTCGGACCCGGCGCACGAAGTTCGCGCCGCCGTTGATCGCGGGGCCGTCGCCGGACCACACCGCGCCCGCGCCCCGGTCGAGCCGCAGGCTCGCGTCCCACAGCGCGTCGAAGTCCATGCCCAGCACGACCGCCGGCGCGCGCGGCGCGGACAGCTCGTCCCACAGCGCGTCGATGGTGGTCTTGTTCTCCAGCTCCACCCACTCGGGGCGGCGGGCGTTGAGCACGGGCCGGCCCGCGAACTCCGGGACTTGCGCGTACGGGGTGCTGATCACCAGCGCCTCGCCGTGCGGGTCGAAGTCGGCCAGCACCTCGCGGACCGCCCGGTTGGGCGAGGTCAGCAGCCTGGTGAGCCGGTTCTGCTCGGTGGCGACGAAGCCGCCGATGCCCAGCGGCACCCAGCGGGCGATCTCCGAGTCGTGCAGCGGAGCGTGGTCGTCCGTCGAGAGCACGAGCGTGCGACGGGCCCCCGACTGGTGGAGCTCGCTCACGCGACTGCTCAACCGGGTGCCGCCCGCGAGCACGACCAGCCGGTCGCCGAAAAGGGTGCACAGGCGCGCTTGAAGCGCGCGGAAGACGTGATCCATCGCCGAGAACTCGCTTTATGAGAAGCAGACGAGACAACCGGCGAGCGCCGGGTGCCACGCACTGTAGAGGCAGGCGATGGACGTGGCCCAGCACGGTCGGGCAACGACCGGATGAAAGTTGCCGACGGGCTCGGCGGTGGGCTCAGCCGCGGGTTCGGCGGTGGCTCAGCGGTGGGCGCGCGAGATCATCGGGCGGCCTCGCGGAGCACCTGGTCAACCCGGCTGAGGAAGGCCCTGGCGCCCCGGGGACCGGGGAAGGGCAGGGTCAGGAGGCCCAGCAGCGTGTCGTCGACCGACGGCGGCGCGGCGGCCACGATCGCCGCCGCCGTCTCCAGGAAGCGCTGCCGCTTGGCCTCGTGCACGGCGTGCTCCGCGAGCACGACCTCGATGCTCGTGCGCATGACTGGGTGCGGGTAACTCACTCGGGTTGTATCGGTCCCGTTGGTCTCCACCTTTAGGGTCAATTTTTCCGGATCGCCCGCTCGCCGCCCGGCCGGGCCGTGCTGGGATGTCGACCATGCGCGTGCTGGTCAGCGGGGCCTCGGGGTACATCGGTCGGGTGGTCGTCGCCGAACTGGCGACCGCCGGTCACACCGCCGTCCCCCTGGTGGGTGATGTGCGGACGTGCGGGGCGGTCCGGGACGTGGACGCGGTGGTGCACCTGG
Organism: Saccharothrix sp. BKS2; assembly: GCF_047689505.1. Classification (NCBI taxonomy): domain Bacteria; kingdom Bacillati; phylum Actinomycetota; class Actinomycetes; order Pseudonocardiales; family Pseudonocardiaceae; genus Saccharothrix; species Saccharothrix sp. BKS2. The sequence continues at coordinate 496,376 of NZ_JAUQOL010000002.1, read as the reverse complement.
CGGGCCTCGGACGCGTGCGCGAGTCGTTCGAGGACCCTGTGCGGTACTACGACGTGAACGTGGGCGGCACGGTGAACCTGCTGCGGTCCGCGCCGCCGCGCTTCGTGCTGGCCTCCACCGCCGGGGTGTACGGCGCGCCGCCCTCCGGCCCGGTCGCCGAGGACCGGCCGCGGGCGCCGGTCAACCCGTACGCGGCCTCGAAGGCCGCCGCGGAGGACGTGGTCGAGTGGGCCGCTCGGGCGGGGCTGGTGTCGGGGGTGGCGCTGCGGCTGTTCAACGTGGCGGGCGGCGGGGACCGGGACGACACCCGGATCGTCACCCGGGCCTGCGGCGCGGTGGCCGGGCGGCTGCCCGCGGTGGAGGTGTTCGGCGACGGGTCGGCGGTGCGGGACTTCGTGCACGTGCGGGACGTGGCGCGGGCGTTCGTGACGGCGGTCGAGCGGTCGGTGACGGGGTACGAGGTGCTCAACGTGGGCTCGACGCCCGCGTCCGTGGCCGACGTGCTGGCCTCGGTGGAGCGGGTGACCGGGCGGGAGGTGCCCGTGGTGCGGCGGCCCGCGCACCCCGGCGAGGCGCGCGAGCTGCGCGCGGACACCGGCCGGCTGCGCGCCCTGGGCTGGGCGCCGCGGCACTCGGACCTCGACGACGTGGTGCGCGACCAGTGGGCCGTCGAGGTGTCGGCGGGGACGTGACCGGTCAGGCGTCCGGCTCGTCGTCCCAGGGGATCCAGGCCCGCCACTCGCCGTTCAAGCCCTCCCCGGCGGCGCCCTCCCGGTGCGTCGGCGCGATGGCGCGGACGCGCTGCTCGCGCTCCAGGAACGGCTCGCGCTGCGCGGCCGCCGTCTCGGCCAGGACGCGGACCCACCCCGCGTTGCCCGGCGCGGGCTCGTCGAACTCGCGGAACGCGCGCGGGAGGGGGCCGTCATCGGCGTGCTCGGGCTCAGGGGCCCGCGGCAGGTCCACGGCGCTCACCCACCTCGACGGCTCCCCCTCGGCGGCACCGGCGCCCGGCCCGCCCGCCAGTGGGCGATCACGAGGGCCGCCTGCTCGACGACCAGCTTGTCCGTCGTGCCCTTGCCGTGGTCGGTCGGCTCGAGTGCGGCCGGCACCGCCAGGCGCTCACCCCGGGTGCGGCACCGGTTCAGCTCGGCGTCACGCGGCGCGTTGAACGCGTGGAGGAGCAGCTTGCGGTCACGCCGCGAAAGCCCGACCTCGGTGACCGCCTCCTGGACCTGCCGCTCGCCACGAACCGGACCGCCCTGCTGAGCCTGCTGCTCGGCCTCGCCACCGCGGTGGGGATCGCCACCGGCGCGCTGTTGCTGCTCGGTGACGTGGAGGTGGAGTTCCGGGAGTTCGCCGTCGAGCACCGGGTCGCGCCGACCCTCCTGCTCACCTGCGTTTCGGCATGACCACCCGGTCCAGGTCGGCGGCCACCACCAGCTCGCCGTCGAACACCTCGGCCGCCTCGGCGCGGAACGCCTCCGGGTCCGGGTAGCGCTGCGAGAAGTGCGTGAGCACGAGCTTGCGCACACCGCTCTCGGCCGCCACCCGCGCGGCCTGGCGGGCGGTCAGGTGGCCGTGCTCGGCGGCCAGGCGCTCGTCGGCGTGCAGGAAGGTCGACTCGATCACCAGCAGGTCCGCGCCCTCGGCCAGCTCGTACGCCCCGTCGCACAGCCGGGTGTCCATGACGAAGGCGAACCGCTGGCCCCGGCGCGGCACGCTGACCTCGTCCAGCAGCGGCGGTTCGAGGTCGCGGACCGCGGGGCCGCCGATGCCGCGCGCCGCCAGCAGCTCGGGGACCACGGTGCGGCCGTCCGGCTCGACCACCCGGTAGCCGTAGGCGGGCACCGGGTGGTCCAGGCGGCGCGCCTCCAGCACGCCGAACGCGCCCTCGGCGATCACGCCCGGCCCGGTGACCGGGTGCTCGCGGACGTCCGCCACGTCGTGGAACGAGGTGGCGTGCCGGAGCCGGTCGAAGAAGTGGGCGCCCTCGGCCGGGAAGTGGGCGTGCACGGGGTGCGGCACCCGGTCGAGGGACAGGCGCTGCACGATCCCGGCCACGCCCAGGCAGTGGTCGCCGTGGAAGTGCGTGACGAGCAGCCGGGTGATGCCGCTCGCCGCGACACCCGCCAGCAGCATCTGGCGCTGCGCCCCCTCGCCCGGGTCGAACAGGAAGCCCTCGGCGTCCCAGCGCAGCAGGTAGCCGTTGTGGTTGCGGGTGCGCGTCGGCACCTGGCCGGCGGTGCCCAGGACGACGAGCTCTCGGGGTGACACGTGGCAGAGTCTGCGGCATGGAGAGCTTGCGGGTGGTGTCGTCCTGGCCGGTGAGCACCGCGGCGGCGGCGGTGGTGCGCGCGGACGGGGAGGTGCTCGGCACGCACGGCCCGGTCGACCACCGGTTCCCCCTGGCGTCGGTGACCAAGCCGCTGGCCGCGTACGCGGTGCTGGTGGCGGTGGAGGAGGGCGCGGTCGAGTGGGACCGGCCCGCCGGACCCGCGACGATCAGGCACCTGGTCGCGCACGCGTCCGGGCTGGCGTTCGACTCCGACGACGTGCTGGCCGCGCCCGGCCGGAGCCGGATCTACTCCAACACCGGGTTCGAGGTGCTGGCGGGCGCGGTGGAGGAGGCGACGGGGATCCCGTTCGCGGAGTACCTGCGCCAGGCGGTGTTCGAGCCGCTGGGCATGACCTCGTCCTCCCTGGACGGCTCGGCGGCCGCCGCCGCCACGTCGACGGTGTCGGACCTGGTGCGGTTCGCGGCCGAGGTGCAGGCGCCGAAGCTGGTGTCGGCCGAGCTGGTGGCGGAGGCGACCTCGGTGGTGTTCCCGGGGCTGCGCGGGGTGCTGCCCGGCTTCGGGTCGCAGGAGCACAACGACTGGGGCCTGGGGTTCGAGGTCAAGGCGGACAAGTCGCCGCACTGGACGGGGGCGTCGTGCTCGCCGCGCACGTTCGGGCACTTCGGGCAGAAGGGGACGTTCCTGTGGGTCGACCCGGACCCCGGGGTGGCGTGCGTGGTCCTGACCGACCGGAACTTCAGCCAGTGGGCGGTCGAGGCGTGGCCGCCGTTCAGCGACGGGGTGCTGGCGGAGGTGGCCGGGGCCTGAGAGGTGCCCCCTCCCGCAAATAGTCGACAAGAGCACGAAAAAACTTGGCAGAACCTTGTGACGGGGGCCACAGCGCGCCTAAGGTCGGCTCGCCCGCCCGCCGACAGGAACGAGGTCGCCCGATGATGCGGATCGCCCGAGCGAGGTGGGTCGCGGTCGTCGCGGCCGCCATCTGCCTCGGCGTGGCTCCGGCGCCGGTCGCCGGAGCCGCGCCCGCGCCCGTCGTCACCCGAGCCGCGCTGGACCCGGCGCTCGTCGCCGGTCGCGGGGCCGACGTGCCGTTCCTGGAGCAGGAGGCGGAGCACGCGCGCACGACCGGCGCCGTCATCGGCCCCGACCGGACCGCCTACACGCTGCCGTCCGAGGCGTCCGGCCGGCGGGCCGTGCGGCTGCTGCCCGGTCAGCACGTCGAGTTCACCCTGCCCGCCGCGGCCAACGCGATCACGGTCCGCTACAGCATCCCGGACGCGGAGACCGGCGGCGGCATCACCGCGCCGCTGGAGGTGACCGTCAACGGCCGCCACCGCCGGACCATGACGCTCACCTCGCAGTACTCCTGGCTCTACAACCAGTACCCGTTCACCAACGACCCGGGCGCCGACCTGCTGCACCCCGACTGGTGGATCACGGAGTGCCAGTGCGTGCCGGCGCAGACCTCGCCCGCGCCGGTCGTCCCGAAGCCGTTCCGGCCGCACCACTTCTACGACGAGCAGCGGCTGCTGCTCGACCGGGCGCACCGGGCGGGCGACGTCGTCCGGCTCACCGCGCCGAGGGGCACCGACGCCGCGTGGACCGTGATCGACCTGCTCGACTCGGAGCTGGTGGCCCCGCCGCGGGTGTCGCTGATCGCGGCCAACGTGCTGCTGTTCGGCGCGGACCCGACCGGGCGGCGCGACTCGGCGGACGCGTTCGACCGCGCCATCGCCTTCGCCCGGCGGCACCGGCTGGAGGTCTACGTCCCGCCGGGCACCTTCCAGGTCAACCGTCACGTCGTCGTCGACGACGTGACCATCCAGGGCGCGGGCAGCTGGCACACGATCGTCAAGGGGCGCCAGGTCACCCTGCCCGCGCCGCTGCCCGACGGCTCCGTCCACACCGGGGTCGGCTTCTACGGCAAGCCGGCCGCCGAGGGCGGCAGCCGCAACGTGCACCTGCGCGGGTTCGCCATCGAGGGCGACGTGCGCGAGCGCGTCGACACCGACCAGGTCAACGGCATCGGCGGCGCCCTGTCCGACTCCTCCGTGGACGGCCTGTACATCCACCGCACCAAGGTGGGGCTGTGGCTGGACGGGCCGATGTCCGGGCTCTCGGTCACGAACAACGTGATCGTCGACCAGGTCGCCGACGCGCTGAACTTCCACAGCGGGGTGACCGACTCGGTGGTGCGCGGCAACTTCGTGCGCAACACCGGGGACGACGGCCTGGCCATGTGGTCGCAGCACGCGCAGAACGCGCGCAACCGGTTCGAGCGGAACACCGTGCAGTCGCCCGTGCTCGCCAACGGGGTCGCGCTGTACGGCGGCACGGACAACGCGGTCGAGGGGAACCTCATCGCCGACCCGGTGCGCGAGGGCAGCGGCATCCAGCTCGGGTCCCGGTTCGGCGCGCTGCCGTTCACCGGCCACGTGCGGATCACCGACAACACCACGGTGCGGGCGGGCACCTTCGAGCTGAACTGGCGGATCGGCCTGGGCGCCATCTGGTTCTACGCCCTGGAGCGGGACCTCGACGCGGAGGTCCGCGTGGTCGGCAACCACTTCCTGGACAACACCTACAACGCGATCATGCTGGTCAGCGAGTGGTCGGTGAAGGACCTGCACTCGATCACGAACGTGCACTTCGCGGACACCAGGGTCGACGGCACGGGCACGTCGGTGGTCAGCGCCCGCGCCGCCGGGTGGGCGACGTTCGAGGGCGTGACCGCCCGCAACACGGGCGCGGTGCCGGTGAACAACTGCGGCTCGTTCGGCTTCCCCGCGTCGGGCTCGGAGTTCTCGCTGACCGACCTCGGCGGCAACGGCGACTGGCTCGCCCCCTGGCTGCTGCCGAACACGATCACCTGCGACGACCGGCCGCAGGTGGTGCCGCCGCCACCGCCGTCGGCCTGGTGAGGGGCGGGTCCGGGGTCAGGGCGTCACGACGGCGTGGCCCCGGACCCGCCCGCGCCGCACGTCCTCGACGGCGGTGGCGAGGTCGGCGAGGGGGTAGGTCCGGTCCAGCACGGGCCTCAGCCGCCCCGCCTCGACCAGGTCGCGCAGGAGCACCAGGTCCTCCAGCCGGTCCCGGTGCACCAGCGGTCTCGCCCGGAACCCCAGGAAGGGCGCGGCCACCAGCGCGCGCAGCCAGCGGTCGGTGCCCATGAACCAGCGGCCGCCCGTGCCGCCGACGAACACCACCACGCCACCCCGGCGCACCAGCCGCCGGCACGCCCGCAGCGTCGGGTTGCCGTAGAGGTCGACCAGCACGTCGAACCCGCCGGGCGGCTCGCCGGTCGCGTAGTCGTGCACGTGGTCGGCGCCCAGCTCGCGGGCCAGGTCGGCCTTCGCCGCCCCGCACACCGCCGTGACCTCGGCCCCGAACGCCTTGGCCAGCTGCACCGCGTACGTGCCCACGCAGCCGGTCGCGCCGGTGACCAGCACCCGGGTCCCCGGTCCGACCCGGCCCCGGTCGCGCACGGCCTGGAGCGCGGTGAACCCGGCGATCGGCACCGCCGCGGCCTGCTCCGGCGTCAGGTTGGCCGGCTTGCGGGTCACCTGGCCCTCGGGCACCGCGACCAGCTCCCCGAACGCGCCGGAGCACCAGCCGAACACCTCGTCGCCGACGTCGAGGGAACCGACCCCGGGCCCGACCCGCTCGACGACGCCCGCCAGCTCCAGGCCGGGCACCCGGTTGCGGGGCCGGCGCAGGCCGGTGATCGGGCGGGAGAGGTAGGGCAGCCCGCGCATCAGGTGCCAGTCGCTGCCGTTGACCGGCGCGGCCCGGACGCGCACCAGCACCTCGCCGGCACCGGGGGCGGGGTCCGCCACGTCCTCCAGGCGCAGGACCTGGTCGAGCTCGCCGTAACCGTCCTGGACGATCGCCTTCACGAGTCCTCCTCGGGACCTTCGGGGTACTGGAAGACCTCGCCGAGCGGCACCCCGAACACCCCGGCGATGAGGAAGGCCATCTCCAGCGAGGGCGAGTACCGGCCCTGCTCGACGGCGATGATCGTCTGCCGGGTGACGTTCACCCGGCGGGCCAGCTCGGCCTGGGTCATCTCCCCGTGCGCGAAGCGCAGCGCCCGGATCGAGTTGGTGATCCTCGTCGGCCGGCCCACTCAGAACCCCCGCCGGTAGGCGACGAGCTTGACCGAGGCGCCGACCACGGCCCACAGCGCGAACACGGCGTAGATGGCGTTGGCGATCCAGAAGTGGGGCGCCCCGGCCATCGTCAGCGCGAACGGGAGCACCATGCCCACGCCCAGCACGCCGGCGGCCACCTGCTCGCCGTGCCGGTCGATGCCCCGGTCGCGCTCGTCGGCCCGGTGCCCGTCGCTGGGGCGGGCCGCCTCGACCCCGATCCGGACCACGACCGCGAGTACGACCGACGCCCCGATCGACCACAGCATCGGCGCCACGTAGGGCGTCGCGGCCAGGTCTCCCCCGGCCCGCGCCGCCATCACGACCACGTACCCGAGGTACGTCGCGGCCGTGACCACCAGGTAGACCCAGGTGCCCTTCTCCTCGTACGTCACCACTCACCCCCGATGTAAAGCGAACTTGACATCGCTAGTGTCAGGGCAGTTTGACTCGATGTCAAGAAGTTTTGACATGATCGGCACCCCCTAGACTGCGCGGGATGAGTTGGGTGATCGTTCGCCAGTTCCGCTGGACGACCCGGACCGGCGCGGACGACTACCCGCGCGTCGAGGAGGTCCACCCGCTCAGCGGGCGCAAGAGGCTGCCGGTGAACGTGGCCGAGGTCGTCCACGTCAACGCCGTGGCCCCGGCCGGTTCGGCGCGGGTCAGGTTCGACACGCGGCTCGACGAGCTGCGGCTGCTGGCGAACTACCTGGGCGTGCGGCCCGGTCGGCCCGTGACGCTGCGCCAGGACGGGTTCCGGGCGAGTTCGCCGCACGTCCGGCGGTTCGTCAGCGAGTCGTTCGGCCTGGGCATGCTCACCGCCGCGGTCCAGGCGGCCTACGAGTGGAACGACGGCGACCCGGCCGACTTCAGCGCGCTGCCGATGACGCTCGCCGCGTCGTCGGCCAAGCGGGGCGTGCGGCCGGACCTGCTGTTCCAGGCGCCGGGCCTGCTGCTCGCGGGCGAGGCCCGGGGTCGGTCCGGCAAGCCGCCGGGCTCGACGAGGCTGCCGCGCGAGCGCCTGGACCGGCTGCTGCCGTGGGCGCACGTGCACCGCCATCCGCTGGTCATGACGTGGGCCTACCTGGACGGCGACGGCGTGGTGGTCGACTTCTTCGCCCCGGCGGACGGGGTCGAGTGGCTGAGCGGCGCCATCGGCGTCCCGGACCCGGCCGCGGCGCTGCGCCTGCCGCGGGCGGAGCAGGTGGCGCTGCGCGAGGTGGACCCGGCGCCGGCGCAGCAGGAGCTGTTCCCCCGGCCGCGGCCGGACCAGCTGTCGCCGTTGAGCCTGTTCGAGGTCGGCACGGGCGCGCTGGGGGCGGTCGAGGAGCAGCTGTTCGACACCGCCCCGCCGGCGCCGGTGACCCTGGCCGGGCGGACCGCGCGCGGCCGGTGGGCGCCGGTGGACCCGGTCACCGGCGCCCGCGGCTCGGTGCTGCTGGCCGTCCTGGACGAACCGCTGCCGCCCGCCGAGGCGGCGGAGGTGGCCCGCGGGTGGCGGCGCGCGGCGGCCGGCGGCGGCGCGGCCGGCGGGCTCGGCGACGACGTGGAAGACCGCTCGGACGACGGCGCGGACGACCGCTTCGCGGCCGGCGACCTGTCGGTGACCGTCCACGGCCGGACCGTCGTGGCCCTGACCCCCACCCGCGACGGCCAGCCGTGGGACGTGCTGGCCGACTGACGCCGGCCGTCGCGGGGGATTTCGCCGCTACCGGGGCGCCGGTGCTCCGCCGGCGGTCCCCGGTTCCCGGATCAGCGCCCGGCGGCCTCCGGAGAGTCGGCGCACCGGGCCCCGACGGGCAGGCCGGCGTACTCGTCCCCGACGAAGTAGACGGCGCTGGACCACAGGTCGCCGCTGTCCTCGTCGGCGTCGTCGACCTGGAGCCAGACGTCGTTGGTGATGCCCGCGTCCGTCACCGGCTCGCCGCGCACCCAGCACTCGACCTTCCTGCGCTGGCCCGCCACCAGCGAACCCACCTTCCGGCAAGCCGACGAAGGACAGGTCCGGATGTTCACCTCGTGCCAGGTCGTGACGGTGTAGAGCGCGCCCCGCGTGCCGACCTCGGCCTGAGCCGTCGCCGCCGTGGTGCTGCCCACCACCACCGCGGCCACCAGCGCCACGACGGCGGTCGGCTTGACGATCCCCATGTGCCCTCCCGGTGATCAGGGTTGATCACCGGTTGTACGCCGCGGACCACCCCCGGCGTTGCCTCGCGGCCGTTCGGCGGTCCGGTTCACCGGCGGCGGAGGTCGAGCAGCCCTCCCCGAGCAGGCAACCCCTGCCGAACCCGCCGGTGTCGGCGACGAGGACGGCGGGTCGACAGGACCTGTGACGCACCGCACGAGAATGCGCAGCGGAACACCCGAGGGACAACCGATGACAATGCGGTGGGAAACGCCCAGGAGCAGCTCCGACCGTTCACCCACAAACCGAGGCCGGCAGGACGGCCGGTTCCCGACTTCCCACGAACCCGTCCCGGAGAGCCGCTACCCGTGTCACGCGGATACCCGGCCACCGCTGCGGGGCCGCAGCCGACCACACGACCGTCTGCGGCCGGCAGTCGGGCTCCCTGGTCCCAGGGCTTCACGGCGTATGACGCACCACACGGTGAGCGGGCTCCCGGTCGCCTGTACTCCACAGTTGCGCATGACTCACGCCTTACGCGCGCTGGCGTGATGTTCAACGCCACCGGGAAGTGACAACTGTCCCTGGTGGGCCCCTACCCGCTCGGCGAAGCGAGCGTCGTCAGTCATCCGACCGCTCGGAGCCACCCGGCTCGCGCCGACGACGGAGCCCGACTACCACTGCGGCAGTAGTGACCAGCAGGTTAACGACGGTAACCACGTGTACCGCGGCTTCGATGGCGTTCACTGTTGCATCCTTCCGACATGGACCGACACAACTGGTGTAGATGTGGGCGGAGCCGATCTGAGGTGATCGCGAACGTTCGCCGAACAACGCGGAGCGGTCCGGTAAGGGGGCGGAGTGGTACGGCAGTTGGCACCGATCGAAACAGCAGGTCCCCGCGAGGTGCAGGCGTTGGCCGAGAGGCTGCGCGAGTGCATGATCAAAGCTGGCTACTCTGGTGTTCGCGAACTGGCTGGCGCCGCGAAGTTGGCGCCCTCCACCGTGTCCGACGCGCTCAGCGGTGCCAGAACCCCCTCGTGGAAAACGGTGTCGTCGTTGCTGCGCGCCTGCGACGTACCGGCCACTAGCGGGTGGGTCAGGTTGCGGGACGACGCCAAGACGGCCGAGCAGCGGTGGCGCCAAACCGCGTCGTCCGAGGAGCTGACGCCTCGCCCCGCCCTGCCGGAGATCTATTCGATCCGACCACCCACCGGTGACCTGCCTCCGCGGGTCCGCGGCCGTGACCCCCTGCTCAGTGCCCTCGGTGACCTGCGGTCGGAAGCCGAACCGCACGTCCGGGTCCTCCACGGTCTCGGCGGCTGCGGGAAGACGACCATCGCCCTCGAACTGGCGCGGACCGCTGGAAGGAACGGTCACCAGGTCTTCTGGGTCTCCGCCCACCAGCACGAACGCCTGATCACCGGCATGCGGGTGATCGCACGGGAACTGGGTGTTCCGGAGAACGAGGTTGAAGACGCCTGGTCGGGCCACGGCAGTGCGCCGGATCTGCTCTGGCACCACTTGGACCAAGCGCGCAGGCGTTGGCTACTCGTGATCGACAACGCTGACAAGCCGGATTTCCTGGCGGTGGCCGACGGGAGTCCGGGCGATGGCACGGGCTGGGTGCGCGCGAGCCCGGCCGGTACCACCGTCATCACCACCCGCGTCGGCAACCCGCAGGTGTGGGGCAATCAGGCCGAGTTGTACCCGGTCGACGTGCTCGCGGTCGACGACGCCGCCGACGTCCTGATCGACATAGCCGGTCACGCCGGCGACCATGAGGACGCGCGAGCCCTGGCCGACCGCCTGGGCGGGCTTCCCCTGGCGCTGGTGTCCGCCGGGCGCTACCTTGCCAGGACCGCTCGCGGAGGCGGGCTGCTCAAGCGCGGACCCGGTTCCGATCGGCTCCGCATCACGACCTTCGATGACTACCGTCGCGCCCTCGGCGACATCGGCACGGATTTGCTCGACCAAGGGCTCGACCACACCCCGGACACCACGAGCCTGGAGCGGCTGCACCGCAAGCTCGTTGGCCGGACCTGGGAGATGAGCCTCGATCTCCTCGACGCTCAGGGGATCGGCCACGCACGCCGCCTGATGCGGTTGATCTCCTGCTTCGCGCCCTCGCCTTTACCCGCGGAACTGATCGACCCCCTTGCACTGGAAGGCAGCGACGCGACGCTGGCGGCCCTGGACGACCCGGACCGGGCGCTTATGGCGCTGGTCGACCTTCACCTGCTTAACATCACCGAGAGCGGTGAGCTGTCCGCGGTCCCCGAGGGGTTCCCTGAACCGCCGCTGCCCTGCCTGGTGGCGCACCGGCTGGTGCTCGAAGCCACCGCGTTCAGGGTGCGATCCCTCCGTCGGGCGGAGCAGGACGCGGTGTGGCGGGCGGCGGCGCACGTCCTGTGGACCGCCGCAGCGCCCGAACCCGAAGAGCACCCGAACTGGGATTGGTGGCAACTCGTCACACCACACGTCAAGGCGGCTGTCGGTGTGGTGCCCGACGACGACCCGGAGACCCTGGCCCGCGTCGCCGAGGCGGGCCTACGCTGCTTCGCCTACCTCGTCTTCGCCAGCCGGTACGACGAGGCCGTGCCCTTGGCCGCATCGCTCCTGGCGCGGACCTCCATCCTGCCGGATGACGACCCGACGCGATTGGCGATCCGGCACCGGCACGCGTTCACCGCCGGTCCGCCAGCCCCCGAGGCTCTGGAAGCGGAATACCGGGACATCCTTGATCGCCAGAGGAAGGTGCTCGGACCGGAACACCCCGAAACCCTGATAACCCACTACAACTGGGCGGTCGCATTGACCCACAGCAGGGACCAAGCTGCAGCGGAAGTGGAACTTCGGTGGGTGGCGAAGACCCGAGTCCGCGTTCTCGGGCCCACCAACCCGTACAGCCTGATCTCACGGCACGCATGGGCCGAGTCGCTGAGCGCCCTGGGGCTCGACGGAGAAGCCGAGGCCGAGATGCGCTCCGTGGTCGCCGACTGCCGGCGCGAGCGGGGCGACCTGGACCACCACACCATCATGCAGCGCTCCTCCCTGGCGGGTTTCATGACCGCGCACGGCCACGGGGAGCAGGCCAACGCCGAGTTCAGTGACATCGTCGAGCACTACGGCTCACCCGCATTGTCCGACGGCACGCACTTCTCCGCCTACACGCGGCATCAGATGGCGCACGCCCTCGACCGGGCGAAGAGGTACGCCGACGCGGAGGTCGAGTACCGGGCCGCGTTGGAGGACATGTCGGCGAACGGCCTCACTGAGCAATCCGACTACCGCCACCTTGCTCAGTGGTTGGGCAAGAACCTGCGCGCCCAGGAGCGGCATGATGACTCTCTCGCGCACTTCGAGGCGTTGATCGCTGACTGCTCGGACCTGCCAAACCACGACGCGTTCCTGCTGAACCTGCGCCACGACTACGGCGACGGGTTGCGCCGTGCCCAGCGCTCCGAAGAGGCGTTGAGCGTAATTGACGACGTCCTGACCTTACGGGAGGGCAAAGGCGAGGGTGAGAGTCTCGACACCATGCGCGAGCGACACTGCCGAGCACACACCCTTCAACGACTGGACCGGTCCGAGGAAGCCCTCGAAGAACTGCGGGTGGTCTCCACGGCCCTTGTCGACCTGCTCGGAGTCGAGTCGCCGGAAGCGCGACGCGTGATGTGGTGCCACGCGATGGCGCTGCACCGCGCCCAGCGCCTCGGCGAGGCGCTGGAACGCCTGGAGGCATGTCACTCGGCGGAAGTGAGCGCGCTGGGAAGTGAGAGCTACGACGCGCTCGTGTCCTCGCGGTACATCACGGAGACGCGGTTTCGGCTTGGTCTGGTGAGCGCTGCGGAGACCCTGGCGGAGGTCGAGGCGCTCCTGCCCAAACTGGTGCAGCAGGACGGGCAGGATGGGAAGTACGTCGCCGCGGTGCTCGCTCTTCGGAGCGAGGTGGAAGGCCGTCAGAGGTGAGTCCTAGAGGTGCTCGGGTTGCGGTGGGACGAGGACGTGGACTTCGGCACATTCGCCAAGGTGTGCGGCAGGCACGAGGTGAAGTGGTGCGTGGACTGCTACGTCGAGGGCGCGGCCACGGTGTACGTCCAGCAGGCCCGGGTTTTGGTCGAGGGCAAGGTGTTGATCGTCCCGCCCAAGTCGGAGAACGGGTTCCGCAAGCTCCCGCTCGACCTCGCGGCGGCGTCAGCCCTGCACACGTTCAAGGTCAAGCAGGCCGAGGAGAAGCTGTCGGTCGGCGAGGGCTACCGGCAGAGCGGCTACGTCGTCGCGGACGAGGCTGGTGAGCCCGTCCACCCCGAGTGGTACTCGGACGAGTTCGGCCGGTTGTCTAAGCGAGCCGGCGTGAAGCGGATCGTCCTGCACGAAGGGCGGCACACGGCGCTGAGCCTGATGGGAAAGGCCGGGGTGCCGATCTCGATCGTCAGCAAGTGGGCCGGGCACTACGACACCGCGTTCACGTACTCGACCTACGTCCACGCGAGTGATGAGGATCTCCACACGGGCACCGAGGCGCTCGGCAAGCTCTACGGCTGAGCAGCAGTACGGGGCAGGTTCAGGCGGTGGAAGCATCCGCTTCGAGGAGTTCGGTGAATACCTCGCTGGGTTTTCTCCAGTCGTGGATTTTACGGGGTCGGTCGTTGATCTCGGCGGCGATGGCGGCCAGGTAGCGGGGGTCGGAGGGGATGTCGACGCCCTTGGGCAGGAACTCGCGCACGATCCGGTTGAGGTTCTCGTTGCTGCCGCGTTCCCACGGTGAGTGGGGGTGGGCGAAGAACACCGGCAACCCGGTGGCGGTGACCGCTTCGTGCAGGGCCATCTCGGAGCCGCAGTCCCAGGTCAGGGAGCGTTTGACCGAGGCAGGGAGGTCGCCGACGGCGGCGATGATCGCGTCGGTGACCGTGAGCGAGTCGCGTCCGCGCAGCGGGACCAGGACCAGGAAGCGGCTGGTGCGCTCGACCAGGGTGGCCACCGCGCTGCGGCCGCCCTTGCCGATGACCAGGTCGCCCTCCCAGTGACCGGGCACGGCCCGGTCGTCGGCCTCGGCGGGACGTTCGTCGAGGTAGCGGGGCTCGCGAATGCGGGGCGCGGGTGCCGGGCGTGGCCCGCGGCGGGCCGTGCGGCCGGTCCGCAGCGCGATCAACTCCCGGTTCAGCGTCGCGACAGGCTGGGCGTAGACCCACTGGTAGACGGCCTCGTGGCTCACCCGCACAGCGTCCTCGCCGTTCTCACCCCGTGCCAACCGGCCCGCGATCGACGCCGGTGACCAGCCCCCGCGCAACTGTTCGACCACCCGTGCCCGAACAGCCGGGTCCCGGTCGACCGCCAACGACTTCGGCCTCGACCGGGCCGCGCCCGCGGCCTGTTCGGCCACCACGGCCCGACAACCCCCGCGACCACCGTGGCGACCGACCTCACGAGAGACCACCGAGGCATCACGACCGATTCGAACCGCGATCTCCTTGTACTCCAACGACTCGGCCAGCCCTCGGGAGATCTCCTCCCGATCGGCCAAGGTCAGCATCCGACGCACGGCGGGCAATCCTTCCCCACCGAACACCACGATCACATGCTACGACCGTCTGAACCTGCCCGGGCGTTCGTGTGAAGATGTGAGACAGCAGCCCCCCACACAACAAATCAGGACCCCGTTCCGTTAACCGAAACAAGGCCCTGACCTGGGCTTACTCTTGCGCGCTCGGCAGGATTCGAACCTGCAACCTTCTGATCCGTAGTCAGATGCTCTATCCGTTGAGCTACGAGCGCATCGTTCTTCAGTTGTCACCCTACCGTAGCAGGGTGTTGCGGAGGCTCCGGGATTTGAACCCGGGATGGGGGTGAACCCAAACCGCATTAGCAGTGCGGCGCCATAGACCAGACTAGGCGAAGCCTCCCGGAGCCCTCGGCTACGACGCATAGATTACACATGCCCCCGAGCGCTTAGCAAAACGCCCCCCTCCTTACCGGATCACCGCAGGTCAGAGCGGGTCTCCGGCAGGTGGGGGGCGTTCACCGCCCGTTCAGCCTGCGGGCGGGGCGGCGAGGTCGAGGAAAGGTCGCAGGGACTCCGGGTTGCGCAGGGCGTCCCGGCTCACGGCCCGCTCGGGCGGGGTGCCGGCCAGGATCTTCTTGACCGGGACCTCGCACTTCTTGCCGTTGAGGGTCCTGGGGATCTCCTCGACCACGATGAACCTGTTCGGGACGTGGCGGGGTGAGAGGTTGGTCCTCAGGTCGGCGCGGAGGACCGGTTCGAGCTCTGTGAAGTTCGTCTCCCCGTCCAGCACCAGGAAGCACAGGAGTTCGCCGTCGGTGCGGCCCGCGCCGGACGTGTCGATCACCAGCGAGTCGAGGACGCCGGGTGTGCTCTCCACCACCCGGTAGAACTCGCTGGTGCCCATGCGAACCCCGCCGCGGTTGAGGGTGGAGTCGCTGCGGCCGTAGATGACCGCCGAGCCCCGCTCCGTGACGCGGATCCAGTCGCCGTGCCGCCAGACGCCCTCGAAGGTGGCGAAGTAGGCGTCGTGCAGCTTGGTCCCGTCCTCGTCGCCCCAGAAGAACACCGGCATGGACGGCATGGGCCTGGTGATCACCAGTTCCCCCACCTCGTCGACGACCGGGGTCCCGGCCTCGGAGTAGGACTCGACGGCGGCGCCCAGGGCCCGGCAGGACAGCTCGCCCAACCAGACCGGCACGTCGGGGGCCGCGGCCACGAACGCGGTGCACAGGTCGGTGCCGCCGGACACCGAGGCGATCTGGACGTGGTCGCCCACCTCGGCGGCGATCCAGCGGAAGCCCTCGGGGGTCAGCGGCGCGCCGGTGGAGCCCACGGCCCGCAGGGACGACAGGTCGTGCGCCGCCGCGGGCTCCAGGCCCTCCTTGAGGCACGACTGGATGTAGGGGGCCGACGTGCCGAAGTACGTCACCCGGTGCTCCTCGGCCAGCCGCCACAGCACGTCGAGGTCGGGGTGCGCGGGGCTGCCGTCGAACAGCACGACGGTCGAGCCGACCAGCAGGCCGGAGACGAGGTAGTTCCACATCATCCAACCGGTGGTGGTGAACCAGAAGAAGCGGTCCTCCGGCCCCAGGTCGCTGTGCAGGGCCAGCATCTTCAGGTGCTCCAGCACGATGCCGCCGTGCCCCTGGACGATGCCCTTGGGCAGCCCCGTCGTGCCCGACGAGTACAGCACCCACAGCGGGTGGTCGAACGGCACCGGGTCGAAGGCGAGCTCGGCCCCGTCGTGGTCGGCGAGCAGGGAGTCCCAGGTCACCGCGTCGGGCAGCGGGGTGCCGCCGACGTAGTCGACCGCCACCACGGCCCGCAGGGACGGGATCGCCGCCGCCAGCTCCGCCACGACCGGCCGCACGTCGAAGGCCCGCCCGCCGTACCGGTAGCCGTCGACCGCGACCAGGACCTTGGGCTCGACCTGGGCGAACCGGTCGGTCACCGCCCGGACGCCGAAGTCCGGCGAGCACGACGACCAGGTCGCGCCGAGGGACGCCGCCGCCAGGAACGCGATCAGCGCCTCCGGCGAGTTCGGCACCAGGGCCACCACGCGGTCTCCCACGCCGACGCCGAGCGACGCGAACCCGGCCCGCACGGCCGCCACGCGCCGCCTCAACTCGCCGCGGGTCAGCTCCGCGGTCACCCCGTCCTCCCGGTGGAAGACGACCGCCAGGGCGTCCTCAGGGCCGCGCAGGGCGTGTTCGGCGTAGTTCAGGGTCGCGCCGGGGAACCAGGTCGCCCCGGGCATCACCTCGACCGGCAGCACCCGGTCGTACCCGTGGTGGAACACCACCCCGAAGAACTCGGCCACGGCGCCCCAGAACGCCTCCAGGTCGGAGGTGGACCACTGCCGCAGCGACTCGTAGTCGGGCAGGTCGAGGTCGTGGCGATCGGCCACGAAGGAGCGGAACGCGGTCATCCGGCTCGCCGCGACCCGGTCGGGGTCCGGCCGCCACAGGACTTCCGCCTCGCCGGCGGCGGTGCCGGCACGCATCTCGGTCATACCTGGAGTTCCTAGCCGAAGAACCGCCCCGGAACCACAGCGACCGACCACACACCGGGTCAGACCCGGGCGGGGGTGGACAACAACCGCTCGACCGCGGAGGTCAGCCTGGGGGCGTCGGTGGGGGCCACCACGAGCCACCCGTCGTCGCGGCGCACCAGGTAGCGGCCCTCGGCCGTGTCCAGCCACGACACCACCGCGCCGGTCGGGTGCAGGTACCCGGCGCGGTTGCGGGCGATCACGCCGACCTGCCCGCCGCCGCTGCGCGTGGTCACCGCGCGCATCAGGGTGTTCGCCTCCGGCTCGCGCAGGCCGACGCCGCGCAGCACGTCCAGGAAGCCCTCCGAGCCGTCGACCTCGCCGGCCCGGCCCGCGGCCAGGTAGTCGTCCCACCGCACGTTCACCGACCGGCCGCCGCCGGGTGGCGCGGGCGGCAGGGTGTTGACCGTGGTGGCGGCGAGCGCGGTCGGCCGGAACCCGGTGACCTGCACCTGGTCGCCGAGCCGGCCCGCGAACGCGCCGTGCCACGCGGCGGTGGCCAGGCCGCGCGCCTGCGCGCCGCGCAGGGTGAAGAAGACCTCCAGGCCCACCTCGAACTCGGCCAGGCCGCGCAGCAGCCCGTACAGCTCGCCGTCCGGGCGCGGCACGGTGCCGAGGCCCCGCGCCGCGAGCGCGCGGGACGTCGTCTCGACCAGGCGCTCGCGCTCCTCCCGGGTGTGCCCGAAGTGCCTGGTGCCCAGCGGCACCGGTTGGGCGTCCCCGTGGACCGACCGCCAGAGCAGGAAGAACTCCAGTTCGCTGAGCCGGAAGACGCGCTCGGTCACAGTCCGATCACCGGTGGTGCGGCCTTGCGGTCGGCGGCGAACAGGTTGTCGTCGTCCTCCAGGTAACCCGGTCGGTTGTGGTCCCGCTCGGTGCTCCCGCCCGCGCCGGCGACGGGCGGCGGCGCGGCGATCGGCGCGGCGCCGATCATGCCCGCCTGCGGCGTCACCGACTTGGGCGCCTGGAACTGGCTGGTCACGCTGCCCGGGTTGGCGGGGGCGCCGCGGTCGCCGAGCGCGCCGCTGACCACGCCGGGGCTGCTCGGGCCGGCGCTGCCGCCACCGCCACCCGCGACCACGGGCGACGGCACGCCGCCACCACCGCCACCGCGGCCGCCGCCGTAACCGCCCCGGCCGCCCGCGAAGCCGCCGCGGCCGAACGGGGTGGGCGCCGCGGGCGCGCCGCCGGGCCGCTGGTTGTTCTGCTGCTGCTGGGACGCGGTGTTGTTCACCACGACCGGGTTGCCGTCCGCGCCCGTCGTCGGCGCCGTGGGCGGGATCATCGTCACCGGGGGCGGCGTGGGCGGCGCGACCGGGTTGGTCGGCGGGCTGAACGACGGCACGGTCCGGTCGACCGCGTAGGAGTTCTGCTGGAACATCGCCATGACCTCGGCGGCCTGGCGGTGCGTCGCGTCGGCGACCACCACGGACTCGACCGCGGGCGCGGCGATGGTGTCGATGCCGGCGAACGCGCTCCGCCCGGTCGGGACGCCGTGCCCGGTCGTGGTCGCGTGGTGCCCGGCAGAGGTCCCGAGGACGGGGCCGGCCGAGTCGACCGAGGTCGGCGACCCGTACGCCAGGCCGCCCGCCAGACCACCCGAGGCGCCCCCGGCGACCAGCGGCGACCGGGGCGTGGCGGCGATCGGGGCCGGCGTGCCGGCCACCTCGCCGACCGGGGTGACCACCGGCGGCGCGGGCGCGGGCGGCGGCATCATCTCGCGCGCCGTCTGCACGTGCTCGATCTCGGTGCCGATGCACTTGGCCACGTTCTCGGCGTGCTCGCTCGTGTTGAGCGCCCACTTCTCCACCGACTCCAGCGCCTCGCGGGCGCGGTCGGCCGTGCCGCCCTCCCACGCCTGGGAGGAGCGGGTGATCGCGGTGGCCAGCAGGTCGCGCACCTCGGCCAGCGCCTGGCCGACCGCGGTCCAGTCGGCCTGGGCGGTGCCGGCGGCCCGGAGGTCCACGCCGGTGTTGATCATGTTCCACAGCGCCTGGTGGGAGTAGGTCATCCAGTCGACCGGCTTGCCGAGGTCGCTGGGCTTCTCCTGGCCGGCGCCCTGGTTGCCGCCCTGACCGCTGCCCTGGTTGCCGCCCTGGCCGCCGTTGTGGTGGCCGTGACCGCCGTTGTGGTGGCCGCCGCCCCGGTGACCACCGTGGTTGTTGTCGCCCATCAGCCCCTGGCCTCCCCGGCGGAACCGAAGGTGTCGGCCGCCTCGTCGTCGGCTTCCTGGAGGTTGCGCGCCGCCTTGCGGATGGTCTCCTCCACCTCGAACAGCACCTTCATGAAGTCACCGATCACGTTGACCGCCGACGACTCGTCGCCCACCGCGACCTCGCGCAGCCGGCGGCTGATCGCCTCGCTCACCCAGTTGTTGCCGAACTTCAGCTCGATGTCGAGGTTGCTGACCGCCTTGGCGTGCACGCCGTCGACCAGGTTGCGCGCCTGCGAGACCAGCTTGAGCAGGTCCTCGACGCCCTGCCGGTCCAGGTCCAGCTGCACGGCCTGCTTGTCCACCGCGTCCAGCGCGACGTTCGCCTTGTCCAGGTCGGTCTTGGCCGCCCCGGCGAAGGTGTCCGCGAGCACGGGCGGGGCGGGCTCGGCCGTCGCGGGGCCGGCCAGCGCGGGGCCGGCCGTCACCGGGCCGGCGGTCACCGGATCGGCCGCCACCGGCGGGGCCGCCGCGGGCTCGGGCGCCGGGGCGCTCGCCGGCGCGCTCGTGCCCGGCGCGGCCGCGACCGGCGCGGACAGCGTCACGGTCGTCGCGCCGATCGGGTCGGGCGGTGGCACCGCGCCCGGCTGCGGCGCCGCGGACGGCGTGAAGCCGGACGGGACCTGCACCGTGGGTGCTCCCGCCGTCGAAGGAACCGTGTTCCCGTCGCTCATCACTTACCCCCTGCACTGCGATTCGCCGCGGCGGCTCCGCGCGTTAGCCGACCGCGACCGAACCGGGCGTTCCGGACGCTCTCCTTAGATGTACCGGGAAGGCCGTCCGGTTCCAAGACCCGACGAGAGGCTCAACGCAGGTGCGAGTCGAACCAGTTCAGCGCCCGCTGCCACGCCTCCGCGCTGACGCCCGGATCGGTGTCGAAGCGGTGCCCGGTGTCGGCGAACACGACCACGTCGGTGGCGACCGGCGCCGCGGCCGCCGCGTCGCGCAGCTTCTCCACGTCGCTGAGGGGGATGGCGGGGTCGTCGTCGCCGTAGAGCCCCAGCCAGGGGCAGGTCAGCTCCTCCGCGACCTCCACCAGCGACGGCAGCCCGCCGGCCAGCGGTTCGACGATCCCACCACCACCGACGGTGACCGCGGCGCCGATGGTTCGGCTTCCCGCAACGACCATCGCGACCGCCCCGCCGAGGTCGAAGCCCATGACGCCGACGCGGTCCCGCCCCACGCCGCGCTGCTCCAACCAGACGAACGCCACGTCCGTGTCGGCCAGCACCTCTTCCCCCGACAGGGCGCTCACCACGGCGGGCGCCTCCTCGCCGGACACCTCCTCGTAGAGGTGCGGCGCCACCGCGAGCCACCCCTCGGCGGCGAGCCCGGCCACCAGACCGCGGACGGTGTCGGTCACGCCGCGCGCCTCGTGGAGCACGACCAGGCCGCCGCGGACGGCGTTCTCCGGCTCGGCGACGGTCAGCGTCAGCTCGCGGCCGTCGGTGAGGGAGATCGTCTCGGTGCGGGTAGGTGTCATGGCCCAACCCTTCCACGAGGGGGTGAACGCGAGTCAACGTGAGCAACCAGACCGCGATGTGCCCGTTCGGCGCGGCGGGGGGATAACGTCCAGCTCAGAATCCCGAAGGGAGCCCTTGGATGACCGTGCGAACCCGCGCCGACCTCGGTGCCCTGCCCAGCTACGTGCCCGGCCGGAGCGTGCCCGGCGCCGTCAAGCTGGCCAGCAACGAGGTGTCGGCCGGACCGCTGCCCAGCGTGGTGCGGGCGATCGCGGACGCGGCCACCGCCGTGAACCGCTACCCCGACACCGCCGCCACCGACCTCGTGGCGCGCCTGGGCGACAGGCTGGGCGTGCCCACCGACCAGCTGGCCGTCGGCTGCGGCTCGGTGACGCTGTGCCAGCAGCTCGTGCAGGCGACGTGCACCGAGGCCGACGAGGTGGTGTTCCCCTGGCGCTCGTTCGAGGCGTACCCGATCATCACCGCGGTGGTCGGGGCGGGGCAGACCAGGGTGCCGCTGACCGCGGGCCACGGCCTGGACCTCGACGCGATGGCCGGGGCGGTCACCGACCGGACGCGGCTGGTGTTCGTGTGCAACCCGAACAACCCCACCGGCACCGCGCTCACGACGGCCGAGCTGGAGCGGTTCGTCGACCGCGTGCCCACCGACGTGCTGGTGGTGGTCGACGAGGCGTACAAGGAGTTCGTCGACGACCCGGACGTGCCGGACGGCGTGGAGTTCGCCAAGGCCCAGTGGGCGGCCGGGCGGGACAACGTGGCCGTGCTGCGCACCTTCTCCAAGGCGTACGGGCTGGCCGGGCTGCGCGTCGGCTACGCGGCGGCCTCGCCGGCGGTGGCCGAGGCGCTGCGCAAGGTCTACGTGCCGTTCAGCGTGAACGCGCTGGCCCAGGTCGCGGCAGTGGCCTCGCTGGACGCCGAGGACGAGCTGATGGCGCGCTGCCGCGCGGTGGTGGCCGAGCGGGGCCGGGTGCGGGCGGAGCTGCTGGCCGCCGGGTTCGAGGTGCCGGTGTCGCAGGCGAACTTCGTCTGGCTGCCGCTGGGCGAGCGGACCGCCGCGTTCAACGAGCACTGCCTGGCGCACAAGGTGGTCGTGCGGGCGTTCGCCGGCGACGGCGCGCGCGTGACGGTCGGCGAGGTCGAGGAGAACGAGGCGTTCCTGGCGGCGGCCCGGTCCTTCACCGGGTGAGCAGCTGGACGATGGCCACGACTCCCACCACCACGATGACCGCGCGCAGCGCGGCCGGTGGGAGTCGGCGGCCGACCTTCGCGCCGATCTGGCCGCCCACCACCGAGCCGACCGCGAGCAGCAGCACGGCGAGCCACGCCACGTCCGCGATGAAGATGAACAGCACGCCCGCGACCAGGTTCACGAACGCGGTCAGCACGTTCTTCAGGGCGTTCATCCGCTGGATGTGCTCGTCCACCAGCACGCCCATCAGGCCCATCACCAGCACGCCCTGGGCCGCGCCGAAGTAGCCGCCGTAGATGCCCGCGAGGAACACTCCGACCCACAGCGCGAGGCCGCCGTGCTCCTGGCGCTCGCGCTCGGCCAGCTTGCGGTTGAGCCAGGGCTGGAACACCACCAGCACCAGCGCGATCGCGATCAGCACCGGGACGATCGCGGAGAACGCGTCCTCCGGCAGCACCACCAGCAGGACCGCGCCGAGCACGCCGCCGAGCACCGAGGCGGGCAGCAGCCGCTTCACCCGGCCGGCCTGGCCGACCAGCTCGCGCCGGTAGCCCCAGGCGCCGCTGAGCGAGCCGGGCACCAGGCCGAGGCTGTTGGACACGTTCGCCACCACGGGCGGGTAGCCGACCGCGAGCAGCACCGGGAACGTCACCAGGGTGCCGGAGCCGACCACGGTGTTGATGCCGCCGGCGAACACCCCGGCCAGGACGACGAGGACCGCCTCCAGCGTCGTCACGGCTGCTCCCCCTGTCGCGCGGTGGTCCGATCAGCGGACGCTAACACCGCGCCGGGTGGTGCGCGGTGTGGCACTTCCTACACCGCGCACCACCCGGTCGGGGGTCCGCGCCGGTCGCCCCGCGCTCAGCCCAGGTTGTCCGTGTCGAAGGTGTCGCAGCGCGCCGGGTCGCCCGTCTCGTAGCCGGTCGTGTACCACTTCTGGCGCTGCGCCGACGAGCCGTGGGTGAACTGGGTCGTGTCGACGTGGCCGCCGCCCAGCTCGCTCTGGATGTAGTCGTCGCCGATGCGGGCCGCCGCGTCGAGCGCCGCGTTCACGTCGTCCTGCGTCACGCCGGTGATCAGCGGCCGGCCGGACCCGGTGGGCACGGTCTGCGCGTGGTTGGCCCAGGCGCCCGCGTAGCAGTCGGCCTGGAGCTCCAGCCGCACGGAGCCGGAGGTGGCACCCGCCTCCTGGCCGACCCGGTCGGAGGTGCCGAGCAGGTTCTGCACGTGGTGGCCGTACTCGTGGGCGAGGATGTACGCCTCCACGAACGGGCCGCCGGTCGCGCCGAACTTCTGCTCCAGCTCCTGGTAGAAGGTGAGGTCGATGTAGACCTGCCCGTCGGCCGGGCAGTAGAACGGCCCGACCGCGGAGGTGGCGTTGCCGCAGCGGGTCTGCACACCGCCGGAGAAGAAGTTGGTCTGCGCGCGCTCGTAGGTGCGGCTCGAACGGGCGAACTGGTCGCTCCAGAACGCCTGGATCGAGTTGATGAACGCGACCGCCCGGCAGTCGGTCTCGCGGTTGGCGTCCGCGCCGGTCCGGCACTTGTCCGCGATGGCCTGGGAATCGACCTGCTGGTCCCGGCCCACGTCGCCGAAGCCCGAGCCCGAGGGCAGCTGCGCGCCGCCGCCGAGCTGGGACAGCACGAAGTAGATGATCAGGCCGACGATGCCGAGGCCACCGCCGCCGAGCGCGACCCGGCCCCCCACCCCGCGCTGGTCGGTGACCTGCGACGTGTCGAGCTCGGCGTTCTCGTTGAACTGCACCGCGTCCTCCAAGCAGGCCGATCGGGCTGGGCACGGCAAAGCCCGGGTGCGGAGCCCGACGTCGGGGCACCGCACCCGGGTTTTCCAGTTGTGGAGGTGGCGAAACCGTTCGGCACGAGGTCGGCGTGGACCTCGGTCGGCGCCGCCTGGACGACGACGCCCTGAGGCAACCGGGTCAACAGCGTCAAGCGCGGCGAGATCACCAGTGGTGCTGCGCGCTCGAAACCCCGTGTTCACCGCTCACGGTCGCGGAGGGACGGGCTGAGGCCGTGCCGTCCGCGAGATGCGCGGTCGAACGCGGTTCGTCACCGCGTGGTCTTGACCGCACCGCACCACCCGACCCTTTCCGGACGTGCCCCGGTGGTTCGCTCGGGCTGTCCACCGCCGGCAGGTCCTCCTTCGAGGATGCGCCTGATCGGCCCGGGTCGCAAGCCCTCGACAGGGCCCTGAACTGGTGAAACAGGATGCGCGGTGGTTGCGAAGGGTGAGCGGCCCGGCGGACCGGGCCGCTCACCCCGGTGTCACGGCGTGGTGGTGATGCGGCCGAGCGCCGGCGGTGCGGCGTTCGGGTTCGCGGTCAGGTACGCGGTGAAGGCGTCGAGGTCGATGCCGCCGCCGGTGATGTCCGTGCCGCCGGTGAAGGTGCCGAAGCCGTCGCCGCCGGCCTGGAGGAAGCTGTTGATCGTGACCCGGTAGCTCGCGGCCGGGTCGAGCGGCGTGCCGTCGAGGACGATGTTCGAGACCTTCGAGCCGATCGGCGCGGACGCCGACCAGGAGTAGGTCAGGCCCGCGGACGGCTGGAGCACGATCTGCCGCTGCGCGCCGTTGACGACCTGCCACTGCTGCTCCAGCGCCGCCTTGAGCTGGGCGCCGGTCAGCGTGACCGTCTGGAGGATGTTGCCGAACGGCTGCACGGTGAACGCCTCGCCGTAGGTCACCACGCCGTCGCCCTCACCCGCGGGCGAGGAGGCGTAGGACAGGTCCGCGCGCACGCCGCCGGGGTTCATCAGCGCGAGCACCGCGCCGTTGCCGCGGGTGGCGGCCAGCTGGGAGTCCGCGATCAGGTTGCCCAGCGGGGACTCGCCCGCCGCGTTCTGCGCCCGCGGGACGTCCTGCGCGATGGTGCCGATCCGGCGGTTGGCGATCGGGCCGGACTTCGACTTGGCCAGGTCGATGATCGACTGGACCGCGGGGTCCGGGGTGACGTCCTTGGTGACCACGTGGTTGCGCGCGACCGTGGCGGAGCGGACGACCTCGCGGGTCCTCTTGTCGATCTTCAGGTCGACCACGGACAGCTCGCGGCCGAACGCCAGGCCCTCGATGAACGGGCGCGGGTTGCCCGCCGGGTCGGTGACCGTGCAGTTGTAGTGCTGGTGGCTGTGGCCGGAGAAGACCGCGTCGATCTTCGGGCTGACCTGCTCGGCGATCCGGCGGCCGGGGCCGCCCTCGACCGTGCGGCAGTCGTCGGGGCCGCCGCCCGAGGTGTTGTCGCCCTGGTGGATCAGCAGGACGATCGACTTGACGCCCATCCAGTTCAGCAGGTCGGCGTAGCGGTTGGCGGCGGCGACCTCGTCGCCGAACTTGAGCTCCTTGATGCCGTTCGGGTCGACCAGGATCGGCACGTCCTTCAGCGGCATCCCGATGAAGCCGATCGGGACGCCGTCGCGGAACTCCACCCAGAACGGCGGCAGCGCGGGCAGGTCGTGCTTGTTGGCCAGGGTCACGTTCGCGCCGAGGACCGGGAAGTCCGCGCCCTCGTAGCGGGGCCGGAACTGGCAGCCGTCGGCCGGGTGGCAGCCGCCGTGCTGCATGCGCAGCAGCTCGCGGTAGCCCTCGTCGAACTCGTGGTTGCCGGCGGCCGTGGTGTCCATGCCGACCTGGTTGAGGACCTCGACGGTCGGCTCGTCGTGGAACAGCGCGGAGATGATCGGCGAGGCGCCGATCAGGTCGCCCTGGCCGACGACGACCGAGTTCCGGGCCTGGGCCCGGAGGTTCTTGATGTGGGTGGCGTTGTAGGCCGCGCCGCCGGCGTCGACGGTGGTGCCGTCGGCCAGCGTGACGCGCCCGGAGGAGCCCGTCGGCGGTTCGATGTTGCCGTGCAGGTCGTTGATGCCGATCAACCGGACGTCCACCGTCCGTGACGGCTTGTCGTCGGCCTGGGCTGGGGTCTGCGCGACGGTCACCGCGAGTGCCGCGGCGGCCGTGGCCGCGAGCGCGGCGACGCGCCGGTTGAACGAGGTCATGTGGGGGTCCTCCCTGGCCGCGCCCCGGTAGGAGGGCGCACTACGGCGGAGGAGTTTGCCTCCCGGAGCTGACGCGCACCAGACATCCGCGTGGATCGTCCGTTAACGGAGATGTGCGGCATAGCCTGTGGAGGTGACTGAGCAGGAGCCGCGCTGGTTGGACGCCGCGGAGATGCGCGCCTGGCGCAACTACGTGGTCGGGGCGTCGATGTTGGAGGACCGCCTGCACCGCGAGCTGCAGGAGAGGCACGGTGTGTCGCTGGCCGACTACGAGGTGCTGGTGCGGCTCTCCGAACGCCGGGGGCGGCGGATGCGGATGTCGCAGCTGGCGGACGAGGTGGCGTCGTCCAAGAGCCGGGTGTCGCACCAGGTGGCCCGGATGGAGCGGGAGGGCCTGCTGCGGCGGCGCGAGTGCCCGGAGGACGGGCGCGGGGTGTTCGCCGAGTTGACCGACCAGGGGATGGCGGTGCTGGAGGGCTCCGCGCCGACGCACGTCGAGGGGGTGCGGGAGCACATGATCGACCTGCTGTCGCGGGAGGAGCAGGAGGTGCTGGCGAAGGTGTTCGACCGGGTCATCGCGCACCTGCGCGGGGTGGACGGGTAGCCTGCTGCCGGCACATCGGGAAGCGTGGCAGAGCGGCCGAATGCACCCGCCTTGAAAGCGGGAGACGGGCAACCGTCCGGGGGTTCAAATCCCTCCGCTTCCGCAGGTCGGAGGAGGTGTGACCGCCCTCTGAGTGGCGGTCAACCCCTCTGTGTAGCAATGTATGTAGCAACACCCTCAGCCCAGCTCGTCCGTGAGTTTCTTCAGCGCCTCCCGCCGGGCCGCCCTGCGGGGTCGTGAAGACCAGGCCCGGCCCTCCTGGGTCACCGCGGACTTGCCGGGCACGGCGATCGACGCCCGCCGACGCCCCGCGCCGGCGGCCAACGGGGAGCCGGATGTTGCCGGACCGTCTATTCGCTCGGTTCGAACACCCCGCACACCCAAGACTGGGGCGGTGCCACGCTCTGCCCACACCCACGCACTGCTGCGCGCCCGCGTCCTCGGCGTGGTCAGCCGGTGGGACCCGGAAGGGCTGCTCGCCGTGGGGGCACCCGTCGACGAGTACGAGCCCGAAGCCAGGTCGTTCGCAGCGCTGCTCGACCAAGGCGTCACCATCACACCCGAGATCGTGCGGCAGGTGTGGGAGGAGTGGTTCGGGCCGGACTCCGGCTTCGTCCGCCTGTCGACCCGCGAGGTGTGGGCGGAGTTCGCCGCGGAGCTGAACCAAGCCGTCGCCGCAACCGAGGGGGCCGAACAGGTGTAGCCACCGGTACGGCGACGGAGTCGTGCTGGTGTGGCCTGGTTCGGCCGATCGCAAGTCCGTAAGCTGCGAGAACGGCGTGGACCGAACGGCTCGGAACAGCCCGGTACGGCCTTGGGGGCGGGGGAACACCGGTGGCGGACGTGGCACTGCGGCTGATCGACGATTCCGATCTCGACGCGCTGTTCGAGCAGGTGCGCGACCCCGAGTCGGTGCGGATGGCCGCTTTCACCGCCGCCGACCCGGACGACCGCGACGCGTTCGACCGGCACATGTCGAGGTTGAGGGCCTCGCCCGACATCACCCTGCGCGCGGTGACCCACCGGGGGCGCCTGGTCGGCACCATCTCCAGCTTCGTCGTGGAGGGCGACACCGAGGTCACCTACTGGATCGACCGCTCCGCCTGGGGCCGGGGCGTCGCGAGCGCGGCCCTCGCCCTCCTGCTCGACCTGGTCCCGGTCCGACCCCTGCACGCCCGCGCCGCCAGCGACAACGTGGGATCGCTCAAGGTCCTGCGGAAGGCGGGCTTCCGGGTCGTCGGCACGGAGGTCTCGTACGCGAACGCGCGGAACACCGAGATCGAGGAAACGGTCCTGCGCCTCGACTAGCCGCGGCGCCCTGCGGATCCCGGGCAGCCTTCGACCGCGCACGGGTTCGCGGCGGCGCGCGGTTCCGGTCAGCGGTCGAGTTCCTCCATCACCGCCGTCGCCGCTTTCGCGACCTCGACGCACGGGTCCGCCTCGAAGGGGCGCGTCGGCGGGTTGTCGTCCGAGAGCAGTCCGACCGCCACGGTGACGAGGCCCTCCGAGCCCTCCTCGGCGCGGTTGCGCTGGTACCAGACCAGGGAGCAGTTCTGCCGCTCGTTCCCGTGGTGGTCCACGCTCACCGGGCGACCCAACAGGGTCGAGTCGGGGGCGAACGGGGATCTGTCGTCTCCCTCGTAGCGGACCGCCACCTTGCCCAGGGGGCCGACGGCCTCGCACAGGTCGATCGTCTGCCACCAATGGGGATCACGGCGGTTCTGCCGGTTCGCCTCGCCGCCGCCGACCAGGTCGGTGAGCGCCGGCACCGCCGCGCACGGGTCCGCCAACGCCCCCTCGGGGCCGCGGGGCAGCTCGCGCAGCGCCGGCTCCAACTGCCGGAGCAGGTCGGGCACCGCCGCGCAGAGGTGCTCGTCCACCCACTCCTGCGGCGGCGGGGTGTGGGTGCCGCCTATGGCCCAGAACCTGAACCGAAGGCCGTGCCCTTCGACCAGGGGGACGTCGAAGGTCCGCCCGTACGGGGTGCACTCGTCCACGTGGGCCACCAGGTCGTCGCCCAGGTCGAGGATCGCGCACTGGTCGAGGTCGCGGAAAGTCCGCCAGCGGGTCCGAGGGCACCGTGCACGCCGCCAGCAGCAGGACCGGCAGCAGCGGGAGCAGGCGTCGCATGATCCCAAGCTGCGCACGAAAAGGGGTGGGGCCGGTCCGCCGAGGACCGGCCCCACCCCGTTCAGTTCGTCACGCCACGTCGGCGTGCGTGTGGTGCTCCTCGACGTGCATGGACCGCGCCGCGGCGGCGCGGGTCTCGGCCCGCTTGGCCCGCGGCGGGACGCCGTTGACGTCCTCGGTGCTGATCGCGTACGACGCGGTCACCCACGCGAGCGCGTCGGAGTTGCGGTCCAGCGCCTTGCGGTCGACGTTGCCCAGGTTGTCGCCCGCGCCGTGGTAGTTCGGGTCGTACGCGACGCCCGCGGTGCCGCCCCACTTGGCCGCCTGGGCCGCCGTCTTGACGCCCTCGGCGCCGGTGAACAGGCCGCCGGCCGGGATGCCGTTGAGGATGAACTCGCCGTAGTCGGAGCGGCCGGTGAAGTCCGTGCCCTCGGTCTGCACGCCCTTCTCGGTCTCCAGGTAGTCGACGAACGCCTGCTCGATCTGGCCCGAGCCGTAGGGGCCGGCGCCCGCGCCGACCGCGTCGGAGTCGTCGCCGTCGTAGACGAAGTACCCCGCGTTCGGCGAGCCGATCATGTCGAAGTTCAGGTACAGGGCGATGTCGAGCTGCTGCTCGAACGTCAGCGACTGCACGTACTTCTCCGAGCCGACCAGGCCCAGCTCCTCGGCGCCCCACCAGGCGAAGCGCACCGCGTTGTTCACCTTCGGCGAGCCGCCGAGCTGGAGGGCGGTCTCCAGCAGGCCGGCCGAGCCGGTGCCGTTGTCGTTGATGCCCGCGCCGACCTCGACGCTGTCGAGGTGGGCGCCCGCCACGACCACGTTGTTCTTGCGGCCGGTCTTGGTCTGCGCGACGACGTTGCGCGAGACGCGGTCCTCTTGGTGGTAGCGCAGGTCGACCGTGACGGCCTCGCCCGCCCGCGCGGCCAGCGCGGCGCCGTCGGCGCGGGTCACGCCGCCGGTCGGCACGACGCCGGGTGCGCCGAGCGTGACGCCGGACAGGTTGCCCTCGGCGTTGTTGGAGATGACCACGGCGACCGCGCCCGCCGCCGCGGCGTTGCGGTGCTTGATGTCGAACGTGCAGGAACCGCGCGGGACCAGGGCGATCGCGCCGGTGAAGTCCTGGCCCGCGAAGTCGGTCGCCTCGCAGCCCGGGGTGGCGTCGCTGGTGGGGATCACGCGGAGCGGGCCGGTGACGCCGCCGACGGGCGTCTGCGGCGAGAACTCCAGCGGGATGTTCTCGTAGGTCGTGGTGCCGACCTTCGCGACGGCCGCGTCGGTGATCTGGACCGGGTAGGTGAACTCCGGCGTCGTGACGTCGAACCCGGCGCCGCGCAGCTTGCCCGCGACGTAGTCGACGCTGGCGTCGTAGCCCGGCGTACCGGCCGCGCGCGAGCCGCCCGTGCGGTCGGCGATGCGCTGGAAGGCGATCAGGTGGCGGTTGACCCCTTCCAGGGTCACGCTCTTGGTGAGCTTCTTGGCCAGCTGCGGCCCGTCGGACTTCGCGGGCGCCGCGTTGCCGGTCGGGACGGCGACCAGGACGAGGGAAGCTGACGCCGCGAGGATCGCCGCGCGTCGAATCCCGGATCTTGCTGACATGATCGAGTTCCCCTTCACTCGGATGCCGAACCCTCACAAGCCGAGCGGGTGAAATCAATCCGTCAGTCGGTGGGTTGTCAGCCCGTGAGCAGCGGCAAGCACGGCGTGACGCCGCTGACCGACAGTTCCCAGTCGGGTCGGCGGAACGTCTCAGGGGTCACCAGCAGCCGCGTCTGCGTGGCCCGCTCACCGCGCCTGACCTGCACGAACCCGCCGTCCGGCAGGTAGCCGAGCTTCCGGCTGACGCCCAGCGACGGCAGGTTGTCGTCGAACGCGCTCGACCGCGCGGCGAGCGCCCCGAGGTGGTCGAACGCGAACAGGAGCACCGCCGCCCGCATCTCCGTGCCGAGGCCCCGGCCCTGGTGCGCCAGCCCGAGCCACGACCCGCTGGTGACCTCGCGCAGCACGGCGAAGTCCTCGGCGCCGAGCCCCTGCGAGCCGACGACCTCCCCGTCCAGCCGGACCAGGAAGTTCAGCGTCCAGCTCGCCGGCGACAGGGCCGCGCGCAGGCGCCAGTGGTGCTGGAGCGTGTTGCGGGCCACCCGGTCCCGGGGCTCGTCGGTCCAGGCCACGCCGAACGGGGTCCAGTCGGGCCGGTGGACGCCGGCGAGCGCCAGGTCGGCCAGCTCGGCCAGGCCCCCGTCGTCGTCGGGGCGCAGTTCCAGGCGGGGTGTGCGGAGCACCAGGTCGTGGAAGGGCCAGTGGTTCATGCGCTCAATGGTGGCGACCGCGCGGCGGCCGGGCCGGCGGATTACCGTCGGGCCCATGCGAGCGATCACCACTCGGGAACCCGGCGGGCCGGACGTGCTGGCGTGGACGGAGGTGCGGGACCCCGAACCGGGGCCCGGTGAGGTGCTGGTCCGGGTGGCGGCGACCGCCGTGAACCGGGCCGACCTGCTCCAGCGCCAGGGCCACTACCCGCCGCCGAAGGGCACCACGGACGTGCCGGGACTGGAGTGCTCGGGCACGGTGGCGGCGCTGGGGCCCGGGGTCACCGGGTGGGAGGTCGGCGACGAGGTGTGCGCGCTGCTGGCCGGCGGCGGGTACGCGGAGCTGGTCGCGGTGCCGGCCGCGCAGCTGCTGCCCCTGCCCGGCGGGGTGGACCTGGTGACGGCGGCCTCGCTGCCGGAGGTCGCGTGCACGGTGTGGTCGAACGTGGTGCTGCTGGCGCGGCTGTCGGCCGGTGAGACGTTCCTGGTGCACGGCGGCGCGGGCGGCATCGGCACGCACGCGATCCAGGTGGCGAAGGCCCTGGGCGCGCGGGTCGCGGTGACGGCGGGGTCGGCGCGGCGGCTGGCGCGGTGCGCCGAGCTGGGCGCGGACGTCCTGGTGAACTACCGCGAGCAGGACTTCGTGGCCGAGGTCGGGCGGGCGGACGTGGTGCTGGACAACATGGGCGCGGCCTACCTCGACCGGAACGTGGACGTGCTCGCCCCGGACGGGCGGCTGGTGATCATCGGGATGCAGGGCGGGGTGAAGGCCGAGCTGAACATCGGGAAGCTGCTGGCGAAGCGGGCGTCGGTGAGCGCGACCGGGCTGCGCTTCCGGCCGGTGGACGGGCCGAGCGGGAAGGGGCGCGTCGTCGCGGAGGTGCGGGAGCACCTGTGGCCGATGGTGGCGGACGGGCGGGTGAAGCCGGTGGTGGACCGGGTGCTGCCGATCCGGGAGGCCGCCGAGGCGCACCGGGCGCTGGAGGGCGGCGACGTGTTCGGCAAGGTGGTGCTGGCGGTCTGAGGGCGGGTCAGTCGAGCGCGGGTCAGTCGAGCGCGGGTCAGTCGAGCGCGGGTCAGTCGAGCGCGGGTCAGTCGAGCGCGGTCGCGGAGGCCAGGAACGTGCGCGGGGTGGCGCGGAAGCGCAGGGCGAACTCGTCGGCCCACCGCACCAGCACCGTCTGCTCGCCGGGGCGTTCGGCGTCGTCCACCAGGACCGCCGCGCCGGGCGCCAGCACGCCCCGGAAGACCGGCAGCGCCGGGTAGCGCGCGTCGCCCAGCAGGGGGCCGTCCACGAGGAGCAGGTCCACCAGGCCGTAGCGCTCGACGAAGGCCGACACCTCGTCGTGCACCAGCTGCGGGTGGTACCACTGCGCGTTGCCCAGGGCCGCCGGGTGGGGTGCCAGCGGGGCGTGGACGACCCGGGCCACGTGGCCGAGCCCCTCGCGCCGCAGCTGGCTGGCCACGAACGCCGCGGTGCGCTCGTCGTGCTCGATCGACAGCAGGTGCCCGAAGCCGCGGCGGGCCAGCAGCCGCGCCAGGACCACCGAGGACGCGCCGCAGCCGCACTCCACCGCCACCGTGCGCGAGCCGAGCAGCACCTCGTCGACCACGGCGGCCAGCGCGGCGGGCCGCAGCTCGTGCGCCGTGTTCGGCAGGTACTCCGACATCAGCGGCGCGAGGCGGTGCAGTGCGGCCAGGTCGGCGATCTCCCGAGACAGCAGGTCGTCCACCCAGCCCCGCCCCTCACCCCAGCTCGGCGACCGCCCGCACGAGCTCGTCGACTTCGACCGCGTTCGTGTAGTGGGCGAGCCCGACGCGGATGGCCCCGCCGACCTCACCCACCCCCAGCACCGAGAACACCCCGTGCTGCCCCGAGTCGGCGAACGCGCACACGCCGCGCTCGGACAGGTGCTCGACGCCGTCGGTGGCCTTCACGCCGGCAACCGTGAACGCCAGGGCGGGGACCCGCCGCATGGCGTCGCCGATCACCATGACGTGACGGAGCGATCGCAGTTCGTTGATGAGATTAGCCAGCAAACCCGCCTGGTACGCCTTCACGGACCGCAGTGACGTGAGCAGCCTCTCCCGCCGGGGGCCGACAGCCGCGTCGTCGAGGCCCGCCAGGTACTCCACCGAGGCGACCAGGCCGGCCAGCAGCGGGTAGGCGTGGGGGCCCAGCTCCAGGCGCTCCGGGCCGCGCGCGCCGGGCTCGACGGCGACCGAGGGCAGCAGGTCGAGCATGGACGGGTCGCGGAACACCAGCGCGCCCACCGGCGGGCCGCCCCAGTTGTTCGCCGAGACCGCCACCACGTCGGCGTCCATCGAGGTGACGTCCAGCGGCACGAACGGCGCGGCGGAGGAGGCGTCCACGACCACCAGGGCGTCCGTGCGGCGGGCCGCCTCGGCGATCTTGCGCAGGTCGGGGCGGGTGCCGACGGAGCCGGACGCGGCGGTGACGGCGACCAGCTTGCACCGGGGCGTGATCAGCTCGTCGTACTGCCACGCGGGCAGCTCGCAGGTCTCGATGTCGACCTCGGCCCACCGCACCACGCTGCCGGTGCGCTGGGCGGCCCGCTGCCACGGCGCGATGTTCGCCGGGTGGTCCAGGCGCGACACCACGACCTCGTCGCCGAGGAACCAGGTGTCGGACAGCGCGTCGGACAGCCGTTGCAGCAGCACCGCGGAGCTGGGCCCGAGCACGACCCCGGCGGGATCGGCGCCCACCAGGTCCGCGACGGCCCGCCGAGCCGCGTCGACGATGGCCTCGGCGCGTTGCGAGGCAGGGAATATGCCACCCGGCCCGGAGACGGGTGCGCGCAGCGCGGTGGAGACGGCCGTGGCCACCTGTTCGGGTACTTGCATCCCCGCAGGAGCGTCGAGATGAACCCAGCCGTCGCCGAGCGCGGGGAACAGGCCGCGGACTCGTGCGACGTCGAACGCCATGCCGCACACCGTACGGACGAGGTCCGCCGCACCGACAGCAGGGGCTGCGGGTTTGCCACCCGATCCGTGACCCGGTTCGCCCCACCGGGCCCCATCGAGCCAGGATGGACGGCATGAGCGAGCAGGAGAACGAGCGGCACGTGGTCGTGGTCGGCCCGGACGGGACGCCCGTGGGCGCCACGCGGTTGCCGGCCGGCGCCGGTGACGACGCGGGCGGCCAGGACGTGACCGACCTGGTCGAGCAGCCGGCGAAGGTCATGCGGATCGGCACGATGATCAAGCAGCTGCTGGAGGAGGTCAGGTCCGCGCCCCTGGACGAGGCCAGCCGGAACCGGCTCAAGGAGATCCACAAGCGGTCGATCGACGAGCTGGAGGACGGCCTGGCGCCGGAGCTGCGGGACGAGTTGGAGCGGCTGTCGCTGCCGTTCACGGAGGAGGGCACGCCGTCGGACTCGGAGCTGCGGGTCGCGCAGGCCCAGCTGGTGGGCTGGCTGGAGGGCCTGTTCCACGGCATCCAGACGGCGCTGTTCGCCCAGCAGATGGCGGCGCGGGTGCAGCTGGAGCAGATGCGGGGCCGGGCGCTGCCCGCCGGGCCGGGTGGGGCGGTCGAGAACCGGGAGGGCCCGCACCTGCGGGGCACCGGCCAGTACCTCTGAGGACGACGGGCCGGGCTGCCGGGCCGGGCTGCGGCGGGGGGCCGGGCGGCGGGTCAGGGCTGCGGCAGGGCCTGGCCGCGGGTCAGGGCTGCGGCGAGACCGGGCCGCGGGTCAGAGCCGCCGAGCCGGGCCGCAGCGGGGCCGGGCTGCCCGGAACCGCCCCCGGTGCCCCAGGCGGTCCGACCGCCCGCGGACACCGGGGCCGCCCCTGCGCGGCCCGACCCGGCGCAACCCGACCCGACCCCGCCCAGCGCGCCCCGCTCAGCTCAACGCGCCCCACAGGGACGCCATGCCGCGCAGCCCGCGCGGCTTGCTCCCGTTGCCCTCGACGACCGGCGCGGGCGGCTCCTCGGCGGGCGGCTCGGGCTCCGGCCGCACCGGCGGGGTGTAGATCCGGCGGGCCAGTTCGAGCTTCGTCTCCCGGTACTTCGCGAGCAGCTCGGGCGCGTAGCCGCCGCCGGTGGGCGCCTCGGGCACGTCGGTCACGTCCGTGGTCATCGTCCAGGACGAGCCGAGGTCGATCAGCGACCGGTGCTTGGTCGCGTAGTAGTCCGGTCGGACGCTCACCGCGACCCCGCTCGCCCCGGCCGACGCGGCGACCATGTGCAGGTGGAAG
This sequence comes from Saccharothrix sp. BKS2, assembly GCF_047689505.1. NCBI lineage: Bacteria > Bacillati > Actinomycetota > Actinomycetes > Pseudonocardiales > Pseudonocardiaceae > Saccharothrix > Saccharothrix sp. BKS2. Next base: position 461,599 of record NZ_JAUQOL010000002.1, on the reverse strand, counting down.
CGGGTGGACAGCCACTTCTGGCCGGCCCTGACCGGCAGCCCGTCGCGCCAGATGTCCGAGAACGGGAAGAAGCGCACGTCGGGCAGCTCGTGCTCGATCAGGCCGTAGACCTCGCGGTCCACCCTCGGGATGCCCTCGACGAAGCCGATGTTGTCCGGGGTCGCCCCCCAGGACCGCAGGGTGTCCAGGACCAGCGAGGCCAGCGCGGGCTTCGGCACCTCGATCAGGTCGGACTGGATGCACAGCATGAACTCGGGCAGGTCCTCCTCCTTGCTGTGGAGGTGCGTGCCGAGCCCCAGGAAGGCGTCGTCGACGGTCTTGCCCACGTTCTCCACCCCGGCGGCGTCGAGCAGCTCCGCCGACGGCTCGTCGCGGACGTCGACCACGTCGAACCGCTCGGAGAGCTTGCGCAGCAGCGACGCCGCCTGCGGGGCCGCCGGGTGCAGGCCCTGGCCGGTCATCACGGCCCGACCGCCCGAGCGCCGCACCGCCGCCGCGGCGCCCGCGACGAGCCCGACGTGCCGTGGCCAGATGGCGTTGACGTACCCGCCGCCGATCACGTGCACGATGTCCGCGCTGCTCAGGAGCTCGATGGCCTGCACCCACCGCGGCGCGTGGCCGGGGAACCGCACGGCGTGCTGAACCCACGAGGCGACCTCCCACGGGTCGTCGGAGGGCGCCTCCCAGCACAGCCGCCACAGCGTGTCGACGAACCGCACCCGCGGGTGCAGGCCGCCGAGCAGCACGGTCGCGGGGCCGGGGCTCGCGCAGTCCACCCACACGTCCGCCTCGGGCGCCACGGTGGCGAGGTAGCGCAACCACGTCGCGGTGATCAGCTCGTCGCCGTAGTTGGGGAACCCGGAAGTCCCGACGAGGTAGATGGTCGCTCCGGCCCACGGGGAGGAGGACATCCTCGGGGTTTCAGTCACGCGCTGATGGTAGAGATGCGGTCCGATGATCCCAACAAGGTCACGCACTCGGGCTGCGGTGCCTCCCCGTGACGGGATACGCGCTACCGCCGGTAGTCTCACACATCGTGCAACCCACGAGTACGGTCGATCGACCAGCGGCTCCCCCTGCACCCAACTCGCGCACCTTCGCGCGGGCGTTCGGCGACGTGCGCGACGCATGGCGCCAGCGTGAGCTGTGGGCGCACCTGGGCTGGCAGGACATCAAGCAGCGCTACCGCCGTTCGGTGATCGGTCCGCTGTGGATCACCATTTCGATGGGGACCACGGCGCTCGCGCTCGGGCTGCTGTACTCCCAGCTGTTCGGCCAGACGCTGTCCACCTTCCTCCCGTACGTCACCGCGGGCTTCATCATCTGGAACTTCATCCTCGGTGTCATCACCGAGGGCACCGAGGTGTTCATCGCCAACGAGGGGCTGATCAAGCACCTGCCGGCGCCGGTCACCGTGCACGTGCTGCGCATGGTGTGGCGCCAGGTGCTGTTCTTCCTGCACAACCTCGTCGTCTACGTCATCGTGATGGCCATCTTCTTCCCGGACCTCACGGCGCCGTACCGGATGGAGGGCGACGACTTCCTGCACCCGGGCCTGTCCTGGACGGCCCTGCTGGCGATCCCCGGCTTCGTGCTGATCGCCGTCAACGCCGTGTGGGTCGCGCTGCTGTTCGGCATCATCAGCACCCGGTTCCGGGACATCCCGCCGGTCATCCACAGCTTCATCAACCTCGTCTTCTTCATGACGCCGATCGTGTGGCACGTGGGCGTGCTCAACCGGGTCACCGGTGGGGAAGGCGGGGACGGCGGCGACTGGCGCGTGCTGATCGCCGAGCTGAACCCCATCTACCACTTCGTGGAGATCGTCCGGGCGCCGATGCTGGGCCACGCCCAGGACTGGCACCACTGGGTCGTGGTGGGCGGGTTCACCCTCATCGGGTGGACACTGGCGTTGGTCGCCATGCGCAACTACCGTGCCCGCGTCTCCTACTGGGTCTGAGTGAGGCCACGAATACACCATGGTCAGCATCGACGTCTGGAACGCCTCGGTCGACTTCCCGATCTTCGACGCCAAGTCGAGGTCGCTGAAGAAGCTCGCCCTGGGCAAGGTCGGCGGCAAGATCGGCGCGGAGGGTCGCGTCCCGATCATCGAGGCGCTGCACGACATCAACATCTCGCTCCAACACGGTGACCGCGTCGGCCTGGTCGGCCACAACGGCGCGGGCAAGTCCACCCTGTTGCGGCTGCTCGCGGGCATCTACGAACCCACGCGGGGCAGCTCGCGGATCGTGGGCAAGGTCGCGCCGGTCTTCGACCTCGGCGTGGGCATGGACCCGGAGATCTCCGGGTACGAGAACATCATGATCCGCGGCCTGTTCCTCGGCATGGGCCGCAAGGAGATGGAGAAGCGGGTCGACGACATCGCCGAGTTCACCGAACTGGGCGACTACCTGTCCATGCCGCTGCGCACCTACTCGACCGGTATGCGGGTGCGGCTGGCGCTGGGCGTGGTGACCTCGATCGACCCGGAGATCCTGCTGCTCGACGAGGGCATCGGCGCGGTGGACGCGGCGTTCCTGGAGAAGGCCCGGGACCGGCTGAACGACCTGGTCAAGCGGTCGGGCATCCTGGTGTTCGCCTCCCACTCCGACGACTTCCTGGTCGAGCTGTGCACCACGGCGATCTGGATGGAGGAGGGGCAGGTCAAGTCGCAGGGTTCGCTGCGCGAGGTGATCACCTCCTACAAGGGGCGTGACCCGTTCGAGCACCTGAGCCAGGAGACGCTGGATCGGATCGGTCAGCCGAGGGCTTTGAGCCGGAACGGTGGCGAGTAGGTGAGCGTGGAGAGGGCCCTGCCCCAGGGCGCGGTGGTGGGGGTCGTGGTGACCCGCCACCGGCGGGAGCTGCTGGCCGACTCGCTGAAGGTGCTGGCGTCGCAGACGCGGCCCCTGGACCACCTGGTGGTCGTGGACAACGGGCCGGACCAGCCGGTCGACGACCTCGTCGCGCAGTGCCCGATTCCCACGACGTACCTGGCGTCGCACCGCAACCTCGGCGGCGCCGGCGGCTTCGCCCTGGGGATGCTGCACGCGCTGTCGCTGGGCGCGGACTGGCTGTGGCTGGCGGACGACGACGGCCGGCCCGCGGACGAGACCGTGCTCGCGGTGCTGCTGGAGGAGGCGTCCCGGCGCGACCTGGCCGCCGTCTCGCCGGTGGTGACGAACATCGACCGGCCGGAGAAGCTGGCGTTCCCGCTGCGGCGGGGGCTGACCTGGAAGCGGAACGCGTCCGAGCTCGGCCGCGACTTCCTGCCGGGCATCGCGTCCCTGTTCAACGGCGCGCTGTTCAAGGCGTCGACGGTCGACGTGATCGGCGTGCCGGACTACCGGCTGTTCTTCCGCGGCGACGAGGTGGAGATCCACCGCAGGCTGGTGCGCAGCGGGCTGCGGTTCGGCACGTCCCTGCGGGTCGCCTACCTGCACCCGGACGGGTCGGACGAGTTCAAGCCGATGCTCGGCGGGCGGTTCCACGCGCAGGACCCGGAGAACGAGGTCAAGCGGTACTACACCTACCGCAACCGGGGGTACCTGCTCTCGCAGCCGGGGATGCGCAAGCTGGGGCTGCTGGAGGCGTTCCGGTTCGGGCTGTACTTCATCGGCGTGCGGCGGGACCCGAAGGCGTTCCTGGAGTGGCTGCGGCTGGTGCGGCTGGGTCAGCGGGAGCGGTTCTTCCGCAAGTGAGGTCCGGCCGGGGCCGGGTGGCGGGGTTCAGCCGGCGGCGGAATCGCCGTTGGCGAACCTTCCTTGCCTGGTCGGCGGGGTGCTGGTGAGCTGTGCGCATGGTTTCCGAAGCGCGTAGGACGGCCCTGGTGCTGCACCTGGCCGCGAACCCGAACCCGATTTCCATCAAGGTGCCGGAGGAGACGGTCGCCGACCTCGCGCCGCGCCTGATCCAGGTCGTGCGCAACGGCCACACGCAGGCGATCCCCACCGGGGACGGCAAGGAGTTCGTGGTGAACTTCAGCCACGTGGTGGCCGCGCACTTCGAGTGAGCGCGGGTTGTCGGCGGTTGGGCTTGCGGGCTGCCGGTTGGGCGTGCGGACTGCCGGCTGAACGCACGAACCGCCGGTTGGGCTTGCGGGCCGGCGGTCGAACGCACGGACCGCCGGCTGAACGCACGGGTCACCGGTCGAGCGGGAGCCCGACCGAACGCCTGCCGCCTCCGCTGTCCACAGGCGAACTCCGGCGACCCGAAATCGTCGTACCCCGCCGGCACAATAAAAGCAGGGGTCCCCTGGCGGGGACCCCTGCGGAGCGTTCACCGGCGCGCGGCCGGCCACCGGCTCACCGGTTCTCGAACACCTTGCGCCACGACTCCACCGAGGTCATCTCGGGCAGCGCGTCCCGGTAGGTCTTCTTCATCCGCGGCCACTCCTGGCCCAGCCGGCGGTAGTTGCGCACCACCCGCGCCATCAGCTGGCGGAACTCCTTCGGGTCCCGCTTGCGGAACGCCACGCCGCTGCCGTCGGCGTTGGACACCGTCGCGCTGTCCAGGTTGCCGAGCAGGAACCAGCGGGCGTTGGTGGCCGGCACGTTGATCTGCGGGCGCTCCTCGGTGTGCTTCTCCGGGGTGCGCAGGTTGTGCAGCAGGGCCTTCGACGCCTTCGCCGCGATCACCGCGGGGTTCACCGGCGGCTTGAGCATGGACTCGGCCCGCACCATGTCGAACGTGGGCGGCGGGAACTCGCGGGCCGACGGGAGCACCTGGGCGTCGCTGTAGGTCTTGCGCAGCCGCTGGATGTCCGGCAGGGCCGTGCGCAGGGAGTCGAACAGCCGGCCCGGACCCTCCAGGAAGTCCTCGATGGCCTTCTGCTGCACGGCCACCGTCGAGTACTCCATCGACAGCAGGTGCCGCAGCGACAGCTTCATGCCCTGCTTGACCAGGGTGGAGCGGATGTCGTACGGGCTGTGCAGCGCGGCCATGATGAGCCGGTTGCGGGTGTGGAAGTACGCCTGCCAGTCGGTGGCGTCGTTCTTGTCGGTCCACGGCATGTGCCACACCGCGGAACCGGGCAGCGAGATGGTCGGGTAGCCGTTCTCCAGCGCCCGCAGCGAGTACTCCGCGTCGTCCCACTTGATGAACAGCGGCAGCGGGTAGCCGGTGCGCTGCACGACCTCGCGCGGGAACAGGCACATCCACCAGCCGTTGTAGGTGGAGTTGATGCGCAGGTGGAGCTTGCCGGTCTCGCGCAGCGACTCCTCGCCGAAGTCGTGGTCGGTGACCGCGCCCGGCGCCGCCCGCCAGAAGCAGCTGGCCAGGTCCACGACCTCGCCCATGCTGTGCAGGCGGGCGCGGGCCTGGAGGTTGAGCATGTGGCTGCCGACGATGACCGGCTGGGCGGCGGCGCGGGCGAACGCGTTGGAGCGCAGCACCGCGTCCGGCTCCAGCCGGATGTCGTCGTCCATGAGCATGATCTGGTCGACGTCGGTGTGCTCGATCGCCTCGTACAGGCCGCGGGTGAAGCCGCCCGAGCCGCCGAGGTTGTCCTGCTCGATGACCTCGAGCTTGTCACCCAGCAGGGCGACGGCCTCGGCGTAGCCCTCGGTGTCCCGGACCTTCACCGCGCCCTGGTCGGCGACGAACACCTTCTGCACGACCGCGAGCACCTGGGGGTCCTCGCCCAGCGCGCGCAGGGCGATGACGGCGTCGACCGGGCGCATGGTGGTCATGCCGATGGCGACCTGCTGCTCCGGCAGCACCTGGTCGGTGGTCCAGGCGGCCTCGCCGATCTCCAGCGTGCTGTCGTCGGTGAACACGTCGAACCAGATCCAGCCGCCGTCCTCGAACGGCTTGAGGCTGACCCGGAACTCGACGTCCTCCCACTGCCCGCCGATGCGGACCGGGCGGCCGTCGAGGTGGATGGGGTCGCCGTTGGGCTTGGAGCGGTAGACGTCGAGGCGGCCGGCGCCGCGGACCCGCAGCCGCAGCACGACCTCCTCCACGACCGTCCAGCGCTTCCAGTAGCTGGCCGGGAACGCGTTGAAGTACGACGCGAACGAGACCTTCGCCGACGCCGGGACCGTCACCGAGCGCCGGGACGACACGTGCGCGTGCACGTTCTCCGGTTCGTCCAGGTACAGCGGGCGGACGTCAAGCGGGTCCTCTTCCCGGGGCAAGATCACGCGCTGGAGCACGTGCTTGGGATCGAGGGGGCTCTGCTCGGTCACTGGTTCCCTCCGGACGAACCGCGCGCACGGGCGGTTCGGGTGAGCTGCGGGTGAAGTCCGGCCACCTGGACGAGGTGGCCACGGTGGCACCGACGATACTCCGTCGCACGGCCCGCGCCGGCGACGGAGTACCGGCCCCGATCAGTCCAGGTTGCCGTCGAGCGGCGTGCCGTCGACCAGGTGGGGGGCGATGCGGTTGTCGAACGCGGTGAGCGCCGAGCCGATGGCCATGTGCATGTCGAGGTACTTGTAGGTGCCCAGCCGGCCGCCGAAGAGCACGTTGCGCTCGGCCGCCTCCTGCTTCGCCAGCTCCCGGTACCGCTCCAGCTTGGCGCGGTCCTCGGCGGTGTTGATCGGGTAGTACGGCTCGTCTTCCTTCTCCGCCGAGCGGGAGAACTCGCGGACGATGACCGTCTTGTCCGACGGGTACTCGCGCTCCGGGTGGAAGTGCCGGAACTCGTGGATGCGGGTGTAGGGCACGTCCGCGTCGTTGTAGTTCATCACCGGGGTGCCCTGGAAGTCACCGACCGGCAGGACCTCCTGCTCGAAGTCCAGCGTGCGCCAGCCGAGCCAGCCCTCGCTGTAGTCGAAGTACCGGTCCAGGGGACCCGTGTACACGATCGGGGTGCCGGCCGGGATCTCCTCGCGCACGTCGAAGAAGTCGGTGCTCAGCCGTACCTCGATGTTCGGGTGATCGGCCATCTTCTTCAACCACGCGGTGTAGCCGTCGACGGGCAGGCCCTCGTAGGTGTCGTTGAAGTACCGGTTGTCGAAGGTGTAGCGGACCGGGAGGCGGCTGATGACCGCGGCCGGCAGCTCCTTCGGGTCGGTCTGCCACTGCTTGGCGGTGTAGTCGCGGACGAACGCCTCGTACAGCGGGCGGCCGATCAGCGAGATCGCCTTCTCCTCCAGGTTCTTCGCGTCCTTGGAGTCGATCTCGGAGGCGTGCTCGGCGACCCACGCGCGGGCCTCCTCCGGGCCCAGGTAGCGCCCGACGAACTGCGCGATCAGGCCGAGGCCCATCGGGAACTGGTACGCCTGCCCGGCGTGCATCGCGAACACGCGGTGCTGGTAGCCGGTGAACTCGGTGAACTGGTTGACGTACTCCCAGACCCTCTTGTTCGAGGTGTGGAAGAGGTGCGCGCCGTACCGGTGCACCTCGATACCGGTCTCCGGCTCGGCCTCCGAGTACGCGTTGCCGCCGATGTGCTCCCGGCGTTCGAGCACCAGCACCCGCTTGCCCAGCTGGGAGGCGGCGCGTTCGGCAACGGTGAGGCCGTAGAAGCCCGATCCCACCACGATCAGGTCAAAACCCGCGAAATCCACGGGGTCGAGGTTACCGGTCTGGTAGGTCACGGCTCACCGACCCCCCTGGCGCTTCCAGCGGCGCCCGAACAGGGCCAGGACCAGCGCGCCGACCAGGCCGGCGGCGCCCGCGGCGAGGCCCGCGGCGAAGCCCGGGGGCGTCCACTCCAGGGTCAGCTCGCCCTCGTCGACGCCCTCCGGCAGGTCCACCTGGAGCAGCCCGGCGGGCCCGGTCGTGACGGGCACCTCGCGGCCGTCGACCAGCGCGGTGTAGCCGGGCCAGTTGAGCCGGGCGAAGGTGAGCCGGGCGGGCTCGGCGTCGTCGGTCACGCGGAAGCGCACGGCCTCGGCGGTCTCCTCGGGCGAGGTGTCGGAGAGCACCTCGACGCCCGGGGAGACGGCGCCGAGCCGGCCGTCCGGCCACGCGTGCGGTTCCTCGCGGGCGAGCACGGTCACGGCGTCGTCGCGCTCCCGCACCCGCCACCCGGGCGGGGCGGCGACCTCGTCGAGGAGGCCGCGGTCGACCACGACGGTGTCCAGGCGCATCATCTCGGCGAGCGTGGTGCCCCGGTCGTCCCTCGGCTGCCAGAGGTTCCGGTAGCCGGCCTCGCAGGACTCGCCGATGAAGCTCATGCAGAACGTCTCGGAGAAGTCCTTGAAGCCCATGCCGGTGTAGGTGTTCACCGCGTTGACGCCGGCCGCCCGGTAGGCGGTGCCGAACAGGACGTGCTCCCACGCGCCGTCGGGGCCGCGGCCCAGCCGGTCGACCGCGCGGCGGTCGGCGAACTGCATGGTGGCGCCCTGGTAGCCCGCGAACGAGTCGCGCAGGACCTGCACCGAGTGCGGGTAGTAGTACGGGTTGACGTTGAAGTTGCCGACGAAGGCGGTGGTCTGGAGCAGCAGCACGGCGGCGGTGCCCAGGTGCAGGCCGATGGCCAGCTCGGCGGTGCCGCGCTTGGCGGCCCGCACGGCCAGGGCGGTCAGGGCCGCGACCACGACCAGGGCGACGAGGTGCCAGTTGCGGTGCTGCGGCGTGCCCGCCCACGACAGGTAGGTGGAGAACAGCAGCAGCGCGCCGGAGGCGACCGCGCGGGCCCTGGCCCGGTCGGTGCGCAGGCCCTCGGACAGCACGACCGCGACGAGCACGGCCAGGCCGAGGTAGACCGACTCGATCAGGCGCAGCGGCCAGCGGAACATCCACAGCTGCGACGGGCTCAGCGTCAGCAGCAGGTAGGCGACGACGACCACGCCCACGCCGGCCAGCTCGCGCCGGCGGTCGCGCAGCACGCCCCAGCGCAGCCACGGCACCAGCGGCACCACGAACCAGGCGAAGTAGGCGACCGGGCTGTGCATGGTCGCCTGCCAGTTGCTGATCTGCGGCAGGTAGGTGGGCGCGCTGAGGTTGAGCAGGTCGCCCAGGCCGGGGACCAGCATCCCGTCGTTCCAGATGCCCTGCCCGCTGCGCCACGTCACGGACGAGCTGCCCAGCAGCGCGAAGAACACCAGGGGCACGACCGCGCCGACGCACAGACCGACCAGCACGAGCCGGACCAGGACCGCGCGGCGGCCGCGCACCAGGTTCTCGACCATCAGGCCGACCAGCACGATGCAGATGCCGAGCACGCCGTACGGGTTGCCGCCGGTCACGATGAGGGCGCCGACGAGGAAGACCCAGAACGGGTTCATCCGCCCGTCGGCCATCCGGCGCGCGGCCCACCACAGCAGGGGCACCATCGAGAACGACATCAGGCCCGAGGCCCAGCCGGCGGTGTCGAAGTAGAGGGTGAAGCCGCTGAACGGCAGCGCCACGGCCACCGCGGAGGAGGCCCACCGGGCGGCGCCGTAGTCGCGGGCGACCAGGTAGGTGCCCAGCGCCAGCAGGACCATGAACTGCGCCTTGACCAGCAGCGCGGAGACCGCGAGGTCGGGCAGCAGGGACACCAGGACGTAGTTGGCGACGTAGAGCGGGTTGTAGATGCCGAACAGCGCCTCGGCCGCGTAGTTGCCGCCCATCCAGGCGTCCACGTCGAGCAGCGGCGGCCACTGGCCGTCCCTGATCAGGGTGCCCAGGTGGTGCCAGGTGGGCAGGAACTGGGCGGCGCTGTCGTCCCAGTAGTAGAAGATCCGGTTGTTGACGAGCGGGACCAGCGCCAGCAGCGCGACCAGGGCGCAGGTGGCCAGCGGCCAGACCAGGCCGCCCCGGTCGCCCCTCGTCGCCTCGGGCGCCCGGTCGGCGTCGACCGCGGTCGCCCCGTCGTGGAGCAGGCTCACGCCGTGGCCTCCTGCGGGGAGTCGCTCTTCTTCAGGTCACCGGGCACGTTCCCGCGGAATATCAGCTGGGTGACCAGGAAGGTGATGGGGATGGCGACGACGGCGGCCACGAGGGGCGCGACCGTCTGGTTCATGTGCGCGTGCTCCACCAGCGCCCACAGGCCCGCGGACTGGATCACGAAGTTGGCCAGGGTGGACAGCGGGAACAGCAGGAAGCTCTTCCACGACGGCTTCACCCGGAAGGTGAAGTAGCAGTTGAGGAAGTACGACCCGATCATGCTGAGCACGAACGCCAGCACGTGCGCCGCGAAGTAGGGCAGGAAGGTGGTGAGGCCGACGTAGCAGAGGAAGTACGTCCCCGTGTTCACCACGCCCACGGCGCCGAACCGGACGATGCGGCCCAGGTTCACAGCTTCGCCCCGGTGGTCGGGCGCACCTCGTGCTCCAGGGTGTGCTGGAGCAGTTCCTGGCGGTCGAGACCCGGGCCGAGCGGCACGCTCACCGGGGCGTCGGAGTCACCGCTGACCTCCTTGAGCAGGAAGTGCGGCCGGCGCTTGGTCTCGTAGTAGATGCGGCCCAGGTACTCGCCCATCACGCCGAGGAACAGCAGCTGGAGGCCGCCGATGCCGAGGATGGCGGTGACCAGGGTGACGTAGCCCGGCACGTCCACGCCGCGGATCAGCGCGTCGGCCAGGATCCAGACGATGTAGCCGAACGCGAGGGCGGTGAAGAACCCGCCGAGGTAGACCGCCAGGCGCAGCGGCTGGTTGTTGAACGAGATGACGCCGTCGATGCCGTAGTTCAGCAGCTTGCGGAAGGTCCACTTGCTACCGCCCACCTCGCGGGTCACGTTCTCGTAGTCGACCACGACGGTGTCGAAGCCGATCCACGAGAACAGGCCCTTGGAGAAGCGGTTGTACTCGCCCAGCGACAGCAGCGCCCGCACCGCGCGCTGGCTGAGCACGCGGAAGTCGCCGACGCCGTCCTCCAGCTCGACGTCGACCAGGCGGTTCATCATCTTGTAGTACATCTTCGAGATCAGCGACCGGACCTTTCCGTCACCCTTCCGGGTGCGGCGGGCGACGACCTGGTCGTAGCCCTGGTCCAGCAGCGGTAGCATCCGGGCCAGCAGCTCCGGCGGGTGCTGGAGGTCGGCGTCGAGGATCGCGACGGCCTCGCCCCGGGCCTGGCTGAGGCCCGCGAGCATCGCGGCCTCCTTGCCGAAGTTGCGGCTCAGCGCCAGGTAGCGGAAGCGCGGGTCCTCACCGGAGATGCGGCGCATGACCTCCAGCGTGCGGTCCTTGCTGCCGTCGTCGACCAGGAGCACCTCGAATTCCGGGACGATCGCACTCAGCTCCTTGGTCAGCGCCTCTTTCAGCCTGACCAGACCCTGCTCCTCGTTGAAGCAGGGGATGACCACGGAAAGCATGAGTACTCCTGTGTTTGCCGCTGCGCTGTGAAAAGTGGTGACGTCATCAGGGCGTGGCCCACGGTGTGAGAGCCGGGCTACCAGTCGCGCCGCACGCTAGCACGGTTGACACCGGGCACTTCCGGCGTGGGTACCCCGGATGACCTCCCCGTACCCATCACCGGACGGGGGATCAGAACCACCGCTCCAGGACCAGCGCGACCCCGTCCTCGGAGTTCGCCGCGGTGATCTCGTCGGCCGCCTCGCGGGCCGCCGGGTGCGCGTTGGCCATGGCCACGCCGTGGCCCGCCCACGTCAGCATCGGCACGTCGTTGGGCATGTCCCCGAAGGCCAGCACCCCGCTCGCGGGCACGCCCAGCCGCTCGGCCACGGCGGCCAGGCCGGACGCCTTGGTGACGCCGGGCGCGGCGAACTCCAGCAGGCCCTCGTCGGTGGAGTAGGTCATGGTCACCGAGTCGCCGACCAGCGGCCCCACCGCCCGCGCCATCTCCTCCGAGGTCATGTTCGGGTGCCTGACCAGCAGTTTCACCGCGTCCCGGCCGAGCAGCTCGGCCCGCGCGTGGCCAGGCAGCGGCTGCGAGCCCTCCGGCCACGGGTGGAGGTAGTGCGCGTCGGAGACGAACTCGGCCTCGGCCGGGCGGCGGGCGCTCCCGCCGACCCGCTCGGAGGCCAGCGCGCAGCCCGGCAGCGCCTCGTCGAGCAGGGCGGCCAGGTCGGTCAGCTGCACCGGGGACAGCAGCTCGGCGGCGACCACGCGGTCGGCGGCCAGGTCGTGGAGCACGGCCCCGTTCGAGCACACCGCGTAGCCGGTGAGGCCGGCGGCGTCGGCGATCTCGGGCACCCACCGCGGCGGGCGGCCGGTGGCCAGCACGAACGGGACGCCCGCGGCGAGCACGCGGCCGATCGTGGCGGTGGTGCGGGGGCTGAGCCGGCCCAGCGGGCCGAGGAGGGTGCCGTCGACGTCGGACGCCACGAGGGAAGGTCTCTGCACACCCCCATGGTGCCTGGTCGGATACCGTCGCCGGGTGCGCACTGGGATTGTGATCCTCCCCGAACACCGCTGGTGGATGGCCGAACACAAGTGGAAGGCCGCCGAGGAGTACGGCTTCCACCACGCCTGGACCTACGACCACGTGGGGTGGCGGTCCCTGGTGGACGGTCCCTGGTTCGGGGCGGTCCCGACGCTCACCGCCGCGGCCGCGGTCACGCAGCGCATCCGGCTGGGGACGCTGGTGGCCTCGCCGAACTTCCGCCACCCGGTGCCGTTCGCCCGGGAGCTGCTGGCGCTGGACGACATCAGCGACGGCCGCTTCACGCTCGGCGTCGGCGCCGGTGGCCGGGGCCACGACGCGCAGGTCATGGGCGGTCCGCCGGCCGGCAGCAGGCAGGGCCGGTTCGAGGAGTTCGTGGCGGCGCTCGACCTGCTGCTGACGCGGCCGCGCACGAACTTCGACGGGGAGCACTTCCGGGTCCGGGACGCGCGGAGCGCGCCGGGGTGCGTGCAGCAGCCGCGGCTGCCGTTCGTGGTCGCCGCGAACGGGCCGAGGGCGATGGCGGTCGCGGCGAAGTACGGCACCGGCTGGATCACCACCGGGCCGGAGGCCGACGACGAGGGCGCGTGGTGGCGCGGCGTGGCCGAGCTCACGGACCGGTTCCGGGAGGAGCTGGCCCGGATCGGGCGGGCGGAGGGCACCGTCGACCTCCACCTCAACGCCGACTCGTGCCCGGTGTACTCGCTGACCGGCGTGGAGCACTTCCGGGACGTGGCCGGGCGGGCCCGGGAGCTGGGGTTCACCGACCTGGCCGTGCACTGGCCGCGCGCCGACGGCGTGTTCGCGGGCAGCGAGGCCGTGCTGGAGCGGGTGGCGGCCGACGTGCTGCCCGAGCTGGTCAGGGGCTGACGGCGTGCGACGGGTGGTGGTGGTCGGCGGCGGCATCGTCGGCCTGGCGACCGCGCGGGAGCTGGTGCGGCGCGGGCACGCGGTGACGGTCCTGGAGAAGGAGGCGCGCTGGGGCGCGCACCAGAGCGGCCACAACAGCAACGTGGTGCACGCGGGCCTCTACTACCGGCCGGGGTCGCTGAAGGCGCGCATGTCGGTGGCCGGCAACGCCTCGATCGTGGCGTTCGCCCGGGAGCACGGGGTGCCGGTCGAGGTCTGCGGCAAGCTGGTCGTCGCCACCTCGCGCGACGAGCTGCCGCGCCTGGAGGCGCTGGCCGGGCGGGCGGAGGCCAACGGCGTGCCGGTGCGCCGGGTCACCGCCGAGGAGGCGCGCGAGCACGAGCCCGAGGTGGCGGCGGTCGCGGCGCTGCGGGTGGAGAGCACCGGGATCATCGACTTCCCGGCGGTGTGCCGGGCGCTGGTGGACGAGCTGGAGGGCCACGACCTGCGGTTGGGCACCCCCGCGCTGGCGATCCGGCGGGCGCTCGCCGGCGGCGGCGTCGAGGTGGCCACGCCGGACGGGGTGGTGCGGGCGGACGCCCTGGTCAACTGCGCCGGCCTGCACAGCGACCGGGTGGCCAGGCTGGCGGGCGTGGCGCCGTCGGCGGCGATCGTGCCGTTCCGGGGCGAGTACTACGAGCTGCGGCCCGACCGGCGGCACCTGGTGCGCGGGCTGATCTACCCGGTGCCGGACCCGGAGCTGCCGTTCCTGGGCGTGCACCTGACCCGGATGCTCGACGGCAGCGTGCACGCGGGCCCGAACGCGGTGCTCGCGCTGCGCCGCGAGGGGTACGCGTGGCGCGACTTCTCGGCCGCCGACGTGGTGGACGTGGCCCGGTTCCCCGGCACGTGGCGGCTGGCGCGCCGGTTCGCCCGCACCGGCGCCGAGGAGGTGCTGCGGTCGTTCTCGCGGAAGCGGTTCGCGGCGAGCCTGGCCCGCCTGGTGCCCGCGGTCGGGCCGGACGACCTGGTCCGGGCCGAGGCGGGCGTGCGGGCGCAGGCCCTGCGCGCCGACGGCTCGCTGGTCGACGACTTCCTGGTCGACACCGCGCCGCGGCAGGTGCACGTGCTGAACGCGCCCTCGCCGGCGGCGACCTCGTCGCTGGAGATCGGCAGGCACGTGGCGGGCGAGGTGGAGCGCAGCTGGGCCTGAGGCGCGGCCGGCGTGGAAGGCGGCTGGCGCGGGCGGGCTGGCGCAGGCGGACTGGAACGCGGCCAGCGTGGGCAGGCTGGACGCGGCCGGCGTGGAGCAGGGCCGGGCGCGGGGCGGGCTGGAGCGCGGGGCGGGGCTGGACGCGGCCGGCGTGGAGCAGGGCCGGGCGCGGGGCGGGCTGGAGCGCGGGGCGGGGCTGGAGCGCGGGCGGCGTGGAGCAGGCCGGGCGCGGGCGGGGCCGGCGCGGGCTGGAACGCGCCCGGGGCGGAGCACGGCCCGACCCGGAGCGCCCCCGGCCGCGCGGCCGGGGGTGCGGGGCGCCCTAGTTGGGCTTGAGCACGTCCAGGCCGAGGAACGGCCGCAGCGCCTCCGGCACCACCACCGAGCCGTCGGCCTGCTGGTGGTTCTCCAGGATGGCCACGATCCACCGGGTGGTGGCCAGGGTGCCGTTGAGCGTGGCGGCGATCTGCGGCTTGCCGTTCTCGTCGCGGTGGCGCACGTTCAGCCGGCGGGCCTGGAACGTGGTGCAGTTCGAGGTCGAGGTCAGCTCCCGGTACGCCTGCTGGGTGGGGATCCACGCCTCGCAGTCGAACTTGCGGGCCGCGCTGGTGCCGAGGTCGCCCGCCGCGGTGTCGATGACCCGGTAGGGCACCTCGACCTTGGCCAGCATCTCCTCCTCCCAGGCCAGCAGCCTGGCGTGCTCGGCCTCCGCGTCCTCGGGGCGCACGTAGGAGAACATCTCGACCTTGTTGAACTGGTGCACGCGGATGATCCCGCGGGTGTCCTTGCCGTAGGAGCCGGCCTCCCGGCGGTAGCACGACGACCAGCCCGCGTACCGCTTCTCGCCGTCCAGGATCTCGTCGGCGTGGTAGCCCGCCAGCGGCACCTCCGAGGTGCCCACCAGGTACAGGTCGTCGGCTTCGAGGCGGTAGACCTCGCTCGCGTGCGCGCCCAGGAACCCGGTGCCGGCCATGATCTCCGGGCGGACCAGCGTGGGCGTGATCATCAGGTCGAACCCGGCCGCGGTGGCCTGGGCGACGGCCATGTTGAGCAGCGCCAGCTCCAGCCGCGCGCCCACCCCGGTGAGGAAGTAGAACCGCGAGCCGGAGACCTTCGCGCCGCGCTCCATGTCGATCGCGCCGAGCCGGGTGCCCAGGTCCAGGTGGTCCCGGGGCTCGAAGTCGAACTCGCGCGCCGTGCCCACGTGCTTGAGCACCGCGTAGTCGTCCTCGCCGCCCTCGGGCGCGTCGGGGTGGACCACGTTCGGGATGGCGCGGTGCAGCTCGGCCAGCTCCGCCTCGGCGGCGGACTGCTCGGCCTCGGCGGCCTTGACCTCGGCGGACAGCTCCTTGCCCCGGGCGAGCAGCGCCTCGCGCTCCTCGCCCCGGGCCCGGCCCACCTGCTTGCCGAACGCCTTCTGCTCGCCGCGCAGCGCGTCGGCGCGGGCCACCGCGGCCCGGCGGCGCTCGTCGGCGGACAGCAGCGCGTCGACCACGGCCTCGTCCTCGCCACGCGCGCGCTGCGACGCGCGGACGGCCTCCGGGTTGTCGCGCAGAGCCTTGAGGTCAATCACGCGGAGCAGCGTAGTACCTGGCCGCCGCGCCGACGATCGGGATTGTCGGTGCCGTCGGGCAGGATGCCCGCGTGGCTGATCGAACGGACGACACCCCCGACCTGCCCGCCGACGTGCTGGCGGAGGTCGAGGAGCACGCGCGCGACGTCGTGCACGGCGGTTTCACCTCGTTGGCGGACGCCGTGGCGGACGTGACCGACTACTTCGACGACGAGGGCCGGGTGCCCCCGGCGGCCGCGCGGGCGGTCGTGGAGCGGGTGTGGCGGGAGCGCGTCGCCGAGCAGGAGGGGTGGCCGGGGACGACGGACGTGGACCGGCTGCTCTCCGTGTTCGAGGACCTGGAGGCGGGCGGCGTGGTGGCCCGCGCCGACTTCACCTGCTGCCAGACGTGCGGGCACGCCGAGATCGGCGACGAGGCGGCGGAGGGCGCGCACGGCTACGTGTTCTTCCACCGGCAGGACACCGAGGGCGCGGTGCACGGCGGCGGGGTGTGGCTCGCCTTCGGCTCGCTGGTCGACGGCGGTGACCCGGTGGCGGCGGACACGGCCGTGGCGCGGGAGGTCGTCGAGGCGCTCACCGCGGGCGGGCTGCCGGTCGAGTGGGACGGGTCGGTCCGCACCCGCGTCAGGGTCGGGCCGCTGGACTGGCGGAAGCGCCTGCCGGTCGGCTGAGGCGCGCCGGGGGGCGCACCCGGGCCGGGTGCGCCCCGGGTGCTACGAGATGGCGACGGCGACCACGAGGCCGAGCGCGACGTGCGCGGCCGCGACCACGGCGCTGGCCGGGGCGAACCGGTCGGACTGGATCAGCGAGCCGATGTCGAGCCGGGTCACCCACTCCAGCAGCCGGACCGCGAGCACCTGCACGACGATGCCGACCAGGCCGAAGATCAGCGCCGACAGCAGGCCCTCGGCCAGCTTGCCCTCCGAGCTGTAGATGGCCACGACCACGATCAGCGCCATGCTGACCAGGCCCGCGGAGGTGACGATGACCGCGTTCGGGTGGCCGTCGCGCACCAGCGTGCTGAGCTTGCCCGGCGTGGTCCAGTCGATCGCGTAGAAGCCGAAGACCATCAGCAGCAGGCCCACGATGGCGTAGAGCGCGATGGCGCCGACGCCCTGGCCGATCGAACTGCCGAAACCGGGGTCCAACGCGAGGTTGGTGATCACTGACCCTCCAGGGGGTGCGGGTTGGGGATGTGCGCCGCCGGTGAAGGAGCCGGTGACGGGATCGGTTCGCCGGGGGACGTGCCCATCAGGCGATCCGGTGCGGCACGAACGTCGCGCCGTCGTCGGTGACGAGGCCGACGGTCTCGCGGATGCCGAGGCCCGCCGAGGCGTCGCCCACGACCCACGCGCCGAGCGCCGGCCGGTAGCCGTCGAACTCGGGCAGCGGGTCGAACAGCTGGTAGACGAAGCCCTCCTTGCCGTAGACCCCGGTGGTCTGGGTCTCGTAGCCGGGGGCGACGATCTGGATGTTGGCGCCCTCCCGGCCCAACCGCGGCTTGCGCACGTACTCGGTCAGCAGACCGGGGTCGTCCAGGAACGCGGGCAGCAGGTTGGGGTGGCCGGGGTACATCTCCCACAGGACCGCGAGCAGCGCCTTGTTCGACAGCAGCATCTTCCACAGCGGCTCGACCCACAGGGTCGCGGGCAGGCTCTCCACGGCGAAGCGGCCGAACTGCTCCTCGGTCACCCACTCCCACGGGTAGAGCTTCACCACCGTGCCCATCGGGGCCTCTTCGAGGTCGACGAACCGCTTGAGCGCCGGGTCCCAGCCGATCTCCTCGATCGCCAGGCCCACGGTGTCCATGCCCGCCTCGGCCGCGGTCTCCTGGAGGTAGGCCACGGTGACGTGGTCCTCGCCCGAGGGCTCGGAGCCGGACCAGGTGAAGTGCACCTCGTTGGACGGCAGCCGCGAGGTGATCTCCGCCCAGCGCTCGACCAGCTTCTCGTGGATCGAGTTCCACTGGTCGTCGTCCGGGTGGGTGTCGGTCTTCCAGTTCCACTGGACGACCGACGCCTCCAGCAGCGACGTGGGCGTGTCGGCGTTGTACTCCAGCAGCTTGGCCGGGCCGCCGCCGTCGTAGCGCAGGTCGAACCGCCCGTAGACGTGCGGGTCGCGGCGCCTCCACGACTCGGCGATCGCCGGCCACAGCCACTCGCCGATGCCGAAGTCGCGGTAGCGCTCGGTGAGCACGACGTTGTCGACGGCCTCCAGGCACATGCCGTGGAGCAGCTCGACGTCCGCCTCCAGGGACAGGACCTCGCTCATGTCGAACACGTAGTGCGCGGACTCGTCCCAGTAGGGGCGGGGGGTGCCGTCGGTCCGCTTGCCGGGCGCGCCGAACACCAGGCCCTGCTCGGAGACGGTGCGCTGCCAGTTCGGCCGGGGCGAGGAGGACTCGCGACGCAACTCAGCTGCTCCCGCTCTTGCTGCCGCCGGAGACGCCGAAGCCACCCCGCTGGATCACCTTGCCCGAGGACGTGCTGACGCTCGCGCCCTTGGGCAGCGTGTAGCTGCCGCCGCTGACCTTCTGGCCGACCGGCGTGCTCGGACCGCCGTAGTGGTAGCGGTAGGAGTTGCCGCCGATGTAGAAGAAGCCGCCGCTGTGGTAGCCGCCGTGGCTGTTGACGTAGTTGTCGTCGCAGTAGTCGTCGTCCACCACGACGTCGTTCATCGTGCACTGGGCGTCGACCTCGTCGGGGCTGGCGGCGGCGTACCAGATGGCCACCACGCCGACCACGCCGACGACCACGCCGCCGCTGATCAGCAGCCGTTTGCGCAGCTTCTTCTTGCGCTTCTCCTCCGCCTCGCGGGCGAGCTCGGCCTCGCGCTCCTGCTGGGCGAGCCGGGACCGCGCGCGCTGCTCGGCCACCGTCGGCGGCCGGGGCTTGGTCTTGCCCGGCTCCTGGTTGCGCACCTGGCCGCGCCCGCCCGACCGACCGCCCTGCTGCGACGTCGGTGCGGGCACGTACGGCGGCGGCGCGCCACCCGGCGCGGTCGGCACGTTCGGTCCACCCTGGCCCGGCCTGCCCTGGTCGGGCGTGCCGGTGTTCCCGGTGTTGTCGTTCTCAGTCATCAGCCACTCCCGGCGGGGACGGTACCGAGATCGGCCGCCATTTGGGTGACGAGTGTCCAATTAGCAACACTCGGCACCCGGGCGGCGGGCGTCCCGGACGGCACAGGCATCATGGAGTAGATGTCCGCGAGCGCCCGTTGGTTTCGTCGTGGTGACCACATGGTCATGCTCGGCGCGTTCGCGGGCGCGTTCGGCCTGCTCGCGCTGAGCACCTTCACCTCCTGGCCGGTGGGCGCGGGTGGTGGCTCGCTCCAGGGCGGGTCGACCCCGGTCAACCCGGTCCTGGTGGCCCAGGCGGGCGACTGCCTGAACTGGACCAGGAAGGACCTCTCGGACATCGCGAAGGTCGACTGCTCCGCCCAGCACCTGTTCGAGGTGACCGGTGTGGCCGACATCTCCTCCTCGCACGGCCCGCAGGCGCCGTTCCCGGACGACGTCCAGTGGCAGGAGATCAGCCAGGAGTACTGCGCCCGGGCGTCGCTGGAGTACCTGGGCGGCGAGTTCGACCCGTTCGGCAAGTACACCGTGGGCCCGCTCAACGCCGGCTCGCGGCTGTGGGGCGAGGGCGACCGGGCGGTGCGCTGCGGCCTCCAGGTGGCGGGCCCGGCGGGCGGCCTGCTGCCCGCCTACGGCACCGCCCGCACCCAGGACCAGTCCGACGTCTACGACCCGGGCGTGTGCCTGGGCATCACCGAGGCCCGGTCGGTCGGCGACCCGGTGGAGTGCGCCAAGCCGCACACCTACGAGATCGTCGGCGTGGTGCCGCTGGCGCCCGGCGACTACCCGGCGCCGGAGCAGCAGGAGGAGTTCCTGGCGGGCGAGTGCGACCGGATCGCCAAGGAGTACACCGGCGGCGCCGACCTCAGGGCGCGCGACCTCGTGGTCGCGTGGGACACCCGGGCGCCGGAGAGCTGGGCGGCCGGGTCGCGGCTGACCAACTGCAAGGTGGGCGCGATCCCCGAGAACAACCTGCTGGTGGCGTGGGAGGGCAGCGTCCGCAACCCGGACGCGCCGCCGCTGACCACCTCGAACCCGCCGCAGACCACCGCCGTGCAGCAGGACGAGCCGACCGGGGCGCCGCTGCACTCGCAGTCCAACTCGGCCAGTGGCTCGCCCACCCCGACCTCCTCGGGCCCGGAGACCACGGCGAGCACCGGGACGAGCACGACCGAGCCCACCACGACGAGGTGACGACGTGCCGGTGGAGATGTCCCGTCAGCGGTTCGAGGAGCTGGTCTCCGAAGCCCTCGACCTCATCCCGCCGGCCTTCGCCGGCGCGATGGACAACGTGGTGGTCCTGGTCGAGGACCGCCACCCCGACGAGCCGAGCCTGCTCGGCCTCTACCACGGCATCGCGCTGACCGAGCGGACGATGGACTACGGCGGGGTGCTGCCGGACCGCATCACCATCTACCGCGAGGCGATCCTGGACATCTGCCGGGACGAGGACGAGGTGGTGGACGAGATCGCCATCACCGTGGTCCACGAGATCGCGCACCACTTCGGCATCGACGACGACAAGCTGCACGAGCTGGGGTGGGGTTAGCCCGGTCCGTGCGGCGCCGGGGGCGCCCGGGGCCGGACCTCCCGGGCCCCGGAGCGCCGGGCGCCCGGCGCCCTCAGCCCACCAGGTCGCGGTAGAAGACCGCCGGGTCGCCCGCCAGCGACGCCTTCACGTGCGCGCTCCAGTCGTCGACCAGGACCTCCACCGCGCCCGCCTCGACCCCGTCCAGGGCGGCCCGCGCCACGTCCGCCGGCTGGTTGATCGGGTCCAGGCCCGTGCCCGCGATCATGTCGGTGTCGGCGCTGCCCAGGTGCAGCGCGGTGACCAGGGTGCCCTGACCGGCCAGTTCGAGCCGGATGCCGTTGGTCAGGCCCCACTGGGCGGCCTTCGCGGCGGCGTAGGCGCCGGTGCCCGGCGCGGAGAACCACGACAGCGCCGACAGCACGTTGACGATCGCGCCGCCGCCGTTCGCGGCCAGCACCGGGGCGAACGCCCGCACCACGTCGAGCGTGCCGTAGAAGTGGGTGTCCATCTCCAGGCGGATCTTCGCCAGGTCCCCGCCGACCAGGTCCTGCGCGGTGTTGATGCCCGCGTTGTTGACCAGCAGCGCGACGTCCCCGGCGACCTCCGCGGCGGCGGCCACCGAGCCGGGGTCGGTCACGTCCAGGCGCAGCACCTCCACGCCCGGCAGGTCCACGGTCCGGGGGTCGCGGGCCGTCGCGTACACCCTGGCCGCGCCGCGTTCGAGCAGGTGGCGGGCGAAGTGCCGGCCGATGCCGCGGTTGGCGCCGGTGACCAGGGCGGTGGAGCCGTCGATCCTCATAGCGGTAACTCCTGCGAGATCACGTCCACGCCGGTCCACGACGTGCACAGCCAACCCTCGGGGGTGCGTTCCAGGACCACGCGGCCGGTGTTGGGCAGCAGGCCGGAGCGGGCCAGTTCGGGGCCCACGTTGACGGCCAGCGCCAGCGCCGCCATGCGCAGCGAGGCGCCGTGGCTGACCAGCACCGCGGTCTCGCCGTCGCGGTGCCGCGCGGCGAGCCGCTCCACCGCGGCCAGGTAGCGGTCGAGGACCTGCCGGCCGCTCTCGCCGCCGGGCAGCGGCGCGTCCAGCTCGCCGTCGCCCCACCGCTTGGCCACCGCCAGGAACGCCTCGAACGCCTCGCGGTCGTGCCGCCCCTCCAGGTCGCCGCAGAAGACCTCCTGCACGCCCTCGACGACCTCGACCTCCAGGCCGTGGGCGGCGGCGACCGGCGCGGCGGTCTGCTGCGCGCGCACGGCCGTGCTGGCGTAGACGGCGGCCACCGGCTCGTCCGCCAGCGCCTCGGCCAGCGCGGCGGCCTGGGCCACCCCGGCGTCGGTCAGCGGCGGACCGGGCGGCAGCGAGTCCAGGGCCATCCTGACGTTGGAGGCGGTCTCGCCGTGCCGCACCAGGACCAGCTTCACGCGCCCCTCCCCTCTCGCACGGCGGCCACCCACGCGGCGGCCGAGACGAACTCGTCGTTGCCCGCGGGCGTCCCGCCCGGCTCGGCCCTCGGGTAGGAGCCGAGGAACCTCAGGTGCTGGCAGTGCCGGTGCAGGCCGGCCAGCGCGTCACCCACCCTGGGCTCGGCCACGTGGCCGTCCATGTCGATGGAGAAGCGGTACTCGCCCAGCCTGTCCTTGGTGGGGCGCGACTCGATGCGGGTCAGGTTGACGGCGCGCAGCGCCAGCTCCGACAGCAGGTCCGCCAGCACGCCGGGCCGGTCCGCGACCGTGCACACCACGGAGGTGCGGTCCCGGCCGGTCGGCTCGGGCAGCGGGCCCGGCTTGCGCAGCAGCAGGAAGCGGGTCTTGGCGTCGCGCACGTCGGCCACGTCGGCGGCCAGCACCTCCAGCGGGTAGTGCCGGACGGCCACCGGGGCGCTCACCGCGGCGTCGAACTTGCCGTGCAGCACGGCGCGCGCCGCGGCGGCCGTGGACGTGGTGGCGACCACCTCGGCGTCGGGCAGGTGCTCGGCCAGCCAGCGGCGCACCTGGCCCAGCGCGTGCGGGTGGCTGGCGACCGTGCGCACGGGCTCGTCACCCGGCCGCTTGAGCACGCTGAACCGCACCGGCAGCACCGCCTCCGCGACCGCGACCAGCGGCTCGCCCTCGGTCAGCGCGTCCATCGTCGCGGGCACGGCGCCCTCGACGGAGTTCTCCACCGGCACGCAGGCCGCCTCGGTCTCCCCGCGCCGGGTCGCGGCCAGGGCGGCGGGCACCGTGTCGAACGGGACCAGCTCCTGCTGCGGGGTGGCGAAGCCGCGTGCGGCCTGCTCGGTGAAGGTTCCGCTGGGGCCGAAGTAGGCGAGCACGACCGCAACGATACGAGGAGCACGCCAAGTGATCGGCGTTGAGGCGAGGATCACCCGCCCGGCGGGTGCCCGCCCCCGTTCCGCAGCAACGGGTTCTCCTGGAATGCTGGTGTGCGTGTCCGCCGATACGGAGGGTGAGATCAACGCTCCGGTAGCAGTTCCCCGTCTGGTGCTGTGCGCCGTCGACGAACCGCTCGCCCTTGCCTGGGGCGCGGTGGCCGACGGCAGGTCGGGCGTCGAGGTGCACCGGGGCTCGGTGCTCGACATCGTCGCCGAGGCCGTGGTGAGTCCGGCCAACTCCTCCGGCTGGATGCGCGGGGGCATCGACGCGGTCTACGCGCGGGCCTTCCCCCACGTCGAGGACCACGTGCGCAGCGCGGTCCTGGCCCTGCACGGCGGCGAGCTGCCGGTGGGCGAGGCGCTGATCGCGCCGACCGGCGAGCCCGAGCCGGAGTGGCTGATCAGCGCGCCCACCATGCGGCAGCCCGGCGAGCTGCTGCCGGGCGACACCGTGCACCCGTACCTGGCGGCGCGGGCCGTGCTGCGGCTGTGGCTCGACGGGCGGCTGGAGGACGGCAGGCCGGTGCGCGAGGTGGTGCGCACCATCGCCATGCCGGGGCTGGGTACCGGCGTCGGCGGGGTCGCGGCGACCACGTGCGCGCGCCAGGTCGCGGCGGCCTGGGACGAGGTGTTCAGCCCGCTGCCGCGGCGCTGACCTGTGGACAACCCTGTGGACAACGTGGGGATCGGTGTGGACAACTAGCGCGGGGCGACCCATCGTTCCAGGTCCAGCTCGTCGGTGATGGGGATGCCGTAGTCCCCGACGCTGGGGATCTCCGGCTTGAGGCGGCGTGATTCGCGCACCGCGTCCGGGCGCAGCGCGGCGAGCCGGAACCCGCGGCGCTGGTAGAAGCGCAGCGCGTCGAGGTTGTCGTTGGTGGTGGTGAGGCGGACGCGGTTGCAGCCGAGTTGCCGGGCGCGCCGCACGACGGCGTCGACCAGCGAGCTGCCCACGCCCCTGCCTCTTCGCAGCGCGTCGATGGTGACGATCTCCAGGTGCCCGTCGACCGCCGAGTAGGTGAGCAGCCCGACGACCTGGTCCTGCTGCTCGACCAGGAACCCGGGCAGGCTGGCGGGGAAGAACACGTGCCCGTGGGCGACCGCCGTGTGGGAACCCCACAGCTCCAGCACCAGCCGGCCGACGACGATCCGGTCCGCTTCCTCGATCGCGCGTACGAACATGTCCTGCACTGTGTTGGTGACCGGGCGTGGCCGGTACCGGCATTCGCCCTATGGTTGGTTCGTGCCGGTGCGAGTGTTGCTCGTGGACGACCACGAGGTGGTCCGCAGGGGACTGCGCGAGCTGCTGGAGGACGAGGACGACATCTCGGTGGTCGCCGAGGCGGGCGGGGTGGCCGAGGCGCTGGTCCGGGCGTCCGCCACGCGGCCCGACGTGGCCGTGGTCGACATCCGCCTGCCCGACGGCGGCGGGGTCGAGCTGTGCCGGGGCCTGAGGTCCCTGCCGGACGGGCCGCGGTGCCTGGTGCTGACCGCGTTCGACGACGAGGAGGCCCTGGTCGGCGCGATCATGGCGGGCGCGTCGGGGTACCTGCTCAAGCAGGTGCGCGGGCAGGACCTGGTGCACGCGGTGCGCGAGGTGGCGGCGGGCAGGTCCCTGCTGGACCCCCGGACGACGGCCCGCGTGCTGGACCGCCTGCGGCGGCCGGCGCAGGTCGACGTGCTCGACGCGCTGACCGAGCAGGAGCGGCGGGTGCTGGAGCTGATCGGGGAGGGGCTGACGAACCGGCAGATCGCCGAGCGGCTGTTCCTGGCGGAGAAGACGGTGAAGAACTACGTGACGGCGGTGCTGTCGAAGCTGGGGATGGAGCGGCGCACGCAGGCGGCGGCGTGGGTGGCGCGGCGGTCCCGCTGACGGGTGGCGGGTGGCGGGTGGCGCCGCGCCGGCGGTTGGCCGGGCCCTCGCCGGCGCCCGTCGCGGACCTCCTCAGCCGCCCAGCGGCACGTGCCAGTCGATCGTCGTCCCGGTGCGGGGCGACGAGGTGATCTCGCAGCCCCCGCCCGCCGCCAGCGCCCGCTCCTCCAGGTGCCGCAGCCCGCGCTTGGCCACCCCGCGCGGGATGCCGCAGCCGTCGTCGGTCACGGTCAGGTCCAACCGGTCCGGGCCCCGGCGCACGGAGATGCCCACGCGCCGCGCGCCGGAGTGCCGCACCACGTTGGACAGCGCCTCCCGCAGCGCCGCCCGCGCGTGGTCGGCCAGGTCGGCGGGCACGGCGGTCAGGTCGCCCTCGGTCCGCACCTCCGGCTCGCACCCCAGCAGCTCGCCCGCCGTCCGCGCCTCGGCCAGCACGGAGCGCCCCAGGTCGGCGTCCGACGGCCGGCCGGGGTCGGCGCTGCGCAGCGCCCGCACGGTGGCCCGCACCTCCGCCATGGTCTGGTCGAGCTGGTCCACGGCGTCGGCCAGCCGGCGCGCCTCCCGCCCCTCCAGCCTGAGCCGCCGGTCGAGGAGGTCGAGCTGCACGCCCGTGGCGTAGAGCCGCTGGATGATCACGTCGTGCAGGTCGCGGGCGATCCGCTCCCGCTCCTCGTAGACCGCCACCCGCTGCCGCGCCGTCGACCCCTCGGCCAGCACGACCGCCAGCCCGGCCTGCGCGGCGAACGCCGCCAGCACGTCCACGGTGTCGGGCCGGAACGGCGCGGCGCCCTTGCGCCGGTACACCGCCAGCGCCCCGATCCGGCGCTCCCGGGTCCCGAAGGGCGCCACCGCGAACGGCCCGTACCCGCGCAGCGCCCCGGGCACGAACGGCGCGGTGCGCGGGTCGGTGGTGAAGTCGTCGGCCACCACGGGCACGCCGGTCCGCGCGGCCCGCGCCGCCGACGACCGGCTGGACAGCACCACGCCCACCGGGTCGACGTCGCCGGAGGACGCCTCGACGGTGAGCGTGCCGTCGACCGCGGTGATCATGGCCAGCCCGAGGTCCGCGCCGGCCAGCTCGACCGCGTGCCGCACCACGAGCGGCAGCACGGCGTCCGGGTCGTCGCCGGCGAGCGCCGCCGAGGTGATCTCGGTCGACGCGGCGAGCACGCGAGCTGGGTCCACGGGGGTCAACGGTAGGCCCCGGACCGCACCCGCACCCGGCCCCCGTCGACCTCCAGCACCAGGTCGGCGCGCTCCGCCTCCTCCGACCGGTGCGTGATGTGCACGACCGTGCGGCCCTCCAGCACGTCGTCGAGCCGGTCCAGCAGCGCCCGCGCGGTGGGCTCGTCCAGGTGCGCGGTCGGCTCGTCGAGCAGCACCAGGTCCCCGTCCCGCAGCAGCGCCCGCGCCAGCGCCACCCGCTGCGCCTCGCCGCCGGAGAGCAGGGTCGGGCCGATCGCGGTGTCCAGGTCGAGCCGCACCCCGGCGACGTCCAGCGCCCACCGCAGCCGGTCGTCGTCGGCGTGCGCGTCGCCGAGCTTGAGGTTCTCGCGCACGGTGGTGGACACCAGCATCGGCTCCTGGGGGCACCACGCCACCCGCCCCGGTCGCGCGACCGCGCCCCGGGCGGGCCCCACGAACCCCAGCAGCAGCGCGAACAGGCTCGACTTGCCCGCGCCGGACGGCCCGACCACGGCCACCCTCGACCCGGCGGGCACGTGGAACGCCACGTCCTCCAGCACCGGCTCGGCGCTCTCCGGCCAGCGCAGCGCGACCCCGTCGAGCGTGATCCCCCGTGCCTCCGACACCTCGGCCACCGCCGCGGGCGGCTCGACGACCCGCCCGTACGCCTCGCGCAGCGCGGCCCGGTGCTGCGCGGCGGCCGGCAGGGCGCCGAGCACCTCGGCCAGGGCCAGCGGCACCAGGCCCAGCACCGGCACCAGCAGCGGGTCGACGCCGGCGGACAGCCCGACGCACGCCGCGGCGGCCAGCCCGGTGGTCAGGTGCACGACCCCGGTCGCCGCGCCCGCGCCCAGCGCCTGCCGCCGCGCCAGCCGGGCCAGGGCGGCGTCGCGCCGGGCCAGTTCGGCCCGCACCGCCCGGTCCGCGCCGAACGCGATCAGGTCCGGCGCGGCGGTGAGCAGCGTCAGCACCCGCTCGGACACCTCCCGCCGGCCGCGCGCCAGCACCGCCGTGGCCCGGCGCTCGGTCAGCACGGCCACCGCCGGCGCCAGCGTGCCGCCGACCAGCAGCGCCACCGCCAGCGCCACCCCGGCCCGCGGCTCGATCAGCGCGAACAGCAGCACCGCGGCCGCCGCCGCGCCCACGGCCACCAGCGGCGGCTGGAGCACCCTCGGCACCAGGTCGCGCACGGTGTCCACGTCGTCCACGAGCCTGGTCAGGTCGGCCCGCCCCGGCCGCAGGCCCCGCCACAGCCGGACCCGCAGCGCCCCGGCCTGCCGGAACGCGGCGTCGTGCGACACCAGCCGCTCCAGGTACCGCAGCACGCCCTTGGTCAGCGCGAACGTCCGCACGCCCACGACCAGCACGGACAGCGTGAGGATCGGCGGCTGGGTGGCCGCCCTGGCGATCAGGTGGGCCGCCAGCGCGGTCAGCGCCACCCCGCTCAGCGCGGCCGCCGCCCCCAGCGCCGCGCCGGCCAGCAGCCGGGCGGTGGGCCGGGGGGTGCGCGGGGTCGCCGCCCGGCGCGGCAGCCGTTCCACCCGCCGCCCGGCCCCGACCTCCTCGGCCCGCTCGACGGACCGGTGCCTGGCCAGCACGACCGCCGCCCCGCCGGCCGCCGCGCGCTCCACCGCCGCCACGACCTTCGCCGCCGTGGCCGGGTCGAGGTGGGCGGTGGGCTCGTCCAGCAGCAGCACGGACGCGCCGTCCCGCACGCGCGTGAGCGCCCGCGCCACGGCCACCCGCTGCCGCTCGCCGGTCGACAGCTCCGCGATCGGCCGCGCCACCAGGTGGTCGGCCGCCACCGAGGCCAGCACGTCGAGGTCGACGCGCCCGGTGGTCAGCTCCAGCTCGTCGGCGACCGTGCGCCCGGCGAACGCGGGCCGCTGCGGCACCCACGCGATCGCGTCCCGGTCCACCGAGACCGACCCGCCGTCGGGCCGCACGAACCCCAGCAGCACCCCGAACAGCGTCGACTTGCCCGCGCCGCTGGGCGCGTCGAGCCGGTGCACCTCGCCGGGCCGCACCCGGAAGCTCACCCCGTCCGGGGCGAACCGGCCGCGCCGCCGCACCCGCAGGTCGCGCACCTCCACCCCGGGAACGCGCGGCGAACCGGCGGGCGCGGGCGGCTCCGGGATCTCCGCGACCCGCCGCACGGCCTCCACGCCGTCCTCGGACGCGTGGTGCGCCGCGCCCGCCGCGCGCAGCGGCAGGTAGCACTCGGGCGCGAGGATGAGCACGACGAGGCCGACGACCAGCGTCATCTCGCCGGACACCAGCCGCAGCCCGATGCCGACCGCGATCAGCGCCACCGACAGCGACGCCGCGATCTCCAGCACCAGCGCGGACAGGAACGCCACCCGCAGCGTGCCCGTGGTGGCCCGCCGGTAGCGCTCGCCGACCTCGCGCACGGCCCCGGCCTGCGCCGCCGCCCGCCCGAACGCGGTGAGCACCGGCAGCGCCCGCACCAGCTCGGCCAGCCGGCCGGACAGCCGCTCCAGCGCCGACGCCGCCTTGGCCACGCGCGCCGAGGTGAACCTGCCGATCAGGACGGCGAACACCGGGATCAGCGGCAGGGTGACCGCGATGAGGAACGCCGAGGTCGGGTCGGTCCACAAAATCCACGCCCCGACCAGCACCGGCACCACCGCGGTGGTCACCAGCGCGGGCAGGTAGCGGGTGAAGTACGCGTCCAGCGCGTCCAGGCCCCTGGTCGCCACCACGGCCAGCTCGGCGGGCCCGCGCGCGACGATCCACGACGGCCCCAGCCCCAGCGCGCGGTCCAGCACCGCGGCGCGCAGCTCCTCCTTGGCGCCCGCGGCGGCCCGCGCCGCGACCGACTCGGTGGCCCACGCGAGCAGCGCCCGCACCACCACGGCGGCGGCCAGTACCCCGAGCGAACCGCCCGCCACCAGGGCGTCGGCCAGCGCGACGGCCTGCCACACCAGGGCGCCGGACGTGGCCGCGGCCAGGGCCGCGCAGACGGCCAACGCCCGGCGCGCCGAACGCGAGAGCGCGGGCAGCGCGCCGAGCGGGCCTTTCCCCGGCTTCGTGGCGGAAGGGGCTCCGGGGAAGCTCATGACCCCTGGCCGGCGGGGCGGTCGCCCGAGGGGACGACGTGGACGGGCGGGATGTGCCGGGTGCCGATCCGCCGGCGGAACACCCAGTAGGTCCACCCCTGGTAGACCAGGACGGCGGGGGTGCCGAACGCGGCCACCCAGGTGATCACGGTCAGCGTGTAGGGGCTCGACGCCGCGCCGGACACGGTCAGCGACCACGCCGGGTCCAGGGTGGACGGCAGCACGTTCGGGTACAGCGCGCCGAACAGCGCCGCCACGGTCGCCGCCACCGCGACGCCCATCAGCGCGAACGACTGGCCCTCGCGCCCCAGCACCAGCCGCCCCCAGGCGCCCAGGACCGCCAGCGCGACCACGGTCGACGCGGCCCACGTCCACGCGCTGCCGAACCTCAGCTGCACGGTCAGCAGCAGCACCAGCAGCGGCACCAGCGCGACCGGCGCGACCCGCAGCGCCAGCCCGCGGGCGCGGAACCGCACCGGGCCCTCGGTCTTCAGGGCCAGGAACACCGCGCCGTGCACCAGCGAGTACCCGGCGACGGCGACCGCGCCGAGCAGCGTCTCCGGGCGGACCGCGGCGAACGGCGAGCCGACCCGGTCGCCCGCCGCGTCCAGGGGCAGGCCGAACACGGTCGCCGACAGGACCAGGCCGACGCTCAGCGCGGCGGTCCACGAGCCGGTGACGATCACGGCGTCCCAGGCCCGCCGCCACCGCGCCGAGTCGACCTTGCCCCGGTACTCGAACGCCACCCCGCGCCCGATCAGGGCGAGCAGGAACAGCGTCAGCGGCAGGTAGGTGGCGCTGAGCAGCGAGGCGTACCAGTCGGGGAACGCGGCGAACGTCGCGCCCACCGCCACGATCAGCCACACCTCGTTGCCGTCCCACACCGGGCCGATGGTGTTGATCAGCACCCGGCGCTCGGTCTCGTCGCGCCCGAGCACGGGCAGCAGCATCCCGACGCCGAAGTCGAAACCCTCCAGGAAGAGGTAGCCCAGCCACAGCAGGGCGATCACGCAGAACCAGAGCGTCTCCACGGCTCCCCCGCTCTCAGTAGGCGAACGACAGCACGTCGTCGTCCTTCTTCTCCCCGGGCCCGCCCGGGTCCCCGGTCCGGTCCGGGTCCCGGTCCGGCAGCACGCCCGCGACACCCGCGCGGACGTACCGCCGGATCAGGAACCCCTCGACGACCGCCAGCACCCCGTAGACGAGCGTCAAGGAGATCAACGACGTCAACACCTCCCCCGGTGTCGACGACGACACGGCCCGCGCGGTGAACATCCACACCCCGTCCACCCCACCGGGGTTCGGCACCACCACGAACGGCTGCCGGCCCATCTCGGTGAAGATCCAGCCGGAGCTGTTGCCCAGGAACGGCGCGGCCACGCCGCCCAGCGCGAGCCACGGGAACCACCGGCCGCGCGGCACCCGGCCGCCGCGCGTCAGCCACAGGACCAGCACGCCCGCCGCCGCGCCCGCCGCGCCGAACCCGATCATCAGCCGGAAGCCCCAGTAGGTGACCGGCAGGTTGGGCACGTAGTCGATCGGCTGCCCCGACAGCTCGCCCAGCCGCTCGTCCACCGGGTAGTTGGCCCCGTACCGCTCCTGGTACAGCGGCACCAGCTCCTCGATGCCCTTGACCTCGGTGGAGAAGTCGCCGTGCGCGAGGAACGACAGCAGCGCGGGCACCGTGACGCTCTTGACGTCCTCGCAGTCGGGCCGGCTCACGTCGCCCACGGCGAACACCGAGAACGACGCGGGCCGCTCCGTGTGGCACAGCGCCTCGGCCGCGGCCATCTTCATGGGCTGCTGCTCGAACATCAGCTTGCCCTGGAGGTCGCCGCTCACCGCGAGGCCGGCGAACGCGGCCACCCCGACCCACGTGCCGAGCTTCACCGACGCGCGCCAGACCGCTCCCTCCTCATCGGTCCGGCCCTCCTCGGCACGCCGCCACAGGCGCCACGCCGCGATGCCCACCAGGAACGCCCCCGCGACGGCGAACGCCCCGAAGACCGTGTGCGGGAAGGCGGCGAGCACGGTGCTGTTGCCCAGCACGGCCCAGATCGAGGTGAGCCGCGGCCGCCCGTCGGCCATCTCGACGCCGACGGGGTGCTGCATCCACGAGTTCGCGGCCAGGATGAAGTAGGCCGACGCGATCGTGGCCAGCGAGAACGCCCAGACGCAGGCCAGGTGGGCCTTCTTCGGCAGGCGGTCCCAGCCGAAGATCCACAGGCCGAGGAAGGTCGACTCGACGAAGAACGCGACCAGGCCCTCCATGGCCAGCGGGGCGCCGAAGACGTCCCCGACGAACCGCGAGTAGGCGCTCCAGGTCATGCCGAACTGGAACTCCTGCACGATGCCGGTCACCACGCCCATGGCGAAGTTGATCAGCAGCAGCTTGCCCCAGAACTTGGTCATGGCCAGGTACCTGCGGTCGCCCGTGCGGACCCAGGCGGTCTGCATGGTGGCCACGAGCAGCGACAAGCCGATCGTCAGCGGCACCATGAGGAAGTGGTAGACGGTGGTGATGCCGAACTGCCACCGCGCCAGGTCGAGAACGTCCACGGCTCGAAGTTAGGCCCCGGAGCAGCCTGTTCCCAGGTACGTGGGTCCCGTCGGGGACGGGACCTAGGTCCTGTCCCCGGAATGGCCGCTGAGCTGCGGCGATGCGCCAACTGACGTCGTGGGTCCCGGTTCCCCGGCCTCTGGAGGTCCCCCGTGAGACGGAGCCTGCTCGCCCTGTCCTTCGCCGCCCTCGCGTCGGCCGCCCTCGCCCCACCGGCGAACGCCGTCACGTCCGTGGACCTGAACTGCGAGAGCGGCGGCTCGCTGCACCACTGCTTCGCCTACCACGACGCCGTCGCGCCGGCCACGATCAGGTGGTACGTCAACGGCTCCCCCGTCCCCTCGCTGAACGACCGGACGTTCACCGGTCAGCGCACCTGCCCGCGCGGCGCGGTCATCAACGTCCAGGTCGTGGTCACCGACGCGACCGGTTCCGCCACCGCCTCCGGCGGCCCGCAGTGCCACGGCGGCCCCTGGCCGTGAGCCACCCCCGTGGGTGCGCTCACATTCCCCCCGACCCCGCCCCCGGTTACGATGGTGGCGCCAGAGGGGAGTAGTTCCCTCGACCCCGCGCGGGTCGAGGCGAGGCGATCGACAGACTGATCCTCCGGGATCCGGTCCCTCACCCGTCTTCACGAGGGCGAACGAGACCTCCGGCCGGGCAGTGCACCACGCCCGGTCGGGGTCGTGCTGCCTCCGTCCGGGTCATCCCACCCCTCGGAGGTACATCCCGTGGCACCTGAGCTCATCGCGGCCGCGACCGCGTTCGCGATCATCTTCCTGGCCGAGTTGCCGGACAAGACCATGGTCGCCACCCTCGTCCTCACCACCCGCTACCGGGCGTGGCCGGTGTTCGCCGGCGTGACCGCCGCGTTCGCGGTCCAGTGCGTGGTGGCGGCGACGTTCGGCGGCGTGCTGACCCTGCTGCCCGACCGGGTGGTGGCGGGCGTGGTCGCGGTCCTGTTCGGCGTGGGCGCCTTCCTGCTGCTCAAGGAGGGCTTCTCACGCGACGACGACGAGACCGACTCCGCGTCCGGCGGACTGGGGCAGGTGACGTTCCTGCGGGCGGCGCTGACCTCGTTCGGCGTGCTGTTCGCCGCCGAGTGGGGCGACGCGTCCCAGCTGGCGACGGCGGGTCTGGCGGCGCGCTACGGCACGCCGGTGTTCGTGGGGCTGGGCGCGTTCCTGGCGCTGACCACCGTGGCGGCGATCGCGGTGCTGGTGGGCCGCAAGCTCGCGTCCCGCATCCCGACGCGGCTGGTGCAGCGGGTCAGCGGGTTCGTGTTCGCCGGGTTCGCGCTGGTCGCGCTGTGGCAGGCGCTGGTCGCCTGAGGACCCGCCCCTGAGGACCCCGCCCCCGAGGACCCCGCCGGTGCGGCCCCCGGCGCCCGCGGGGCCGGGAGCCGCGCCGGTGTCCGGCGCACCCCGCCGAGCCTCACCGCAACGCGTCGGCGACCTCCTGGGCCGCCCGCAGCACCTGCGGCCCCACCACGTCGCCGTCCAGCTTCTCCAGCGCCACCACGCCCACGCTGGCCCGCAACCCGGGCACGCCGCGCACCGGCGCGGCGACCCCGAACGCCCCCGGCTGCAACTCCCCGGTCGAGTGCACCCACTGCCGCCCCTCCGGCGACAGCCCGATGGCCTTGCCCGCCGCCCCCCGGTGCACCGGGTGGCGCGACCCCACCCGGTAGGCCACGTGGTACGCCGTCCAGGAGGGCTCCACCACGGCCACCGCCTGCGCCTCGGTGCCGTCGGCCACGGTGAGGTGCGCGGTGGCGCCCACCTGCTCGGCCAGGACCCGCAGCGCGGGCTGCGCGGCCAGCCGCAGCTGCGGCAGCACGTTGGACGCCAGCCGCAGCACGCCCAGCCCGAGCCGCACCTTGGAGCCCTCCCGCCGCACCAGCCCGCGCGACTGGAGCGGCACCAGCAGCCGGTACACGGCGGCCCGCGACGCGCCGATGGCCGCGGCCAGCTCGCTGATCGACGGCGCCTCCGACTCGGCGTCGGCCACCGCCTGGAGCAGGGCCAGGCCCCGCTCCAGGGTCAGCGAGCTCTCCTTGGAGGCGGGCGCGGGCAGCCGGCCGCGGGGGTCAGGTCTGACCAACGCCGCGCCCCTCGTCGGCGGGCGCGACCGTGCCGACCACCTCGGCCAGCCCGACGACCGAGCCGCCCTCGCCGGGTGCCGTCGCGGTGAGGCGCACGGTATCGCCGTCCTCCAGGAACGTGCGCTCCCCGTCGCCGACCCGGACCGGTTCCGCGCCGCCCCAGCTCAGCTCCAGGAAGGAGCCGCGCTCGTCGCGGGCCGGGCCGGACACGGTGCCCGAGGCGATCAGGTCGCCCGGCCGGACCGTGGCGCCGTTCACCGACAGGTGCGCGAGCTGCTGCGCGAAGGTCCACGACATCTCGCGGAACGGCGGCCGGGACACCACGGTCCCGTTCCACTCGACCTCGATGGCGATGTCGAGGCCCCAGGAGCGCTCCTCGCGCAGGTAGGGCAGCACGTCGTTGCCCAGGGGCGGCGGTGACACCCGGGCCACCGCGAACGCCTCCAGCGGCGTGATCCACGCCGACACCGAGGTGGCGAACGACTTGCCCAGGAACGGCCCGAGCGGCTGGTACTCCCACGCCTGGATGTCGCGCGCGGACCAGTCGTTGACCAGGGCCACCCCGAACACGTGGTCGGCCGCCCGCGACGGGGTCAGCCGCGAGGCGACCGGCCCGCCGCACACGAACCCGACCTCGGCCTCGATGTCCAGCCGCCCGGAGGGCCCGAACACCGGTCCGGACGACGACCGCCGCTGGCCGTGCGGCCGCACCACGGGCGTCCCGGAGACGACCACCGTGCCCGCGCGGCCGTGGTAGCCGACGGGCAGGTGCGTCCAGTTGGGCAGCAGCGGGTCGCCGTCGGGCCGGAAGATGCGGCCCACGTTCTCCGCGTGGTGGCGCGACGAGTAGAAGTCGACGTAGTCCGCCACGGTGAACGGCAGCACCGCTCCGTCCAGGCCGACCAGCGCCGCGCCGCGCGGCGCGGCCGTGGCGTTGACGACCTCCACCAGCCGCGCCCGCAGCTCGCTCCACGCGGGCCGCCCGGCCGCCAGCAGGGCGTCCAGGGAGTTCCCGGCCACCAGCGGCTCCAGGCGCTCGCCCAGGGCCAGCCCGCGCAGCGGCAGGGCGGAGTCCCCCACCCGCACCGCGACGCCGGCCGGCAGCACGCCGTAGGGCAGGGTCTGCGGCCCGAACGGCCCGTCCGGCGTGAACGCCGGGTCGTCGATCCAGCTCACAGCAGGCCCAGCTCCCCCAGGTCGGTGATCGGCTCGTCGAGCGAGCACGACCCGTAGGAGGCGAACACGCCGCGCACGGCGTGGGCGGCCTGGTCGGACAGCGCCGCGGCCTCCTCGCCGAGCGCCGCCGCGTCCGTGCTGGCCAGCGCCGCGCGCACGTCGCCGCCGGACAGCGACCGCGCGGTGGCCACCAGCAGGTTGAGGAACCCGTGGTGGGTGAAGCCGGTCTTCGGGTCGGTCTGCCGGACGGCGTGGTGCAGGCCGGCGGTCGCCTTGAAGGCCACCCCGCCGCCGCTGACCACGGCCAGGAAGTCGGCGACCTCGTCGACGCCGGGGAAGTTCTCCCGGCTCAGCCCGCCGCAGCGCAGCTTGGGCCAGCTGCCGTGCTCGATGACCCGGCGGACGCCGTCGAGCCAGCCCTCACCGCCCCGGCGCGGCTCGACGACCCGGATGACGTCCTCGGGCACGAATTCCGAGACGCGTTCCAGCCACACCTCGTCCACGTCGGACGGGGCGGGCATCTCGACCATGCGCAGCGCCAGCAGTTCGCTGCGCGATTCGACGATCGACACGGCCTTGGGCACGCCGCCCAGCCCGGTGTCGATCACCAGCGACAGGGCGACCGGTTTCACCGGCTTGACCTTGATCAGCTCGGTGATCAGCTCGGCCAGCCGCGACGCGGGGCACAGGAAGAGCCCCACGGCTCCCGCCCATTCCCCGGCGCGCGCGTCGAGGTGGCCGCGCACGGCGTCGGGCATCGACGCGTTCCCCGGGGGGAACAGGGCGGCGTCGTCTACAAGCCTCGCCAGCAGGGGCGGAGTGCCGCGTGGACCGGGCGCACGGAGTTCGAAGGCGCTTGACACGGCTGACACGCTAGTGGCGACCGGCCAATGAACAAAGATGTCCGATTATCGAACGCGTGGAGTGGACGATGGCGTACTACCGGCAGGTGGGTGAGATCCCCCGAAAGCGCCACACGCAGTTCCGCACCCCGGAGGGCGGGCTGTACGCGGAGGAGCTCATGGGCGTGGAGGGCTTCTCGGCCGACTCGGCGCTGCTCTACCACCGCCACCTGCCCACGGCGATCGTCGACGCGGTGACCGTGGAGGAGCACCGCGGCGCCCTGTCGCCGAACCTCCCGCTCAAGCCGCGCCACTTCAAGACACCCGACCTGACCTGGGACGACGCCACCGACGCGGTTACCGGACGGCGCACCCTGCTCGGCAACGCGGACGTGGTCGTCGGGTTCGTCCGCGCGTCCGCGCCCAGCCCGCTCTACCGCAACGCGGCGGGCGACGAGCTGCTGTACGTGCAGACCGGCTCGGGCGTGGTCGAGACGATCTACGGCGCCCTGCCGGTGGGCGAGGGCGACTACGTGGTGCTGCCGACCTCCTGCACCTACCGGGTGGTGCCCGGGGAGCCGATGGACATCCTCGTGCTGGAGGCGACCGGGCACGTCGGGCCGCCGCGGCGCTACCTGTCGAACAAGGGCCAGTTCCTGGAGCACTCGCCGTACTGCGAGCGCGACGTGCGCGGCCCCGCCGAACCGCTGCTGGTCGACGGCGAGGACGTGGACGTGCTGGTGCGGCACCGCGCCGGCCTGACCCGGTTCACCTACGCCAACCACCCGTTCGACGTGGTCGGCTGGGACGGCTGCCTGTACCCGTGGGCGTTCAACGTCCGCGACTTCGAGCCGATCACGGGCCGCGTGCACCAGCCGCCGCCCGTGCACCAGACCTTCGAGGGTCCGAACTTCGTGGTGTGCTCGTTCGTGCCGCGCAAGGTCGACTACCACCCGCTGGCCGTCCCCGTGCCCTACAACCACGCGAACGTGGACTCGGACGAGCTGATGTTCTACGTGGGCGGCGACTACGAGGCGCGCAAGGGCTCCGGCATCGGCCTCGGCTCCCTGTCGCTGCACCCGTCGGGCTGCACGCACGGGCCGCAGCCGGGCGCGGTGGAGGCGTCGCTGGGCGCGGAGCGGTTCGACGAGACCGCGGTCATGGTGGACACCTTCCGCCCGCTGGAGCTGGGCGAGGCCGCGCTGGCCACCGAGGACCCGGGGTACGCCTGGTCCTGGGCCCGCCGGGGGCCTGACCTGGATTGATCCACCTTTGTCGGTGGGTGGCCCTAACGTCTGCCGGCATGGACGCGCGTGCGGTGCTGGAGCTGGCGCCGGACAGCCGGGTGGCGAGCAGCGCCACCCGGCTGGCCGGCTCCTCCGGCTGGCGGGGGACGGGTCGCGACGACACGGCCCTGTGGGGCCTGTGCGCGGGCAGCGGCGCGCACCCCTACCAGGTGTCCGTCGACCTGGGCGACCGCGCGTCGAAGTGCTCGTGCCCCTCGCGCAAGTTCCCGTGCAAGCACGCGCTCGCGCTGCAACTGCGGCACGCGCGCGAACCGCTGCCCGTCGCGGAGCCGCCCGGGTGGGTGGCGGAGTGGTTGGCGCGGCGGCGGCGCGCGGAGGTCGCCGCGGCCCCCGCGGACGACTCGCCGGAGGCCGTGGCGCGGCGGGCGCGGGCCAGGGAGAAGACCGCGCTGGCGCGGCGGGACGCGGTGCGCGCGGGCGTGACCGGGCTGGCCGACTGGCTGGCGGACGTGGCGGACGCGGGCATCGCGGGGTTGCCCGCGCGCGACGCGGAGTGGTGGCGCTCGATCGGCGCGCGCATGGTCGACGCGCAGGCCGGGGGGCTGGCCTCCGCCGTCGACGAGGTGCGCCGGCTCGTCGCCGCCGGCGGGCCGGCGTGGGCGCACGACGCCGCCGACCGGCTGGGCGGCCTGCACCTGCTGACCAGGCTGGCGGACTCGCCCGGCCTGGCCGACGTGGTGCGCGGCCGGATCGGGTTCCCGGTGACCGAGGAGGAGGTCCGCGCGGGCGCGGGCTGGTCGGACCACTGGGTGCCGCTGCTGAGGCTCGAATCGGACGACGGCCTGGTGCGCACCGTGCGGCAGTGGGTGTGGGGGCGCGCGCACGGCTGGGTGGTGGCGGTGCGGCACGCGGGGGGCGGGGCGCGACCGGTGGCGCCGCTGGCGCACGGGGTGCGGGTCCGGGGGGTGCTGCACCCCTACCCCGGCGCGCCGCCGCGCCGCGTCGCGGTGGGCGAGGACCTGGTCGAGCGGCCGCCGGGACCGGTGCCCGCGCCGGGGACGTGGCGGGAGGCGCTGGCGGGCCTGGAGGAGCCGCTGAGGGCCGACCCGTGGCAGCGCCTGCACCCGCTGGGCTGCGCCTCGGTGCGGCCGACCCGCGACACCGCGCGGCTGGTCGACGGGGAGGGGCGCGGCGTGCCGGTGCGGGCCGACCTCGGACTGGACCAGGCGCTGGCCGTGACCGGCGGCGGGGTGTTCGACGCCTGGGGGCTGTGGGACGGGCGGGAGCTGCGGCTCGGCGCGGTCGCGCTGCCCGGCGGGGCGCCGGAGGTGGTCGGATGAGCACCCGGGACGCCTGGCAGGAGACCGTGCAGGCCCTCCTGGTCGGCGCGCGGCGGTCCGGCGCCGCGCCCGCCGACCTGCTCGACCGGTGCGCCGAACTGGGCCTGGCCGCCCACGCCGCGCACCTGCCGCCGGTCGTGGACGCGCCGCCGCTGGACCCGGCGCCCGCGTCCGGCGACGTGCCGGTCCACCGGCTCGCGCGGGGCGTGCTGGTGCAGGTCCTGGCCCTGGAGGACCAGGTCCTGCTGACCGAGTGGTGCGGCCTGGCCAAGGCCGCGCACGCGGTGGCCGACCACCGCGAACTGCCCGCCCTGCTCGGCCTCGGCACCGCGCACCCCGGCCTGCGCCCCGCGATCACCGCCGTGCTCGGCGCGCGGGGCCGGTGGCTGGCGGGCCTGCGGCCGGCCTGGGCGTGGGCCGCCACCGACGACGAGGGCGGCGACGTGCCCCTGGCGGAGGTCCTGGACCTGCCGGGCGCCGCCCGGTCGGCCGCGCTGCGCCGCGCCCGCACCCGCGACCCGGCGGGCACCCGGGTGTTCCTGGCCGCGCAGTTCGACCGGCAGCGCCGCGCCACCGACCGCCAGGTGCTGGTCGGCGCCCTGGAGACCAACCTCGGCCCGGACGACGAACCGCTCCTCGAACGCGCCCTGGACGACCGCGCGATCGGCGTGCACGACGAGGCGCTGCGCCTGCTGCGCACCCTGCCCGCGTCGGGGCTCGCCGACCGCGCCGCCGACCGCCTGCACCGGGGCCTGTGGCTGACCGCCGACGGGTTCGACGTGCAGACCGACGAGCTGTGGACCGAGTCCCACCCCGAGCCGGACGAGGCGCGCGACCTGCTCAAGGACGGTTCGGAGACCGGCGTGGCCGGGCGCATCCGGGGCGCGGCGGCGAGCGTGCCGCCGCGGCACTGGACGAACCGCCTGGGCACCGACGACGAGGGCGCGGCCGCGGAGCTGGCGCGCGGGGTGTGGGCGGGCGAACTGCTGCGCGGCGTGGCGCAGAACCTGCGGCTCGCCGAGGACGCCCGGCCGTGGGCCGTCGCGGCCACCCGCGCGCTGACCGGCATGGAGCAGCTGGAGATGCTGGCCGGCCTGCCCGCCGAGCTGGCCGCGCGCACGGTCGTCGAGGTGTCCGGGCAGTGGAACTACGACCTGCTCGACCACGCCTGCTCCCAGCTGCCCTCGCCGTGGAGCCCGCGGGCCACCGCCGACCTGCTCGACCGCTACGCGGCGGCCCGCGCCCCGAAGTGGCGCGCGGGCAGGCCGCCCGCCGTGCTGCTCTCCCGGGGCGACGCCGAGGTGCTCGGCGCGAACTGGGACCGCATCACCGAGCGGTGGCCCGAGCACACCGTCGACCTCGACGTCCTGCGCCTGCGGGTGCAGCTGCGCGAGGCGTTCAACCACCGGGAGGAAAGCCAGTGACCAGCGAGACCGTGCTGCGGCCCGCGGCGGAGCAGCAGTACGCCGCCGAGCTCGCCGCCCTGGCCGCCTCGGACGACCGGCTGCGCCCGCCGCGCTGGCGGCTGTCGCCCCGGGCCGTGGTCACCTACGTGCTCGGCGGCCGCACCCCGGACGGCACCGTGATCACCCCGAAGTACGTCGGCGACCGGCGGCTGGTGGAGGTCGCGGTCGGCACGCTGGTCACCGACCGGGCGCTGCTGCTGGTCGGCGTGCCCGGCACGGCCAAGTCGTGGCTGTCCGAGCACCTGGCGGCGGCCGTGAGCGGAAACTCGACGCTCGTCGTCCAGGGCACCGCGGGCACCGGCGAGGACCAGGTCCGCTACGGCTGGAACTACGCGCGGCTGATCGCCGAGGGGCCGTCCGAGGCGGCGCTGGTGCCGAGCCCGGTGATGACCGCGATGCGCACCGGCGCGGTCGCGCGCATCGAGGAGCTGACCCGGATGCCCGCCGAGGTGCAGGACTCGTTCATCACGGTCCTGTCGGAGAAGATGCTGCCGGTGCCGGAGCTGGGCATCCGGGTGCAGGCCGTGCCCGGGTTCACCGTGATCGCCACGGCGAACGACCGGGACCGGGGCGTGAACCAGATGTCGTCGGCGCTGGCCCGCCGCTTCAACACGGTCGTGCTGCCGCCGCCGGCGACCGAGGACGCGGAGGTCGAGATCGTGTCGGCGCGCGCGACGCAGCTGGGCCGGGCGCTGGAGCTGCCCGCCGAGCCGCCCGCGCTGGAGGAGGTGCGCCGGGTCGTGCGGATCTTCCGCGAACTGCGCAACGGGTCCACGGTGGACGGCCGGACCCAGCTGAAGCGGCCCAGCGGCAGCCTGTCCACGGCCGAGGCGATCTCCGTGGTGACCAGCGGCATGGCCCTGGCCGGCCACTTCGGCGACGGTCGGATCACCGCGGACGAGCTG
This sequence comes from Saccharothrix sp. BKS2, assembly GCF_047689505.1. Taxonomy (NCBI): domain Bacteria; kingdom Bacillati; phylum Actinomycetota; class Actinomycetes; order Pseudonocardiales; family Pseudonocardiaceae; genus Saccharothrix; species Saccharothrix sp. BKS2. Next base: position 420,983 of record NZ_JAUQOL010000002.1, on the reverse strand, counting down.
GCGTCGGGGTTGCTCGGGGCCGTGGTGAAGGACCGCGTGTCGGACACCGCGGCGTGGCAGGAGTACCTGGAGGCGGTGGTCAAGGAGCGGTCCGAGTGGCGCGACCTGTACCGGGCGTGCCGGGACCTGGTGGGCTGATGGCGCGCGAGCAGCCCCTGCCCGAGCGGGTCACCCTGCTCGGCATCCGGCACCACGGTCCGGGGTCGGCGCGGATGGTCGTGGCGGCGCTGGAGGCCGTGCGGCCGGAGGTGGTGCTGATCGAGGGGCCGCCGGAGGGGGACGCCCTGCTGCCGCACGTGCCCCGGCTGACGCCGCCGGTGGCGCTGCTGCTGCACGACGAGGCGGATCCCGCGCGGGCGGCGTTCTGGCCGTTCGCCGGGTTCTCGCCCGAGTGGCGGGCGCTGACGTGGGCCCACGAGCACGACGTCCCGGTCCGCTTCTTCGACCTGCCGGCCGCCGCGTCCCTGGCCGACGGCCCCACCCCTGCCGCTCCCGTCCCTGCCTCTCCCGCTTCACCGGATTCCCTGCCCGCCTCTCCCCTGCCGGCCTCCCCCGCCTCTCCCCTTCCCACCTCTCCCCTTCCCACCTCTGCCCGGCCCGACTCCTCCGACGATGCCCTCGCCCCCGAGTCCCCCCTCCCCGACAGCTCCGCCCTGCCCTCCGATCCGCCCTCCGATCCGCCCTCCGCCCTGCCCGGGGACGTACCCGCCCAGGAAATCCAGCAGGAAATCCAGGCGGCTCTGGATCCCTTGGGCGTCCTGGCCGAGGCAGCGGGCTTCGACGACCCGGAGCGCTGGTGGGAGGACGTGGTCGAGCACCACACCGACCCGGCGGACCTGCCGGGCGCCGTGGCGGAGGCGATGTCCGCGCTGCGCGAGGAGTTCGCCGACCAGGTCGATGCGCGAACCCTGCGCCGCGAGGCCGCGATGCGCCAGAACCTGCGCCAGGCCCTCAAGGACTTCCCGGGCCCGATCGCCGTCGTAGCCGGCGCCTGGCACGTCCCGGCCCTGCGCACGCTCCCACCCGCCGCCGTCGACGTCGCCGCCCTGAAGGGCTTGCCGCGCAAGAAGATCTCGGGCACGTGGGTGCCGTGGAGCCACGGCCGCCTGGCCGCCGCCTCCGGCTACGGCGCGGGCGTGGCCTCACCCGGTTGGTACGCGCACCTGTGGGAGTGCGCCGAACGGGGCGACGCGGTGCCGCGCTGGTTCGCCCGCGCGTGCGCGGTGCTGCGGGCCGAGGACCTCCCGGCGTCGACGGCGAGCGCGGTGGAGGCGGTCCGCTTGGCCGACACCCTCGCGGCCCTGCGCGGCCGCCCGTCCCCCGGCCTGGCCGAGGTGATGGAGGCGGCGCTCGCGGTCCTGTGCGGCGGTGACGAGACCCCGCTGCGCCTGGTCCACGACCAGTTGGTCATCAGCGAACGCCTGGGCGAGGTGGGCGACGGCGTGCCCACCTCCCCCCTGGCCGCCGACCTGACCCGCCTGCGGCGGAAGCTCCGGATGCCGCCCCCGGACACGCGCAAGGCGATCCGCCTGGACCTGCGCAAGGACACCGACCGCGAACGCTCCAAGCTCCTGCGCCGCCTGGACGTCCTGGACGTCCCGTGGGGCACTCCGGACGCCACGCGCACCCTGGGCACGTTCGCCGAGGCGTGGCAGCTCCACTGGCAGCCGGAGTTCGCCGTGTCCCTGGCCGTGGCCGCCCGCCACGGCACCACGGTCGAGTCAGCCGCCCGCCAGGTCCTGACCACGCACGCCGACGAGGCGACCCGCGTGGTCGACGCCGCCGAAGTCCTCAGCCGAGCCGTCGGCTGCGAGATCCCCGAGGCGGTCACCGCGGCACGCCGAGCCCTGGACCGCTGCGCCGCCGCAGCCACCGACGCGCTCGAACTGCTGACCGCCCTCCCGAACCTGGCCACCACGGTCCGCTACGGCTCGGTCCGGGGCACCGACCCCGACCTGCTGCGCGTGGCCCTGCACGGCCTGCTCGCCCGCGGCGCCGTCGGCCTGCCGCTGGCGTGCCGGGGCGTGGACGACAACACGGCCGAACGAGCCCTCAAAGCCATCGACGGCGCGGAAGACGCGGTCCGCCTGGCCGCCGACGACGAACACCGCGACACCTGGCAACGGGCCCTGCGCTCACTGGTCGCGATGCCCGACGCACACGGCCTCCCCACCGGCCGGGCCACCCGGCTGCTGTGGGAGACCGGCGTGCTCGACTCCGACGCGGTCGCCGCACGCCTGCACCGGGCGGTGTCAGCGGGTGCGGCCGGGGCGGGTCGGGGCAGGTGGGCAGACACAGGGGCGGCAGGCTCGGGCTCGACGGGCACGGGCTCGACGGGCACGGGCTCGACGGGCACGGGCTCGGCAGGCACGGGCTCGGCGAAGTCCGGCTCGGCGGGCTCCGGCCCGGCAGGCGCTGGCTCGGGTTCGGGCTCGGCAGGCGCGGGCGCGGCGGGCTCGGGCTTGATCGGCTCGGGCTCGGCGGGCTTGGCCGGCACCGGCACCGGCACCGGCTCGATCAGCTCAGGTTCGGGCTCCGGCTCGACGGGGGCCACGGCGTTCGTGGCGGGCTTCCTGCGCGGCTCGGCGGCGCTGCTCACCGCTGATCCCAGGCTGTTCGGCGTGGTGGACGAGTGGCTGACCGGCCTGCCCGGTGCGGACTTCGAGGCCGCGCTGCCCCTGCTGCGCCGGGCCGTGACCGAGTTCAGCCCGGCGGAGCGGCGGATGCTCGGTGACCGGGTCCGGGGCACGGCGGCCGGGTCGTCCGCTGGTCCGGGTGGCTCGGGTGAGTGGGACGAGGCCCTGGCGGGCCGCCTCGTCGAGCACGTGCGGGTGCTGCTGGCGGAGGTGGGCGGGTGACGTGGGGGGTGGTCGGCGTTCCTCATGTTCCAACCGATGAGCGAGAACACCGTTTCCGTACATTTTCGGCCGATGATCACCCGATCGTGTCCGCCGTGGAGGGCCCGTGAACCACGATATCGCAGGTGAGCGCGAACGTCGCTGGCGTTTGCTCCTCGGCGGCGCGGCGGGCGACCTCGGGGTGCTCGGCGACGACGACCAGCGGCGCGACGGGGCGTTGACCGGCCTCTACGGCGGCGGGGGCGACGCGGCGGAGACCGGTGGCAAGCGCGGGGCCGGGCTCGGGGGCTCGTCCCCCGTCCTGCACCGGTGGCTGGGCGACATCCGCGCCTACTTCCCCTCCTCGGTCGTCCAGGTCATGCAGCGGGACGCGGTGGAGCGGCTCGGGCTGCGCCAACTGCTGCTGGAACCCGAACTGCTGTCGAGCGTCGAGCCGGACGTGAGCCTGGTCGGCACGCTCGTCTCCCTGTCCAGCGCCATCCCGGCGCGCACGCGCGAGACCGCCCGCGCCGTGGTGCGCCGGGTCGTCGAGGACATCGAGCGCCGGTTGGCCGACCGGCTGCTGGAGGCGGTCCGGGGGGCGGTCGACCACTCGCGCCGCACGCGCCGGCCCCGTCTGTCCGATGTGGACTGGAACCGCACGGTCCGGGCCAACCTGCGGCACTACCAGCCCGAGCAGCGCACGGTCGTGGTCCAGGACCTGGTCGGCAACAGCCGGCGCAGTCGGCAGGCTTCGCTGCGGGACGTGGTCCTGCTGGTGGACCAGTCCGGGTCGATGGCGGAGTCCGTCGTCTACTCGGCGGTGCTGGGGGCTTCGCTGGCATCGCTGAAGTCGATCGACACGCGACTGGTCGTGTTCGACACCGAGGTGGTCGACCTGACCGAGGACCTGGACGACCCGGTGGACCTGCTGTTCTCCACCCAGCTGGGCGGCGGCACGGACATCAACCGCGCGGTGGCCTACGGCCAGTCGCTGGTGCGCCGCCCCACGGACACGGTGATGGTGCTGATCAGCGACCTGTACGAGGGGGGCGTGGCGCGCGAGCTGCAACGCCGGGTGCGGGAGCTGGTGAGCAGCGGGGTGACGGTCGTGGTGCTGCTCGCTCTGTCCGACAGCGGCACGCCGGCCTACGACCACGAGCTGGCCGCCCGGCTGTCGGAGCTGGGGGCGCCCGCGTTCGCCTGCACGCCGGACCGGTTCCCGGACCTGCTGGCGACGGCCCTGCGCCGGGAGGACGTGGCGGCCTGGGCCGAGCAGAGCGGGATTCCGGTGGGTCGCTGACCCGACCAGCCGACCTCACCGGCCAGGCCACCAGCCAACCCCACCGGCGAGGCCCGCACGCGAAACCCGAACCACCCCGAGGTTCGTGAACCACCCCCGCGTCAGCGGATGACGACACGCCCCAGGGTCAGGAACGGGGCCCCGCGGGTCAGCACCACCGTCCGCCCCCGCGGATCGGGCCCGGCCAACCACACCTGCCCACCGCGGCGGATGTTCTCGCGCACGCGCTCGGGGATCTCGAACAGCCGCAGGAACGTCCGGTCCGACCCCTCGGTCTCCAGGTACGCGTGCCGCCCCACCCGCGCCCGTCCGGGCACGAAGTTCACCGACACGGCGTGCCTCGGGTAGGTCTCCAGCAACCGCCGCAGGCTGCGGCGCGAGCAGAAGTGCCGCAGGCCGGGCACGGCGAACTCGACGCACAGCGGGGCCAGCACGAACACCCACCGGGACCCGAGCCACTCGGACACCAACCACAGCACGACGAACGCGAGCAGCGCGATGCCGATGAACCCGACGGCACGCCGGTCCGCCTGGGCCAGGCACTTGTGCACCCACGTATCGCTCACTGCCGCTCCCCGCAAGCCAGGATCTCCGACCTGGGGATTTCCGTTCGGCCCGCCGGCGAAACTCACCCGCGCGACACCTTCGCGGGAAACAGCCTGGGCACGCCCCGGAACGTGACGGCGGTGGCGCCGGTCCGGTCGGGGGTCACCACCCAGGCCCGCCGGTGGCGGCCGATGCGGCCGCGGGCGAGCGGTCCGGCGTCGACGTCCAGCACGAGCGGCCGGGGGCCGTGGACGACGAGTCGGCCGCCGCGCCAGTGGACGCGCGCGTAGACCCACGCGCGGTCGCCCAGGAGGTCGGCGCACGACCGGCCCCGGGTGAGGGCCGGGGCGAGCACCGCGGCGGAGAACGCCAGCAGCACGACCGGCAGCGACGAGGACGACCCGCGGGCCAGGACGAGGACGAGGTGGAGCAGGAAGGCGAGCACCGCGAGGACGACCCAGCCGAACGCCCGGCGGCCCGAGGTCTCCAGGCAGTGCCGGGTCCACGGGTCTTCGAGAGCCGCGCCTTCGGTGGACGGCTTGTTCGGCACGACCACGGGTCACCTCCGCCAAGGGGGCGTGACCAGGTTACGGCGGCGGGCCGGGGACGGGAACGGCCAACCGGACCCGGTGACCTCGGCGCTGTGCCGGCGGGCCCGCGGTGGTTACGGTGGCGGACGACCCGGGTGGACGGCGGTGAGCAGTACACCGGTCGTGGGACTTCCCCCACCGGGCCCACCAAGTTAGGCTGCCCTAAGTTGGGAGGTGAGCGGTGAACGAGACGCGTCGACCGCCCGCCCCGCACCCGGCGGAGCGAGCGCGCACCATCGCCGCCCGGGGTGGGCGCGCGGCCCTGTTGCCGTCGGACGGCACGGAGAACCGGGTCACGCCGGTGCTGCACCACGTCCACCCGCGCGGCGACGCGACGGTCCTGCTGCCCGACGGGCACCCGCTGGTCGAGGCCGCGCGGCGGGCCGAGACGACCGCGGTGCTGGAGGTCGCCGACCACGCGCCGGTGCCGTTGCGGGAGCCCGTGCGGGGCCTGCTGTGGATCACGGGCTGGCTGCGCACGCTCGACCCGCGGGAGGCCCGGGAGGCCGGCCTGGAGGTCGCCGAGGACCGCCCGGACCCGCGCCTGCTCGACGTCGGGCACGGGGTGAGCGTGCTCCGGCTGACCCCGGCCTCGCTGGTGGTGGCCGACGCCGAGAGCACCACCTCGCTGCGCCTGGACCTGTTCGCGCAGGCCGAGCCCGACCCGTTCGCCACGCACGAGGACCACTGGCTGCGGCACCTGGAGCTGTCGCACCGGGACGTGGTGGGCCTGCTCGCCCAGCACCTGCCGGAGCACCTGCGGGGCGGTCACGTCCGCCCGCTGGGCCTGGACCGCTTCGGCCTGCGGCTGCGGGTGGAGATGTCCGACGAGGACCACGACGTGCGGATCGCGTTCTCCCGGTCGGTCGGCACCTCGCAGGAGCTGGCGGTCGAGCTGCGCCGGCTGATGGGCTGCCCGTTCCTCGCCCAGCGCCGTTAACGTACGCGGGTGATCGAACCACTGGACGTCCGGGAGCGCCGCGGCTACCAGGTCGAACTGCTGCTGGTCTTCGCGATGACGCTCGGCCTGTCCGGGCTGCGCAGCCTGGTCCGGCTGCTGGACAGCCTGCTCAACCCGGTGCCGCTGAACGAGCAGAAGGTCGCGATCAACGTCCCGCAGGCCCGGTTCGACCTGCTGGACCTGATCGCGCAGCTGCTCGGCGTGCTCCAGCTGGCGGCGTGGGGCGGGCTGGGCCTGTACCTGCTGTGGCGGGGCGGCATCAGGCTGGGCGCGCTCGGCCTCGACCGCACCCGGATCGGCCCGGACGCCCTGGGCAGCCTCGGCCTGGCCGCCGTCATCGGCATCCCCGGCCTGGTGTTCTACCTGGTCGCGTGGAACCTCGGGCTCAACCTGGCGGTGCAGCCGTCGACGCTGGACGAGGCGTGGTGGCGCAGCGTCGTGCTGGTGCTGTCCGCCATCGGCAACGCGTGGGCCGAGGAGGTGCTGGTCGTCGGGTACCTGCTGACCCGGCTGCGGCAGCTCGGCTGGGGCGAGCACACCGCCCTGCTGGCCAGCGCCGTCCTGCGCGGCTCGTACCACCTCTACCAGGGCTTCGGCGGGTTCCTGGGCAACGTGGTGATGGGCCTGGTGTTCGGCAAGGTGTGGCAGCGGACGAACCGGCTGTGGGTGCTGGTCGTCGCGCACACCCTGCTCGACGTGGTCGCGTTCGTGGGCTACTCGCTGCTGCGCGGGCACGTCTCCTGGCTGCCGTAGGCACCCCGGGAACGCGTCGGGCCCCCGGAAAATGCGTTGCCCGGCGGCGGGCCCGGTGAACATCATGGCGACCATGGATCGATGACCGGTGACACCCGGGGATGACGGCTCCCGTTTTCCCCGGGACATGCCCGTGGAAGCCGCGCCCGGAATCGGTGCGGACTTCCCGCACGCGACGTGGACGTGCTGCCACGTCGTGCCGGCCGGTGTGCCCCGTTCCAGGGGCCCGGCCTCCGTCACCGGATCAGGGGGCGACGCGTGGCGCGGTGAACCCGCCGCCCGGCGCCTCCGCGCGAGTTCTGGAGTTCGCCGAAACCATGAGCGATCCCCGCGGCAACCACGTGCCCGTCGACGGCGACGCGGCCGGCATCGACCGGAAAGCCCTGTGGGTGGTCAGGGAGCTGGGCCTGCCCGCCGTCGTCAAGACCTGCGTGGCGTGCCGGTCCACGCGCCACCACCCCACCGGCAAGTTCCGGGTGAACGCCAACGGCAAGCTCCTCGACGTGTGGGTGCTGATCGGCTGCGCCGGGTGCGGCCGCACGTCGAAGCTCCCCGTCCACGAGCGCGTCCACGTGCGGGCGCTCGACCACGAGCGGCTGGTGCGGTTCGAGCGCAACGACCCGGCCGCGGTGCGGGAGCTGGCCGTGGACGCGGCGCTCGCAGGGAGGGCCGGGTACCGGCTGGACTGGAGCGGCACGTGGGAGCTGGAGACCGACACGCCGTTCCGCGAACCCGCGGACCCGGCGCCGCTGGAGGTGGTCGTCCGGTTCGAGCTCCCGGTGCCCGTCCAGGTCGAGAAGCTGCTCAGGGCCGGGTTCGGCCTGAGCCGGTCCGCGATGAAGGGGCTGGTCGACTCCGGGCGGATCCGGCTACCGGCGGCCCTCGACGCGAAGGCCCGCGAGGACTTCACCTTCCTCGTGCTGGCCCCGCCGCCCGAAGCCGGCTGAGCGCCCCCGCCCGCGCGGTCCCGGGAAGCCCGGGGCCCGCGCGGGCGGGGACGACAGCACGAACCGACCGGACTCCCGCCAGTAGCCCGGGGCCCGCGCGCGGGCGGAGGCACCGTCAGGCGACCAGCAGGAAGCGGCACGCGGTGCGGGCCGCCGCGTCCACCACGACCCGCGCCACACCCGCCGAGTCCAGCAGGGACGGGTCCAGGTCCGCCGGGGTGACGGCGGCGTTGCGCGCGATCCGCTCGGCGGGCTCGGCCAGCGCGACCGCGAACGCCCGCCAGCCCGCCACCTCCTCCTCGGTCCCGGTCGCCTCGGCCGCCAGCTGCGCGCCGATGCCGGCGAGGCCGACGCCGCCGCCCCGGACCACGCCCTCGGTGGTCGCGCTGCGCACCGCGCGCACCGCCCGCTCGACCCGCTCGACGTGCCCGGCGCCCGCCCGGACCAGGCCCGCCGGGTGCTTCGCCGAGGTCCGCCCGGTGAACAGCACCGTCTCGCCCGGGGTCACCACGGCCTTCTCCACGCGCCCGAGCGACCGCGCGCTGGCCCCCGCCAGCAGGTCGTGGTCGAGGACCACGCCCTTCACCAGGTCGTGCACCCGGCGGAGCTCGACCGGGTCGACGACCACGGCGACGACCGGTCCACCGCCCAGCCGCAGCAGCTCCACCAGCACCGCGTGCGACAGCCCCTCGCACACCACGAGCAGGGCGTGGCCCTCCCGCAGCTCGTCCACCACCGCCGGACCGGCCTGGAGGGTCCCGGCGAACAGCAGCACCCGCGCCTCCACGAGCACCGCCTCGCGCCGCTCCGGGTCGGTGACGAACTGGCCGGAGGCGTACCCGGCGGGGATCCGCAGCCCCCGGCCGAACTCGTGCTCCAGGTCGAAGCCCTTGCCCTCCTCGACCAGGATCGGCCCGTCCTCGCCGATGACCGCGGCGACGTGGCCGATGACCTCGCCGACCGCCCGGTCCCCCGCGGCGGTCGCGGCGAGCGCGCCCACGTCCCGCGGCCGCAGCGGTTCGGCCGCCTCCGCGATCAGCTCGCCCGCCCGCCGCGCCGCCGCCGTCACGCCGCGCAGCAGGCGCACCGGGTCGTGGCCCTCGCGCATCGCGTCGACCAGCCCCGCGAGCGCGCCGCGGGCCACCGCCACCGCCGACGCGGCCCCGTCGCCCGCCTCCCGCCGCACCTGCCCGACCAGCTCGCGCACGTACGACGCGCCCAGCGAGTCGCGCGGGTCGTCGGGCTGGTAGGCCGCCGCGATGGCGGAGGAGTCCGCCAGCTCCACCGGCCGCCGGTCCACGAACACCACGGCCCGCCGGCCCATCGGCCCCAGCGTCCGGCACACCGGTTCGGCGGCCGCCCGGAAACCGCGCGCCACCAGCAGCTGGCCGGGCGTGTAGGAGGCGGTGCGCCGCGGCCCGCGCTCCGGGGACCCGCCGGCCCGCGCGAGGCGCAGCGGGGCGGACGCGCCGTGCGCGAAGAACTGCGGCGTCTGGTCCGGGCGGCGGACGCGCACCCCGGCCCGCGCGTAGGCGAACAGCTCGGCGGCGTCGATCCACCCGTCGCCGTCGAGGTCGGCCCCGCCGCCCGCCAGGCCCTCGATCAGCACGTCGGTGAACAGCGAGGCCACCGGCGCGTCCAGGGACAGCGAGTCCTGCTCGAAGGCGTACTCGTAGGCGTTGGACGCGGTCATCACCACGTAGCCCTCGCCGACGTCGTCCAGGCCGGCGACGTCCAGTCCCAGGAGGGTCGGCACCGTCCCGGCGGCGGCCTTGAACCCCTCGACGAACGCGCCGCTGAAGCAGCAGTCGAGGACCAGCACCCGACCGGCGGCGCGGCAGTCCTCCAGCTGCTCGTTGAGGAACGACCTGGGGATCGCGGTGCCCGCGGGCCGGTCCTGCACGGTGTCGGCCGCGGCGAAGTACAGCCGCCCGGAGGGCGAGACCAGGCCGTGGCAGGAGAAGTACAGCAGCACGAGGTCGTCGGGCGCGCGGGGCGCGAGCAGGTCCTCCACCGCGCGCCGCACGTCGGCCCCGGGCCGGTCCCGCAGCACCTCGACGGAGGTGAACCCGCCGACCTCGGGGTCCTCCAGCACGGCGGCGAGCCGTTCCACGTCCTGCTCGGGCGCGCGCAGCCGGCTCAGCCGCGCGTCGTCGTACTCCCCGGTGGCGACCAGGAGCGCGTGCCGGCCCACCCTAGCCCTCGCGCTCCCGCAGCCACGCCTCCAGCAGCGCTCTTTGGGACCCGGCGTCCAGGCCCTCGACGGTGATCTCGTCCTCGCCGGTCCTGATGGTCACCTTGCGCGCGCTGCCCCGCTGCACGAACGCGGTGACCACCGACGCCACGGCGCCCGCCGCGGCCGCGCTGAGCGTGCCGTTGAGGACGAGTTCGGCGATGGTCGCGCCCGCGCCGCTCTTGGCGCCCTCCGGCAGGTCGGCGGGCGCGGGCCGCGCGTCCACGCGGGCGCCCCGGACCAGCTCCCGGAGCAGCAGGTTCGTCGCGGCCGCCGCCCCCGCGGGCGCGTCGACCGTCATCCGCAAATCCGTCACCGGGCCTCCCCCTCGTAGATCTCCGATCATCCTCCAGGCCGCCCGGTGATCCGCCGCCGCACCTGCCTGAGCAACGTTCCCCCGGTCAGATGAGCCCGTTGCGCAACACATCGCCGTTTGAGCGCCGATCCACGTTCAATCCCGCCGGAACTGGCCGCGTTGAGCTGCTGTTACCGCCACACCCGGGTTACCCTCGGAAGCGTGACTGCGCACATCGCCCAGACCCAGACCCAGCCCGGGGCCGACCCCGCACCGGCGCCCCGGGTCGACAGCGAGGTAGGCCCCCTGCGCACGGTGCTGCTGCACCGACCCGGGGCCGAGCTCAAGCGGCTGACCCCGCGCAACAACGACCAGCTGCTGTTCGACGGCGTGCCGTGGGTGGACCGCGCCCAGGAGGAGCACGACGCGTTCGCCGAGGTGCTGCGCGGTCGCGGGGCCGAGGTGCTGCTGCTGTCGGACCTGCTGGTCAGCGCCCTGCACGACGACCGGGCGCGGATCGCGGGCATCCACAGCGCGGTCGACGAGCGGCGGCTGGGCATCGACCTGGCCGACGCGCTGCGCTCCCACCTGGCCTCCATCGGCCCGGAGCCGCTGGCGACCGCGCTGATGACCGGCATGACGTTCGAGGAGCTGCCCGCGGCCGAGGGCGCGTCGCTGGTGCGCAAGATGCACCACCCGCACGACTTCGCGGTGGCCCCGCTGCCGAACCTGCTGTTCACCCGCGACTCGTCGGTGTGGGTGGGCGACCGGGTGGCGATCACCTCGCTGGCGCTGCCCGCGCGCGACCGGGAGACCGCGCTGACCGACCTGATCTACGCCTACCACCCGCGGTTCCGCAAGACCGGCCGCGCCTACGGGGCGCACTCCGCGCCGGTCGAGGGCGGCGACGTGCTGCTGCTCGCGCCGGGCGTGCTGGCGATCGGCGTCGGCGAGCGCACCACGCCCGCGGGCGCCGAGTCGTTCGCCCGGTCCGCGCTGGCCGACGGTCTGGCGCACACCGTGCTGGCGGTGCCGATCACGCAGGAGCGGGCGACCATGCACCTGGACACGGTGTGCACGATGGTCGACCGGGACGCCGTGGTGATGTACCCGGCGGTGCGCGACACCCTGGACGCCTACCCGGTGCGGCCGGACGGCGCGGGCGGCGTGGTGGTGCAGGACCGGCGACCGTTCCTGGACGCGGCGGCCGAGGCGATGGGCATCGAGCGGCTGCGCGTCATCGACACCGGCCTGGACCCGGTCACCGCGGAGCGCGAGCAGTGGGACGACGGCAACAACACCCTCGCCGTCGCGCCCGGCCTGGTGGTGGCCTACGAGCGCAACGTGGAGACCAACGCGCGCCTGGAGGACGCGGGCGTGGAGGTGCTCCGGATCAGCGGTTCCGAGCTGGGCTCCGGCCGCGGCGGGCCGCGCTGCATGTCCTGCCCGATCGATCGCGCGCCACTCGTGTGAAATGCACTCCAGAAGGGTTGCCTAAGCTTTCTTCGGCAACCCTTCCCTTATTTTGGCAAGCCTTTCCTTGAATGCAGGGAAAAGCATCGCGGGCTATTCTTCGAGTATGGCACTCAACTTGACGAAGATCTCTTCCGCACGCGAGTCGAAGTTCCACGACCTGCTCCGGGCGCAGGTCCGCAACGAGTTGACCGCCGCGCAGCAGTACCTGGCCATCGCGGTCTGGTACGACGGCCACGACCTGCCGAGGCTGGCCGCGCACTTCTACGGGCAGTCCCGCGAGGAGCGCAACCACGCGATGATGATCGTGCAGTACCTCATGGACCTCGGGCTGCCGGTGGCGGTGCCCGGGGTGGACGAGGTGCGCAACGACTTCGCCGCGCCGCGCGAGCCGGTCGCGCTCGCGCTGGAGCAGGAGCGGACCGTCACCGAGCAGGTCGTGGCGCTGGCCAAGACCGCCCGCGACGAGGGCGACTACCTGGGCGAGCAGTTCCTCCAGTGGTTCCTCAAGGAGCAGGTCGAGGAGGTCGCCTCGATGACCACGCTGCTCACCGTGGTCGACCGGGCCGAGGGCAACCTGTTCCACGTGGAGAACTTCCTGGCCCGCGAGACCGGGGGCGGCGACGCCGACCCGACCGCGCCGCGGGTGGCGGGCGGCGCGCTCTAGGCGGCGGCGCCGCCGCTCTTCACCGCGCCGCTCTTCACCGCGCCGCTCTTCACCGCGCCGGTTTCACAGCGCCGGTTTCACAGCGCCGGCTTCACAGCACCGGCGAGGGCCGGAACGCGCCGTCGGTGTCCGGGGTGAACTCGTGCACGGCCACCACGTGGTCGACCGGCACCGGCCCGTAGACGTGCGGGAACCACGGCCCGGACTCGTCGCCGTCACCCGGCTCCCACAGCACCGGCAGGCCCTCGGGGTCGACCACCAGCAGCACCAGGTCGTGCCTGCCCGCGAACAGCCGGTTCGCGGGCAGGTGCACCGTGCCGGGGTCCGAGCAGTGCACGAACCCGTCCGGGTCGAGCGGGACCGCGCCCGCCTCGCGGTCGCGCGCCCAGTCCTGCCTGGTGCTGATCCGCAGGATCACGCGGCCTCCTGGGTTGTCCACAGGCACCTGTGGACAGGTTGGGTGGAGCCTGTGGACAGCCGGGTCAGCGCAGGGTGATCTGCCGGCCGCGCAGACCGTCGCGGGAACGCCGCTCGGCCTCGCTGAGCGGCTCGGCGTCCAGGCCGGCCAGGGCCTCGTCCAGGCGCTCGCCCAGAGCGCCGGCGCCCGGCGCCCACTCGCTGGAGTGCAGCTCGCGGTCCAGGTCCCAGACCGGCACGAGCAGGCCGTGGGCGCGGAACGAGCCCGCGTACCGGGAGCCCTCGCCGAGGTCCAGCTCGCCGCGCACGGACAGCCGGGCGAGCGCTGCGAGCAGCGCCTCCTCCGGCTCGGGGCGGACCCAGCGCAGGTGCGCCTTGTCGCCCGCGTCGACCCAGTACGCGGCCCGCACGCCCGGCGCGTCCAGGCGCTCGGTCGGCAGGATCGCGGCGTTGGCGCGCTCCAGGGACAGGGCGACGTCGCCGCCGGCCTCGGTCTCCGGCGGCAGCCACCACGCGAAGTCCGGGTGCAGCTCGGGGCTGAGGGTGGCCTCCGGGTCCAGCAGGTCCTGGAGCCGGCCGGGCTCCTCGCCGGTGTCGGGGCCGACCACGGCCAGCGCGTCGCCGGTCTCGGCGGTCAGCGCCCACCGCACGGCGCGCGCCAGGTCGCGGCTCAGGTCGCCGGAGCGGACCTGCACCTGGAGGCCGACGAACGCGGTCCCGTCGGCGCGGACCAGGCCCGCGGCGGCCATCGGCAGCACGGTGGCCAGCACGATCTCCCGCGCCGCGTCCTTGACCGGCAGCTTCGCCGTGGCCGAGGGCACGAACTCGCGCAGCGCGATCAGCTCGGCCTCGGCGGCCAGGCCCTCGAACGGGCGGGAGACGATCACGTCCGCCGCGCCGCCGGCCGCGCCGTGGCACGCCTTGTAGCGCTTGCCGGAGCCGCACGGGCACGGCTGGCGGGGGTTGACCCCGTCCACCGGCTTGTTCTTCACGGCCGTCCGCTTCGCCACCGCGCCTCCTCGTGGTCAGGGCTGGTCGGGCGTCAAGTTATCCGCAGGGCGCTCGCGCGTCTCCCCCGGGTTGTCGGTGGCGGCGAACCGGAGCCCGCGCTCCCGGCCCGACGCCGGGTCGGCAGGGTCGACGGCGGTCCGCGCGCGGGCATCCCGACCCCGATCCGGGTGACGCCTGAGCAGGTGAACTCCGGAACCCGTGCCGTCACCCGTCCGGGAGGCCACCCGGTCGTGGCCGCGGACCGGGGGCCATCCCGGGTCAGCGGCACGCCGCTGATGCTTCCGGTGGAGCGCGGGTTGGGTCATCCCGACCACGCGATGTCACGGCTCCCTGAACGTTTGCCGGAACAAGCACCGTCGGATGGACTTGAAACGAGGTCACGACCTACCGTCCGTGACCGTGACCTCGTTCGACCAGCGCGATCCGGCCTTCATCGCGGACCCGTACCCCGTCTTCGCCGCCCTGCGCGCGGAGGGCGAGGTGCACCGGCACGCGGAGGCGGACCTCGCCGTGGCGGTGTCCCACGCGGCCGCCTCGGCGGTGCTGCGGCACCGGTCCCTCGGGCGGATCTGGTCGGACGCCGAGCCGGTCGCGCGGTTCACCGCGTTCAACCTGCTGCACCGCAACTCGCTGCTGGAGAACGAGCCGCCCACGCACACCCGCCTGCGCCGGCTCGTGGCCGCCGCGTTCGGCCGGGGGCACGTGGAGCGCCTGCGGCCGTGGGTCGAGGAGCTGGCCGACCGGCTGGTGGACGAGCTGGTGGCCAAGGTCGGGTCGGAGGGGTCGGCCGACCTGCTGTCCGCCGTGGCCGCGCCGCTGCCGGTCGAGGTGATCGCCCAGCTGCTGGGCGTGCCCGCGGCGGACCGGCCGCTGCTGCAACCGTGGTCCAACGCCATCGTGAAGATGTACGAGTACGACCTGCCGGACGGGAAGCGGGCCGCGGCCGAGCGGGCGGCCGCCGAGTTCGTCGGGTACCTGCGCGAGCTGATCGCGCTGCGCCGGGTGACGCCGGGCGACGACCTCGTGTCGGACCTGGTGGCGGTCACCGACACCGACGGCGCGAAGCTGACCGAGGACGAGCTGGTCGCCACCGCCGTGCTGCTGCTCATGGCCGGGCACGAGGCCACGGTGAACGTCATCGGCAACGGCGTGCTGGCGCTGATGGAGCACCCCGCGCAGTGGCGGCGGCTGGTCGCCTCCCCGGAGCTGCTGCCGACCGCGGTGGAGGAGCTGATCCGCTACGACTCGCCGTTGCAGCTGTTCGAGCGCACGGCGACGGAACCGGTGGAGATCGCGGGGCACCGGCTGGAGCCGGGGCAGAAGATCGCCGCCCTGCTCGGGGCCGCGGCGCGCGACCCGCTGGTGTTCGCCGAGCCGGACGTGCTGGACATCGGGCGCGACCCCAACCCGCACCTGGGGTTCGGGGCCGGCATCCACTACTGCCTGGGCGCGCCGCTGGCGCGGATCGAGGTGCGGGCGGCGCTGTCGGCGCTGACCCGGAAGCTGCCCGGGGCGTGCCTGGCGGCCGAGCCGCGGCGGAAGGCGGAGTTCGTCATGCGGGGGTTGCACGAACTGCCGCTCGCGGACGGCTGACCGCCCGGCGGGCGCGTCAGCGCGCCCGGTACGACCTGGGCAGCTCGAAGCCGCGCTCGGCCATGACCTCGCGCAGGCGGTCCGGGTAGTCGGTGATGATGCCGTCCACGCCGTCGTCGATGAGCTTGTTCATGGTCGGCTTGTCGTCGACCGTCCAGGGGATGACCTCGAGACCGTGCGCGTGGGCCTCGTCGACCAGGGCCTTGGTGGTGAACGGGACGTAGTCCGGGTCGGTGACCACGCCGTTCTGCGGGTTGCCGTGCACCGGGGAGAGGGCGGACGCGCCGAAGCTCTTGACGGCCCTGACCACGCTGCCGCCGAAGTCGGCCAGTTCCAGGCCGCCCGTCCACGGGGAGCCGGGGCGCAGGAACTCGGGCTGGGTCAGGGCGACGAGCGGGATGCGGCGGTCCTTCCGGCGCCACAGCATCAGGGTGCCCCAGTCGAAGGACTGGACCGTGACGTTGCGGCGGAAGCCTGATTTGAGGATCTCGCGGTGCGTGACCTCGACGAACTGCTCGCGCGGCGCGGTCTCGTGCGGGGCGGCGGCCTCGACCTTGGTCTCGATGTTGAAGCGGACGCCGTGCGCGCGGTGGTGGCGGGCCAGCGCGAAGACCTCGGCCAGGGTGGGCATCCGGGCACCCGGCGAGAGCTCCTGGCCCGGGTGCTGGGGCAGGCGGCGGGAACCGCAGTCCAGGGTGCGGACCTGCGCGAACGTCAGGTCCTTGACGTACCTGCCCGCGTAGGGGAACGCCGGGTCGCCGGGGAACGCGGGCGCGGTGTCGACGCACTTGGCCGGGTTGGTCCTGCGGTCGTGCGTGACGACCTCGCGGCCGTCCCTGGTGATCTGGACGTCCAGTTCGAGGGTGGTGACGCCGAGCCGGAGGGCCTTGGCGAAGGCGGCGAGGGTGCCCTCGACGGTCAGGCCGAGGCCGCCGCGGTGGGCCTGGAGGTCGAACCGCTCGCGGCCGTGGGCGTGCACGACGCCGGGGAGCAGGAGCGACAGGACCAGTGCCACCGCGAGTGCCCTCATGGTGACACGGTGGCACGCGCGGGACGGGCGTCCAACCGCCGGCGGGGGAACTGCCCCTGAACGGCGGGCAACGCCCCTCCCGGGCTCGGGTGGTCACCCTCTTCGGCGGTGGACGTCGCCCGGCCTGGCTGCCCGAGAGGTCCTGAACGTTGAACTCGGGGGTCCTGAACGTACGACACGCGGGGTCTGAGCGTTCGACTCGCGCGGTTTGTCGGGTTTGGGGGGTTAGCGGGGAGAGCCGGACGGGCGGAACGGGCGCAGGGTGGGCGCGGGGGCGTCCTTGAGGCCCACCACGCGCATCCGGCGGATGGCGGCCGGGTCCACCGGGAGCAGCAGGGTGGTGATGCGGCGGACCACGACGGCGGTCAGCACGGCCGCGGCGGCGGCCAGCAGGTCCGCGACCGCGTGCAGCAGCACGCCGTCGGCCATGGCCTGCACGCTGGAGCGGAACGACCAGGCGACGGTGAACGCCGAGAACAGGGCCGCACCCGCCCACACGCCCCACCACCAGCGCAGCAGCGTCGAGGGGCGGGGTCGGGCGTCGGGCGGTTGGCGCAGGGCCGCGTGCTCCAGCTCGGCCAGCACCGAACCGGGCACGAACAGGTTCACGCCGGGGACGACCAGGCCCGCCAGCACCCGGGTGTCCGGGCGCGGCGGCCCGTAGCCGGCGGCCGACGCCGCCGCCTCCCGGGCCCGGCGCAGCCACAGCAGGGTGAACACCAGGCCCAGG
Organism: Saccharothrix sp. BKS2; assembly: GCF_047689505.1. Classification (NCBI taxonomy): domain Bacteria; kingdom Bacillati; phylum Actinomycetota; class Actinomycetes; order Pseudonocardiales; family Pseudonocardiaceae; genus Saccharothrix; species Saccharothrix sp. BKS2. Next base: position 403,597 of record NZ_JAUQOL010000002.1, on the reverse strand, counting down.
ACCCCGGCCACGACGGCGACCACGGCGGAGGCCACGACCATGGCGTCCGAGACGCCGACCGTGGTCGCCGAGAGCGCGCCGTAGCGGCTGAGCAGCAGCAGCGCGTAGCGCCAGATCTCGCTGCCCGCCGCCCACAGCGAGGTCAGCGCGGCCAGGCCGAGGGCGTGGGACGCGGTGCGGGCCAGGCGCTGGACCTGGTCGACCGCGTCGGCGGGCCGCTCGTCGTCGGTGGCCACCGACGTGGGCCACCGCCACGCCAGCAGCGGGAAGCCCCAGCGCGGCGGCACCGGGTAGGACGGGGGCCCGGCGTAGGGGCGGGGCGGCGCGCCCAGCCTGCGGTGCGGGTAGGCGCCCGGCGGCGGGGTCGCCACCCAGTCCACGTGCATCGGCCGCAGTGCCACGTCAGATGACCTCGGGCTCCGCGCCGTCGGCCTCGGCGACCATCGGGCGGCCGTGCGCGGCCCACACCCGCATCCCGCCGTCGACGTTGGCGGCGTCCCAGCCGTGGGCGTTCAGGTACTGCGTCACCAGCGCGGACCGCTCGCCCACGCGGCACAGGACGTAGATCTCGCGGTCGCCGGGCAGCTCGTCGAGCCGGCCCACCAGCTCGCTCATCGGGATGTGCAGGGCGCCCGGCACGTGGCCCGCCGCCCACTCGTCGCCCTCGCGCACGTCGAGCAGGACCACGCCGTCCGGGAGCCGCGCGGGCACCTCGGAGACGGCAACGCTGGGAACGGTCACGGGGACCATGCTGCCACGACCGCCGCAAATCGCGGTGAAGAGCGCGCCGGCCGCCACCCCCGCGGGGGTGGCGGCCGGCGTGACCGGGCGCTGCGCCCGGTCAGTGCGAGACGGCCTTCTCGGCGCCGACGCCGGTGAGCGCCCGCACCTCCATCTCCGCGTACTTCTCCTTGTTCTGCTCCTTCGACAGCACCGTGCCCAGGTAGCCGAGCACGAACGCCACCGGGATCGACACGATGCCCGGGTTGGACAGCGGGAACAGGTCGAAGTCGGCGTCCGGGAACATCGACGTCGGCTTGCCCGAGACCGCGGGCGACAGGATGATCAGCGTGATCGTCACCGCGAGGCCGCCGTAGATGCTCCACAGGGCGCCGGAGGTGTTGAACCGCTTCCAGAACAGCGAGTACAGGATGGTCGGCAGGTTCGCCGACGCCGCCACCGCGAACGCCAGGGCCACCAGGAACGCGATGTTCTGGCCGTTGGCCGCGATGCCGCCGAGGATCGACACGACGCCGATCACGATCGCCGTGCGGCGGGCGACCTTGACCTCCGCGTCCTTGTCCTCCACCTGGCCCTTCTTGATGATGTTGGCGTAGATGTCGTGCGCGAACGACGCGGACGCGGTGATCGTCAGACCCGCCACCACCGCCAGGATCGTCGCGAACGCGACCGCCGCGATCAGGCCGAGCAGCAGCGGCCCACCCAGCGCCTCGGCGAGCAGCGGAGCCGCCGAGTTCGCCCCACCCGGCGCCGCCCGGATCTTGTCGGGGCCGACGAGCGCCGCCGCGCCGTAGCCCAGGACCAGCGTGAACAGGTAGAACAGGCCGATCAGCCAGATCGCCCAGACCACCGAGCGGCGGGCCTCCTTGGCCGTCGGCACGGTGTAGAAGCGCATCAGGATGTGCGGCAGGCCGGCCGTGCCCAGGACCAGCGCGAGGGCCAGCGACAGGAAGTCCAGCTTCGAGGTGCCGGTCGCGCCGTACTGGAGACCCGGGCCGAGCAGCTTCTCGCCGGCCTTCGGGGCGTTGTCCACGGCCGCGCCGAGCAGGCTGGACAGGTTCAGGCCGAACTTGGCCAGCACCCACACCGTCATCACGCCGGCGCCGATGATCAGCAGCACCGCCTTGATGATCTGCACCCAGGTGGTGCCCTTCATGCCGCCGATGAGGACGTAGGTGATCATCAGGGCGCCGACGACCACGATCACGACCGCCTGGCCGAGCTTGCCGGTGATGCCGAGCAGCAGGGCGACCAGGCCGCCCGCGCCCGCCATCTGGGCCAGCAGGTAGAAGAACGACACGGCCATGGTCGACGTCGCCGCGGCGGCGCGCACCGGGCGCTGGCGCATCCGGAAGCTGAGGACGTCGCCCATCGTGTACTTGCCGGTGTTGCGCAGCAGCTCGGCCACCAGCAGCAGGGCGACCAGCCACGCGACCAGGAAGCCGATGGAGTACAGGAAGCCGTCGTAGCCGTTGAGCGCGATCGCGCCCGCGATGCCCAGGAAGGACGCGGCCGACAGGTAGTCACCCGCGATCGCCACGCCGTTCTGGGGACCGGTGAACGCGCGCCCGGCGGCCAGGTAGTCGGCCGCGGTCTTGGTGTTGCGGCTGGCGCGGATCACCACCACCAGGGTGGCGATGACGAAGATGCCGAAGATGCCGATGTTCAGCAGGGCGTTGTTGCTCACGCGCGACCCCCTTCCAGCTCTTCGCGGATCTTCTCCGCGGTGGGGTCGAGGTTCTTGTTGGCGTGCCGGACGTAGAGCGTGGTGATGGCGAACGTCGACACGAACTGGAGCAGGCCGAGGATCAGGCCCACGTTGATGTTGCCGAGGACCTTCGTCGACATGAAGCCGTGGGCGTAGTCGGCGAGGAGCACGTAGAGCAGGTACCAGGCCAGGAAGAGGCCGGCCATGGGGAACACGAAGTTGCGCAGCCGCTTGCGGAGCTGCCGGAAGTCCGGGCTGTCCTGGACCTCGACCCAGTTGTGAGCGCCCTGGGTGTTGGCGGGGTTGTGCTGCTCAGAGGTGCCCACGGTCCCCTCCTCGCGTGCTTGACGACGGTGTGAACGGCACGTAAGCCTCCTGGTCCGTTCCTGGTTCGCCGTGCACCGTAGGGAGACGTGGGTCACGCCTGAAAGACCTGCGGCGTGGACTTGCGCTCAACAGTCGAGTGATGCGATGAGCGGTAGGACTGCTGAGACGAAGTGCCACTCGGGTGATCGAAGTCGCCGGTAACCGGATAGGTGGGTCTTTCTTCACCCGTTCGAGACCTGCAACAACTCCCTGCTCCCCCTGCTCAGACCAGCCGAGAGGTCCGCGGGTCACCCGGCGGAGAATCGTGGTGGCGCCGGGTGAACCCGCGTCGATCGCCTGCCGACCGGGCGGTCGGCAGGCGTTCCGGGGGGTCAGTAGGCGTTGCCCCGGGCCACCCGGGCGGCCTCGCTGAGCGTCGGGCCCTCGCCGGAGGCCCACGGCCCCGACCCGCAGTTCAGCGTCACCCGGTAGCCGGCGGGCACGGCGACGTTGCCGGCCGTGGAGCAGACCCGGCCGGTGGCCAGCGAGTTGATGGCCAGCACCCGCGACTCGGACGCCGCGTCGGTGAGCGTGGTGCCGACCGCGAGGACCCGGAGGGACCCGGTGAACGTGCGGCACTCCAGGTCGGACTGGAAGCCGCCGGCGGTGGCGAGGCTCGACCGGCTGCTGCACGGCCGCCCGCTCGCCAGCGCGTCCACGGCCAGGGCGCGGGCGAAGAGGGCCGCCTCGGTGAGCGTCGTGCCCCGGCCGATGAGCCAGTCCAGGCCGGTGCACTCGATCGCGGCCAGGTAGCCGCCGGGCGTGGTGTTGGTCGTCCCGGTGCTGCACACCTTGCCGGAGGACATCGCGTCGGAGGCTTGGAGGTGCGCCAGGTAGGCGGCGTCGGTGAGCGTCGTGCCCTTGCCGAACACCCACGGCAGCCCGCCGCACTCCACCACGGCGAGGTAGCCGCCGGTGGTGGTGTTGACCGCGCCCGTCGTGCAGGCGCGCCCGGTGGCGGCGGAGGTGTTGGCCAGCGCCCGCGCGCGGGTGTCGGCGTCGGCGGCCGTCGTGCCCGCCCCGCTGACGTAGCCCACGCCGGGGCAGTGCAGCAGGACCCGGTAGCCGCCGGTGGTGGCGACCGGGACGCCCGTGCCGCAGGTGACCGCGGCTCGCGGCGCCTCGGCTGCCGGTGCTGGTGCCGCCGCCGCCGGACCTGCCGCCATCCCCGCCGCCGCCACGGCCACAGCCAGCGCGCACACCAGTTTCCGCACGTCACACCCCGGTTTCGGACAGTCCTGAACGATTGGTCACCGATGAGTTTGCCGGGCCGCGGGTCGCTCGGGGCAAGGCTTGGGTCGACGGGGGTGCGGGACGGGTGCCGGCCACCTGCGGGGTGCTGCGGCGGGCAACGACGGGTAGGGCGACCGGGCGCGGCAGCGGGCGGCGAGCAGGGCGGGCGGTGGCGGGTGGCGAGCCGCGGCCTCAGCGGCGAGGTGAGGGCGTCGGCCCGTCCCGGTGCTTGCCCTCCTCCAGCCGCGCCTTCTCCTCCGCCGTCCCGAAGCGCTGGACGTCGCGGTCGCGCATGAAGCCCAGCGGGTCCGGGGCGTGGAACCGCAGCAGGATCTGGTTCACGTCCTCCGGCCTCCGCCGCGCCGTCAGCTTGCTGATCATCACCATCGCCAGGAACGCCACCGGCACCGTCACCAGCGCCGGCTGCGACAGCACCGACGGCGCCCAGTGCCCCGTGTACGAACTCACCACGGTCACCACCTGCGAGCCGATCACCAGCCCACCGCCGACGACCATCCCCGCCAGCGCGCCCACCCACGTCAGCCCGCGCCACCAGATGCCCAGCAGCAGCAGTGGGCAGAACGTGGACGCCGCCAGCGCGAACGACATCGCCACCGTCAGCGACACGTCCGACCGGGGCAGCAGCACCGCCAGCCCGATCGCGACCGTCCCGGTCAGCACCGTCGCCCACCGGAAGTCCCGCACCTTGCCCGGCAGGATGTCCGTCGACACCACCCCGGCGACCGACACCACCAGCCCCGACGACGTGGACAGGAACGCCGCGAACGCCCCCGCCGCCACGATCGCGCCCAGCACCTGCCCCAGCACGTTCGGCTGCATGGTCGTCGGCAGCAGCAGCACCGCCGCGTCCGTCTTGCCGGTCACCAGCAGCTGCGGCAGGTACTGGCGCGAGATCACCCCGAGCACCGTCGGGAACAGGTAGAACAGCCCCAGCAGGTACAGCACGTGCAGCGCGGTCCGTCGCGCCGCCCGGCCGTCGGGGTTGGTGTAGAACCGCACCAGCACGTGCGGCAGCCCCATGGTCCCCAGGAACGTGGCGAAGATCAGCGAGTACGTCTCGAACAGGCCCGTCAAACCCGTGGTCTGGGGCCGCAGCCAGTCGGCGTTCTCGCCGGGCGAGCCCTCGACCACCGGCACCGGCGAGCCGGCCGTGAACCGCAGCTCGGTCTCCGCCCCGATCGCGTACAGGCCGGGCGTCCAGTACACCTCGCCGTCGGCGCGCGCGCCGTCGACCTCGCCGGTCGCGGACAGCTCCACCGCCTGGTCCACGCGCACCCGCACCGGGTCGACCGTGGTCACCGCGACGTCCTCGTGGAACCGCAGCACGCCGTCCTCGTCGACCGGCTGCGCGCCGTTGCCGGGCCCGCCCAGGAACAGCGTGAACAGCACGAAGGCGGGCGCGGCGATGGCGAACAGCTTGCCCCAGTACTGGAACGCCTGCACCAGCGTGATCGCCCGCATCCCCCCGCCGAGGACGTTGACCACCACGATCGCCGTCACCAGCGCGCCGCCGAGCCACGCGGGCAGGCCGGTGATCGTGTTGAGGGTCAGCCCGGCGGACTGGAGCTGGGGCACCAGGTAGAGCACGCCGATGCAGATGACGAAGAACGTGCAGAACTTGCGCAGCCGCAGCGACCCGAGCCGCACCTCGGCGAAGTCCGGCAGCGTGTACGCGCCCGACCGGCGCAGCGGCGCGGCGACGAACAGCATCATCGCCAGGTACCCGGCGGTGAAGCCGATCGGGTACCACAGGGCGTCGATGCCGTCCTTGAGCACGAGCCCGGCGACGCCGAGGAACGAGGCGGCGGACAGGTACTCGCCGGAGATCGCGGCGGCGTTGCGGGTGGCGGGCACGGCGCGGCGCGCCACCAGGAAGTCCGGGGTGGTGTTGGCCCGGCGGGAGCCGACGTAGCCCAGCAGGAAGGTCAGCGTCGCCACCACGACGACGAGGACCAGGCTCCACGGGTTCTGGATCACCGGTCCACCGAGTTCACGAAGTCCTGCTCGTGCCGCTCGGCGAACCTGCGGTACACGTAGCCCACGCCGTAGCACAGCGGGAACGGCAGCAGACCCAGCAGCAGCCACGGCAGGCGCACGCCCAGCAGCTGCACCTCCGACAGCGCGGGGACCGCGTAGAACACCACCGGCAGCAGCGCCAGGAACAGCAGCGTGCCGCCGCCCAGCGCCAACCCGGTGCGCAGCTGCTGCCGGATGAGGTCGCGGATCAGCTTCTCGCCGACGCTGGTCTGCTCCTCCAGCTCGATGATCGTGCGCAGCACCCGGCCACGACCGCGCGGGTCGGCCAGCACGACGCGCCGGCGGCGGTTCTTGCGCAGCGGCGTGGACTGCGGGGCGTCCCGCCCGGCGGGCTGCGGCTGGTCCGGTTGGCCGGGCGGGCCGGAGTGCCTGCTCATCACCAACCGCTCTTGGGCGGCCGCACGATCCGTTCCTTCAGGTCGCGCGTGTGCCGCCGGCTGACCGGCAGCTCCTTGGCACCCTCGCCGGAGCCGATCACCACCGCGTACCCGTTCGACGTCATCCGCAGCTCGGTCACCAGCGGCAGCGCCACCAGGAACGAGCGGTGGATGCGCACGAACCCGGCGCTCTCCCAGCGCTCCTCCAGCTGCGCCAGGGGGATGCGCACGAGGTGGCTGGAGCCGTCGCTGGTGTGCAGGCGGACGTAGTCGCCCTGCGCCTCCACGTAGCGCACGGTGGCCCGGGGCACCAGCTTGATGGTGCCGCCCAGCTCGACCGGGATGACCTCGTCGTCCTGCGGCTCGGCCGCGAGGGGCTCGGGGGTGAGCGCGGGGGTCGCCGCGACGCGCTCGACCACGCGCGAGATCGCCTTGTTCACCCGGTCCTCGTTGATCGGCTTGGTGACGAAGTCCAGCGCGCCCACCTCGAAGGCCACCACGGCCTCCGAGTGCTCGACGCCCGTGACGAACACCAGCGCCGGGGGCGCTCGGAAAGCGCCGAGTACGCGCGCGAGGTCCGTGCCGCTCAACCCGGGCATGTTGATGTCCGCGAACACCGCGTCGACCGGCGGCAGCCCGGCGTTCTGGCGGTCCATCACCTCGGGGTCGTAGTCCCCCCGCAGGATGCGCAGGGCCTCCGCGGCGTCGAAGGCCGTGAGCACCCGCCGGATGTGCGGACTGCTCTCCAGCAGGTACTTGATCTCGGACAGACCCGGTGCCTCGTCGTCCACCGCCAGAACGAGGAGGCCGGCGTCGCTGGGGTTCTTCGGTGTGCTCACTGTGCCGCGCATCTTGCCGACCGAGCGGGGTCGCTGTCTACGCCGGCGACCGGACCGCGCCGGGGCCGTGACCTCACAAGCCGAATCGCGACCAGCGCGCCCGTTCCTCCAGCGCGGCCAACCCCTCCAGCACGAGATCCCCCGATCGAGTGGTTGCGCCCGCGAGGCCGAGGCGGGACAGGAAGGGGCGGCGGGGTTCGGCGACGGCGATCTCGGCGTCCGGGTAGCGCTGCGCGACGACGCCGCGCAGGGTGCCGATGCCGTCGACGAGGCCGAGTTCGAGGGCCTTCGCGCCGGTCCACACCTCGCCGTTGAACAGCTCGTCGTCGGTGCCCTTGAGCTTGCCGCCGCGCCGCTCCCGCACCCACGCCGCGAACTGCTCGTGCAGCTGCGCCTGGAGCCCCTTGAGCCACTCGACGTCCTCGGCCTTCTCCGGCCGGAACGGGTCGAGGCGGACCTTGTTCGCGCCCGCGGTGTAGACGCGGCGCTCGACGCCGAAGCGCTCGATCAGGCCGTCGAGGCCGAACCCGGAGCTGACCACGCCGATCGAGCCGACCAGGGACGTGCCGTGGGCGTAGATCTCGTCGCCCGCGCACGCCAGCCAGTAGCCGCCGGAGGCCGCGAGGTCCTCGCAGAACGCCAGCACGGGCACCCGCTTCTTCGCCGCCAGCTCCCGGACGCGGTCGGCGACCAGCGCGGACTGGGTGGGCGCGCCGCCCGGCGAGTTGATCAGCAGGGCGACCGCCACCAGGCGCTCGTGCTCGAACGCGCGGGTCAGCGCGGTCTCCACGTTCTGCACGTTGATCGTGTTGCGGGCCATCGGCGTGGGCGTCGGGGTGATGACCCCGTGCAGCCGGACGGCGGCCACCACCGGGCCGCGCTCGGTCCGCTCGCTGACGATCCGGGGCAGCCGGGCCGCGATCTTGTCCGTCACGCTCATGCCCCCGACCTTACGTGTGTCCGGTGGATCGGTGCGCCCGGAAGGCGTGGGCCCGGAAGGCGTGGGCCCGGGGCTAACATCGGCCGGTGACGTTCAACCCGATCCGGTGGCTCGAACGCTACGTCGAGTGGTGGGACGACCGAGGCCGGCAGAACGCGGACGGCCCGAGCCCCATGCACGTCTACTGGATGTGGGTCATCTGGGCGATCTGCGCGGTCATGGTCGTCACGGTGCTGGCCGTGGCCGCCGCCTGAAAACACCTCAGGCGCGGATCGCGGCCTGCTCGGCGGTGTCCTCCAGCCTCGGCGGCACCAGCGGCAGGTTGGTCTGCACGCCCCGGCTGTACTTCGGGATCTTCAGGATGATCTTCATGCCGGCGTCCGGCGCGGTCTCCACGACCAGCGCGTAGTCGTCGCCGAACACCGCCCGCATCCGGTGGTTGATGTTGCCCAGGCCGACGTGCGCGCCGGTCTGGTGGGCGTCCTTCAGGTCCTCGAACAGGCGGTCCGGGTCCATGCCGACGCCGTCGTCCTCGACCGAGATCAGCGCCTCCGCGCCGTTGTCCTCGGCGATCACGGTGAGCAGCCCGCCACCGGGCTTCTTGGCCAGGCCGTGCCGCACGGCGTTCTCCACCAGCGGCTGGAGCACCAGGAACGGCAGCACCACCTGGAGCACCTCGGGCGCGATCTTGAGCCGCACGTTGAGCCGCGACCCGTACCGCGCCTGCTCGATGGTCAGGTAGCGGTGGATGTTGGTCAGCTCGTCGGCGAGCGTGGTGAAGAACCCGTCGGTGCGGAAGGAGTAGCGGGTGAACTCCGCGAACTCCTGGAGCAGCTCCCGCGCGTGCTTGGGGTCGGTGCGGATCAGCGACGAGATGGTGTTGAGCGCGTTGTAGACGAAGTGCGGCGAGATCTGCGCCCGCAGCGCCTTCACCTCGGCCTGCGCCAGGGCCTGCCGGGACTTCTGGAGCACCTCCAGCTCCAGCTGCGTGGAGACGAACCGCGCGGTCTCCTCGGCCATCCGGATCTGCCGCTTGTTCGCCACGCCGCTGACCACGATCAACGTGCCCGCGACGTCGTGCTCCACCTCCAGCGGCACGATCACCGCGGTGTGCATCAGGCACGGGCCGGGCAGCTCGCAGTCCAGCTTGCGGTGCTCGACGTGCTCCTTGTGCCCCCCGCCGATGGCGTGCTCGATGAACGGGCGGAGGAACTCGTAGTGGTCGTTCGCCTCGCCGTCCCAGGACAGCAGCGTGCCCTCGGCGTCGGTGATGCCGACCGCGACGCAGCGCAGCATCTCCCGCAGGTGCGGGGTGGCCTTGTTGGCGGCGTCCTCGTTCAGGCCCTCGCGCAGGTCGGCCGACGCCTTGGACATCCGGTGCAGCATGTCCATCACGGCGTCCTCGACCGACGTGCTGACCCGGCGGGCACGGCACAGCATCACGAAGAGGCCGAGCACGGCCAGCGTCGCGATGAGCCCGAGGACCGCGCGCTCGGTCAGGAGGTCACGCACGGCGTCCATGCTGTGCCGTGGGGGGCCGGTAGGCAAGGGCGGGTGCGGCCGGCGGGGTGCGCAACCGGCGTTTTGACGGCATCAGTGACGCAGCGTATACCCGATCGGGTGACGGCCGGTGGCCAAGGCCACTGAAAGTGGGCGCGTCCCGGACGGGCCGCGCCCCCGCCTCTCAGATGTCGAGGTAGTCGTTCGGCTTCGGGATGTCGAGGTAGTCGTTCGGCTTGGGCACGTAGTGGTTCGGGTTCTCCGGCTTGTACCGGCTCTCGACCGCGCCGCCGCCCCCGTTCGCGGCCGCCGCCTTCGTCGTCGTGGTGGTGGTCTCGGTCGGGTCGTCCTCGTCATCGCACTTGAGGTCGTCGAGGATGTCCGAGAGGTCGACTCCCTCCAGCCCCTCCAGCTCCTCCAGCACGCGGCAGATGACCGCGCGGGTCTCGTCGGCGGGGTCCTGCCGTTCCTCGGCGGGCGCGGCCAGGGCGACGCCCGCCAGGGTCGTCGCGCCCAACGCGGCACCGGCCAGCGCGACGGCGATGCGCTTGTTCATCAGTCCTCCAGGTGGTCGTGCGGACACCGGAGGAGTTCCCGCCGGGGGCGGGGAGCAGCGGCGCCCGGGTCAAGCCCACCCGGTCGTGTGACCTACTTGAGCAGCCGCGACAGGCGCCGGTCGGCCAGCGGCCGGCCACCCGTCTGGCACGTCGCGCAGTACTGGAAAGCCTTGTCCGCGAAGGAGACCTCGCGCACCGCGTCACCGCACACCGGGCACGGCAGACCGGTCCGCCCGTGCACCCGCAGCCCCGACCGCTTCTCACCCTTCAGGGTCGCCGCCGACTGCCCCACCGACCGCGTCACCGCGTCGGTGAGCACGGTCGTGACCGCCTCGTGCAGCCGGTCGAGGGCCTCCTCGGGCAGCCTGCCCGCGGTCGCGTACGGCGACAGCCGGGCCACGTGCATGACCTCGTCGGAGTAGGCGTTGCCGATGCCGGCGAGCAGGGTCTGGTCGGTCAGCGCGGTCTTGAGCCGCTCGGTCCGGCCGGCGAGCAGGTCCTCCAGCTGCGCGCGGGTCACCGACAGCGCGTCCGGGCCCAGGCGCGCGATGCTCGGCACCTCCGCCGGGTCGCGCACCACCCAGGCCGCCAGGCCCTTCCTGGTGCCCGCCTCGGTCAGGTCGAACCCGGGCCCCTCCCCCGGCGGGCCCAGGTGCACGCGCAGCGCCAGCGGCCCCCGGCCGGGCTTCGGCGGCGCGACCGCCAGGGTCGTCAGCCAGCGCAACCACCCGGCGCGGGCCAGGTGGACCACCAGGTGCAGGCCGCCGCAGTCCAGGTCCAGGTGCTTGCCGAACCGGGCCGCGCCGGTCACCTCCCGACCCCGGAGGTCGGTCCACGGCGGCGCGACCGTCTTGAGCACCTGCAACGACGCGACGTCCACCCGGTGCACGCGCAGTCCGACCGCGTGCTCGCGCAGGTGGTGGGCGAGCGCCTCGACCTCGGGCAGTTCCGGCACCCGACCAGTGTCGCCCGGGAACGGCGATCAGTCGACCACCCCAGGACCCGCGCGCCGGACCCGCGCGCCCGGACCCGGGGCCCGGACCTGCGAGCCAGACCCGCGAGTCAGGACCCTGGAGCCCGGACCTGCGAGCCCGGCTCCGCGCCTAGTCGACCGGCTGGAGCGGGCCGTCCAGGTCGGGCAGCGAGTACATCTCGATCTTGCGGGCCACGTTGCGCACCTCGTCGCGCACGGTCAGGAACCCGCGCACGGTGCCGACCCACCGCTCCGGCGGCAGCTCCTCGGTCTTCTTCGACTCCGCCGCGACCACCCACGGCCGCCGCACCACCCAGCGCGCCGGGAAGAACAGGAACACCAGCACCAGGGCGACCACCAGCCACGCCGGCACGACGACGTCCGCCGGCGTCCAGGCCACCAGCACCACGGACATCACCACGACGATGGCCAGCATCAGCACGCCGGGCCCGGCGCCACCGCTCACGTCGTGCTCGAAGTCCGCGTCGGCCGCCGGGTTGCGCCACTGCACCTGGCTGCGCACCGTCCACATCCGGCCGTCCGCGCCGCGCACCAGCCGCGTCATCACCGTCTCCCTACGAGGCGTCGAGCGATCACCGAGCGCGTTCCACGCTACCGGCAAAGTCTTGCACCTCGCGGGTGAAAACCCCCAGTCATGCGGGTTCGAGCCGGTCGGGTGTCACCGCGACGCCGACCGCGGGCGACTCGGCGGCGGGTGGTTCGGCCGCGGGTGGTTCGGCGGCGGTCTTCGTGGGCGCGCCGGTGGTGGTGACCCCGGTGGTCGTCGCGCCGGTGGTGGTCGTCCCGGTCGTGGTGGCGACGGACTGCTCGGGCTCGGTCCTGACCGTCTCCACCGGGGTCGTGGACGTCGGGTCGGACGGGTCGGTGGCGGCGGAGACCTCGGCCGAGGTGCCGGTGAGCACCAGCGACCGCTCCCCGGCGGGGACCTCGGCCCCGGCGTCGACCGGGACCACCGGGGGCGCCTCGTCGGCCGTGGTGGTCGGCGCGGGCCCGGTCGGCCGCACCGTCCGCGGCGCGGTCCCGGTGCGCACGGCCCGCTGCGCGGCGACGGGCGAGGGCGTGCTGGTCGCCGTGCCGGTCGCGGTCACCTCGGGCGTGCACAGGGCCAGCACGTTCCCGCCGGGCGCGCCGTCCGGGCCGGGCTGGAGCAGCGCGGGCCCGGGGGCGCCGGTGAAGGTGCCCGCCAGCACCCCGAACAGCCCCACCGCGGCGGCCGACGCGGCGGCGGCCAGCACCAGCTTCACCCGGCCGGCCAGCAGCGCCGCCTTGCCCAGCACCGCGGGCGCGACCAGACCGGGCGTGACCAGACCGGAGGTGACCAGCGCCGGCGCGGCCAGCGCCACCGCGGCCACCGGCACGGCGGTGCTCGCCGCGTGGGCCCGCAGCGTCGAGCACACCTCGGTCAGCTCGGCGTGCAGGGAGTTGCAGGAGGAGCACGTCTGGAGGTGCTTGCGGATGCGCCGGTGCTCCGCGCCCTGCACGCCGCCCGCGACGTACGTGCCGAGCTTGGCCACCACCGAGCTGCACGCCCGCGGCCCGGTGTCCTCGGCCAGGTGCGCCTGGAGGTAGGCCGCGCGCAGGCCCTCCCGAGCGCGGCGGGCCAGCGCCGCCATCGCGTTGGGGCTCAGGCCGAAGCTCGGCGCGACCGCCGCCGGCCGCGCGCCCTCCACCTCGACCTGCCACAGCACGGTGCGCCACCGCTCCGGCAGGCTGGTGAACGCGCGGGAGATCAGGACGTGCTCCGGCCGGTTCGCGGTGACGTCCGGGAACGGCTCGACGCGCCTGCTCAGCTCCTCGTCCTCCACCGGCACGTCGCGCCGCCTGCCGCTCCACTCCCACGCCACCCGGCGCGCGACGGTCAGCAGGTAGGTGCGGACGTGGTCGGTCGGGCCGGAGCCCCGGCGGATCGCCTGGAGCACACGGAAGAACGCCTCCGCGGTCAGGTCGTCGGCCTCGGCGTGCTCCCGCACGTGCCGGAGGGCGAACCGGCGGACGGCGTCGGCGTGCTGGGTGAACAGCTCGCCGAACGCGGCGTCGTCGCCGGCGCGCACCCTGGCGAGCAGTTCCCGGTCGAAATCGGCATCTCCGGCCATCCCGCCCGGCACCTCCCGCCCGCCCTGTGCTCCGTTGGTCAAGATGCCACAACCGGTGGTGGCGCGCCCGAAGTGATAGCGACCCGAGACCGAAGACCCCCCGCCGGTGTGGGCCGTTCGGCCCACGCGGCACGCCTGCCTTTCGCGCACACCGCGTTCGCGGTCGGTGACGGGGCGGTCACGGGTGGGCGTCAGGTGGTGGGCGACCCCGTGGCCCGGGACGGCACGGCGGGTAACCTCCTGCCGCGTGGTCGACTGGCGCACGAGGGCTTCCGCCCTCTTCCCCGAACTGAGCGCCGTCGTCGAGCGGGAGTCGTGGTCGTGCCACGTGTTCCTGTCCGAGCTGTGGCAGCTCGCCCTGGAGGCGCACCGGGACGACGACCGCGAGGTGCTGCACCGGGTCTACGGGTTCGCGCACTGGTGCCTCCGGCAGCCCGAGCGGTTCCTGTCGGACGCCTCGGTGGTCAGCTTCTACGAGCACGTGTTCGACGAGTGGGAGCTGCGGGACGAGGTCGCGCCGTGGCTGCCCGCCGAGGTGGTCGAGCGGGTCCGGCCGCTGTGGGAGTGGCGGTGGTCCCAGGAGCGGTTGACCGAGGTCGACCGCCTGCTGGCCGATTCGGTGCCCCCCGGTTCGAACCCCGGTTGAGGGATGGTCTATAGTTCTTCGTGTCAGGCGGATGTAGCGCAGTTGGTAGCGCATCACCTTGCCAAGGTGAGGGTCGCGAGTTCGAGTCTCGTCATCCGCTCTTCGAAAAGGCCCCCGGTGTCCGCACCGGGGGCCTTTTTTTCGCGTTCTCGATCACGCCGGCGGCGGTTTCCGGACCTGACCACTAGGTTGGTGCCGAAGGGTTTCCCTCGTCGAAGACGGAGTTTCTGACATGGCCACCACCCGCAAGGCGACCACGCACTGGGAAGGCAACCTGCTCCAGGGCAACGGCACCGTTGCCCTGGAGTCGTCGGGCATCGGCAGCTACGACGTCAGCTGGCCCTCCCGCGCGGAGGAGGCCAACGGCAAGACCAGCCCGGAGGAGCTGATCGCGGCCGCGCACTCGTCCTGCTTCTCGATGGCCCTGTCGCACGGCCTGGCCCAGGCGGGCACCCCGCCGGAGACGGTCGACACGTCCGCCGAGGTGACGTTCCAGCCGGGCAAGGGCATCACCGGCATCCACCTGACCGTCACCGCGGTCGTGCCGGGGCTGGACGCGGACGGCTTCACCGCCGCCGCCGAGGACGCCAAGAAGAACTGCCCGGTCAGCCAGGCGCTGGCGGGCACCGAGATCACGTTGACCGCCACCCTGGGCTGAGCGGCACACCGCTGGTACCGGCCTGATACCCGAAGTGTTGGGCCGGTGCCAGTTGTCGCACTCGATTTGACCCGCTCGGGTGATGCCCGGTAGTCGTGGTGGATGCTCACCGAGTTGGGCGGCCCCGGGCGGCTCGCCCTGGGCGCGCTGGTCGGTTCGGCGCTCGCGGCCCTCGTCGGCTTCTCGACGGCCGCCGCTCCCGCGCCCCCACGACCGGGCCCGTCCGACATGGGGCACATCGTGGTGGTGAAGGGCAGCGACCAGCCCAGCCGGACCGCCACCGGACCCGACACCACCGCGTCGAGCGCCTCGGACACCGCGGCGTCCTCCACGCCGGCCTCCTCCTCCAGCCAGACCTCGTCGGGCTCGGCCTCGTCCTCCGCCTCGACCACTTCGGTGACGAGCGCCACTTCGAGCATCCCCAGCACGTCCCGCACGTCCACCACTCGGCCCACCACGACGACCAGACCGACCACCACCTCGCGCCGACCGACCACCACGACCACGACGACGACCACCCGCCGGCAGTGCGGGCTGATCTTCTGCTGACCCTGCTGACCACCTGTCGATTGCCCACGAAAGGGTGACCAAGCGTGTTTTGGCAAGATCGGGCCGTGACGTCCAGCCAGGTGCCCACCCAGCCCCAGCGAAGCAACGACACCCCCACGATGCGCATCCAGCCCGTCCCCGTCGGCGAGCCCGCGTGGCCGACCGCCGAACCGATGACCGCGAGGGACCTCACGCCCGTGGCGGCGGTCACCACCAAGCTCCAGCGGATCTCCGCGCCGCCGATCGGTCAGGGGATGTCCGGCCTGCTGCCGACCGCGCCCGAGCGGCCCGCGCCGGCCGTCGCCCCGGGTGCTCCCGCGGGCTTCGGCGTCCCCGCCCCCGTCGCGACCCCCGCGCCCACCGTGGTCGCGCCGGCCGTCCCCGCGCCGCTCGTGCCCGCACCCACCGTGGTCGCGCCGCACGTGCCCGCACCCACCGTGCCCGCACCCACCGTGGTCGCGCCGCCGCCCGCGTCCGCTCCCGCGCAGCCCGCGGTCGACGTGTCGGCCGCACCCACCGTGGTCGCCGCGCCCGTCACGCCCGCCGTGCACCCCGCCCCCGCCGCCTCTGCGTCCGCCGTCACCGCCGCGAAGCCGGCGACCGCGGCGGCCACCACGTCGCGCAACCGGTGGCGCCGCATCGCCCGCAAGATCGTCGGACCCACGCTGCTCACGAAGAAGGGCTGACCCCCGGGGTGGGCCGGTCCCGGAGCGGACCGGCCCACCCCGGGCCTACGCGGACCGGGCCTGGGCCGCGTAGAGCCCGCCCGTGCGGAGCAGTTCGTCGTGGGAGCCGACCTCCGCGATCCGCCCGTCGTCCATCACCACGATGCGGTCGGCGTTGCGGATCGTGGACAGCCGGTGCGCCACGACGAACACCGTCCGCCCGCGCACCAGCCGGGCCAGCGCCTGCCGCACCAGCCCCTCGGACCGGTTGTCCAGCGCCGACGTCGCCTCGTCCAGCACGAGCACCCGTGGGTCGCGGACGAGGGCCCGCGCGATGGCCAGCCGCTGCTTCTGCCCGCCCGACAGGCGGGCGCCGCGCTCGCCGACCACGGTGTCCAGGCCGTCCGGCAGCCGGTCGATGAACTCCAGCGCGTTGGCGTCGGCCAGGGCGCGGCGCAGGACCTCGTCGGGCACGTCCTCCAGGCCGTAGGTGACGTTGTCCCGGATCGTGCCCTCGAACAGGACCGACTCCTGCGGCACCACCGACACGAACCGGCGGTAGCTGCGCAGGTCCAGCTCCTCCAGGTCCACGCCGTCGAGCAGGATCCGGCCCCCGGTCGGCCGGAGGAAGCCGATGACCAGGTTCAGCGCCGTCGACTTGCCCGCGCCGGACGCGCCGACCAGGGCGATCACCTCGCCGGGCCGCACGTCCAGGGTGAAGTCGTCGACGGAGTCGCGCGTCGCGTCGGGGTAGGCGAAGCGGACCCCCTCGAACCGGATGCCGCCCGCGACCTCGCGGACCTGCGCCTTGCCCTCGTTGTGCTCGACGTCGGGCGCCTCCAGCACCTCCCCGAGCGACCGCACGGACTCCAGGCCCTTGCTGATCAGCGGGGTGAGGCTCATCAGGGTGGTGACCGCGCCGGTCAGCGAGGCGAAGTAGGCGCTGAGCATGACCACGTCACCGGGCGTCACCCCGAGCCGGCCGTGGTAGGCGGCCAGCGCCGCGCCCGCGAGGCAGCCGACGCCCAGGGCGTTGAGCAGGATCCAGGCCAGGGCGCCGAAGCGGACGTTCAGGCCGTCCAGCCTCATGCCCGCGTGGAAGACCCGGCGCAGCGTGCCGTCCATGCGGGTGAGGGCGGTGTCCTCCAGGCCGTGCGCGCGGGTGATCGGGATGAGCGTGGTCATCTCGCCGACCCGGGAGGACAGCCGCTCGACCTCCTGGCGGAACGACTCGTTGTACGCGCGCAGCCGGCCGCGCAGCCACATCACCAGCACCGAGGCGGCGGGCACCACGAGCAGGAAGACCGGCAGGAACGCGGGCGCGCCGACCGCGATCACGACCAGCGCGCCGCTGAGCGTGGCCAGGGCCGAGAGCCCCTGGTCACCGACCTGCTGGGTGGAGGTCTCGATGCTCTCCACGTCCCGGATGACCTTCGTCTGGAGCACCCCCGCGCTGACCCGCGCGTGGTAGCCGATGGAGAGCTGCTGCATCCGGCGGCTGAGCGCCGACCGCATCCGCATCCCCGTGCGGCGGGCGCTGCCGTACCACCAGCGGGTGTAGAGGATGGCGAACGGGTAGTTGAGGGCCAGCATGAGCAGCAGCACGCCCGCGCCGACCCACACGCCGACCAGCGGCCGGTGCTCCACCACGACGTCGACGACGTGGGCGGTGACGACGGGGGTCAGCCAGGTGGGGCTGTGCTTGACGAAGAAGGCGGCGGCGCCGAGGGCGAGGCGGGTCCGGTCCTCGCGGTAGAGGTAGAGGAGGGTGCGGACGGGGTGCTCGCCGCGGTAGCGGTGGTCGAGGGGACCGTGGGACATGCGGGGGCTCCTCGGGGGGTGGGCAGCTGACGCCCACACCGCGCCGTGTGGGGGAGCGCTCTCACATCCTAGGTGCCCCGGGGTGGGGGTTCATCGCGTTTTCGCAGGCCGGGCGGGTGCCGCGGCAGTACCCGCCCGGTGGTTCAGGCGGCGGGGACGGGTTCGACGTACTCCAGTTCGTACATGCCCTGGAGGGGTTCGTCGGCGCCCTCGATCTCCACGGCCACGAACACGAGCGGACCGATGCCGAAGTCGGAGGTGCGCACCACCTCGCCCTCGTGCATGCTGCCGCCGAAGGGGACGCGGACCCTTTCGCCGAGCTTGGGCATCTTCTTCACGTGCCCTCCTCTCACCACGGTGCCTTGTTCAGCAGTTGTCGCAAGCTTTCGTTGACCACATGGTCCATGCCCCTGGCCAGGCCGTCCAGGCCACTGCGCCACCGCTTGACGGACGGGAGCGTCAGGGGCCAATCGGCCGCGACCACGTCGGCGATCTTCTTCTTGTCGTCGTGCGCGATGCCGTTGCGGGCCTTGTTCAGCATTTCGAGCCTGCGGCGCCATTCAGAGGACTTCGTCGGGTAGTGCGCGTGCAGGTTCGGCCACAGGTCCACGTTGAAGAGGCTGAAGTCGTTGCCCAGCGCACCGGGTTCGGCGTTGCCCCGGTCCAGCCTGCGGGCGGCGAGGAACGAGAACGTGAGCACCCGGCGCACCTCCGGGTCGGCGGAAGCGGTGGAGTGCACCACGAACTGGATCGCCTCGTCGTGCAGGTCGCGGCAGTAACCCTGGAACTCGCTGGCGAGTCTCAGGATGATCGCGTGGTTCAGTTCTTCGGTGGCCCAGCGGCGGCCGGCTTTCGAGCCGCCGACGGCCAGGTGGGCTTTGAGCAGGTTGTCGAGCTTCGCCTTGCGGCTCGACTGCCATTGGAGCAGTGCTGCGGAAACCACGCGGGCACGGTACGTCACCACATGTGACGTTGCGTGCGCGCCATCACGGAACCCGGTGACCGGGTAACGATCCGGTCGTCTTCACCGTGCCGGGTACCTTTGTGCGTTCTCATAACCCCGCACGGAGGTTCGGCACGGAATGGTGATGGTGAACAGGTGGCAGTAGAGGTCTTGGCCGAACGACGGGCCGAGCGGCCCCCGCGCCGCCGCGGACGCGCCGCCCCGCTGTCGCTCCACCTGCTGGCCGCCGTCCCGTTCGTGCTCGCCGTGGTGGAGGCGTTCCGCTCCCCCAGGTTGAACTACGGCGACTTCTGGCTGCTGCTGGGCCGCGTCACCACCCCGACCGGCGAGCTGCGGCCCGCCGAGCTGTTCGTGCTGCACAACGACCACCCGGCGGTCCTGGTCTCGCTGCTCTTCTGGCTCGACGCGAAGCTGTTCGACGGCCAGAACTGGCCGCTGAGCCTGTTCAGCGTGCTCATGGCGCTGGCGATCTTCGGCTGCCTGGTGAGCATGTTGCCGCCCGCCCTCACGGGTACCAAGCGCGCCGCCGTCGTCGCCGCGCTGTCGGCCCTCACCTTCTCCTCCGCCGCCACCGAGTACTTCGGCATCGGCATGAGCGGCGCGCACTGGCTGCTCGGCCTCACGCCGGCCGTGGTCGCGATCGCGCTCGCGCACCGGGGGCGCACGCTGCCCGCCGCGGCGCTGGGTGCGATCGCCTGCCTGGGGCACGGCGCGGGCTTCCCGGTGTGGGCGGCGCTGGCGCTGGTCGCCTGGTTGCGCCGGGACCGGCTGTGGCGCGTGGTGCTGCCCGTGCCGCTGGGCGCGGTCGTGCTGGTGGTCTGGTACCTGGCCGGTCGGGGTCCGGGGTACCCGGGTCCGTTCATCTCGGGGCCCGACACCTACCTCAGCGCCGCGCTGACCACGCTCGGCCAGGTGTGGGCGGCGGCGTCGGCGGACTTCGCGCTGGCGGGCGGGACGCTGACGGCGGGGCTGCTCGCGGTGCTGCTCGCGGTCGCGGTGCGGGAGCGCCTGGACCGGGAGCAGCCGGGCCGCGAGTACCCGGGTCCGGAGCGTCCGGGCCTGGAGCGTCCCGACCGGGAGCGTCCCGGCTTGGAGCGCCTCGACCGGGAACGCCTGGACCAGGGAACCGCGTCGGGCGACCCCATGCTCACCGTGCCCGCGCTGGAACCGGTGCGCGACGACCGGGGGCGCGCGTCGGCCGGCTGGCACGGCCTGGCGGCGCACATGGTCCTCGCCGCCACGATGATCGGCCTCGGCCGCGGCCGGTACGGCGCGGCGGAGGGCCTGGCCCCCCGGTACGCGGGCATCGCCCTGCTCGCGCTGGCCGCGCTCGTGGTCCTGCTGGCGGCGCGGGCGCACGCCCAGTCCGCCACCCGCGTCGTGGCGGCCGTGCTCACCGCGGCCGTCGCCACCTACGCGATCGGCGCGACGTGGGCGGTCACCACGCGCAACAAGTACCCGCTCCAACCGGTGCTGGCGGTCGCGATGCGCCTCCAGGCCGACTCCGTGATCCTGAAGAACTTCGCCTACCCGCAGTTCACACCGGTGCTGCGGGCGATGGGCGTCTACCCGTTCACCGACGACTTCACCCTCGGCTGCGGCGGCCCGGAACTCGGTTCCCGGATCGACCTGGCGAACGCGGCCGAACTGCCCCCGCCGGGCCAGGACCAGCAGACCTCCGGCGCCGTCGAGTCCGGCGCGGTGACCGGCGGCACCGAGGTCAACGGCTGGGCGATGGTCGGCGGCCGGACGCCGGACTGCGTCCTGATCACCGACCGGGGTGGGACGGTGGTGGGGGGCGGCGCGGTCGGCCTGCCCCGCCGCGACGTCCTCCAGGTCGTCAACGGGACGGGTCGGGCCGGCTGGCGGGCGGTCGCCGGGCCCGGCACCGAGGACGGCGTGGTCCTCGTCGCGTCCGGTGGGCGGCTCTACCGGATCACCACGGTCCTCGGCGGCTGATCAAGGGGACCGCACGACCGGAGGCGCACGCGGGGAGCGCTCTCGCGTACGTCACAATGACCTTTGCCTGAGCAGCACTGGAGGGGCCCACGATGTCCTGGCAAGACGATCTTCGGCAGTTGGACAGCGCCTTGGCCGAAGGCCGGATCTCGGCTGAAGACTACCGCCGTCGCAGGGATGAGCTGCTCGCGAGCGCCACGCCCGCGGCACCCCAGAACCAGCCGCAGACCCCGTTCGGCCAGCCGTTCCGCTGGGACGCCCAGCAGCAACAGCAGCAACCGCAGCAGCCCCAGCAGGGCGCCGCCGCCTCCCCGGACGCGACCCAGGTCGTCAGCGGCGCCAACAAGGCCGACGCCACCCAGGTCGTCAGCCAGTCCGGCAAGGACTCCGAGCGCACCCAGTACGTGCGCCCCGTGACGCCGCCGCCCGGCATGGAGCAGCCGCCGGTGGGGTGGCAGGCCAACCAGCCGCAGATGGGCGCGACCCCGCCGTGGGGCGGCCCGAACGACCCCTACCGCCCGATGGACCAGCCGTCGTGGATCGCGCAGGGGCCGGAGGTGTTCGACGACTCCTCCTCCGGTTCCAAGGGCAAGAAGATCGCCGTCATCGCCGGCGTGGTGGTGCTGCTGGCCGCCATCGCGGGCGGTGTGTGGTTCTTCACCCGGGGCAGCGGCGACACGCAGGGCGGCGGTGACACGACGACCAGCGCGCAGACGACCACGTCGCCGACGCCGACCGACCCGAACGAGATCCTGCTGGCGCAGATCCCGGAGCTCAACGCCAAGAAGGACGTCGACGGCGGCGTGCTCACCCCGCAGGACCTGCCCACCGACGAGGTCCTGTCCGCGGACGAGGCCGAGGTGCTGGTGCAGGCCCGGGTCGAGAACGTGGCCTGGCGCGGCGCGACCAAGAGCCCGGTGGCCGACGGCAAGGGCGCGGAGAAGTTCTCGGTGCTGGTGATCCCGGCCGAGGACGAGACGGCCGCCTCGGAGCTGGCCGAGCAGCTGGCGCTCGCGCAGCGCGCCGAGAGCTTCATCAACATCAAGGACCCGCTGCCCGGGATGCCCGCGTCGCTGGTGTTCGACAAGCGCGTCACGCCCGAGGTGGGCCGCTACCGGGGCATGTACCTGTCGGGCAGCAACGTCGTGCTCGTCGACATCACGCAGACCCCCCTGGTGCAGGAGGCGGCGCTCAGCGGCAGCTTCCAGGACCAGGTCAAGGCGGTGTTGAAGCAGTTCCCCGCGGTCCAGTGACCACCTCACCCGCCACTCCGCTGCGCGGGCTGCACCCCGAGGGGCGCTGCCCGGTGCTCGGTGGTCCCCCCGCCGTCTCGTACCTGGACGGCGGGGAGGAGATGGTCGCGGCGATCGTCGACGAGGCCGCCGATCTCGGGTCGCTGAGCGACGAGCTGCACTACGCCGGCCGCACCTGGGCCGAGCGGTACCACCTCGACCGGGGGCGCGCGAACGTGCTGCGCGCCCTCGACCTGCCCGCCGACGCGGTGGTGCTGGAGGTCGGGGCCGGGTGCGGCGCGATCACCCGGTACCTGGGCGAGCGGGTCGCCGCGGTCGACGCCGTGGAGCCCGTGCCGGCCCGCGCGGAGGTGGCGGCCGGGCGCACCGCGGACCTGCCGGGTGTGCGGGTGTTCGTCGGGCTGGTCGACGACGTGCCCGACGAGCCCGCCTACGACCTGGTCCTCGTCGTCGGGGTGCTGGAGTACGTCGGCGCGGGCGACCGGTCGGACGCGCCGTACGAGGAGTTCCTGCGGTCGGCCCGGCGCAGGCTTCGACCCGGTGGTGCGCTGGTGCTCGCGATCGAGAACCAGCTGGGCGTGAAGTACCTGGCGGGCGGCCACGAGGACCACAGCGGCAAGCGCTGGGACGGCGTGCAGGGCTACCCGGGCGGCGCGCCGGCGCGCACGTTCGCCCGCAAGCCGCTGGAGGACCTGCTGGCCCGGTCCGGGTACCGGGTGGCGCGCACGCTCGGCTGCTTCCCGGACTACAAGATCACCCGCGCGGTCCTGGACGACGGGCTGGTGCGCGCGCACCCGGAGCTGGCGTGCGGCATCCCGAGGTTCCCCAGCCCGGACTGGGGCCACGACGAGCCGCGCCCGGTGGACGAGGCCGCGGTGTGGCGCGAGTTCGTCGCGGCCGGCCTGGGCGACCAGGTCTGGAACAGCTTCCTGGTCGTGGCCGCCCGCGACGACGGCCCCGGTGACGACGGCGCGGCACCGCCGCTGTGGCCCGAGCGGCGCCTCGCGGTGTACTTCAACACCGAGCGCGCGGCGCGCTGGTGCACCAGGGCCGAGGTGGTCGACGGCGAGGTGCGGCGCACCCCGCTGCTGCCGCAGGGCGACGACCTGGTCTCGGTGCGCGCCTACGCCGAGCCGGTGCACGAGGGCAGGCCGCTGCTGTCGACCGTGCTGGACGAGCCGTGGCGGGTCGAGGACGCGCTGTGCGGCTGGCGGGACCTGCTGCGCGCCGAGGCGGACGCGCTGGGCCCGGCGATCTGGGACCTGGTGCCGCACAACCTCGTGGTCACCGCGGGCGGTCTGCGCGCGATCGACCTGGAGTGGCAGGTCGCGGGCGTGACCGTGGCCGAGGTGGAGCAGCGCGGCGTGCTGCTGACCGCCGACCAGCTGGCGGGCGCCGGGTGGCGCGGCGCGGGCGAGTGCACGACGGTCCGCGACCTCGCGGGGTGGCTGGGCGTGCTGCTCGGCCACGCGCCGAACTTCGTCGAGGAGGCGGCCGAGCGCGAGGCGCGCTTCCAGGCGACGCGGATCAGCGGCGCCTCGGCCGGGGCCGGGCTGCGGCGCGAGCAGGACTACTTGAGAGCG
The DNA here is from genome assembly GCF_047689505.1 of Saccharothrix sp. BKS2. Taxonomy (NCBI): domain Bacteria; kingdom Bacillati; phylum Actinomycetota; class Actinomycetes; order Pseudonocardiales; family Pseudonocardiaceae; genus Saccharothrix; species Saccharothrix sp. BKS2. Next base: position 380,093 of record NZ_JAUQOL010000002.1, on the reverse strand, counting down.
GCGTGGCGGACGCGGTTGGGCGAAACCGTCGCCGGGTGTTGAGGGGGAACGGTGATCGGGTACGTCGAGCTGCCGGACGGGCCGGTGGGGCACCGGTTCGAGGTGCGCGGCTGGGTGTCGGGCGTGGGGTCGGTCTCCGACCTGGTGGTGCACCTGGCGGGCCGGCCCGCGGCCGTGCGCGAGGTCGGGTTCCCCGGCGCGCCGCGCGGTGCGCTGGGCTGGGCCGCGGCCGCCGTCGAGGCGCTGCCGAACGGGGCGCACCCGATCAGCGTGCACGGGCCGGGCGGTGAGCCGCTGGCGGCCGAGGTGGTCGTGGTCGGCTCGCCCGACGGCGGGCAGCCGCTGCTGCTGGCCGACCTGGACGGCCCGGCCGCCGACTCGACCGTGAGCGGCGACCTGGTGCTGGTCAGCGGCTGGGCGATGCTGAACAGCCAGGTGCCGAGCCTGGTCGAGGTGTTCGTGGAGGGCAGCCCGGCGGTGCGGGCGCGCACGCGGCTGCCGCGGCCGGACGTCGCCGCGGCGTTCCCCGAGTTCACCGAGGCGGGCATCAGCGGGTTCGAGGCGCGCGTGCCGGTGGCGGTGCCGCCCGGCGGCGAGCGGCGGGTGTCGGTCCGGGTGCGGATGGTCACGGAGGGCGTGGGCGAGGCGTACACGCCGACCCGGTTCGCGACCGTGCGCAACCCGGCCGGCGACGCGTCCGACGACCTGCTCGCCGAGCTGCTGGAGCGGCAGAGCACCGACCTGCTGGCGCGCGTCACCCCGCGCACCGACCCCCGGCACGTCCTGGTGTTCACGCACAGCCTCGCCATCGGCGGCGGCCAGCTGTGGCTCCAGGAGCTGCTGACCGGCCTGGTCAAGAAGCACGACTGGGCCGCCACCGTGGTGACCCCGATCGACGGCCCGCTGCGCGAGGACTGCGCCGCGCTGGGCATCCCGGTGCACCTGACCTCGCACTACCGGACCGGCGACCTGGCCGCCTACGAGGGCCACGTGTCGGAGCTGGCGCTGCTGGCCGCCGCGTCCGGCGCGGGCGTCGCGCTGGTCAACACGCTGGGCGCGTTCAGCGCGGCCGACGCGGCCAAGCGGGCCGGGCTGCCGACCGCCTGGGTGGTGCACGAGAGCTTCGAGCTGGCGGACTTCTCCTTCCTCAACTGGGGCCCCGCCGGCCTGGCGCCCGCGGTGAAGCGGCGCTGGGAGCACAGCCTGGGCGAGGTGGACCGGCTGCTGTTCGTCGCCGACGCCACCAAGGAGATGTTCGCCCGCTACTCCGAGCCCCAGCGGTGCCGCACGATCCGCTACGGCACGCCGATGGTCCGGTTCGGCGGCCGGATCAGCGAGCGCAGGCGCGCCGAGGCGCGCCGGGCGCTGGGCGTGCCGGACGACGCGCTGCTGCTGCTCAACGTGGGCGTGGTCGAGCCGCGCAAGGGCCAGGCCGCGCTGATCTCCGCGGTGGAGCGGATCCGGCCGATGTTCCCGGACCTGCGGCTGGCGGTCGTCGGCCAGCACCCGACGCCCTACGGCCTGGCGCTGGACGCGCTGGTCGAGCGCCACGGGCTGGACGGCTCCGTGCGGCTCGTGCCGATCCAGCGCGACCCGACCCCGTGGTTCCACGCCGCCGACCTGTTCGTCAACAGCTCGGACGTCGAGTCGCTGCCCCGGTCGATCCTGGAGGCCGTGTGCTGCGGCCTGCCGGTCGTGGCCAGCGACGTGTTCGGCGCGCGCGAGATGATCGACGACGGGGTCACCGGCTGGCTGTTCGAGCCGAACGACGTGGACGCGCTGACCGTGGCGCTGCTGCGGGCCGTGGAGACGCCCGCGGCCCGGCGCGCCGAGGTCGCCGCCGGCGCGTTCGACCGGCTGCGCGGCTGGCTCGACCCGACCGGCTACGCCGACGAGTACTCCGAGGTGCTCAGCACCATCGCCGAACAGGGGGACGTGGCATGACCGACGAGGACCTGACCGACCTGCCCGGCCCCGTGCGCGCCGAGCTGACCAGGCTGCGGGCCGAGCGCGTGGTCTTCGTCTCCGAGCGGGAGAGGCTGCTCGAGCAGCTGCGCGAGGCCGACGAGACGACGCGCGGGCTGATGGCCGACCGCGACCGGCTCGCCGAGCAGGTCTCGGAGCTGGGCGACCGGCTCCGGACGGGCTCGGACCGCGAGGACCGGGACGAGGCGCTGAGCGCCGAGCTGGCCGGCGCGCACCAGGACCGGGAGGCGCTGCGCGCCGAGCTGACCCGGACCCGCGCGGAACGCGACCGGCTGCGGCTGCGGCTGCTGGACGCCGAGCTCGCGCTGGCCGGCACGGGCGGCGTGGAGACCGCCGGACCCGCGCCGACCACGCCCGCGGGCGAGCGGGACCGGGTGGCCGCGGCCGAGGCGCGGGCCGCGCACCTGGCCCGCGAGCTGGCCGCGACCAGGGCGACGGTGAGCTGGCGGGTGACCGCGCCGCTGCGGGCCGTGCGCCGCCGCGGGCGCCAGCCGTGAGCCCCGACCTGTGCCTGGTGTCCGCCGCCGGCGGCTCGGCGTTCATGGAGGAGCTGTTCGAGGTCGTCGCGGACGCCGTGCGGCGCGCGGGAGGTCGGGCGCGCACCGCGGTCGGCCGGTTCCCCGCGCCGGCCGACGACACCGTCTACCTCGTCGTGCCGCACGAGTACTTCTACGTGACGCCGGTGGCGGACCGGCCGTCCGCCGCGCTGCGCGCCCGGACCATCGCGTTCTGCGTCGAGCACCCCGGCACGATGACCTTCGAGCGCACCGCGGGCCTGATCCCGTCGCTGGCCGGCGCGGTGGACATCAACCTCGACTCCATCGCGGAGCTGCGCCGCCGCGGCGTCGCGGTGGAGCACTTCCAGCTCGGGTACACGCCGCTGTGGGACCGCTGGGGCGGCGACCCCGACTCCGAGCGGCACGTGGACGTGACCTACCTGGGCACCGCCGAGCGGCGCCGGTCGGTGCTGCTCAACTCGTTCTCGGCCGACCTGGACGACCTGCGGGTGCGGCTGCTGACCCCGCCGCACGAGCCGATGGGCGGGCGGCGGGTCGACTTCCTGCCCGGTGAGGAGAAGTTCCGGCACCTCGCCGACTCCCGGGTGCTGATCAACCTGCACCGCGAGCAGTCGAAGGCGCTGGAGTGGGTGCGGGTGCTGGAGGCGCTGACCAATGGCTGCGTGGTGGTCACCGAGCCCTCGTCCGACATCGAGCCGCTGGTCCCGGGCGAGCACCTGGTGGTGGCCCGCGCCCGCTCGCTGGGCGCGGTCGCGGCGGCGCTGACCGCCCGGCCGGACCGGGAGCGCGAGCTGCGGCTGGCGGGCTACGACTTCGTCCGCGACCGGCTCGACATGCTCGGCTCGGCCCGCGCGCTGGTGGACCTGGCCGCCACCGTGCTGGCCGGTCCCGGGACGCCCGCGCCGCTGCCCGCGCTGCCCACGCCGCAGGCCGAGTCGGCGCAGCCGCCGCTGGCGGTGGACACGCCGTCGTGGGACCCGAGGTTCGGCGGGGTGCCGTCGCTGGGCCGCGAGGTGCTGGACCTGGAGGTGACCGCCGCGGCGCTGGCGGTGGAGCGGACCTCGTTCGCGCAGCGGGTGTCCGGCCGCGGCTGGCACGAGCACCCGTCGACGCGCTCCGGCACGGCCGACGTGGACGTGCTGGTGGTGCACCGGCCCGGCGAGCCCGACCCGGACGAGCTGCTGCTGGACCTGCTCGGCGGCACGGTGCGGCCCGAGCGGCTGCTGGTCTGCGTCGACGGCACGTCCCCGCCCGCGCGCGGGCACGCCACCGCCGTGCTCCAGCACGAGACGCCGCTGGGGCGCGGGGTCGCGCGGAACGGGCTGCTGGAGCGGTCCGGCGCCGAGTGGCTGCTGGTGGTGGACGCGGGCCTGCGCGCCTCGCGCCACCTGCTGGAGCGGCTGCTCGCGACGGCCGCGGACGTCGCGCACTGCCCGGTCGGCGACCCGGTGGAGGGCCTGGTCGGCGCGCTGCCGCCGGAGGAGCGCAGGCTGCGCCTGCTGCCCTACCTGGGCTCCGGCTACCTGGTGCGGCGGTCGGTGGTCGACGCGTTCGGCGGGTGGACCGAGGACCCGCTGCTGGACGGCCTGGAGGACCACGTCTTCTGGTTGCGGGTGGCGACCGGGGAGGTGCCCTCGGAGCTGGTCCAGCAGGTGCTGCTGCACCGGCACCGGCCCGACGTCCCGCTCCGGCCGCTGGACCTGCACCCGCACCGCACCTGGCAGCGGTCGCTGAGCGCGTGACCGGCGCGGCCGGGCTCGGGGGTCGGGGGCGGCGGCCGGGCCCGGGGGTCGGCGGGGTCGGCGGGGTCAGCGGGGGCGCTTGGCCAGCTCGCCGACGATCGCGTCGACCGCGCCGGGGGCCAGCAGGGTGTTGATGCCGGCCACCAGGCTGCGCTCGACCGCCTCGACCACCACCACGTCCTGCTCGGCCAGCATCCGGCCGACCTTGGCGGGGTCGGTGCCGACCAGGTCGCTGTGCACCATGGACAGGTCCGCGAACCCGCCGACCAGGTAGCTGCTCATGGTGAAGGCGAAGGAGTCCCCGATCAGGCCGACCTTCGACGTCACCCCGCCCGACCCCCGCGGCTGGGTGAAGCGCTTGGGCTCCCGCAGGTCGTCCCGGACCGGGCGGCTGCGCACCGTCCCGCCGTCCGGGGCGAGGTCGTAGACCTGCACCGGGCGCTTCTGGGTGCGGCCGACCAGGGTTGGCAGGTCGCCGGCCACCTGGGACACCTGCGCCTCGGTCTGCCGCCAGCGGGTGGTGGAGCCGGGCTGCACCGCCTCAGCGACCGCGCGGACCATCACCAGGCCGCCCTCGTGCGTCCAGTGCGTGTCGATCTTGTCGTAGACGGGGCGGCCGAGCCGCTCCCCCTCCGCCCGCAGCCCGGCGCGCAGGTCGAGGGCCCCGGTGTCGGGCACGAGCCGGCGCCAGAACTCGTCCCGCGCCGCGTCGTGGCACTTGCTGCCGAGGTAGCTCCCGGGCAGGTGCTCGGGCACCGCGGTCGCCTTGTTGGGCGCGACGACCAGCACGAACCGCCTGCCGGACGCCTCGACGCCCGCGCGCAGCGCGTTCAGCCCGCCGAACACCTCGTCCAGGGACTTGTTCGGCTGGCAGGCGGCCTGGACGTCGTAGCCGAGGTAGAGCCAGTTGTCCCGCCCCTCGACCACGACCGGGAACCCGCTGGCCCGGGGGATCTCCACGCCGGTGAGCGGCACGTCCTCGGCCTCCTGGTCCGGCACCAGGCCGAGGACCGGGCCCGTGTCGTGCTTCTCCCCGAACGGGTAGGGCTCGCCGAAGACGCCCCGGCTGACCCCGTCCGCGGCGGCCACGGCCCGGTCCCGCAGCGGGAGGTGGTCGGCCGCCCAGGAGTTGAGGCCGGTGAAGAAGCCCCAGCCGGCGGTGACCGAGGGGAACGGGGCCAGCTTCCGGTTCTCGAACTCGGCCGGGCGGACGCCGACCACGAGCAGCAGCAGGGGCACGCAGAAGAACGCGGTCGCCGCGATCAGCGCGCCGCGCTGGCGGTGGCTGTGGCGCGGTCGGTAGAAGACGTGCTCGCGGGGCAGGAACGACTCGGGCACGGCGGGGAGGCCCTTGGTCCGCTCACTGCTCATGCCCGGCAGGGTAGCCGGCCGCCGGTTCGCTCGTTCGGGGGTTGGCGGCACCGGCGCGTCCCGGGCGGGTGATCCGGGCAACCCCGCGGTGGTGCCCGACGTCCACCAACGGGTTCCGCGGGCGCCACGGGATCGCCCACCCGCGGCCCGAGCCCGTGGCGCACCCGCGCGCGGGCGGCGCGACGGACCGGTGGCCGGAGGAGCGGTGGAGAACGCTGTGACCCTCGTCACCCGGTACAAGCGCATATTCGGCGTGGACCGTTCCCTCCCAGCGCCGCCCGAGCAAAAGCGGGGCGGCGGATGTCCGCATTGAAGCCGCCCCACCGGCCTAGTCCCTATGGCGGATTGTCCGCTTGCCGTACGATCATTTTCACGTTGTACGGGCTGTGCCTGCTAGGGGGCCTCGGAACAAGAGGTAGGTGCGTCATGGATCTCGCTCTGAGCAAGGTGATCGAACTGCGCGAGAGCGGGTTCCAGTTCCTCCACCTCCGGGACGAGGACGGCCAGCTCGACCGCATCATGGCGTTCAAGCAGCGCCGCGGCTTCATCGACTCCATCCTGTTCTGGTCGGAGACCGAGGCCCGCGCCGGCCGGTTGCCCGCCGTCCGGGACAGCAAGCGCGCCGCTCAGGCCGTCTGGATCTACGAGGGCCCGTTGGTCGAGGCCGTCGACCGGTTGCTCGACCTGCCGGAGCCCGGCGCGCGGAACGCGCCCTCGCTGATGCGCAAGACGGCGTCGGACCTCGCGGTCGTGACCACGCTGCCGTTCAAGCTGAAGCTGCCCCCCGGCGCGATCGCCTAGTTCACCCTTCGTTAACGTCACCCGCCGCACACAAAATGCGGCGGGTAGTTGCTTTTCCGTTACGTTCCGTGATTATTGCGCAATTGCGTGGACTTTTCCTGGGCAATACCCGGCGGTCCGCGAGGATGGCCGGCGCGGTGCGCGAGGGGGTGCGCGCGGCGGGGGCACAAGGAATATTCACCCTCGTCGCGGCGAGACCAATCCCGATTCGTAAGCGAGCACCACGAGTTGCGCGCGGTCGCGAGCGGCCAGTTTCGTCATCACCCGGCTGACGTGCGTGCGGGCGGTCGCCGGGCTGATTCCCAACTGCCCGGCGATCTCGTCGTTGGCCAGGCCGGCGGCCACCAGGGTCAGCACCTCCCGCTCCCGCGCGGTCAGCTCGCGCAGCGCCCGGGGGTCGGGGCGGCGGTGCTCCGGGCGGCTCGCGAACTCCTCGATCAGCCTCCGGGTGACGCTCGGCGCGAGCAGCGCCTCGCCGGCCGCCACCACCCGCAGGGCGCGCAGCAGCTCCACCGGCTCGGTGTCCTTGAGCAGGAACCCGGACGCCCCGGCGCGCAACGCCTCGAACACGTACTCGTCGACGTCGAAGGTGGTCAGCACCAGGACCCGGACCCCGGGCAGCTCGGCGCAGACCCGCCTGGTCGCGGCGAGCCCGTCCGTGCCGGGCATCCGGACGTCCATGACCACGACGTCCGGGCGGTGCTCGTGGGCCAGGCGCACGGCCTCCGCCCCGTCACCGGCCTCGCCGACGACCTCGAAGCCGTCCTCGGTGTCCAGCAGCAGGCGGAAGCCCGCCCGCACCAGCGCCTGGTCGTCCGCCAGGACCACCCTGATCACCACGAACCCCCCACGGTAGGACCGCCCGCACGGCGAACCCGGTGGCCGTCGGACCGGCCTCCAGCGTGCCGCCGAGCGCTTCGACGCGTTCGGCCATGCCCCGCAGCCCCGCGCCCGCGCCCTGCGCCGGCCGGTCCGCGCCCCCGGCGCCGTCGTCGGTGACGGTCAGCTCCAGGGCCCGCTCGGTGCGCCGGAACCCGACCACGACGGCGGTGGCGCCCGGCGCGTACCGCACCGCGTTGGTCAGCGCCTCCTGCACCACCCGGTACGCCGCCGCGCCCACGGAGGCGGGCACCTCGCCCGGGTCGCCCCGGACCACCGCCTTCGGCACGGGCGCCACCAGCTCGTCGAGCCGGTCGAGGCCGGGCACCGGGGCGGCGTCCCCGCCGGCGCGCAGGACGCCCAGGGTGGCGCGGAGGTCGTCCAGGGCGTGCCCGCTGGCCTCCTTGATGGCGCGGAGGGCCTTGACCGCCTCCTCGGGCCGGCGGTCGGCCACGTGCGCGGCGACGCCGGCCTGCACGTTGATCATGGCGAGGCTGTGCGCGACCACGTCGTGGACCTCGCGGGCGATGCGCAGCCGCTCCTCCTCCACCTGGCGGCCGCGCTGCTCGGCCAGGCGGGTCCGGCCCAGCGAGAGGACCGCGGCGGCGGGGGCGGCGATCAGCGGGCCCCAGTGGCCGGTGACGTAGAACAGCCACGTGGACGCCCCGGTGACCGCGACGACCGCGACCGGGAAGCGCCTGCGCCACAGCAGCGGCGCGAACGTCGCCGCGAACCAGACCCACGCAGGCCATGACATGGGCCGAAGGTACGGGACCGCGGGGTCGCCCGGCATCGGTCGGGAGGCGGCTCCCGCGGGTACGACGACCGTCGTAGGCCACCGGAGCGGGTGAACAAATCCACCTGGAGGGATTGCCGAGCTTGAACCGGTGCCCCGCATTGCGAAACTTTCCCGCCATGAACCTCAGGAAGACCATCGCGGGGGTCACGGTCGCCCTCGGCAGCACCGCTGTCGTGCTCGGCCTGGGCGGCACGGCGCAGGCGGCCGACCTCGGCCTGGAGACGCGGCCGGACGTCGACGCCGAGCCGGGCAGGCTGGTGCGCGTGGGCGACGTGCTCCGCGTCGACACGAACGAACTGGCCGGGCACGTGCGGACGATCACGCCGCGCGACATCGGCCCGGAGGGCATCGGCGAGCACGTCCGCGAGGTCGTCCCGCCGCTGGCCGAGAAGGCCAGGCGCGGCCTGCCGGTCGAGCTCCAGGTGGACCTGGGCCGCTGACCGGCGCGCCCGCCGGCGCGCACCGCCGGCGGGCCGACCACGAGCCGGAACGGTCCCGGCCCCCTCCCCCTCGGGTCGGGACCGTTCCAACCCCGTTCGACCCGACGGCGAGCGGCCCAGCCCCTAGCGACCCACCGCGTAGCCCTGGCCACCGCGCGGGTTGGCGGCGGCGCGCAGCAGACCGTCACGGGCGTCCCTCGCCACCGCCGACATGCGACCCAGCGCCCAGGGCCCCGCGTCCACCACGACGTGCCCGCGCTCGCGCAGCTCATCGGCCCCGGCGAACCGCGACTCCACCACGACCTCGCCCGGCGTCCACGACCGCGGGTAGAACGAGCTGGGGAACGCGTTGGTGTGCCACATCGGCGAGTCGATCGCGGCCTGGAGGTTCATCCCGCCCGTGGTGTGCGCGAGCCAGAAGCCCAGCTGCCACTGGTCCTGCTGGTCGCCGCCGGGGGTGCCGAACGCCATCGAGGGCAGGCCGTCGCGCAGGGCCAGCGACGGGGACAGCGTGATCCGGGGCCGCTTGTTCGGGGCCAGCGAGTTCGGCAGCCCCTCGTCCAGCCAGAACATCTGCGCCCGGCTGCCCAGGCAGAAGCCCAGCGACGGGATGGCCGGGGACGACTGGAGCCACCCGCCGGACGGGGTGGCCGAGACGAGGTTGCCCCAGCGGTCGACCACGTCGACGTGCACGGTGTCGCCCTTGACCGACCCGGTGCGGGAGACGGTCGGCTCCCCGAGCGCACCGCCCTGCTCGCCGTCCGGGGCCACCGGGCCGCGCCGCACGTGCGCCGGGAGCAGCGGCGGCGCGCCGAGGGGTGAGCCGGGGCGCAGGTCGAGCGACGCCTCCCCGGTGACGAGCGCGCGCCGCGCGTCCGCGTACTCGCGGGACAGCAGCACGTCCAGCGGCACCTCGCCGTCCCCGTACCAGGCTTCCCGGTCCGCGAACGCCAGCTTCGCGCACTCCACCGCCAGGTGCACGGTCTCCGCGGTGGGCGCGCCGTCGGCGTAGGCCAGGCGGTCCGCGAAGCCCTCCAGCAGCAGCAACTGCTGGAGCAGCACGGGCCCCTGCGTCCACGCGCCGGGCTTCGCCACGGTCCACCGGCCGAACTCCACCGTCACCGCGTCCTCGTAGGACGCCTCCCACGTGGCCATGTCCTCGCCGGTCAGCACCCCGGCGTGGTCCGCGCCCGAGTCGTCGCGGAAGGCGGTCCGGCAGAACTCGTCCACGCGCGCCGCGACGAACCCCTGCGACCACGCCCGCCGCGCGGCCTCGATCTGCGCCTCCCGGTCCGACCCGGCGGCCTCGGCGGCGGCCAGCAGCCGCTCCCAGGTGTCGGCCAGCGCGGGGTTGCGGAACCGCGAGCCGGCCACGGGCGGCTTGCCGCCGGGCAGCCACAGCTCGGCGGAGGGGGCCCAGTGCTCGCGGAACAGGTCGGCGACCGTCGAGACGGTGAACGACACGCGCTCCAGCACCGGGAACCCGTCGCGCGCGTAGCCGATGGCGTGGCCGAGCACGTCGCGCAGCGTCTTGGTGCCGTAGTCGCGCAGCAGCGTCAGCCAGCCGTCCCACGCGCCGGGCACGGTGGCGGCGAGCAGGCCGCTGCCGGGCACGAGGTCCAGGCCGAGGCCCCGGTAGTGGGCGGTGGTGGCCCCGGCGGGCGCCACGCCCTGCCCGCACAGCACCCGCGGCGACGTCTCGCCGGCCGCGGCGAACACCACCGGCACCTCGCCGCCGGGTCCGTTGAGGTGCGGTTCGACCACCTGGAGCACGAAGCCGGCGGCGACCGCGGCGTCGAAGGCGTTGCCGCCGTCCTCCAGGACGGCCATGCCCGCGCCGGAGGCGAGCCAGTGCGTGGACGCGACCATGCCGTGCGTGCCCACGAGTTCAGGGCGGGTGGTGAACATGGCCGCCAACGTACGTCGAGCGCCTCGCTTTTGTTACCCCCGCTAAGGAGATTGTCTGCTGAAGATCTACTGAAGTCGATGGTCGCTCATGCTTCGGCCGATGCGCGCCGCCGGCCCGGGTCGACCTGTGGTCGTATGCGGAGAGTGAGCCGGGTAGTCCCCCGGGTGTACCCGGGAACACCCCTCGCGGCGGACGCGGGCCCGCCGGGATCGGGGCACTGTCTTCGGCATGGAACTCGTCGTGATCCCGCTGCTGTTCGTGGGGCTGGCGCTGCTCGCGGCCGTGCCCCTGGTCGCCTTGCTGCACCTCTCGGAGGACCGGGGGCTGAACGACCGTTAACCTCCTCCCGTCGGTGGACAGGGAGGATGCATGGAGATCTCGGGTACCGCGGCGATCGTCACGGGCGGCGCGTCCGGGTTGGGCGCGGCGACGGCACGGGCGCTGGCCGCGCGCGGTGCGGCCGTGTACGCGCTCGACCTGTCGGTGGAGGCCGCGCCGGTCGTCGAGGGCGTGACCTACCTGACGGCGGACGTCACCTCGGAGGAGGACGTCCAGGCCGCCGTCGACGCGGCCGCCGGGTCCGGCGCGCCGCTGCGGGTGGTGGTGAACTGCGCGGGCATCGCGCCGTCGGCGCGGACCGCGGGCAAGGCGGGCCCGCACCCGCTGGACCTGTACCGCAGGGTGATCGACGTCAACCTGGTGGGGACGTTCAACGTGCTGCGGCTCGCGGCCGCGGCGATGGCGAAGACCGGGCCGCTGGCGGACGGGCAGCGCGGCGTGGTGGTCAACACCGCGTCGGTCGCGGCGTTCGACGGGCAGATCGGGCAGGTCGCGTACGCGGCGTCCAAGGCGGCGGTGGCGGGCATGACGCTCCCGGCGGCGCGGGACCTGTCGTCGGTGGGCGTGCGGGTGATGACCATCGCGCCGGGCATCGTGGACACGCCGATGCTGGCGACCGTGTCGGAGGAGTTCCGGGCCGGGCTGGCGGCCGGGGTGCCGTTCCCGAAGCGGCTGGCGCTGCCGGAGGAGTACGCCGCGCTGGTCCTGTCGATCGTCGGGCACGACTACCTGAACGGCGAGGTCATCCGGATGGACGGGGCGCTGCGGATGGCGCCGCGCTGAACCCGGCTCCTCCGACCGGGTCGCTCCCGCTGCCTCAGAGGTCGCCCGCGAAGGGCAGGTCGTCCATGGCGTCCGAGGTCATCCACACCCGCAGGGCGTGGGTGGCCCGGACGTCGTCCTCGTTGTAGACCAGCAGGCGGTCGCGCTGCACGGGGTTCGGCGGGTGGCCGTCCATGCCCACCGCGTCGCGGTACCAGCGCATCGAGTTCTCGCCGCCCGCCTCCGGGTCGCGCCAGGTGAAGCCGGCCGCCGGGGCGATCGTCTTCAGGCCCTTGCCGTGGGCGCACAGGAACTGGTCCTGGACGATGCCGAACAGGTCGACCCAGGCGTCGGACTGGATGAACTCCTTCACCTGGGCGGTGGTCGGGATGCCGGGGCGGCCCTTGAACCGGGCGGCCGAGCCGAGCAGCCAGCGGTTCTCGGCCAGCTCGTTGTAGCAGTAGGCGCGGAAGGTCAGGCCCCGGGCGCGGGCGCGCAGCCGGACGTCGGTGAGCCAGCCCCAGAACTCGGCGAACGAGCGGGCCTCGTCGTCGCACGGCAGCGGTTCCCAGGTGGCGAACGCCCGGTAGCCGTGCGCCACGCCCACGTCCGCGCCGGACAGCAGGCAGCCCCACATGTAGGCGCCGAGGTCGCCGAAGCTCTCCATGTCGACGTCCACCTCCACGTCGGCGCGGGGGACGTCCATCCGCGACACGCGGCGCACCACGGTCAGGTCGCGCTGCCAGGCGCGGGCCAGGATCACCGCGTCCTCGTGGAGCATCCCGACCAGCGGGGTGACCGGGGTGCCCGGGTCCAGCTCGGCCAGCCGGTCGACCGTGGTGACGCCGACCTTGCGCAGGGCGGCGGCGTCCTCGCCGCGCACGACGAGGCTGACGTCCCCGGCCCGGCGCAGGTCCTCCTCGCACACCGGCCACCACGGGCAGCTGCGGCACTCGACGATGCGCGACGGCCTGGCCAGGGGCTCGGCGCCGGTGGCCGCCGCGGCGGCCACGGCCAGGCGGTCGGCGAAGCGCGAGTCGTACTCCGACAGGGCGGTGCGGCTGTTGGGCCAGTTCGGCGCCTCCAGGTCGTGCCAGACGACGACGTCGGCGTCCATGCCGACCACGCCGCCGGTCGCGCGGCCGCGCGCGGCGAACCCGGCCGCCTGGAGCTGGCGCTGGGCGTGGGCGAGGCGGAGCTGGTCGCGCGGCTGCGGGCGCACCTTGCGCAGCGGGTCGTGCCGGGAGCCGCCGGGCAGCGGGTGGGACAGCGGCGAGGTGCGGGCGCCCTGGCCGGGGTCGCTGACCTTGTGCCGGACCACGAGGACCGGCACGTAGCCGGTGGCCTCCCGGACCAGCAGGTCGATGCCGCCGCGCCGGCCGCCCACCGGGTCGCGCGGCAGGGCGGCGCCCCAGATGAACGGCACGCCCGCCGCCATCGCGGCGGCGGTCGCCCGCTCGCGGTCCGCCGCGGGGACGTCCTGCGGGACCTCCACCAGGTCGGAGCCGACGAACCGGCCCAGGGCCGCGGCCACCGCGCGGCGGTGCTCGCCGGCGTCGGCCCGGCGCTGTTGGCCGGTCGGGTCGGGCGGCGATTTCGGCGCGTCGCGCAGCGCGGGGTCGTGTTCGAGGTGCACCCGCCGCCGGCAACGAGTGACCACTCCGGCGTCGAGCTGCACCTGGGGAGTCACTGTTGCAGGGTAGGCCGCCGGGCACGTCCCCGTGCCGGCACCTCTCGGAGTCGAGTCGATCTTTTGCCCCGGCGGCTCTACTGTTTGCGGTGAGGAGGTGCCGCCATGGCGCGCGCGAAGGGCAAGGGGTTCACCCCGAGCAGGGCGAGGAACCTCGTGGGCGTGGCCAAGGTGCTGGCGCCCGCGCTGATCCCGGTGGTCATGCCGATCGCCGTCCGCACCGCCGCCCTGGTCAGCGACCGCTACGACCACTACCGGGCCTCCCGGCTGGGCGTGCCGGTCGACCAGCTGACCAGGTACTCGGGCCGCGGCGCGGCGCTGCACGCCCGGATCACGGGCTTCGACGAGGCCCTGGAGCAGGTGCGGGGAAGCGACCGGGGCTACGTGGAGACCACCGAGCGGCGGCTGGGCCAGCTGCTGGCGGCCGTGCGCGCCTCGGAGCGGATGCCCCCGGCACGGCGCCGGGCCGCGCACCGCGCCGTGTCGGCCGACCTGGACGGGTTGGAGGCCGAGCTGCTCAAACGCCTCGGCGTATGAGCCGCTTGACCAGGCGCAGGGCCTTCTCCTCCGGGTCCTGCGGCTGGAGCACCTCCTCGATGACCTCGGCGACCCGGGCCTCGCGCCGGATCAGCGGGTCGCTGCGCAGGTCGCGGGCCAGGGCCACGCACAGGCCGATCATCACCACCAGGAACGGCAGCGCGGCGATGATGGTCAGGTTCTGGAGGCCGGTGAGCCCGTTCGAGCCGCCGACCAGGAGCATCACCGCGGCCACCGCGCCGGTCAGCACGCCCCAGAAGACCACGACCGCCTTGGCCGGGCGGATCGAGCCGCGCTGGGAGAGCGTGCCCATCACGACCGAGGCGGCGTCCGCGCCGGAGATGAAGAAGATCGCCACCAGCACGATGACCACCACGCTCGCCGCGGTGGCCAGCGGGAAGCCGTCGAGCAGGGCGAACAGCTGCCCCTCCGGGGTGGCGGCGCCCACCAGGCCGGCGCCCTCGCGCTCGGCGAAGATGGCGGTGCCGCCGAACACGCAGAACCACATCAGGCTGACCAGGCTCGGCACGCCGACGACGCCGGTCACGAACTGGCGGATCGTGCGGCCCCGGCTGATCCGGGCGATGAACACGCCGACGAACGGCGTCCACGAGATCCACCAGGCCCAGTAGAAGATCGTCCACCCGGCCAGCCACTCCTGGGTGGCGTCGCCGCCGACCGCGGCCGTGCGGCTCGCCATGTCGGCCAGGTCTCGGAAGTAGTCGCCGATCGCGGCGGGCACCAGGTTGAGCACGAACACCGTCGGGCCGACGACGAACACGAACACCGCGAGCACCACGGCCAGCACCATGTTGGTGTTCGACAGCCACTGGATGCCCCTGGCCACGCCCGACACCGCCGAGGCGACGAACGCCGCGGTCAGCACCGCGATCACGCCCACCAGGACCGCGTTGCCCGCGCCGCCCAGCCAGCCCGCGGCGCGCAGGCCGCTGCCGATCTGGAGCGCGCCGAGCCCGAGCGAGGCCGCCGACCCGAACAGCGTCGCGAAGATCGCCAGCACGTCGATGGCCCGGCCCGCACCGCCCGCGGCGCGCCTGCCCAGCAGCGGCGCGAACGCCGCGCTGATCAGCTGGCTGCGTCCCCGCCGGAAGCTGCCGTAGGCGATGGCCAGGCCGACCACCGCGTAGATCGCCCACGGGTGCAGGGTCCAGTGGAACAGCGTGGTCGCCATCGCGGTCTGGACGGCCTCGTCCGTGCCACCCGGGACGGTGCCCGGCGGCGGCGACGCGAAGTGCGTCAGCGGTTCGTTGACCCCGTAGAACATCAGGCCGATGCCCATGCCCGCGCTGAACATCATGGCCACCCACGAGACGGTCCGGAACTCCGGCTCCTCGTCGTCGCGGCCGAGCGGGATGCGGCCGTAGCGGCTCACCGCCAACCACAGCGCGAACACCACGAACCCGGACGCGGAGAGCACGAAGGCCCACCCCAGGTTGCCGATCACCCAGTCCAGGACCGACCGCGCCACCCGGCCGAGGGACTCGGTGGCGAACACGCCCCACCCGATGAACGCGAGCGCGATGGCGGCGGCCACCCCGAAGACCACGCGGTCGGTCTGCCCGACGCGGTCGGCCGCGGGCGGGGTCTGCCGAACCGGTTCGACTGGGGCTGCCACGTCGGACTGCTACCCCGTCCGGCCCAGTTCAAACCACCCTTCGGCGGCATGGGCTCACGCCGGCGGGCCCCGACCTCCTAGGCTCTGGGGCGTGACCAGACGGCCGGCCCCGACCCGCTTCGCGCGGGCCGTGCTGCTGGCCGTCACCTCCGCGGCGCTGAGCGTCACCGCGCACGGCGCCGCGGGCGGCGAGTTCACCGAGTTCGCGGGCGCGCTGCCGCTGACGCTGCTCATCGCGTTCGCGGGCACGGCCCTCGCCGAGCGGGGCCGCACCCCGTGGACGATCCTGGCCACGCTGGGTCTCGCCCAGCTCGCGCAGCACGCGTTGATCAACCTCGGCCACCAGGCCCACGACCGGTCCGGCCCCGGGTTCGACCCGGTGGCGATGACCGCCGCGCACGTGGTCGCCGTGCTGCTGACCGGCCTGCTGCTGGCCCGCGCCGACGCCACGCTGCGCGCGCTGGCCACGGCCGCGGCCAGGCTGCTGCCGGTGCTGCCCGCCGTGCTCGCACCGGTGGAGCCGCCCCGGCCGCCGGCCCCCGTCCCGGTGCCGGACCGGCTGGTGTCGGTGCTGCTCAGGCGCGTGCACGGCCGCCGCGGACCACCACCGCTCCTGATTCCCCGAGTCCCCTGACCCTCCGGTCCTCCAGGAGCAACAACTCCATGTCGACAAATCGTTCCGCGTTCGCGAAGGCGGGCGCGGCGCTCGCCACCGCCGGTTTCCTCGCGCTCTGCACCGCCGGTGTCGCCTCCGCGCACGTCACGGCGTCCACGCCCGCGCCCGCCAAGCAGGGCGGCTACAGCAAGGTGACCCTGCGGGTGCCCAACGAGCGCCCCGACGCGGGCACCGTGAAGCTCGAACTGACCCTGCCCGCCGAGTACCCGCTGGCCTCGGTCAGCACCAGGCCCGTCCCGGGCTGGAAGGTCGAGGCGGTCAAGGAGAAGCTGGCCACGCCGGTGGAGAGCCACGGCCGCCAGGTGACCGAGGCCGTCCGCACGGTGGTCTGGACCGCCGAGCCGGGCACCCGCATCGAGCCCGGCCAGTTCAACGAGTTCGACCTGTCCGTCGGCCCGCTGCCGGACAACACCGAGCAGCTCCTGCTGCCGACCAAGCAGACCTACGACAGCGGCGAGGTCGTGGACTGGAACGCCCCGCCGCCCGCCGAGGGCGGCGAGGAGCCGGAGCGCCCCGCGCCGGTGCTGAACCTGGTCGCGTCCGACGGCGACGACCACGGCGCCGCCACCACGGCCGCCGAGGCGTCCTCGGAGGAGGGCGGCCACGCCACCGCCGCCGGCGCGACCGACGACACCGCCCGCTGGCTGGGCGGCGCGGGTCTCGCGGTCGGCGCGCTCGGCCTCGGGTTCGGCGCGGGCGCCGTGCTGCGGTCCCGCCGCTCGGGCAAGCCGACGGCATGAGGCGCGTCGTCTCGCTGCTGCTGACCGGCCTGGTCGCGGGCGCGGTGGTGCTCGGCACCGCCACGCCCGCGCTCGCCCACAACGTGCTGATCAGCAGCGACCCGAAGGACGGGTCGTCGGTGGAGGCCGGTCCGGCCGCGATCACGCTGACCTTCGACCAGCCGGTGACCGGCGGGGAGGGGTTCAACACGATCAGCGTCACCGGACCGGAGGGCACGCGCTGGGAGGCGGACGGCGAGCCGACGGTCAAGGACACCTCGGTCACGTTCCCGCTGCGCCCGCTGGGTCCGGCCGCCGAGTACGCGGTCAGCTACCGGATCCTGTCCGCCGACGGGCACCCGGTCAGCGGCTCGCTCAGGTTCACCCTGAGCAAGGCCGGTGACGGCACCCCCGCGCCCGCCGCCACCGGGTCCGCGCAGAGTTCGGCGTCGGAGTCCGGTGGCGGTGGCGGCCTGCCCATCTGGGTGTGGATCGCGGGTGCCGTGGTGCTGCTCGCGGGCGGGGTGTTCTTCGCCCTGCGGGGCGGTGGCGAGCAGCGATGACGGTGAACCGGACCACCGCTCCCCCCACCAGGTACTGGGTCGTCGGCGGGCTGCTCGCGGGCGGCGTCGCCGGCGTGCTGCTGGGCCTGGGCCTGTCGACCACCCCCGAGGTGGTCGGCGTCGCCGAGCCGGGAGCGGTGGTCCGGTTCGGCCACCCGGTCGTCCGGGTGCTGCTGGACCTGGCCGCCACGATCGTCGTCGGGCTGTCGCTGCTGCCGAAGCTGCTGGGCTTCAGCCGGCCCGCCATGACCGAGCCGGTGATGCGCCTGGCCCGGCCGGCCGCCGTGGTCGCGGCGGCGGTGTGGGCGTTCACCGCGCTGCTGTCGATCGTCATCAGGGCCCACGAGACCAGGCCGGACGTCGAGCTGACCATGACCGTGGTCGTGGACTACGTGCGGCGGGTCGGCGCCGGGCAGGGGCTGCTGTTCAGCGCGGTGTGCGCGCTGGTCTACCTGTGGATCGGCGTGCTGGCGGTGCGCAAGGGCGAGTCGGTGCCCGCCGAGCTGCGGATCCTGATCGCCATGTTCGGCCTGCTGCCGCTGCCGGTGACCGGCCACGCGTCGAACTGGAAGTACCACGACTACTCCATGATCTCGATGGAGCTGCACATCCTGGGCGCGGCCGCGTGGACCGGCGGGTTGGCGGCGCTGGTGGTCCTGGTGGCGCACCGGCGCGGGCTGCTGGCCGAGGCGCTGCCGAAGTTCTCCAGGCTGGCGACGGTGTCGCTGGTGCTGGTGTCGGTGACCGGGTTGTTCAACGGGGTGCTGGAGCTGGCGCTCAACCCGGTGATCACGCTGCCGGGCTCGCTGTTCACCACGTCGTACGGGTTGGTGCTGGTGGGCAAGGTGGTGTGCGCGGCGGGGCTGGCGGTGCTGGGCGCCCGCATCCGGTGGCGGCTGCTGCCCCACATCGCCCAGCACAAGCCGACCGCCGTGGTGGGGTGGGCGGCGTTCGAGCTGGTGGTGATGGGGGTGGCGTTCGGGTTGGCGGTGGTGTTGTCGCGGGCGCCGGTGGCGTGAGCGGGGCTGGTCGCCACCGCCTTTTCCCCGTGGTACCCAAAAACCCCGGAATGCCCGGACGCGGCGCACCTGTGGCATTTCACCCCACATGCGGATCGCCCTCTCGGTCACATGGCCCAGTCCTGTCCCACGAAGCGAAGTGACGGCCCGCAGTCGGCTCCTCGTGGTTCACCAAGAACCTCCTCCGCGTAGCGCTCGGGTTCGAAGAACCACGCACCCCGCTCCAACTCCGCCTGGGCACCGGACAGGCCGTCGAGGCTGGTGGGGAGGTGTTTCAGCACCCGGTGGCCGATCGACGCAAGCGATTGCGTCTCACGCGGGCCGCGTGGCGGGACGAGCTTGCCGTCGATCACCGTGTCGACGCGACCGGGCACCGGTTCCCGCAGCACGCCGCTGCTTTCGAGGAGGTGCTTGAACAACACCTCCGGGTCCACGTCCGCTATACCGGGCAGTTTGCGGGAAATGTGCTCCAGCGCCTCCTCCGACCGGAACTCGACCTTGCCGGCCGGGGTCAACCGCCAGGCCGGGTCGCGCGGCAGGACGCGTTTCCCGGTGTCGCCCGGCAAACCGGCGATCCCGCGTTCGGCGTCGCGCAGGTGCAGCAGCATGGTCAACGCCTTGGCGTAGAGGTCCACGCGGTTGCGCGGCGATTCCGAGCGGTAGGACAGGTTCAGCGCGCACAACATCGCGCACAGCAACGGGTTGCCGTGAGTTCGCGGAGGTGCGGACGTTCGAGTTGACCGCGCATCCGGCGTTCCGCCGCACCGCCGGGCAACCCGGCCGCCTCGTGCCGGCGCTCTCGGACCACGGTGGTTCAGTCGGCCCATGGCCGGTCGACCGATCCTCGTACCGGGCGCCACCGGCTCCACGGGCCGGCGGGTGTCCGCCCACCTCACCTCGCCGGGCCACCCGGTCCGCCGGGCCTCGCGGCACGGCGACGCGCGCTTCGCCTGGACCGACCGCGAGACCTGGGCACCCGCGCTGGAGGGCGTCGAGCGCGTCACCGGCCGGCCGCCGAAGGGCTTCCGGCGGTACGTCGAGCAGGCGTGGGAAGGGGGCGCGTGGCGGGAGGGGCGTCGGTGAGTGGCCTGTTCAGCGCGCCGAGCTGCGTTCGGCGCCCTAGTCGGCGATCAGTCGCCGTGAAGGATCGGTGCGCAGTTTGGTGAGCTCGGTCACTGCTCGGCGGCCGCGCCGGTCCAGTTCGGCGGCGTCGATCCAGCCGTTGGCGAAGTAGCGGTAGTCCTGGGCGAGCTTGACCAGTTCGGCCAGGTAGTCGGCGGAGCGGCGGCGGCGCTGCTCGTCGAACGAGGCGAGCAGCGGCAGCTGGGTGTCGACGACCTCGTCGATCAGGCGGGCGGCCTTGAGGGCTCGCCTCGCGCGCCGGCGCTTCACACCCGGCAGGTT
Organism: Saccharothrix sp. BKS2; assembly: GCF_047689505.1. NCBI lineage: Bacteria > Bacillati > Actinomycetota > Actinomycetes > Pseudonocardiales > Pseudonocardiaceae > Saccharothrix > Saccharothrix sp. BKS2. The sequence goes on along the minus strand of NZ_JAUQOL010000002.1, from coordinate 360,303 downwards.
TCCGACCACGTCGCCCCCCGTCCCGCAATCCCGTCGTTGCCTTGGTCGCACCACGGGCCGCGAGCGTTACCGGTTCGTTCCCCCACGCCCCCGCCTTCAGCGGTATGGCGTCCAGGGCGTCGTGGTGTCGCCCGCGCGCAACGCCTTGAGCCGGGCCTTCAGCTCCGGGCCCACGTCGGGGTGGCTGCGCATGATCGGCAGCACGCTGGTGGTCAGCTTCAGCTCCCTGACCTCGCGCAACACCTCGAACCCGGCCCACCGGACGACGTCGAAGCCGTACTCGTCGGCCAGCTGCCGGTACCACTCGCCGGAGTGCCCGAAGCGGGCGACGCCGACCGGCAGGGTGCTCAGGTCCCACTCGCGCGGGCCGATGCTGGTGGAGTCGAAGTCGCAGATCACCGGCCCGGACGGGCTGGGGATGAGGTTGCCCAGGTGCGCGTCGCCGTGCAGCACGCCCTGGGGCAGCGCCGTCCGCAGGTCGACCAGGCGGTGCTCCAGCTCCACGACCCGGTCCTCCAGGAACCGGCGGTCGTCGTCGGCCAGCTCCTCGGCGTCGGCGATGCGCCTGCGCACGTCGTCCAGCGGCGCCCACCGGGGCAGGGCGAACCCGGGTTCGGGCAGCGCGTGCACCTGGCGCAGCACCCGCCCCAGGTCGCGGCCGTCGACGGGAGGGCCGGACGCGGGCACGGTGTGCCAGACGGTGGCCAGGTGCCCGTCCACGGCCAGCGGCTGGAGGACGTCCTCGACCAGCCGCACCGCGGGCACGTCGTGGGCCGCGAGCCACCGCGCGACCTCGACCACCTTGCGCGCCCGGTGGCGCAGGTTCATCGACCCGACGATCCGCACCACGACCCGGTCACCGGGCAGCTCGAACACGGCGTTGCTGGTGAACTTGACCAGCCGCGCGCCCCGGTGCGACAGGCCCAGCCGGTCGCACAGCCGCCGCAGCACGCCGGTCAGCGCGGCGTGGGTGAACCTGCCGTCCAGGTCCGCGCGCCGCGGCTCAGGCAGCGCTGTCGCTGCCGGTGAACCTGGCGACGCGTTCGGCCAGTTCGCGGGCATTGGGGTTGTTCCGGCGCTTCTCGGCCTCGTGCAGGAGCGGCTTCATCCGGTCCTTCGTCCGCACGGACTTGAGCCCCTCGGACAGGTCGATGGCCTGCCGCCCGAGGCGGGCGCCGTGGTCGATGTCGCCGTCGAGCAGGTGGTTGATCGACAGCGAGGTGAGGTTGAACGACCGGCTGCGGCTCATGTCCTCGCCGTAGCCGCTGATCGCCTTGGTCAGGGCGGGGATCGCGGTGCGCGTGTACTTCTTCGCGTCGACCATCTGCGCCAGTTCGGTGTGGACCGTGCCGATCATCGCGGACAGGTCGTTGGAGTCGAAGAACTTGGCCCAGGCCGGCGCCTCGCCGATGTTGGCGCGGGCGAACTCGTCGCGCGCCCGGCCGAGCAGCTTGAGCGCCTGGTCGTCGGAGCCCATCTTCGCGTAGGCCCACGCCTCGTTGGCGCACAGGATGCCCACCGCGAGCTCCGAACCGGAGTTCTGCGCGGCCAGCTGGCCCAGCTGGAACACCTTCAGCGCGTCGTCCGGCGCGTCCTGGTGCAGGTAGACGCGGCCCATCCGGTAGAGGATGTTGGCGACCAGCTCTTCCTTCTTGCCCTGCTTCGCGAGCCCGAGCGCCTGGCCGAAGTGGTTGCGGGCCGAGTCGTACAGGCCGGTGTCGAAGGACGTCCAGCCGGCGAGGTTGTGCAGGTCGGCGAGGGCGACGTAGAGGCGCTCCTTGACCAGCTCGCTGGCGTTGGCGCCGAGCATCTGCTGGCCCCACGAGAGCTGGGCGACCACGGCGTCGCGGCACGAGCCGCCGCCGTACTGGTAGTCGAGCGTGCGCAGGGCCCGCGTGGCGGCCTCCACCTGCCGGACGTCGGTCATGCCGATGCGTCCGGGGGCCGGTGTCTGCGCGGGCGATGAAGCCCAAGACCCGGAGTCCGTACCGAACACGGCCGCGCCCACGGTGATGGCGGCGGCGTGCGCGAGGAACTTCCTTCGCTTCACCGACTCGTCCTCCTCAGAATGGGGTGCCTCCGCCGTGGCGGCCACCCGCACTGCCGTGGCCTCGTCGTAGGCGAGGCCCATGTATCCCCTGGGGACACCCAAGCCCTGGGCGATCCGCGCGAGGACGTCGTAGGCCATGACCTGGCGTCCCTTGAGGATCTCCGAGACCTCGGACTGCGACTGGCCCGTCAGCGCCGCGATCTGGCGCTGCGACACGCCGTGCCGGCGGAGCAGCCGGTAGACCGTGCTGATCTCGCGCCTGGCCAGCGCGTCCCGCATCTCCTGCTGGTCCCAGACGTCTGGTGTAACAGGAGAGCTCGGCGAACCGATGGTGTTCAATTGCGCCCCCTCACAGTCCTTTGGGCGTCAACGGCAGAGTAGGGGACTCCCCCAACCCCGAGAAGTACCGATCGGTGAGGCTGATCGGCCCTGCCGAACTCCGCTGACCGTTCACCGTGGATCGACCACCGGCCAGCGCTGTGACGTCCCGCTCCGACCCCAATCATCGCAATCTGGGTTCCGGTGAGCGAACGAGCACGGAGAGGAAACGTCGTGGAGCTGTTCGAGCGGGCGATGACCACCACGGGTCGATCCGCGCGTGCCGCCACCACGTCCGCTCCGGCCCCGGCCCCGGTGTCCACGCGGGGGCCGGCCGACGTCGGCTCCGGGTGGCGCGGCACGACCGGGCAGCGCCACTGGTGGCGGGTTCGATGCAGTGACGTGGTCGACCGGGAGCGCTGCCTCACCGTGCTGGTCGACCGGGACCGCGTGGTCCTGGTCGGTCCGCCCGGCGAGACGGCGGTGCTGTCCGCCGATCAGCTCGTACAGCTCAGGGCCGCGCTACGCGAGGCCGCCGAACAGGCGGAAAGGTGACGGTGACGTTTCGGTGGACGAGATCCTCGGACAAGTTCTTCGCAACGCGGTGTGGGAACGCCTGGACCTGCTCACCGAGCTGGCCAACGAGGCCGACGCCCCGTCCCTGCTGTCGGTGGCCCGCTCCGAGCTCCCCCGGCTGACCGAGGGGTGGCGGGCCCTGCTCGCCGCGCACGAGCCGGACGAGAAGGGCAACTGCCCCGAGTGCTCCGGGCGGTGGCGGCAGCAGAAGAGCCCCTGCTCGGTGTGGCGCGCCGCGTACGAACACCTGGTCGCGGGCGGTTTGGCCCCGCGCCCGGCTCGGCACCTCCGCTCGGCGCCGGTGACGCCTCCCGTCACCCGGTCGCGCCGCGGGGTGATCGCCCGAGCCCACTGACGGGCGGACCCGACCTCGTCGTTCCCCCGACGCGACCAGGTCGAGCACCCGCCTACTGGCCGGCGGTCCGGGACGTGCGAACCCCCGACCGCGACGAACGGACCGCCGGCCGGCCGAAAAACCACACAACTCAACAGACATCCGCGGGCCGGTGTTGTGCTCACCTTCCCTCCCCGACCGGCACTGGTCCGCGGGCACCACATCGGCCCCGATGTCCGCACCTCCCGCGCGGACATCGGGGCCGGTTCCACGTCCGGCCGGTTCGCCCGTGGGCGAAGTTGTGGTTTCGGTGCGACGAGCGACCGTTTTCGAGCGACGGGCGGTCGCGGCGTCCCGCGATGCGGGAGCGCTAGCGGTGGGTCCCGGTGCGCCAGGTCAGGTACGAGGTCAGGCGGGGGAACAGCCGACCGCCCACCTCGAACGCCTTCAGCTGCCACGGGAAGACCACCTCGTCGCGCTCCCGCTCGACCGCCCCCGCGATCCGCGCCGCCACCTGCTCGGGTGACACGGTCGGGATGAGCCGGGCGACGACCGGGATGCGCTCCTCCGCGCCGGGGTTGTTGGCGAAGTACCGGCTGCTCACCTTGCCCGGGATCACCTCGGTCACGCCCACGCCCGTGCCGCGCAGGTCGAGCCGGAGCGCGGCGGTGAGCCCGCGCAGGGCGTAGCGGGAGGCGGCGTAGCCGGTGGCGCCGGGGATCGGCAGCCGGGACACCGGCGAGTTCACCACGACCACCCGCCCGCTGCCGCGCGCCCGCATGCCGGGCAGGAGGGCCCTGGTCAGGTGCAGCGCCGCGCCGAACGGGAGGGCGATCATGCCGGCCAGCTCCGCGGCCGGGGTGTCGTCGAGGAACAGCCAGCGGCCGACGCCCGCGTTGTTGACCAGCACGTCCGGCGGCCCGTACTCGCGCAGGACCCGGGCGGCGAGCGCGGCGACCTGGTCGACGTCCGCGAGGTCGGCGGGCAGCGCGGCGGCGCGGCCGCCGGTCGCGGTGATCCGCTCGACCTGCTCGTCGAGCGCCGCCGCGCCGCGGGCCACGAGCAGCACGACCGCGCCGCGGTCCGCGAGCGCCCGCGCGGTCGCCAGTCCGATGCCCTGCGACGCGCCCGTCACCAGGACGGTCCTGCCGGTCACCCTCACGCCTGTCCCCCTCACGCCACCGAGCGAACCCTGGTCACGAACGCGGCCGCGCACAGCGTGGCGGCCGCCGAGGCGGCGAACAAGCCGCGGTAGCCGCCGAGCGCGCCGAGCAGCGCGGTGGCCAGCAGCGGGGCCACGACCTGCGGCAGCGAGTTCGCGATGTTGAGCACGCCCAGGTCCTTGGCGCGGTCCGACGCGGCCGGCAGCACCTGGGTCAGCAGGGCCAGCGCGACCGCCCAGTAGCCGCCGAACCCGAGGCCGAGCAGCGGGGCGGCGACCAGCGCCGCCACCCACGTCGGCCAGGCGACCAGCAGCAGCGCCGCCACCACCATCACGCCGGCCGACGCCAGCACGTAGGGCCGGCGGCGGCCGGTGCGGTCCGAGTGCGCGCCGAACCACCACGCGCTCGCGGCCAGCGCGACGCCGTAGAGCAGCATCAGCACCAGCAGGCCGTCCTCGGGTGACGGGTGGCGCACCACGTCGTCGAGGAAGTACAGCAGGTACAGGGTGCCGAACGCGTTCCCGAGGTTGATCATGAAGTGCGTGCCCCACGCCCAGGCGAAGTCCGGGTGCGCGCGCGGCGAGACCCACAGCTCGCGCCACCGCAGCGGGGGCCGGTGGGCCACCGGCAGCCGCGCGTCCGGCGTGACCAGCACGAACACCAGCGCGCCGACCAGCACGACCGCGGCGCACGCCAGGTAGCCCGCGCCCAGGCCGGTGACCAGCACGGTCACCACGACCGCGCCCAGCACGGTGCCGAGCATCTGCGAGACGCCGACCAGCCCACCGACCCTGGCCCGCTGCCGCACCGGCACCCGGTCGGGCACCGCGGAGGTCAGCGAGGCGAGCATCCCGTTCAGGCCGGCCTGCACCAGGCACCACCCGAGCGCCACCGCCGCGACCGACTCCGCCGAGGCCAGCACGACCAGGCCGGCCGCGCCGACCAGCGCGCCGGCCAGGGTCCACGGGTGCCGCCTGCCGAACCGGGAGGTGGTGCGGTCCGAGGCCAGGCCGACCAGCGGGTTCGCCAGCAGCGCCACCACCGCGCCCACCCCGGTGACCAGCCCGAACACCGCCTCCTTGGCCCCGGCGTCGAGCAGTTCGGCCTGGCGCGGCAGCAGCACCTGGATGGGCGCGTAGACGGCGAGCCACAGCCCGAGGTTGGCCAGGAACAGCCATGCCGCCCAGGACCGGCGGACCGGGGTGACCGGCTCGGCCAGCGCCTCGGTGCTCACCGCCGGACCCGATCGCGGTACCACCCGAAAGAGGCGCGCGGGGTGCGCTCCAGGGTCTCGTAGTCGACGTGGACCAGGCCGAACCGCTGCGAGTACCCGGAGTCCCACTCGAAGTTGTCCATCAGGGACCACACGAAGTAGCCGCGCGCGCCGGCCTCCAGCGCGGCGTCCGCGTGCGCGGCCAGGTACCCGATCCGCTCGGTGTCCTCCGGCGAGTGCTCGTAGCTGCACCCGCTCTCGGTCACGTAGACGGGCGGCAAGTCGACAAAGCGATTCCGCAACATGGAGATCATCTCGGTCAGCCCGGCGGGCACCACCGGCCACCCGAACCCGGTCCGCGGGTACTCGGGGATGTCGACCAGCTCGAACGGCAGCGGGTTGCCCGGCGAGGGGGCGCGCACCCGCGTCGGGTTGTAGTAGTTCACCCCGTAGAAGTCGAGCGGCGCGGACGTCACCGCCAGGTCCCCGTCCCGCACGGGCATCCGCTCGGCGAGCCGGTCGGGGTAGCGGCCGGCCAGCAGCGGGTCGGCGAACAGCCAGTTGTGCAGGTCGGCGTAGGCGTCGGCCGCCTCCGGGTCCCCGTCCGCCCAGACGGGCGTGTGGTTGTTCGCGGTCCCCACGGCACGCGCCCCGGCCGCGCGCAGCGCCCCCACCGCGAGCCCGTGCCCGAGGTTGAGGTGGTGCGCGGCGGGCAGCGCGTCGAACAGCAGCGACCGGCCCGGGGCGTGCTGCCCGATCGCGTGACCCAGCAGGGTGATGATGGCCGGCTCGTTGACCGGTATCCACATCGCCACCCGGTCGACCAGCCGGTCCGCCGCGGTGGTCGCGTAGTCGGCGAAGCGCCGCGCGGTGTCCCGCTCCAGCCAGCCGCCCGCCTCCTCGACCTCGACCGGGGTGTCCCAGTGGTACAGCGTGACGACGGGCGCGATGCCCGCGGCCAGCAGCTCGTCCACCAGCCGGTCGTAGAACCCCAGGTCACCGGCCAGCACGCGGGGCCAGGAGATCGAGAACCGGTAGGCGCCCACGCCGAGCGAGCGCAGGAGGGCGACGTCCTCGCGGTAGCGGTGGTAGTGGTCGCAGGCGACCGAGGCGTCCTGGCCCCCGAGCGCGGGGAACGCGTCCCACACCGACGGTCGTCGGCCCGCCGCGGTGAACGCGCCCTCGACCTGGAACGCCGACGTCGACACACCCCACAGGAACCCGTCGGGCAGGGTCACGCGCGCCTCCAAACATGAAAGTGATTCGGATCGTAGGCGTGTTGCGCCGCGAAGTGAAGTGCGGAAGCCCGTGAACGGGCACTATGGAAGCCCGCAGTCCAGCCCGCAGGAGTCGCCGTGACCAGTACGACCCCGCTGCGCCGCCAGCCGGTGCAGCAGCGCAGCGCCAAGCGCGTCGAGCGGATGCTCGAAGCCTGCGCCCAGCTCATCGAGGAGGTCGGCTACGACGGGGTGACCACGACACTGATCGCCGAACGCGCGGGCGTGGCGGTCGGCTCGCTGTACCAGTTCTTCCCGGACAAGCGGGCCGTCGTGCAGGCGCTGACCCTGCGCAACCTGGAGAAGTTCATCCAGACGGTGGACGGCAGGTTCGGCTCGGCCACCCTGGAGCACTGGTGGGACGCCGTCGACTCGATCTTCGACGTCTACGTCCAGATGCACCGCGAGGTGCCCGCGTTCTCCCGGCTGCACTTCGGCGACGTGGTCGACATGCGGCTGCTGGACGACCGCCGCGACAACAACACCGTCATCTCCGACCGCATCTCCGAGATGATCTCGACCAAGTTCGACATCCCGCTCGACGAGATCCAGCTGCCGATCTCGATCGCGGTCGAGGCCGCGGACGGCGTGCTGAACCTGGCCTTCCGCCGGGACGCCGCGGGCGACCCGAGGATCCTGGACGAGGCCAAGGTCCTGGTCCGGGGCTACCTGTCCACCCGGATGCCCGACCAGCCGGACACCCGACCGGCCTGATGCGCCCGACCAGCCGGACGCGCCCGACTAGCCGAAGCACCGCCCTTCGCCCCGGTAGGTGGGCACGGTCCGCTCGACCACGTCACCGCGCACGAGGTGGTAGTGGGTGAACCGCTCGGCCAGCTCCCCCGCCTTGGCGTGCCGGAGCCACACCCGGTCGCCGGGGCGCAGCGAGTCCGCCGCCCGGCCGACGACCGGGGTCTGCACCTCGCCCGCGCCCTCCAGCGGCAGCAGCCTCAGCCCCACCGGCAGGTAGGGGGTGGGCTGCCGGTCGGCGGTCGCCGTGCCCGACGCGACGTACCCGCCCGCGAACAGCGTGGCCACCCCGGAGGCCGGCCGGCGCACCACGGGCAGCGCGAACAGCGCCGCGGGCCTGGGCCGGAACCCGCGGTAGCCGTCGAACAGCGTCGGCCCGACCAGCCCCGACCCGGCGGCCAGCTCGGTCACCGAGGGGTCCGCGGCCGTGACCTCCAGGCTGCCCGTGCCGCCGCCGTTGACGAACTCCAGCTCGGCGACCCGGCGCACCGCGCGCACCGCCGCCGCGCGCCGCTCGACCAGCTCGTCCCCCGAGTGCCGCTGCATCCAGCGCAGCACCGCGCCGCGCAGCGGCCGGCCCGGCGGCCGGTCGCCCAGCCCGGCGATCTGCCCCTCGTAGGCCATCACGCCGACCAGCCGGAACCCCGGCCGCCGGACGATCTCCGCGGCCAGCCGGCCCGCGTCGCGCGCGGTGTGCACGGGCGAGCGCCGGGGCCCCACGTGCAGGCCGGGCACCGGGCGCCAGGACACGTCCAGCTCCAGGCAGACCCGGATCTCGGGGTGGCCCGCGCCCAGCGCGGCCCGCACCACGTCGAGGTGCTCGACCGAGTCCACCACCACGCTGACCCGCGCCCGCGCCCGGTCGTCCGCGGCCAGCCGGCGCAGCGCCTCGGCGTCCACGGTCGGGTAGGCCACCAGCAGGTCGTCGGCCAGGTCCTCGTCCGACAGCCACAGCGCCTCGGGCAGCGAGTAGCACATCACCCCGGCGTACCCGGGCCGCGCGAGCACCCGCTCCAGCAGCGCCCGCACCCGCACGGACTTGCTGGCCACCCGGATGGGGCGGCCGCCGGCGCGGCGCACGAGGTCGTCCGCGTTGTGGTCGAAGGCGTCCAGGTCCACGACCGCGAACGGCGGGTCGAACCCCTTGGTCGCGGCATCAAAGGACGTGCGCATGGCCTTACGGTACTTGAAAGGTGAAAGCCATTCACCTACGGTGACACCCCGGAGGTGGGCATTGGGGACCCCGTGGACCAACTGGGCGCGCACGGCGTCCGCGAACCCGCACCGCGTGGAACGCCCGGCGAGCCGGGACGAGCTGGCCGAGGTGGTCGCGGGGGCGTCCGCCGTGCGCCCCCGCGGCAGCGGGCACTCGTTCACCGCCATCGCCGCGGCGCCCGGCGTCGCCGTCGACCTGGTCGACTGGACCGGCGTCACCGAGGTGGCCGGCACGCTGGTCACGGTCCGCTCGGGCACCACGTTGCGGCAGCTCAACGCCCTGCTCGACGCCCTCGGCCTGGCCCTGCCCAACCTCGGCGACATCGACGCCCAGACCGTCTCGGGCGCCATCTCCACCGGCACCCACGGCACCGGCGCGCGGCTGGGCGGCCTGGCCACCCAGGTCGCCGCGCTCGAACTCGTCCTCGCCGACGGCACGGTCACCCGCTGCTCCCCGGAACAGGACCCCGACCTCTTCGCCGCCGCGCGCGTCGGCCTGGGCGCGCTGGGCGTGATCAGCACGATCACCCTCCGGTGCGTGCCCGCCTTCGTGCTCCACGCCCGCGAGTCACCCGCGCGCCTCGACGCCGTCCTGGAGGAGTTCGACCACCTCACGGCCACCGAGGACCACGTGGAGTTCCACTGGTTCCCGCACGCCGACCGGGTGATCCTCAAGCGCAACAACCGCACCGGCGAACCGGCGGCGCCCCTCTCGGCGGCCCGCCGCTTCTACGAGTACGAGGTGGTGGAGAACGGCGCGTTCGGCCTGGTCTGCCGCCTGGCCAGGGCCGTGCCGGCGACCACCCGGGCGCTCAACCGCGTCTGCGGCGCGCTGGTCTCCGAACGCGTCTACCGCGACGTCTCCCACCGCGTGTTCGTCACGCCGCGCCGCGTCCGCTTCGTCGAGACCGAGTACGCCGTGCCCCGGGCCGCCCTGCACGACGTGCTGCGCGAGCTGCGGGCCGTCGTCCCCCGGCTGGACCACGGGGTGATCGTGCCGGTCGAGGTCCGGGTCGCCGGGGCCGACGACATCTGGCTGTCCACCGCGCACGAGCGCGACACCGCCTACGTCGCCGTCCACCAGTACCTGGGGATGCCGTACCGGCGGTACTTCGACGCGTTCGAGAGGATCGCGAACTCCGTCGGCGGCCGCCCCCACTGGGGCAAGATGCACTCGCTCACCGCCGACACCCTGCGCGAGCGCTACCCGCGCTTCGACGACTTCCGCCGCGTCCGGGACCGGCTGGACCCCACGCGCAAGTTCGCCAACGACCACCTGGCCCGGGTGCTGGGCTGAGGGCCCGGGGCCGAGGGCTCGGGAGTTCGCGGGGGCTAGAACGCGTCCTCGACCGGGACGTCCCCGGAGATCAGCTCGTAGGTGCGCCGCACCGTGCCCGGCCGGTCCAGCAGCGCCACCACCACGGCGGCCACGTCGCCGCGCGGCACCGACCCCCGCAGGGGCTCCTCGGCCAGCCGCACCAACCCGGTGGGCTCCTCGTCCGTCAGCCGGCCGGGGCGCAGGACCGTCCAGTCGAGGTCCCGCTCCCGCAGGTCGTCCTCGGCGGCGCCCTTCGCCCTCAGGTAGGCGTCGAACCCCTCGTCCCCCGTGGTCCGCCCGATACCGGAGCTGCTGATCTGCACGAACCGCCGCACACCGGCCCGCTCCGCGGCGTCGGCCAGCAACGCCGAGGCGCCCCGGTCGACGGTGTCCTTGCGCTCCGGCCCGCTGCCCGGCCCGGCGCCGGCGGCGAACAGCACCGCGTCCGCGCCCGCCAGGTGCCCGGCGACCGAAGCGGCGTCCGCCGCCTCCAGGTCGCACAGCACCGGATCCCCACCCGCGGCCCGCACGTCGGCGAAGTGCCCGGGGTTGCGCACCAGCGCCACGGCGCCGTCACCCCGCGCCGCCAACAGCCGCTGCGCCAACAACGCGATCTTGCCGTGCCCGCCCGCGATCACCACCAGCATGGGAACGACGGTAGATCAGGACGCGGTCGCCAGCACCTGCTCGTAGACCAGTTCATTCACCCAACGGGTGGTGGCGGTGTCCTCGACCGGCACGGTCTCGTTGCGGCCGGCCACGTCCGTGGACAGGGTCAGGTCCTCGTCGGCCAGCAGGACCGACACCCCGTAGCGCCGCACCCGCGGCAGGCAGTTGGCCAGGTAGTCGTGGGTGAACGCGACCGAGGCGGGCAGCACCGCGGCGGCGTTGCCGAACCGCGCGAACGGCACCGCCGAGGCCAGCGCGGTCCGCCAGTGGCGGGCCACCGCCAGCACGCCCACGATCCGCACCGCCGTCGGCGGCACCCGGCCGTCCATCTCCGGCCACACCCAGGTGGACACCGTGGTGCGGTCGGGCTCGGGCCCGGCGCCCACGCACACCCGCTCGGCGTGCGCGTCGGCCAGCAGCTCGGCCACCACGATCACGCGGCGACCCATGAGGACCATCTCCGGCAGCACCACGCCGTGCCAGCCGAGGCGGACCGCCGCCGCGGCGGCCAGCTCCTCGGCGGAGCCGGGCAGTTCGGGAACGGGGATCGCGGTGGCCGACAGCGCCCGTGCTTCACCGGTGTCCGCGATCCGTGCTGGGGTGCTGCTCACGCCAGGGCCTCCTCGGCAACCACGGCGGGACTCCCCGCCGCGTTTCGACTCGTGCTCTGGACAAGGCGTACCAGGTCACCCCTACCCCGCTCGCGGCTCGACGGCGCTCCTGCGATCGGCGGCGTCGAGCGGTCGGTAACCGGTCGCCGGGCGTCCGGCCGACTTCGGTCCGGCGGTGCTGCCGTCTGGGTGACCCCCCGGACCCCGGCACCCGCGAACCGGTGCTCAGAGTGTGCGTGCGACGCCTGGAACGCCCTCCGGAACGGGCGCCGGACCGGCGCCGCGAACCGCATCGCCGACCGCTCGCCGCACCAGAACGACCGACCAACCCCGCTCCAGGCACGGCCGCGACCAGCGGTTGTGTCCCGGCTCACACGGTTCGGCCCGTGCCGGCACGACCGATGCCGGACCGCCCCGTCCGACGCCCGGCGCGGCCTCCGCGCAGATGCTCGGGAGTACCCCCGGCAGCCCGACCCACACCGGACCCGCCCCCGGCGCGGCCCGCCCCGGAGTACCCCCGAGGGCTCGACCAATGCCGGACGCGCCCGCCCGGAAGTACCCCCTGCCGACCCCGCCCAACACCGGACCCGCCCTCGCCGAGAGCACCCGGGAACGCCGCCGACGGACCGGCCGGCCGGGGTCGGGCGGGCGATTGCGCCATCCCGAAGTGGAGTAAGGCGCGTCACACACTCCGCGATCCCCGGGGGTGGACCGCCGGTCCCGCCACGGACGGACGCCGCGAACCGGGTGAACTCACTGGGCCAAGCGAGTGATGTAGCTCACCGCCGACGCGGGGCCCGGGGAATGATGGTGGAAAAGCAGCAGGGCCCCGCGGGTGAACCACGGGGCCCTGCTGCTGGTGGGCGAGGGGGGAGTTGAACCCCCACGTCCTTTCGGACACACGGACCTGAACCGTGCGCGTCTGCCATTCCGCCACTCGCCCTGGCGACGAGAGGAACCCTAGCACGGCCTCCGACCGAGTTACCAATCGCCCCGTGTACGGGTACCCCACCCCGGATACGATCGGTAGTAGAAGTCGACCGAGTCGGAGGGTTGCCGTGGGCCTCGTACAGCGCTTCGAGCGCCGTCTCGAAGGCATGGTGGGCAATACCTTCGCGCGCGTGTTCGGCGGCAACGTCGTCCCGCAGGAAGTGGCCCAGGCACTACAGCGGGAGGCGGAGGGCAACATCCGCGAGTTGGCGGGTGGCAGGTTGCTCGCACCGAACCACTTCCAGGTCCTGCTGGGTCCGCAGGACCACGATCGGCTTGCCGGGGACGGCCAAGATGAACTACGCATCACCCAGCTTCTCGGGGACTCCATCCGGGAGCACCTGGAGGAGAGCGGATGGGATACCTATGGTGACGTCGTAGTCTCCCTGGAGCGCTCCGACGCGCTGCACACCGGACAGTTCCGAACCAGCTCGTCCGTCGACCCCGACGTGAAAGTTGCCAGCCGACGGTCAGCACCACCTCGCACTGCAGGAGACGGATCCATGAGCCAGCCTCCCGGCTACGGACAAGGACAGGGCCAGCCCGGCTACGACCCCTACGCGCAGGGCGGCTACGGCCAGCAGGGCTACGACCAGCAGCAGGGTTACGGCCAGCAACCGGGCTACGACCAGCAGCAGGGTTACGGCCAGCCCGGCTACGACCAGCAGGGCTACACCGGCCAGCAGCAGCCCGGCTACGACCAGGGCTACGGCCAGCAGCCGGGCTACGACCAGGGCTACGGCGGGCAGCAGCCGGGTTACGGCCAGCAGCCCGGCTACGACCAGGGCTACGGCCAGCAGGGCTACGACCAGGGCTACACCGGCCAGCAGCAGCCCGGCTACGACCAGGGCTACGGCCAGCAGCCGGGCTACGGTCAGCCGGGCTACGACCAGGGCTACGGCGGCCAGCAGGGCTACGGCGACCCGTCGCAGGGCTACGCCCCGCCGGCGGTCCAGTCGGGCCCGCGCCAGCTGAGCGCCACGCTGCACCTGGACGACGGCTCGAACCGCACCTACAACCTCAAGCAGGGCGGCAACGTGGTCGGCCGCGGCCAGGAAGCCGACTTCCGGCTGCCCGACACCGGGGTCTCCAGGAGGCACCTGGAGATCACCTGGGACGGGCACAGTGCCATGCTCGCTGATCTCGGTTCGACAAACGGCACCACGGTGAACGGCACACCGGTGCAGACTTGGCAGCTCGCGGAAGGCGACGTCGTCCGCATCGGCCACTCCTCGCTGGTCTTCCGCACCCAGGGCTGACCGGCCGACCCCGACCGGCCAGAGCCGACCGGCCGGGGTTGTTCGACCGGGGGCGTTCGGCCCGGGTCCGACCGACCCGGGATGATCACCCGGGAGCCGACGGGTCGATCCGAGCACGTCTCGGGTTCCGACGTGGCGTGACGGCACTCAAGGCACTCAAGTCAGGAGCGGTTACAACCGGTGCCAGAGCTGGTGATGCAGCTGACCAGAGCGGGTTTCCTCATCCTGCTCTGGTTGTTCGTGTTTGCTGCGCTTCGAGTGGTCCGCTCCGACCTGTACACGGCGTCGGGGCTGCGCGTCCCGACGCCGAAGTTCGGCAGGGGCGAGAAGAAGGGCGCCAAGGGCGCGAAGGCCGCCCGGCAGCTCGTCGTGACGCACGGCGCGCTGGCGGGCACCCGGATCTCCCTGGACGGCAGGCCGATCATGATCGGCCGCGCCGACGACTCCACGCTGGTGCTGGACGACGACTTCGCGTCGACCAGGCACGCGCGGCTGTCCACGCGCGGCACCGACTGGTTCGTGGAGGACCTGGGGTCCACGAACGGCACCTACCTCGACCGGGCGAAAGTCACGGCCCCGACGCGGGTCCCGCTCGGCTCCCCGATCCGGATCGGCAAAACGGTGATCGAGCTGCGCTCATGACCCTCGTCCTTCGATACGCGGCCCGCAGCGACCGTGGCCTGGTGCGCTCGAACAACCAGGACTCCGTGTACGCCGGCCCCCGCCTGCTCGCGCTCGCCGACGGCATGGGCGGCCACGCCGCCGGCGAGGTGGCCAGCAAGGTGGTCATCGCCGCCCTGGCCCCGCTCGACGACGACGAGCCCGGCGACGACCTGCTCGGCCAGCTCCGCGACGCGGTGATCGCCGGCAACGGCGCGATCTCCGAGCTCGTGCAGAGCGACCCCGACCTGGACGGCATGGGCACCACGCTCACCGCCGTGCTGTTCGCGGGCACCCGGCTGGGCATGGTGCACATCGGCGACTCCCGCGCGTACATGCTGCGCAACGGGGCGTTCGCGCAGATCACGCACGACGACACGTTCGTCCAGTCGCTGATCGACGAGGGCCGGATCACCGAGGAGGAGGCGGCCACGCACCCGCAGCGCTCGCTGCTGCTGCGCGCGCTGACCGGCCACGAGGTGGAGCCCAGGCTGATGGTGCGGGAGGCCCGGCCGGGCGACCGCTACCTGCTGTGCTCCGACGGCCTGTCCGGCGTGGTCACGCTGGAGACGCTGGAGGAGGCCATCCGCATCCCGGACCCGCAGGCTTGCGCGGACCGGATGATCGAGCTGGCGCTCAAGGGCGGCGGGCCCGACAACGTGACGGTCGTGATCGCCGACGTGGTCGACGTCGACTTCGGGGACAACGCCCCGATAGTGGGCGGCGCGGCCGGGGACGGCAGCGAGGACCCGCCACCCCCCGACTCCCCCGCCTCGCGGGCGAGCTCCATCACCGGGCCGAGGCCCGTGCCGCAGCGGGTGGACCCGCCGCCGGCGCAGCAGCCGGACCCGCGCCGGTCGCGCGGGACCAAGCTCAAGGCGCTGGCGCTCGTGGTGTTCCTGCTGCTGATGCTGGCCGCGGCCGGCCTGGCGACCCGCTGGTACGTGCTGCGCCAGTACTACGTCGGCGTGGGCGACAACAGCGAGGTCTCGGTCTTCCAGGGCGTCACCGGCAGCGTGTTCGGGTTCGACCTGCACCGGCTGGTGGAGGGCTCGTGCCCGCCCGGCGCGCAGGCGTGCGAGGCGATCACCGTCGACGACCTGAAGGTCTCCGCCCGCGACGTGGTGCGCAACGGCATCACCGACGTGGACGGCCTGGACGGCGCGCGCGAGGCGATCCGCCGGCTGCGGACCGAGCAGACGCTCCAGCTCTGCCCGCCGGAGAGCACCGCGACCACCGGCGCCACCCCGACCACCACCACCCCGACGACGACCACCCCGTCCGCCGGCACGACGACCGCCAACCCGGACCAGTCGGCGACCCAGGCGGCGCCGCCCACGTCCACCACCCCGGAGGGCACGCCCCTCGCCACGCCCGCGCCGAGGCCGGGTACGGACTGCCGGAAGGGTCAGTAGTCTCATGGGTTCGCCGGTTCCCGGCACGGAGGGCACACCGCTCACGGCGAGCACGAGCACCACGGCGGCGAACAGCACGTCGCCCGGGTTGCGGCCGCCCACGAGGCGGGGCACCGAGATCTTCATGCTCGCGTTCGCCGCCACGATCGTGACCGGCGCCCTGATCCTGGTCGAGGCCAACCAGGAGAAGGAACTGACCATGCGCATCGTGTGGTTGGGCCTGGCCTACCTGGGCCTGCTGACCGTCGCGCACCTCGCCGTGCGCCGGTGGGCGCCGTACGCGGACCCGGTGATCCTGCCGTGCGTGGCGCTGCTCAACGGCCTGGGCCTGGTCATGATCCACCGGATCGACCTGGCCATGGCGGACGTGAAGCTGCCGGGCGGCGCGACGTGGGACCCGGCGGCGTCGAAGCAGGTGCTCTGGACGGCCATCGCGGTCGTGCTGTTCTGCACCGTGCTCAAGGTGCTGTCCGACCACCGCACGCTGGCCCGCTACGGCTACACGTTCGGCTTCGCCGGCCTGGTCGCGCTGCTGCTGCCCGGTGTGCTGCCCAGCGTCATCGCGCCCGAGATCAACGGCGCGAAGATCTGGCTGAGCTTCGGCGCGTTCTCCATCCAGCCCGGTGAGTTCGCCAAGATCCTGCTGATGGTGTTCTTCGCGGCGTTCCTGGTCTCCAAGCGCGACCTGTTCACCATCGCCGGCCGCCGGGTGATCGGCCTGGACCTGCCGCGCGCCCGCGACCTGGGCCCGCTGCTGGCGGCGTGGGCCGTCGTGGTGAGCATCATGGTGCTCCAGAAGGACCTGGGCTCGTCGCTGCTGTTCTTCGGCATCGTGCTGGTGCTGCTGTACGTGGCGACCGAGCGGGCCGCGTGGGTCGTGCTGGGCGTGGTGATGTTCTCCGGCGCGGCGGTCCTGGCGTGGCGGATCTTCGGCCACGTGCAGATCCGCGTGCAGAACTGGCTGGACCCGTTCGTCGACCCGTACGGCGCGGGCCACCAGATCCTCCAGTCGCTGTTCGGCATGGGCACCGGCGGCCTGTTCGGCGCGGGCCTGGGCGGCGGGCGGCCGGACGAGATCCCCGAGGCCAACACCGACTTCATCACCGCCGTGATCGGCGAGGAGCTGGGCTTCGTCGGCCTGTCCGCGGTGCTGCTGCTCTACACCGTGTTCGCGCTGCGCGGCCTGCGCAACGCCCTCGCCGTGCGGGACACGTTCGGCAAGCTGCTCGGCGGCGGCCTGGCGTTCGCGGTGGCGTTCCAGATCTTCATCGTCGTCGGCGGCGTGACCAAGCTGATCCCGATGACCGGCATCACCGCGCCGTTCCTGTCCAAGGGCGGTTCGTCGCTGCTGGCCAACTACATCCTGGTGGCGCTGCTGCTGCGCATCTCCAACGCGGCGCGCGGGCCGAAGACCGGGCCGAAGCCGCGACCGCAGCAGCCGGCCATCGCCGACCAGTTCACTGTGATGGTGGAGCGTCCCCGATGAACACACCGCTCCGCCGGGTCGGCGTCGCCATGATGGCGATGATCCTGCTGCTGTTGGGCAACGCCACGTACGTGCAGGTCATCAAGGCCGACGACTACCGCAAGAACCCGCTGAACCAGCGGGTGGTGCTGGACCAGTACTCGCGCGAGCGCGGTCAGATCATCGCCTCCGACGGCACCCCGCTGGCCTCGGTGCAGCGCACCGACGACCGGCTGGAGTACCTGCGGACCTACGCCAACGGCCCGGTGTACGCGCCGGTCACCGGGTACTTCTCGTTCATCTACGGCACGGGCGGCCTGGAGCGCGCCGAGGACGACCTGCTCAACGGCTCGGACGACCGCCTGTTCGCGCGCCGGGTGTCGGACCTGATCACCGGCCGCGACCCCAAGGGCGGCAGCGTCCAGCTGACCATCGACGCCAAGCTCCAGCAGGTGGCGTTCGACCAGCTGTCGAGCCAGGGCCTGACCGGCACGGTGGTCGCGATGCGACCGCAGACCGGCGAGATCCTGGCCATGGCCAGCACCCCGTCCTACGACCCGAACCTGCTCGCCAGCCACGACGCGGACGCGCAGGAGACGTCGTGGCTGGAGCTGACCCAGGACGAGTCCGAGCCGATGCTCAACCGCGGCGTGCACCAGATCTACCCGCCCGGGTCGACGTTCAAGCTGGTGGTGGCCGCCGCGGCGCTGGCCGACGGCAAGACCAAGGACAGCGAGGTCGACGGCCGGCCGACGATCACGCTGCCCGGCACGAACACCCCGCTGCCGAACTTCAACGACACCATCTGCGGCAACGGCACCACGGCCACCCTCCAGGAGGCGCTGGCCAAGTCGTGCAACACGGCGTTCGCGGTGCTGGCCAACGAGCTGGGCGCGGACGTGCTGCGCGAGCAGGCGGCCAAGTTCGGCATCGGCGAGCAGGACCTGACCATCCCGCTGTCGGTGGTGCCGTCCACGCTGGGCCCGATCTCGGACACGCCGTCGCTCTACCAGACGGGCATCGGCCAGAAGGACGTCCGGGTGACGCCGCTGGCCAACGCGGTGATGGCGGCGACCATCGCCAACGGCGGCGTGCGGATGCAGCCGCACCTGGTGAGCAAGATCCTGGCCGCCGACCTCCAGGCCATCAGCGAGACCGACCCGGACGAGGTCGACGAGGCCATGGAGGCCGACCAGGCCCGCGCGCTGCGCGACATGATGATCGAGTCCGAGAAGAACACCTCGGGCGGCGGCAAGCTCAACGGCGTGACCATCGCGTCCAAGACGGGCACCGCCGAGCACGGCGAGGACGTGCGGGCCACCCGGCCGCACGCCTGGTACGTCGCGTTCGCGCCCGCCGAGGAGCCGGAGATCGCGATCGCGGTGATCGTGGAGAACGGCGGCCAGGCGGGTCAGCTCGCCACCGGTGGCCGGGTGGCCGCGCCGATCGGGCGCGCGGTCATCGGCGCCTACCTCGGGGGACGCTGATGCTGACCTCCGGCCAGCTGCTCGCCGAGCGGTACCGCCTGACCAGGCGGATCGCGGTCGGCGGCATGGGCGAGGTCTGGGAGGGCGACGACACCCGGCTGGACCGCCGGGTCGCGGTGAAGGTGCTGAAGGCGGAGCTGAGCGGCGACCCGCAGTTCCTGGAGCGGTTCCGCATCGAGGCGCGCACCACCGCCTCGCTGAACCACCCGGGGATCGCCGCGGTGCACGACTACGGCGAGACCGCGTCGATCCCGGACGGGCCGGAGGACACCGCCTACCTGGTGATGGAACTGGTGGAGGGCGAGCCGCTGGCCGCCGTCATCGCCCGCGGCAGGCTGGGCGCGGACCGGACGCTCGACGTGCTGGAGCAGGCGGGCAACGCGCTCCAGGCGGCGCACGAGCGCGGCCTGGTGCACCGGGACGTGAAGCCGGGGAACATCCTGGTGACGCCCGAGGGCAAGGTGAAGATCACCGACTTCGGCATCGCGAAGGCGGCGGACGCGGCCCCGGTGACGAACAACGGCATGGTGATGGGCACCGCCCACTACATCGCGCCCGAGCAGGCGCTGGGCCACGCCGCCGAGCCCGCCTCCGACGTGTACGCGCTGGCCGTGTGCGGTTACGAGTGCCTGACCGGGCACCGGCCGTTCCTGTCGGAGAACGCGGTGACGGTGGCGATGATGCACATCCGCGACCTCGCGCCGCCGCTGCCGCCGGACGTGCCGCCGGGCCCGCGGGCGCTGATCGAGGCGACCCTGGTGAAGGACCCCCGGCAGCGCTACCGCAACGGCGGCGAGTTCGCCGCCGCGGTGGGCGCGGTCCGGGCCGGGCAGCCGCTGCCCGCGCCGTCCGGCCTGGCCATGGCGGTGGGCAGCGGTCCGCTGCCCCAGCAGGGCCCTCCACCGCCGCCGCAGCCGATGAGCCCGCCGAGGGGTCAGCACGTCCACCCGGGCGTGCCGATGACCCATCCGGGCTCACGTCCGGGGATGCAACCGGTCCCACCAGCGGTGAACAGTCCGCACACGGGCGCTTTCGGTCCGTTGCCGCCCGGTGCGGGCCCACCGGGGCGCAACCGAGCCGTGCTGTGGGTTATGGTCGCTGTGCTGGTGGTCGCGCTGCTGGTGCTCGGCGTGGTCCTCCTGCGCTGGGCGTTGCGCGACGAACAGGTGCCCGGCGGGGCGAGCCAGGGCTCCACGACCGCCCGCGGGCTCGACGACTCCACCGATCGGCTCCCCGGCACACCGAAGGTGACGATCACGAAGTCGGACTACGTCGGCCTGCCGGTGGGCGAGGTCGCCGAGCGGCTCACCGGCCGCGGCCTGGAGACCGAGGCGCACTCCTCCGACGGGGGCGTGCCGCGGGACCGGGACCGGTGCCTGGTGTCGGACGTGGCGCCGACCGGCGAGGTGGCGATCGGCTCGCGGGTCACGGTGACGTGCGTGCCGACATGAACGCGGAACGGCAGGAGCGGCACGAACGGTGCCGACGGTGTGAAGGCAAGGCTTGAAGGCTTGATGGTGAGACCGTTGACGAGGAGCGGGACGAAGCACTGATGAGCACTCCGCGACTGCTCTCCAACCGCTACGAACTGGGTGAGACGCTCGGCTACGGCGGTATGTCGGAGGTGCACAAGGGCCGGGACGTCCGGCTCGGCCGCGACGTGGCCATCAAGGTGCTGCGTGCCGACCTCGCCCGCGACGCCCAGTTCCAGGAGCGGTTCCGCCGGGAGGCGCAGAACTCGGCGGCCCTGAACCACCCCGCCATCGTCGCGGTCTACGACACCGGCGAGACCCAGACCGAGTACGGCCCCCTGCCCTACATCGTCATGGAGTTCGTCGACGGCCGCACGCTGCGCGACATCGTCAAGACGCAGGGGCCGCTGACCGGCAAGCGGGCCATGGAGGTCATGGCCGACGTCTCGGCGGCGCTGGACTTCAGCCACCGGCACGGCATCGTGCACCGGGACGTCAAGCCCGCGAACGTGATGATCACCCGCTCGGGCGCGGTGAAGGTGATGGACTTCGGCATCGCGCGCGCGGTGCACGACGGCCAGGCCGCCGTGACCCAGACCGCCGCGGTGATCGGCACGGCGCAGTACCTGTCGCCGGAGCAGGCCCGCGGCGAGGCCGTCGACGGCCGCTCCGACGTGTACGCGTCGGGGTGCGTGCTGTTCGAGCTGCTGACCGGCGAGCCGCCGTTCACCGGCGACTCGCCGGTGGCCGTGGCCTACCAGCACGTGCGGGAGGACCCGAAGTCGCCGTCGGCGCTGAACCCGAAGGTGACGCCGGCGCTCGACGCGATCGTGCTCAAGGCGATGGCCAAGGGCCCGGCCAACCGGTACCAGTCGGCCGCCGAGCTGCGCGCGGACCTGGTGCGCGTGCTGTCCGGGCAGCGCCCGTCCGCGCCCGCCGTGATGACGGCCGAGGACCGCACCGCGGTGCTGAACCAGTCGCAGCGCACCGAGGTCGCGGCCGGCGGCGGCGGTCGGCACCGGTCGCAGCCGTCGCGGGACGACCCCTCCGACGACTACGACCCGCTGGCCGAGGAGGACGAGGAGCGGCGCGCCCGGCGCAAGAAGGCGCTGATGATCACCCTGGTGGTCCTGCTGTGCGTCGCCGTGCTCGCGCTCGCGGTCTGGATCACCACGACCCTGCTCGGCGGCGGCGGCAAGGACGAGGACCCGGGCGGCAACGCGGCGCCGCAGGAGATCGACGTGCCCGCCGTGCTGGGCATGACGCAGTCGGCGGCCCACAGCGCGCTCCAGGAGGCGGGGCTCGACTCGAAGGTCGAGCAGACGCCGTGCCAGCCCGGCAGCGAGCCCGCCTGCACCGACGCCGACATCGGCAAGGTCGTGGCCACCGACCCGCCCGTGGGCAGCCCGGTCGACAAGGGCGCCAAGATCACCATCCTGGTGGGCAAGAGCGCCGAGCAGATCGAGGTGCCCAGCGTCCGGAACCTGACGCCGCTGGAGGCGCAGAAGAAGCTGGAAGCCGACCGGTGGGGCTTCGAGCAGGCCACCGACACCGTCGAGGTCGAGGACGGCTCGCTGGTCGGCAAGGTGGTCGAGCAGGTGCCCCAGGCGGGCACCACGGCGGCCAAGGGCAGCACCATCACCGTGAAGATCGGTCGGGCGCCGGACACCGTGCAGCTGCCGGACGTGACCGGGCAGACCGTGGAGAACGCCCGCCGGACGCTGGAGGGCAACGGCTTCAAGGTCCAGACCAAGGACGTCGACAGCCCCGAGGACCAGGGCCAGGTCATCGCCCAGAACCCGGACCCGGGCCGGGCGGAGAAGGGCACGCTGGTCACGCTGAGCGTGTCGAAGAACAACCAGTTCCTCATGCCCGACCTGCGCGGGTTGAGCGAGAACCAGGCCCGCAGCAAGCTCAACCAGGCCGGGTGGACCGGCGGCGACCTGGTGGTGTCCGAGGAGCCGACCACGGACATCACGCAGCGGGACAAGATCATCCAGCAGGAGATCCAGCCGAACACGCCGACGAACAAGAACACCCGGGTCAACGTGACCAAGGCGGAGTTCAGCGTCGGCGGCGGACCGACGACGACGAGGTAGCTCGAACACCAGGGGGCCCTCCCGGACGTGGTTCGTCCGGGAGGGCCCCCTGGTTCGCCCTGGTGTTCGACGTGGTCGACCCGGCTCGGCCGGGGGGCTCAGATCCGGTTGGCGGCGGCGGCGAGCTGCCGCATCCCGCTCTCCAGCTGCGCGACGGTCGTCTCGGGCACCTCGTGGCCGCACACCCGCAGCCAGTTGGCGAGCATCCGGTGGCCGCCCTCGGTGAGCACGGACTCGGGGTGGAACTGGACGCCCTCCACCGGCAGCTCGCGGTGCCGCATGGCCATCACCACGCCGCTCTCGGTGAGGCCGGTGACCTCGAACTCGGCCGGCAGGGTGTCGGGCAGCACGGTCAGCGAGTGGTAGCGGGTGGCGGTGAACGGGCTGGGCAGGCCGTTGAGCACGCCGACCCCCCGGTGGTGCACCACGCTGGTCTTGCCGTGCAGCAGCTCGGGGGCGAGGTCGACCGTGCCGCCCCACACCGCGCCGATGGCCTGGTGGCCGAGGCACACGCCGAGCACGGGGACGCCGGTGTCCGCGCAGCGGCGGATGACGTCCATGCTCCGGCCGGCCCGGTCCGGCGTGCTGGGACCCGGGCTGACGAGGACGCCGTCGACCTGGCCCACCTCGGCCGGCTCGACGGCGTCGTTGCGCCTGACCACGCACTCGACGCCGAGCTGGGCCAGGTACTGGACCAGGTTGTAGACGAAGCTGTCGTAGTTGTCGACCACCAGGACGCGCATACCGCCAGCGTAGCCGTGACGAAGCTCTCCGGATAAGTGAGATTAGCCTAACCTAATCTGGAGCCATGAGTCGTTCCCTGCGCGTCGCCGTCGTCGGCGCCGGTCCCGCCGGCATCTACGCCGCCGACGCCCTGCTCAAGTCCGACGCGGACGTCTCCGTCGACCTGTTCGACCGGCTGCCCGCGCCGTACGGCCTGATCAGGTACGGCGTCGCGCCGGACCACCCCCGCATCAAGGGCATCATCACCGCGCTCCAGCGCGTGCTCGACCGGCCCGAGGTGCGGTTCTTCGGCAACGTCGACTACGGCGTGGACGTGAAGCTCGACGAGCTGCGGCAGTTCTACGACGCGGTGGTCTTCGCCACCGGCGCCGACCGGGACCGGCCGCTGGACGTGCCCGGGATCGACCTGGACGGCTCGTACGGGGCGGCCGACTTCGTCTCCTGGTACGACGGGCACCCCGACGTGCCGCGCTCCTGGCCGCTGCGGGCCCGCGAGGTGGCCGTGCTCGGCGTCGGCAACGTCGCGCTCGACGTGGCCCGCGTGCTGGCCAAGACCGCCGACGAGCTGCTGACCACCGAGATCCCCGACAGCGTGCACCGGGACCTGGCCGCGAGCCCGGTCACCGACGTGCACGTGTTCGGCCGCCGCGGCCCGGCCCAGGCCAGGTTCACGCCGCTGGAGCTGCGCGAGCTGGACCACTCCCCCAACGTCGAGGTCGTCGTGCACCCCGAGGGCATCGACTTCGACGCGGCGAGCGTGGAGCTGATCCGGTCCAACAAGCAGGTCGAGATGGTGGTCAGGACGCTCCAGGAGTGGGCGCTCCGGGACGTCGGCACCCGGCCGCGGCGGCTGCACCTGCACTTCCTCCAGGCGCCGGTCGAGGTGCTGGGCGCCGGGGGCGCGGTGAGCGGGCTGCGCACCGAGCGCATGGAGCTCGACGGCTGCGGCGGGGTGCGCGGCACCGGCGAGCACACCGACTGGCCGGTGCAGGCCGTGTACCGGGCGGTGGGCTACCTGTCCACGCACCTGGCCGACCTGCCGTTCGACCACGCCTCCGGCACCGTGCCGCACCAGGCGGGCCGGGTGCTCGACCTGGACGAGCAGCCGATGACCGGCGTCTACGTCACCGGGTGGGTCAAGCGCGGGCCGGTCGGGCTCATCGGGCACACCAGGGGTGACGCGCTGGAGACGGTGACCAGCCTGCTCGCCGACGCGCCGCTGCTGCCGGCCGCGCCGACGCCCCGGCCGGGGGCCGTGGTGCGGTTCCTGGAGGAGCGGGCCGTGCCGTTCACCACGAACGAGGGCTGGCTGCGGCTCGACGCGCACGAGCTGGCGCTGGGCGCGGAGCGGGGGCGGGAGCGGGTCAAGGTCGTGGGGCGCGACGAGATGACCGGCATCTGCCGGGGCTGAGCGCGGTGGGCCCCGGTCGTCCACCCGGGGCTCCCGCGGGGTCGGAACTACTGCGGGGTCGTGACGTTGTTGAACGGCAGCTTCGGCTCCGCCCACGGGAACACCACGAACATCAGCAGCGCCACCACCCCGGTCACCAGCACCAGCGCCTCCAGGACCCGCACCGGCAGCGGGCCGGGCAGGTGGCGCCAGATCCAGCCGTACATCAGCTCTCCTTCATCGCGTCGGGCACGAAGTCGGGCGCCTTCGGGTAGCTGTCGGCCAGCACCGCGTGCACGATCAGGCGCTGCTTGTCCGAGAAGCGCGGGTGGCAGGTCGTCAGCGTCATCAGCGACGCCTGCTGCGCCGCGGGCAGCTCGCCCTCGAAGTAGGGCACCGGGGCGATGACCTCGCCCTGCGTGGGCAGCACGATCTCCTGGCCGAAGGTCTTGTCGTAGGGCGCGCCCAGCGGCGAGACCTTCTGGCACTTCGGGTCGACCTGCCGCCCGGCCCAGGCGCCGAGCTCGTCGGTCATCGGCAGCACCCGGTAGACGAACCACTGGGTCTGCGTCTCGACCACGATGGCGTCGCACGAGCTGAGCAGGTCCAGGTCGTTGAACGGGGCGCCCTTGCCGACGCGGTGGCCGGCCACGGAGAAGTTGCCCGGCTCGCCCGGCAGCGCGGTGTCCTTGTAGTGGCCGGGACCGATCTCCAGGTCCTTGTCGGTGGTGCCCTCCACCACGGAGAACTTGTAGTCCGGGCCGAAGACCGGGATGTACAGCTTGGCGAACGCCTGGCCGTCGAGCAGGTCGTACTTGGCCTCGCGCTGCTGGTCGGGGGCCTCGACGGTGTTGGCGTTCCACTGGTCGTCGAGCGCCTGGGTGGCGTTGTCCTGCTTGCCGGCGGAGATGAGGTCGGTGACGTAGACCTCGTAGACCACGAACAGCAGGATGACCAGGCCCAGGGTGATCAACGTCTCACCGAAGGCGCGGACGGCCTTGCGGCCGGGGGTGTCGGGGAGCAGGGCGGGGCGGTCGTCCCGGTCGTCCTCGTGGTCCCGGTCGTCCAGGTCCGCGTCCTCGTGGGCCTCCTCGTGGTGCCCGTCGTCCTCGTGGTCGTCGTCCTCGACGGTCGGGATGACCTCCGTGGGCGGGTCCGCGGGGCGCGGGCGGCGCGGCGGGAGGGGGGCGCCGGGGAGGGGGGCACCGGGACGCGGGGCCTGCGGGTGCGGGGCCTGCGGGTGCGGCGGCTGGGCCTGGGGCTGCGGCGGGAACGCCCGGGGGCGCGGCGCGGCGGCCGGTTGGAGGCTGCCCGAGAAGGCGTTGGTGTAGGTGGTGTCCGCGTCCGGCTGGACCGGGGCCGCGTAGCGGGTGGCCTCGGGGTCCGGCGCGGGACGGGGACGCCTGCCGTGGGGCGGTGGACCGCCCAGGCGGGCGCCGAGGTCGGTTCGGGGCCGGTGCTCCGGCGGGAAGCCCCCTGCGGGGACCTGAGGGGCGCTCACAGGCGTCTGGGGGGCCTCGGGGGCGCGGCGGCGGCCGGGGTGCGGCGCGTCGGCAGCGCGGCGAGCACCGGACCGGGGGTCGTCGAGCGCACGCCGACCACCGGACTGCGGATCGTCGAGCGCACGCGGACCACCGGGCTGAGGGGCCTCGACCGCACGCCGACCACCGGGCTGCGGATCGTCGAGCGCACGCCGGCCACCGGGCTCGGGCTCCTCGCCGGCGCGGCGACGGCCCGGCCCCGCGTCCTCGGGGGCCCGGCGACGGCCGCCGGGTTCCGGGTGCTCCGGGGCGCGGCGGCGACCGCCGGGCTCGACGTCCTCCGGCGCGCGTCGACCGGCGGCCTGGTCCTCGAACGGCCGGCGGCCGGCGGGCTCGGCGTCCTCCCGGAGCGCGCGCCTCCCGGACGGCTGGTCCGCGCGGGGCGGCCGTCCGGCGCCGGTTCCCGACGCACCCGGGGCAAGATCACCCGGTCGGCCGAATCCGGGCGGCGGGGTCGCGGGACGCTCGGGCCCGCCCCCCGCGGGGGCGGGTCGGTCGACGCCGCCGGGCGGGGTGGCCGGGCGTGGACCGCCGCCCGGGACCTCGCCGGAGCGGTCGGGGACGCCGGGCGGTCGGAAGAAGCCGCCGGGGCGGTCGAAGCCACCCGGCGGGGACGCCGGGGGAAGGAAAGTGCCTGGTGGCGGGGCCATCCGGGGCACGCCGGCCGGTGGCGTGGGCGGTCGGTCGGCGGGGCGCCGGCCGGGTCCGGGGCGGTCGGGACCGGTGGTCGGCCGGGAGTCCGGCGGGGCCTGTTCCCCCGGTGCCTGCGGCGGCTGCGGTCCGGGTCGTGGCGGCCGGCCCGACGGGCCGCCTTGCGGCGGAGGCGGGTCGTAGCTCACCGGGTGACCTCCCAAGCCGAACGTTCCAGGACTACACAGCGCTTTAGCGGCCTGCTTGGTTACGTTAACGTGTTCATCCAGCAGTGGACGTGAACTCACGCCGCTGAAGACCTACCCACCCGTCAGGCGAGGACGTCATGCCCAAGTCCAAGGTCCGCAAGAAGGCCGTCTACACGGCGCCTGCCGATCGCCGCACCCCGGTGAAGGTCAAGGCCGCGGGGCCGTCGCACCCCGTCTACGTAGCCGTGATGCTCGGCATGATGCTGTTGGGGCTGGCGTGGCTGGTGGTCAACTACATCGCGGGCGAGCAGGTCCCCGTCATGATGGACCTCGGCCCCTGGAACTTCGCCATCGGGTTCGCCCTGATGATCGTGGGCCTGTTGATGACCATGAAGTGGCGCTGACCGCGCTACGCCACGTGGCCGACGGCCCGGACGTGCACCACGTCCGGGCCGTTCCGCGTTACCCGGTAGTTCACCGGGTTCACCTCCCCGTCACCGAAGCACAGCGTTGTAAGTCATCCCCAATGGGGACAACTCCTGTGGACAACTTTGCGACAAAAGGCACAAGCGCCGGTCCGGGGCTCCAGTTGTCCACAACCACGGGAGGCTCGACGGCGTGAACCACCCCCGCTCCTGGTCGCCGCAACCCGGCATGGTCGGTCTCGCCTGGAGCCTGGCCGCGGCGTCGCTGCTGGTCACGGTCCTGAGCTCGGAAACCACCAGCCGGCTGCTGCTGGGCCTGGCCACGCTGCTGCTGGCTGCCCTGGGCGCCTACGGCGCGCTCGTGCGGCCCAGGCTGGTCGTGGACGAGGAGGGCCTGACCGTGCGCACGCTGGGCGGCGCCCGGTCGCTGCCGTGGCACGAGGTGAAGGTCCGCCTGGCCCACACCCGCCGGCTGGGGCGCGAGAGCGTGGCGCTGGAGCTGGACTGGCAGCGCGGCGAGGACGAGGAGCTGTTCGTGCTGACCCAGCTCGACCTGGGCACCGACCCCCGTGACGTGGCCGACGTCCTGCACGCCCTGCGGCCCTAGCCCGGCCGGGGTCACCACCCGACCGGGTCACGACAGGACCGGGTCACCGCGCGACCGGGCTCACAGGAGCTGCGCGGTGCGCACGACGGTCAGCACCACCAGCAGCACGACCGCGGTGACCACCGTCGCGGTCTGGTAGGCGTCCCGCTTCGCCTGGGGCGCGTAGACCAGGCCCGCGGTCACGGCGGCGCCCACCGCCAGGCCGCCCAGGTGCCCGAGCAGCGAGATGCCCGGCAGGGTGAAGCTGAGCACCACGTTCAGCACGATCACGCCCAGCGCCGGTCCCGCGTTGATCCGGAACCGCAGGTAGGCCACGAGCAGCGCGCCCATCAGGCCGTACACCGCGCCCGACGCACCCGCCACCAGCGTGTTGAGCGAGCCGAACAGGTACACCGCGACGCTGCCGCCGAGCAGGGAGATCAGGTACACGGCGGTGTAGCGCAGCCGCCCGAACGCCGGTTCCAGGTCACGGCCCAGCACGTACAGCGCGATCATGTTCAGGCCGAGGTGGGCGGGTCCGTAGTGCAGGAACCCGGAGGTCAGCAGCCGCCACCACTCGTCGTAGGCGGCGACGCCCGGCGTCCACATCACCAGGTCGCCGAACAGCCGCGAGCCGCTGTTGCCCGCCAGGCTGCCCGCCTGCCACGCGGTGAGCAGGTACATCAGCACGTTGAGCGCGATCAGCACCGGGGTGACCACGGGCCTGCGGGCGGCGAGCTCCGCGCCGGCGAACGTGCGGGGCGGGCGCACGGTGCGCCGGCCCTCGTCCACGCAGTCGACGCACTGGTAGCCGACGGACGCCTCGCGCAGGCACTCCGGGCACGCCGGCCGGTCGCAGCGGGTGCACCGCAGGCCGGTGGCCCGGTCGGGGTGGCGCACGCAGGTCCGAGGTCCTGGCTGCGCCCCGACCGGGTCACCGGGCGGCGGGGTGAGGGGGGAGTCGGCCACTCAGGCCCTCTCCACCGAGACCTTCTGGACGACCACGTCGGTGACCGGGCGGTCGCCGGCGCCGGTCGGGGCGCTGCCGATGGCGTCCACGACGTTGCGCGACTCCTGGTCGGCCACCTCGCCGAAGATCGTGTGCTTGAAGTTCAGCCACGTGGTCGGGGCGACCGTGATGAAGAACTGCGAGCCGTTGGTGTTGGGGCCGGAGTTGGCCATGGCCAGCAGGTACGGCCTGTTGAACTGGAGCTCCGGGTGGAACTCGTCGCCGAACTTGTAGCCGGGGCCGCCGCGGCCGGTGCCGGTCGGGTCGCCGCCCTGGAGCATGAAGCCGGGGATCACCCGGTGGAAGATCGCCCCGTCGTAGAACGGGCCGGACGACTCACCCTTCGCGTTCGGCTCGGTGTAGTTCCTGGTGCCCTCCGCCAGACCGACGAAGTTGGCCACCGTCTTGGGGGCGTGGTCGGGGAACAGGTTGATGCGGATGTCGCCCTGCGACGTGTGCAGGGTCGCCGTCACCTTGGTCCCGACGAACGATTCGTTGCTGTCAGCCACGCACCCATCGTGCCATCACCGGGCGAGGTGGTTGGGGAAGGGGCAGGATGGGTATTGCCTCAAGCGGGAACTGACCGACAGCTTCTGGAGCGCGATATGGATGAGGTGGACGCCATGACCCGGGCAGGGGAGCGAGCCGGGGAGTCGGTCGGCAAGGCGGTGCGCGCGGTGCGACGCAACGCCGTCCGCGCAGGTCATGCCGGTGCGGGCGCTGCCGTCCAACTCGCCGAGCGCGCCGAGGGCAAGCTGGCCGAGCACGGGGTGACCCGGGACTACGTCCGCGGTGTCGTCGTCGACAAGGCCGGTGTGCTGGTGGAGAAGGCGGAGGAGGTCGAGAAGTCGACCCGCCGCAGCCGCAAGCAGCTCGCCAAGCGCGCCAAGGTCGTCCGCAAGGACCTCGCCAAGGCGACCGAGCGGGCCCGCAAGGAGGCCAAGGTGCGCGCGAAGGACGTGCGCAAGGCCGCCGAGCAGGCGCGCAGGGAGCTGGCCGCGGCCAACGCGCCCAAGCGGCGCCGCTGGCCGTGGGTGCTGGGCGTGCTGGCCGCCGCCGCGGTGGCGGGCTACCTCGCCCTGACCAAGCGCCCGGAGGAGGTGCACCTGGAGGAGGAGGTCGTGGAGCCCACGACCGACACCACCAAGGCCACCCCCGCCGAGCCCGTGCAGCCGCACGCGAGCCGCAACGGCCAGGTCACCGACCACAGCCGCAGCTGACCGACCGCGGTCCTCGCGCCCGTCCCACCACGGGGCGGGCGCGGAGCCGTGCCTAGAGGCCGAGGTTCGCCACGACCTGCTTGACGACCTCGCGCGCCTTGATCGTCTGCTTCTGGTTGCTGGTCACGACCACCGCGCTGCCGCCCTTGGCCACCGCGTAGACCGCTCCCCCGTCGTTCGTGAGCGACCCGCCCTCCCAGCCGGCGGGTTCCGTCGCGGGGTTGGAGTCCGACACCGGCGCGGCGCGGTCGACCACGGCCTCCGCCGCCCCCGGTTCGCCCTCGAACACCCAGACCGACAGCTGCACCTCGGTCGCGTTCGCGTAGAAGAAGCACGCCGGGTTGGGTTGGTCGGCGGACAACCGCACCTTCCGCACCAGCTGCCCGTTCGCCTCCTGCACGAAGGAGGACCCCAGGTAGGGGCACTGGCCGTCGACGGCCGGCTCCGGCGCGGGCGGCGGGCCCGCGGGCGCGTTCGCGCTGGTCGACGCGGTGCTCGTGGTGGTCGGCGCGGCCGCGGGCTCGTCCGTGCCGCAGGCGGCGACCGCGCCGAGGACCAGCAGGGACGGCAGGATGGTGAGCAGCAGTCGGTTCATAGGGCCGCAAGTCAACCAGATGGGCCCTAATGGAATCGACAGGGTGACCACCTAGGCACGCACCGTTATCCTGGTTAGCGTGTGAATACCCTGCCGGCCGCCCCTGCTGTGAAGGACTGAGTTCGCATGAACGTTCTTCTTGACCGCGGTCGCGACCACGCCATCGCCGTCTTCCGGATCGTCGTCGGCGTGTTGTTCATGTGCCACGGAGCCCAAAAGTTGTTCGGCGTGCTGGGGTCCAAGGGTGCCGTGTCGATCCTCGACTGGCCGTCCGGTCCGGCCGCGTTGATCGAGTTCGTCGGTGGCGCGCTGATCGTCATCGGCCTCGGCACCAGGGTCGCCGCGCTGATCGCTTCGGGCGCCATGGCCTACGCGTACTTCGTGGTGCACCAGCCCGCCGGGCTCCTGCCCATCCAGAACAAGGGTGAGCTGGCCGCCGTGTACTCGTGGGTGTTCCTCCTGCTGGCGTTCACCGGTCCCGGCTCCTGGGCCGTCGACAACGTGATCGCCGGGCGCAGGCAGGAACAGGCAACGCTCGTGGGCGCGAACGCATAAGCAGAGGCACGACAAGACGAGGGCCCGCACCCAGCGGCATTGGGTGCGGGCCCTCACCCCGTCCGCACCCACCACCCGAGCGTCCAAGGAGTGGGAGGAGAACCGGGGTCACCTCCAGTAAAACACGACGAACCCACGTGATCCCCCTCACCCACCAAACGACCCAAGCCACATACACCCAAAGCGAAGCGAGGGTGCAAAGCCGACCCACGTCGGGGGGTCCGGGGGGCGAAGCCCTCCCGGGCGGGGTGCGGGGGTTGCACCCCCGCAAACACGACGAGCGAGGCGGGTCCGCGCAGTCCGCGGACACACCTCGCCCAGAGCGAGTGGAGACGAGGGGAATCGAACCCCTAACCCCCGCCTTGCAAAGGCGGTGCTCTGCCAATTGAGCTACGTCCCCCTCACGAGGGGCGGCAGATCGACCGCCCTCGCGGGTCAGTTGGTGGGAGCGGTGGCCTCGCGCCACAGGTCCGCGTCAGCCTTGGCCGAGCGGGTCCGCTTGACGAAGAACAAGACCGCACCGGCAACCGCAACAAGCGCGATGATCTTCTTCACGGCGATTCCCCTCTGCATGCCTGACACTTCCTGTGGGCCTAGGAGGACTCGAACCTCCGACCTCTTCGTTATCAGCGAAGCGCTCTAACCGTCTGAGCTATAGGCCCTTGGAGCAACGACGAGAACCTTACCGCACCTCCCGTCGCGGCTCCAAAACGGGGGTCACTCCCGTTCGGAGAGGGTGACCTCCAGTCCGCCGGCCAGGTCGGCGGACACGTTGTAGACGAACGAACCGACCGTCGCCAGGGCCGTGAGCAGCACGATGTTCACCGCGCCCACGATCGCCGCCACGCCGAACACGCGCCCGGCACTGATCAACGGGTCACCGCTGGGCTCGTTGCCCTGGAGCAGGTCGTTCGCCGTGTTGTTGATCTTGTCCCACACGCCCATGCCGTTCAGCACGCCGTACAGCACGCCGACCGCCACCAGCCACACGAAGAACAGCGCCACGCTCAGCACCAGCGCCAGCTTCAGCACCGACCACGGGTCCACCCGCTTCACCTGGAGGCTCGCCCGCCGCGGCCCCCGACCCGGCCGGCGCGCCGACGAGGCCGGCGCCTGCGGCCGACCGCTCGCCCCGCCCAGGTTCACCTGGGTGCGCGGCGCCGCCGCACCGGGCGCCACCGGCCGCGCCACGGACACCGTGTCCGGGTCCGTCGCCGGGTACGCGGGCTGCGACCCCGAGCCCCCCGGCAACCGCACCGACACCGTCGGCTGGTCGTCCGCACCGGCCACCAGGTCCGCGGGCCCCACCTGCTGCGCCTCGCCGTACTGGTTCTCGCTCGTCACCCGCTGCCACGGCGGCGGCGCGGCCGTGTGGTGGTCGTCCTTCCCACCGGCCTTCTCCCCGGCGTCCCCGACCGGGGCGGGCTGCTCGGACGCCCCCGAGGCGTCGGCCGCCGGCTTCTCGCCGCCGTCCGCCGGTGTCGACCCGTCATCCGGACGGGTGATCACCGCGGTTTTGTCCTCTTGCTTCTCGGGTGGAGTCACGAGCAGTCCTCAACCTCTCGTTCGCGCGCGCTAGTTGGCGGGTTCGGCCTGGTCACCCTCGGTGGAACCGAGCACCGGACCGTCGTCACCAGTGGTGACGTCGGTGGGCTCGTCCGCGTTGCGCGCCACCGCGATCAGGGTGGTTCCCTCACCCAGGTTCATCAACCGGACGCCCTTCGTCTGCCGGCCCGCCTTGCGCACCTCCTTCGCGCTGGTCCTGATGACCCCGCCCGAAGAGGTGATCGCATACAGCTCGTCGTCGACGTCGACGATGAGCGCGCCCACAAGCCTCCCACGCCTGCGGTCGTGCTGGATGGTGAGCACACCCTTCCCACCACGACCCTGAACGGGGTAGTCCTCGATCGGCGTGCGCTTGGCGTACCCGCCGTCGGTCGCCACCAAAACAAACCGACCCTCTTGGACGACACCCATCGACAGCAGCTCGTCACCGCTGTTGAAGCGCATCCCCAGCACACCCGAGGTCGCCCGCCCCATCGGCCGCAGCGCCTCGTCGCTCGCGTGGAACCGGATCGACTGGCCGTCCGCCGAGATCAGCTGGAGGTCGTCGTCGGCCGAGCACATCACCGCGCCCACCAGCTCGTCGTCGTCGCGCAGGTTGATGCCGATCAGACCACCGGACCGGTTCGAGTCGAAGTCCGACAGCTTCGACTTCTTCACCAGGCCCTTCTTCGTCGCCAGCACCAGGTAGGGCGCCACCTGGTAGTTCTTGATCTGGATGACCTGGGCGATCTCCTCCTCCGGCTGGAACGCCAGGAGGTTGGCCACGTGCTGGCCGCGCGCGTTGCGGTTGGCCTCGGGCAGCTCGTACGCCTTGGCCCGGTACACCCGCCCCTTGTTCGTGAAGAACAGGATCCAGTCGTGCGTCGAGCACACGAAGAAGTGCTGCACGATGTCGTCCTGCTTCAGCTGCGCGCCCTGCACCCCCTTGCCGCCGCGCTTCTGCGAGCGGTACAGGTCGGTCTT
Organism: Saccharothrix sp. BKS2; assembly: GCF_047689505.1. Classification (NCBI taxonomy): domain Bacteria; kingdom Bacillati; phylum Actinomycetota; class Actinomycetes; order Pseudonocardiales; family Pseudonocardiaceae; genus Saccharothrix; species Saccharothrix sp. BKS2. The sequence goes on along the minus strand of NZ_JAUQOL010000002.1, from coordinate 326,529 downwards.
CGTCCGCTTCGCGTACCCCGTGCGGGTGATCGTCACGACGACGTCCTCGACCGCGATCAGGTCCTCCAGCGACACGTCGCCGTCGAACGGCACGATCTTGGTGCGCCGGTCGTCACCGTGCTTCTCCACGATCGCCAGCAGCTCCGCGCGCACGATCGAGCGCTGCCGCTCCGGCTTGTCGAGGATGTCCTTCAGGTCCGCGATCTCGGCCTCGATCTCGACCAGCTGGTCGACGATCTTCTGCCGCTCCATCGCGGCCAGGCGCCGCAGCTGCATCTCCAGGATCGCGTTGGCCTGGATGTCGTCGACGTCCAGCAGCTCCACCAGCCCGGTGCGCGCCGCCTCCGGCGTGGGCGACCGGCGGATCAGCGCGATCACCTCGTCGAGCTGGTCGAGCGCCTTGACCAGGCCGCGCAGCACGTGGGCCCGCTCCTCGGCCTTGCGCAGCCGGAACCGCGTGCGCCGGACGATGACCTCGATCTGGTGCTTCACGTAGTGCCGGATCATCTGGTCCAGCCGCAGCGTGCGCGGCACGCCGTCGACCAGGGACAGCATGTTCACGCCGAACGAGTACTGGAGCTGGGTGTGCTTGTAGAGGTTGTTCAGCACCACCTTGGCCACCGCGTCGCGCTTGAGCGTGATCACGATGCGCATGCCGATGCGGCGGTTCGACTCGTCCGCGATGTTCGAGATGCCGGTCAGCTTCTGGTCCCGGACCAGGGTGGCGATGTTCTCCACCAGGTTGTCCGGGTTCACCTGGTAGGGCAGCTCGGAGACGACCAGGATCGTCCGCCCCTTGGTGTCCTCGTCCACGTCCACGACCGCGCGCATCTTCACCGAGCCGCGACCCGTGCGGTAGGCGTCGTCGATGCCCGAGTTGCCCAGGATCTGACCGTAGGTCGGGAAGTCGGGGCCCTTGATCCGCTCGATCAGCGCCTCCAGCGTCTCCTCGTCGGACGCCTCGGGGTTGTCCAGCGCCCACACCACGCCGTCCGCGACCTCGCGCAGGTTGTGCGGCGGGATGTTGGTCGCCATGCCGACCGCGATGCCGGAGCTGCCGTTGATCAGCAGGTTCGGGATGCGCGACGGCAGGACCGTCGGCTCCTGGATGCGGCCGTCGTAGTTGTCGCGGAAGTCGACGGTGTCTTCCTCGATGTCGGCCAGCATCTGCATGGCCAGCGGCGTGAGCCGGCACTCGGTGTTGTGGCTGACGAAGCCGTCGGTGATGAACGCGTGGTCCTCGGTGTCGACCCGCAGGCTGAACACCGGCTGGACACCCGCGTCGGTCACCGACTCGACCGGGGCGTAGTAGAACCGGCCGTCCACCAGCGGCTCGACCACGTCCAGCACCTCGCGGTCGGTGATCCGCGCGGTGATCTCGTCGTAGTCGCGCTCCCACCGCTCCACGCGGTCCACGTTGTGGCGCCGCAGCCAGTCGCGCTCGGTCCACCGGCTCGCGCCGTGGGCCCGGATGTAGTCGCCCACGAACGGCACGTGGTCACTGCTCATGGCGCGGCTCGCCACCGGGACCGCGTCCAGGACCGCGTCCAGCTTCTCCTGCTTCACGCCGAGGAAGCCCACGTTGCGGGCGAACAGCCGCGCGTCGCGCCGGTTGGTGATGATGACCTTGATCTCGCCGTTGTCGTAGTTCACCAGCGTGCTGACCACGCCGAACTCCAGCAGCAGCTGCTGGACCTCGCGGGCGAGCCGCGCGCTGCGCGTGGAGTACGAGACCTGCACGGTGTTGCGCGGCAGGGCCGAGGCCGAGCCGTCACCGGTGAACAGCGAGGCCAGGAAGGCTCGCTTGATCGACTCGCCGCCACCCCACACGAAGTCGGGCACGTGCTTGGCGGCGCTGCGCTGCCCCACCATCCCGCCCAGCACGCTCCCCCGGAGCCGAACCAGGTTCTGGACGTCGAGTTCGTGCAGCACCGAGCCGGACTTGATGGTGCGCGAGTACACGTACCGGGGGCCGCCGACCACCGTGTCGTACGCCTCGACCACGCGCCGGAAGTACTCCTGGTCGACGTTGTTGAAGCCGGCGCGGTCCTGGGAGACGAAGCCCTCGCTGACGAAGGCGCCGGCCAGGACGGCCGCCGCGAGGTCCTCCGCCGCAGGCGACCCGTCGCCGTCGCGGGGGGTGCGCTGCATGACCACGCGGTCGCCGGGCTGGATCTCCTCCAGCAGCTTCCACAGCAGGGTCGGCACGCCGAGGACGCCGACCAGGCACAGCACCGGGTGGTTGCGGGTGCCGGTCAGCTCGTAGCCGTTGCGGGTGCGCAGCGTCAGCGTCGGGTGCTCACCGGAGTGGAACAGCATGTCGGCGCGCACCGGGTTGCCGTTGCGGTCGAGCACCTTGAGGTCGATCGGGTTGTCGCTGTTCGGCTGGGCACCGGGCACGATGTCGCCGATGCGCGGGGTCGAACCGTCCGCCAACCGGACCCGGGTGTCCGGTGACACGCAGTATCGCATCGCGGCTGCCGGGTCGTTGCCCTGCGAGCCGAAGTTGCCCTGGCCGTCGATCAGCGGGTAGCGCAGCGCCCACGGCTGGGCGAGGCGGACCAGCGCGTCGTAGATCGCGGAGTCGCCGTGCGGGTGGTAGTTGCCCATCACGTCGCCGACGACGCGGGCGCACTTGTTGTACGAGCGCTCGGGGCGGAAGCCGGAGTCGAACATCGAGTACAGCACGCGCACGTGCACGGGCTTGAGGCCGTCGCGCACGTCGGGCAGGGCCCGGCCGACGATCACGCTCATCGCGTAGTCGATGTACGAGTTCTGCATCTCGTGCTGGATGTCGACCGGCTCGGTGCGGTCTCCACCGGCCGGGGGCAACGTCGTCTCGCTCACAGTTCTTCTTCCTTCAGGGCGGCCGGGGAGGTGGTCAGACGTCGAGGAACCGCACGCCCTTGGCGTTGCGGGTGATGAACGAGCGGCGTGCCTCCACGTCCTCGCCCATGAGCACGCTGAACAGCTCGTCGGCGGTCGCCGCGTCGTCCATGGTCACCTGGCGCAGCACCCGGTTGGCCGGGTCCATGGTCGTCTCCCACAGCTCGGAGGCGTTCATCTCGCCCAGGCCCTTGTAGCGCTGGATGTTGTCGTCCTTGCCGATCCGCTTGCCGGCGGCGAGGCCCTGCTGGATCAGGCCGTCGCGCTCGCGGTCGGAGTAGGCGTACTCCGGCTCCTGCCGCTGCCACTTGATCTTGTAGAGCGGCGGCGAGGCGAGGTAGACGTGGCCGTGCTCGATGAGGGGGCGCATGAAGCGGAACAGCAGGGTGAGCAGCAGGGTGCGGATGTGCTGGCCGTCGACGTCGGCGTCGGCCATCAGCACGATCTTGTGGTAGCGCAGCTTGGAGACGTCGAAGTCCTCGTGGATGCCGGTGCCGAACGCGGTGATCAGCGACTGGACCTCGGTGTTCTTGAGGACGCGGTCGATGCGCGCCTTCTCCACGTTGATGATCTTGCCGCGGATGGGCAGGATCGCCTGGAACTCCGAGTCGCGCCCCTCCTTGGCCGAGCCGCCCGCGGAGTCGCCCTCCACGATGTAGATCTCGCACTTCTCCGGGTCGGTGGAGCGGCAGTCCTTGAGCTTGCCGGGCAGGCCGCCGATGTCGAGGGCGCCCTTGCGGCGGACGAGCTCGCGGGCCTTGCGGGCGGCGATGCGGGCCTGCGCCGAGGACACCGCCTTGGTGACGATGGTCCTGGCCTCGTTCGGGTGGCGCTCGAACCAGTCGGCCAGGTGCTCGTTGGTCGACTTCTGCACGAACGACTTGGCCTCGCTGTTGCCCAGCTTGGTCTTGGTCTGGCCCTCGAACTGGGGCTCCTTGAGCTTGACCGAGATGATCGCGGCCAGGCCCTCGCGGATGTCGTCGCCGGTGAGGTTGGAGTCCTTCTCCTTGAGCAGCTTCTTCTCGCGCGCGTACTCGTTGACCACGCGGGTCAGCGCGGCGCGGAAGCCCTCCTCGTGGGTGCCGCCCTCGTGGGTGTTGATGGTGTTGGCGAAGGTGTAGACCGACGGCGTGTAGCCGGTGTTCCACTGCATCGCGACCTCGACCTCGAGGTCCTCGCCCTTGGCCTCGAACGCGACCACCTTCTGGTGGACGGGCTCGCGGGTGTGGTTGATGTGGCGGACGAAGTCCTCCAGGCCACCCGGGTAGTGGAAGGTGCGCTCGCGCACGGCCACCACGTGGCCCTCGGCGTCGGCCTCCTCGTCGGACTCCTGCACGCGCTCGTCGCGCAGGATGATCGTCAGGCCCTTGTTGAGGAAGGCCATCTCCTGGAGGCGGCGGGAGATCGTCTCGATGTTGAACTCGGTGGTCTCGAAGATCCCCGGGTCCGCCCAGAAGGTGATCGCGGTGCCGGTCTCGTCGGTCGGCTCGCCCCGGGTCAGCTCGTGCGCGGGCTTGGTGCCCTCGAAGCGCTGGTTCCACGTGAAACCCTGGCGCTTGACCTCGACGTCGACGGCGGTGGACAGCGCGTTCACCACCGAGATGCCGACGCCGTGCAGGCCGCCGGACACCGCGTAGGAGTCGCTGTCGAACTTGCCGCCGGCGTGCAGCGTGGTGAGCACGACCTCCAGCGTGGGCCGCTTCTCGACGGGGTGCATGTCGATCGGGATGCCGCGACCGTCGTCGATGACCCGGACGCCGCCGTTGGCCAGCAGCGTCACGCCGACCACGCTCGCGTAGCCGGCCATCGCCTCGTCGACGGAGTTGTCCACGACCTCCTGGATCAGGTGGTGCAGACCGCGCTCGCCGGTCGAGCCGATGTACATGCCGGGTCGCTTGCGGACTGCTTCCAAGCCCTCAAGGACGGTGATCGAGGACGCGCTGTACTCATTCTTGGCTGCCACGGGCCTGGTGTCTCCTCAAGACTTCAAAGCGACTTAAGACCGTCGCCGGGGCGAACGCAGTGCTTGCGCTACCCCTTGATTCTACCGGGGAGGGCCGACAAAAACGCGTCGAGGACACCCCTGGCTTCCTCACAGAGGGCCCGAACCGGACGCCCGGGAGGCGGACCGGCGGGCGGTGGGGTGAAAATCGGCTGGTGAGCGCTCACCGCGCCACAGGATCGCCGCTGCGGCCCCGGCGGCGGTCACCCGTAGGTGTCACGTGGTCCGCGGCCGGGCACGTGCCTGGGGCCGAAGCGCCAGTTGGGCGCCGCCGGGCCCTGCACCTTCAGCTTCTTCACCACGCCGTCGCCGACACCCGCGGCGATGCGCTTGAGCAGCTCGCGCTGGAGCAGCCGCAACTGGGTGGCCCACGCGGTGGAGTCGGCCTGGACGGTCAGCTCGCCGTCCTCGAAGGCCACCGGTCGGGCGTGCTCGGCGACGTCCTCGCCGACGAGCTTGGCCCACCGGCCGAACACCTGGCCGGCGGCGAGCCGCTCGGCCCAGCCGCGGTCGGAGGCGAGCCGGGACGCCAGCCGGCCCAGCGGCTGGGGGTCGCGGTCGTCCGGCCCGGCACCCGACCAGCGGCGCCGGCGCCGGGCGGCGGGGTTCCGGGTGCCCTTGCGGACGCCGCGCACGCCGCGCTCCTTGGCGGAGGCGCGGGCGGCCTCCAGGGCCGCGCGGGCCAGGTCGGACCCCGTCAATCCACCCTCTTGAGGGACGGAGCCTGTGGATATGTCCGATTCCACGTCAGAGTTATCCACACCATCCACAGGTTTGTCCCCAGATGTGTACCCACTCACATCCATTCGGGTGACATCGTCAGGCACGATGCACCTCCCCGTGTCCGACGACGAAGCGGATGCCCTCCAGCTCCTCGGGCACATCCTCCTCGACCGCCGCGGTGATGAACACCTGCTCCGCCGCGGCGGCCACCTTCGCCAGCTGCCGCCGCCGGCCGCGGTCCAGCTCGGCGAACACGTCGTCCAGCACCAGCACCGGCTCGGCGCCCTCGGCGCGCAGCAGCTCGTACCCGCCCAGCCGCAGCGCCAGCGCGAACGACCACGACTCGCCGTGGCTCGCGTAGCCCTTCGCGGGCAGGTCGCCGAGCACCAGCTCCAGGTCGTCGCGGTGCGGCCCGACCAGGCAGACGCCCCGCTCCACCTCCTGCGACCGCACCCGGTGCAGCTCCGCCAGCAGCGCGTCCTCCAGCACGTCCCGGTCGTGGGTGCCGGGGAACGCCTCCCCCAGGCTCGACCGGTAGGTGATCCGCGCGGGCCGCGACTCCGGCGCCACCTCCGCGTAGGCCGCGGCCACGTGCGGGCCGATGTCCGCCACCAGCGCCAGCCGCGCGGCCAGCAGCTCCGCGCCGTGCCGGGCCAGGTGCCCGTCCCACACGTCCAGCGTGCTGCCGTCCGCGCCGCGCGCCGCGCGCATGCTCTTGAGCAGCGCGCCCCGCTGCTTGAGCACCCGCTCGTAGTCGCCGCGCACCCCGGCGTAGCGCGGTGCCCGGCTGGTCAGCAGCTCGTCCAGGAACCGCCGCCGCTCACCGGGGTCGCCGCGCACCAGCGCCAGGTCCTCCGGCGCGAACAGCACCGTGCGCAGGATCCCCAGCACGTCGCGCGGGCGCGGCACCGGGCCGCGGTTGATCCGCGCCCGGTTGGCACGCCCCGGCGTGACCTCCAGCTCGACCAGCAGCTCGCGCCCCTCGTTGACCACCGCCGTCCGCACCACCGCGCGGGACGCGCCGTGCCGGACCAGCGGCGCGTCCGTGGCCACCCGGTGCGAACCCAGGGTGGCCACGTAGCCCAACGCCTCGACCAGGTTCGTCTTGCCCTGGCCGTTGCGCCCGACCAGCACGCTCACGCCCGGCTCGAACGCCAGGTCCGCGTGCTCCCAGGACCTGAAGTCGGTGACCTGGAGGTGCCGGACGTACAACGGGTCAGCCCTGGGTGGAGCCGGAACCGGAGGAGGGGCCGGCGACCTGCACGGAGTGCCCGCCGAACTGGTTGCGCAGCGCCGCCACGGCCCGCATCGCGGGCGAGTCGTCCTGGCGCGACGCGAACCGGGCGAACAGCGCGGCCGAGATCACCGGCGCGGGCACCGCGTGGTTGATCGCCTCCTCCACCGTCCACCGGCCCTCGCCGGAGTCCTCGACGTGACCGCGCAGGTCGTCCAGCTCCGGGTCGGACTCCAGCGCCCGGACCAGCAGGTCCAGCAGCCAGGAGCGCACGACCGTGCCGCGCTGCCACGCCTTGATCGTGGCCGGCACGTCCTGCACCAGCTCGGACGCCTCCAGCAGCTCGAAGCCCTCCGCGTACGCCTGCATCAGGCCGTACTCGATGCCGTTGTGCACCATCTTCGCGAAGTGGCCCGCGCCGACCGGGCCCGCGTGCGCGAAGCCCTGCTCGCGGGGACCCTCGGGGCGCAGCGCGTCGAAGATCGGCACGGCCCGCTCCACGTGCTCGGGCTCACCGCCGACCATCAGGCCGTAGCCGTTCTCCAGGCCCCACACGCCACCGGACACGCCGCAGTCCAGGTAGCCGATGCCCTTGGCGCCGAGCGCCTCGGCGTTGTGCTTGTCGTCGGTGAACCGCGAGTTGCCGCCGTCGATCACCAGGTCGCCCGCCTCCAGCAGGTCGCCGAGGTCGGCGATGGTCTGCCGGGTGATGTCACCGGCGGGCACCATGACCCACACCACGCGCGGCGCGCTGAGCCTGCCGACCATGTCGGCGAGCGAGTCGGCGTCGGTGACTTCGGGGTTGCGGTCGTAGCCGACGACCTCGTGCCCGGCGCGGCGGATCCGCTCGCGCATGTTGAAGCCCATCTTGCCGAGGCCCACGAGTCCGAGCTGCACGGTCGTTGTCTCCCCTACGTCTGTGTGGTGGTCAGCCGGGCAGGCGCACGGGCATCAGCAGGTAGAGGTAGCCGGGCGCCACGTTCCCATCTTCGTCCACCGGCTTGAGGAGCGCGGGGCGACTGGGTGTGGTGAAGGACAAGTGCGCCCGCGGGGTGCGCACCGCCTGGAGGCCCTCCAGCAGGTAGGAGGGGTTGAACGCGATGGTCACGGGGTCGCCGGTGTACTCGACCGGCAGCTCCTCCTCGGCGCTGCCCTCGTCGTCGCCGCCCGCGGACAGGCGCAGGCCCGCGTCCACGAACTCCAGCCGGACCTGCGTGCCGCGCTCGGCGACCAGCGACACGCGCTTGATCGCCTGCACCAGCGCGTCGACCCCGATCACGGCGGCGGCCGAGTGCTCGGTGGGCAGCAGCTGGCGGTACTTGGGGAAGTCGGCGTCGAGCAGCCGGGTGGTGGTGCGGCGGGTCGCGCCGGACAGACCCAGCAGCCCGTCGTTGCCCAGCGACAGCTCCACCTTCGCGCCGGACGCGCCCAGCGTCTTCGCGGCGTCGTTGAGCGTCTTGGCCGGGACCAGGACGGAGACCTCGCCCAGCGTCTCGTTCGGCTCCCAGGGGAACTCGCGCATGGCCAGCCGGAAGCGGTCGGTGGCGACCAGGGTCAGCTTGCCCTCGCCGATCTCCAGGCGGACGCCGGTGAGCATCGGCAGCGTGTCGTCCTTGCCCGCCGCGACCGCGACCTGGGTGACCGCCTCGCCGAACACCTCGCCCGGCAGCTCGCCCGCGAGCTGGGGCATGGTCGGCAGCTGGGGGTAGTCCTCGACCGGCATGGTCGGCAGGGAGAAGCGGGCGCTGCCGCACGAGATCGTCATCCGCGAGCCGTCCACCGCGATCTCCACCGGGTGGTTCGGCAGCGCCTTGGTGATGTCGGCCAGGAGCCGACCGGACACGAGCGCCTTGCCCCCGTCGGCGATGGTGGCCGGGACACCGCACTGCGCGGACACCTCGTAGTCGAACCCGGAGACGGTCAGCGCGTCCCCCGAGCCGTCCTCCGCGCCGGCGTCGAGCAGCACGCCACCGAGCACCGGCACAGGCGGCCGTGACGGCAGGCTGCGGGCGACCCAGGCGACGGCGTCGGCCAGCCCGTCCCGCTCGACGCGGATCTTCATGGGGCGTCCTTCCTCAGGTCGGCATGAGCGGCAACAGAGTGCGTTGCGGTGGGGGTTTGGGAGCCGCGTCCCTCTCGGGTCGGTGCCGAACCGGTCCGACCCTCGGTGCGGAGGTCCCACCGTAGAGCGTCGAGGCGTCGTTCGTCATCTCGGGTCCGCCCCGGGGCGGAGGCGGTGTCCCCGGGGCCTGTTTTTCTTTTGCTCTCTCCTTCAAGGGAAGACAACAGCAACAGCAGTAGGGGCTGTGGATTGTGTGGACAACCTCTGTTCTGCCTGCTCGTCGCCCACTTGGAGGTGTGGACGAACACGGGTGGTCACCCGGGGACAAGTCGGTGTCCCCGGGGAGAACTACGGAGGTGCTCCGTTCGGTCCACAGGAAGGCCGAGTTGTCCCCGGGTTCATCCCCGGGTGTGGGCCGAGTTCTCCCCGGGTGCTGCACAGGGTGATCGTGGCGCGGATCTCGCCCGTCGGTACCCACCACCAGCCCTGTGGACAACTCGAACCCGCTGGTTCCCGCGCTGGTGGCGGCCCCGGCCCCGGGTGCCGACCTGGGGCGACGGACTCGAGGGAGTTGCCCGGTGGGCCGGTCGGGCTCGATCGGGTGGTCTCGCCGGATCGGCCCGCGAACGCCCGGATCACCCGGGTGCGGCGGGCGTCGGGAGGGGGTTCAGGCGCCCGCACCCGGGTGCGGCGGCGCGCCGGCGGTCGGTTCCGCGCGCCCCCGGGTGCGGGCCGGCGGTTCCCCGGGTGCGGCGGGCGGCACCCGGGGGCGACGGCGCCCGGGTGCGGGGAGGTTCGCCGGGTGCGCGCGGCGGTGGGCGGGGTGGGGTGGGAGGCGGCGGAGTGCCCGGGGCTCGGGGGCGGGCGATGACGCGGGCGGGTGCGGCGGCGCGGACGCGGACGGCGGACGCGGGGGTGGGGGTGGGGGTGGCGACGCGGCGGGGGCACAGGCGGGGGCATGAGCCGGGGGCAGTGCCGCGGGCGCGGGCGCGGCGGAGGCGAGGCACGGCATGGCACGGGCGAGGCGGAGGCACGGCGCGGGCATGGCGGAGGCACGGCGCGGGCACGGGCCAGGGGCGCGGCCCACGCCCGTGGGCAGAGGGCGTGGGGCGTGGGCAGGGGGGCGTGGGCAGGGGGGCGCGTGGGTGTGGGCAGGGCGCGGGCGGGGTGGCTTGCCGGGAGGTCGGGTGGCAAAACTCGGCCTGGGCAGCGGGCGTGGGGGCCGCGCCGGTGCGGGAGGTGCCCAACAAGAGGAGCGCTCACGAGCGAAGAGCCCGCCGTCGCCGGCGGGCTCAGTCGGGCTCAGGGGGCGGGGACCCGCGTCAGGGGGTGTGGCGCGCCCGCTGCTTGATGCGCGAGGTCAGCTCCTGCACCTGCTCGTACACGCGCCGCCGCTCGGCCATCTCCTTGCGGATCTTCTTGTCCGCGTGCATGACCGTCGTGTGGTCGCGGCCGCCGAACGTCTGGCCGATCTTCGGCAGCGACAGGTCCGTCAGCTCCCGGCACAGGTACATGGAGATCTGCCGCGCCTGCGCCAGCACCTTGGTCTTGCCCGGCCCGCACAGGTCGTCGATGCTCACGCTGAAGAACTCGGCGGTGACCGCCATGATCGTCGGCGCGGTGATCTCCGGCGCGTGCGAGTCCGGGATCAGGTCGCGGAGCACTATCTCGGCCAGCTGCACGTCCACCGGCTGCCGGTTGAGGGAGGCGAACGCCGTGACCCGGATCAGCGCGCCCTCCAGCTCCCGGATGTTGCGCTCTATGCGCGCGGCGATGAACTCCAGCACCTCGGCGGGCGCGGCGAGCCGGTCCTGGGCGGCCTTCTTGCGCAGGATCGCGATCCGGGTCTCCAGCTCGGGCGGCTGGATGTCGGTGATCAGGCCCCACTCGAACCGGGTGCGCAGCCGGTCCTCCAGGGTCTCCAGCCGCTTCGGCGGCCGGTCGGAGGACACCACGATCTGCTTGTTGGAGTTGTGCAGCGTGTTGAACGTGTGGAAGAACTCCTCCTGCGTGCCTTCCTTGCCCTCCAGGAACTGGATGTCGTCGACCAGGAGCACGTCGATGTCCCGGTAGCGGCGCTGGAAGGCGACCTTGCGGTCGTCGCGCAGGGAGTTGATGAAGTCGTTGGTGAACTCCTCCGTCGACACGTACCGCACGCGCATGCCGGGGAACAGCCGCTGCGCGTAGTGCCCGACGGCGTGCAGCAGGTGCGTCTTGCCCAGCCCGGACTCGCCCCAGATGAACAGCGGGTTGTACGCGCGGGCGGGCGCCTCGGCCACGGCCACCGCCGCCGCGTGGGCGAAGCGGTTGGACGCGCCGATGACGAAGGTGTCGAAGTTGTACTTCTCGTTCAGCCGGGTCTGCGAGGCCACCGGGTTGGCGGGCCGGGTGTAGGGGGTGCCGCTCGGCGCCGCCGGGTGGCCGCCGCCGAACGTGGGCCAGATCTCGTTGGCCGCGGCCAACGCCTCGGCCTGCTCGTCGACCTCCTCGCCCTCGCCCTCCTGCTCGCCGTCGGCCTCGCCCTCGGCGGTCGACGGCACGCCGACCAGCGGGGCGCCGACCGCGAGGGGCGCCGGTCCGGGCTTCACGGGCGGACCGGGCACCGCGCCCAGGCCCGGCACCGCGCTCAGGCCGGGCCTGATCCCCGGCACCACGCCGGACAGGCGGGACGGGGTGTGCACGGGGATCGGCGCGGTCAGCGGCTCCGGCGAGTCGACCTTCACCGCCAGCGACACGGCCCGCCCGAGGCGGCGGGACAGGGCGGCGGTGATGGGCTCGCGCAGCGCGCGCTCGATCGCCTCCTTGGCGAAGTCGCTCGGCGCGGCCAGCAGCGCGGTGCCGTCGAGCAGCCCGATCGGTCTGGTCACGCGCATCCAGGCGCGTTGCTGGGGGGACAGCGTGCTGGCGGCCAACTCCTGCACGACCTGTTCCCACACGAGACCCAGGTCGGTCTGGTGGTCGGACACCTCCGCGCTCCCCTCCCCTCGATGACTGCTCCGCGGTCAGTCCCCCGGGACTTCCACGACGTGGACACGGAGAATAGAGGCATCCACAGAGTTATCCACAACTGTGCACGAACGCGCGTCGGAGCGCAGCGGCTCCCCCCGTTGCTTCCCGAGCACCTTGGTGGTGTGCGGTGGCCTTCGCGCCGGCCCGCACCTCCCAGCGAAGGCAGCACGCTAACAAGGGTGCCGCCCCTGCCACAAGACGCACTGCGGCGCAAGCGTTTTACGTGCCGGTTCGGGTCCCGGCCGCCCTCCGCCCCGGCGGCGCCGCGTCCCCGGGGGTGACCCCGATTTGGACCGGGCCCGGTGGCCTGCGTACCCTCGTAACGTCTCCCTCTCGCGCGGAGCGCTGCTTCGCGCGCCTCGAAGATCAGGTAGGGGACGACCACAGACCTGCTTGGCAGTTAAGCACCGGGAGTCCGACCGTGAGCAAGGGTAAGCGCACCTTCCAGCCCAACAACCGCCGCCGTGCCAAGACCCACGGCTTCCGGCTGCGCATGCGCACCCGTGCCGGTCGCGCCATCCTGGCCGCGCGCCGCAGCAAGGGCCGCAAGCAGCTGTCCGCCTGATCGCCGCAGCGCCGTGCTTCCCGCGGCCAACCGGCTGACCCGCAGCCAGGACTTCGGCCTGGTGGTCCGCCGGGGCCGCCGGGCCGGCCGGTCCCGGCTGGTGGTGCACGTCCTGACACCGGTCGAGGCCACGGCGAGCACGGCCACGTCGGCGCAGCCCACCTTGGAAGCCTCCAAGGTGGGCTTCGTCGTGAGCAAGGCCGTGGGCAACTCCGTGGTGCGGCACCGGGTCAGCCGCCGGCTGCGCCACGTGGTGCGCGATCGGCTGAACTCCCTGCCGCCCGGAACTTCGCTGGTGGTCCGCGCGTTGGCACCGTCGGCCGACGCGGACAGCGCCGAGCTCGGCCGCGACCTCGACGCGGCGCTGCGCAAGGTGCTGCGATGACGACCTCCCAGGCGGGCCCCGCGGCGCGGGCCCTGCTGCTCCCGGTGCGCTTCTACCGGAAGTTCATCTCGCCCGCGCTGCCTCCGACCTGCCGTTTCCACCCCAGTTGCAGCACGTACGCGGTGGAGGCGTTGACCGTCCACGGTGCGCTGCGCGGTTCCTGGTTGACCCTGCGCCGACTGGGCCGCTGCGGCCCCTGGCACCCTGGTGGCCTGGACCCGGTTCCGCCCAAGCGGGACGCGGTCCCCGACCTTCCTGCCGAGGAGTAGCTAGTGCTCAACTTCATCTACTACCCGGTGTCCTTCATCCTGTGGTGTTGGCACTGGGTGTTCGGCCACGTCTTCGGCGAGTCGAGCGGGTTCGCGTGGGCGCTGGCCGTGGTGTTCCTCGTCTTCACGCTGCGCGCCCTGCTGTTCAAGCCGTTCGTCGGCCAGGTGCGGTCGATGCGGAAGATGCAGGAGTTCGCGCCCGAGCTCCAGAAGATCAAGAAGAAGTACGGCAACGACCGGCAGCGCCAGGCCCAGGAGATGCAGAAGCTCCAGGCCGAGCACGGCGTGAACCCGCTGGGCGGCTGCCTGCCGATGCTGGTGCAGATCCCGGTGTTCATCGGTCTGTTCCACGTGCTGCGCTCGTTCCGGCCCGGCTGGGGCGAGGTCTACTTCTTCGACGCGGACGGCGTGAAGTCCTTCGTCGAGGCCAAGCTGTTCGGCGCGAACCTGTCGACCTTCATCACGATGCCGGCCGACGAGCTGGCGAAGTTCGCGACCGAGCGCAACGCGGTCATGCTGGTCTCGATCCCGTTGATGATCATCGCGTCGATCGCCACGCACTTCACCGCGCGGCACTCGGTGGCGCGGCAGACGCAGGCGGCGGCGGACAACCCGCAGACCGCCATCATGAACAAGCTGACGCTCTACATCTTCCCGCTGGGTGTGCTGGTCGGCGGTCTGTTCTTCCCCGTCGCGATCCTGCTGTACTGGCTGAGCAACAACGCGTGGACGCTGGGCCAGCAGTACGTGGTCTACCACAGCATCGACCGCGAGGAAGAGGCCAAGAAGGTCGAGGCGACCGCGCAGCGCCAGGCGCTCGCCCCCAAGCCGGGGCAGAAGCCGAAGCCCGGCGCCAAGCCGCAGCCGGGCGCCAAGCCGGTGACCGGTGCCAAGCCGCAGCCGCAGCCGCCGGGCGAGCAGGCCGACACCGAGCCGCCGGCCAAGCCGGACGCGCCGGGCGGGTCCACCGGGACGGCCAAGCCGTCCACCGAAGTTCCCGGTCTGAGCCCAGGCCGATCCGCGGGCAAGAAGCAGGGCAACAAGAAGCGTCGTTGACCCTGGAGAGGAGACATCGTGTCGGAGACGTTGCAGGCGGCCGACGTGGACGCGCCGGAGGCCGGGCAAGCACCGGCGGCGCGGTCGGGGAACTCGGAGGACCTGCTCGTCCAGGAGGGCGACATCGCCGGGGACTACCTGGAGCGGCTGCTCGACCTGCTCGACTACGACGGTGACATCGACCTCGACGTCGAGGCCGGTCGGGCGGTCGTCAGCATCGACGGCGGTGAGGACCTGGAGAAGCTGGTCGGTCCCCGCGGCACCGTGCTGGAGTCGTTGCAGGAGCTGACCCGGCTGGCCGTGCAGCAGGAGACCGGTGTGCGCAGCCGGCTCATGCTGGACATCGCCGGGTGGCGCGCGGGTCGCCGGGCCGAGCTGGCCGAGCTGGGGCGCACCACGGCCGAGAAGGTGGTGGCGACCGGCGAGAAGGTGCGGTTGCAGCCGATGACGCCGTTCGAGCGCAAGGTGGTGCACGACGCCGTCGCCGCGGTGGCGGGCGTGCACAGCGAGAGCGAGGGCGAGGAGCCGCAGCGCCGCGTGGTGGTGCTGCTGAAGTCCTGAGCGGGCGGACGCGCGTGCGGAAGGCCCTGGTTCCCGGTCGGGAACCGGGGCCTTTTGCGTTGGGGGGCGCGAGCGGCGCTTCACCTGCCGGTGGGGTTTCGCGTCCCCTGTCGGTGGTGCTCCCGGGGCCGGCGGGTCAACGCGCGATCACCGGGTACCGCTCGTCCGCCACCTCCCCGCCCCGCAGCGCGGGGTCGGTCAACCGCCGCACCTCAAGGTCCAGCCGCGCCGGCTCGTCCGGCGTCAGCGCGCACACGACCGCCGCCACCCCGGAGCCGCCACCCCGGAGTCGCCACCCCGGAGCCGCCACCCCGGAGCCGGCCGGCCCGGAGCCGCCACCCCGGAGCCGGCCGGCCCGGAGCCGCCACCCCGGAGCCGGCCGGCCCGGAGCCGCCAGGCCCGGAGCCGCCAGGCCCGGAGCCGCCAGGCCCGGAGCCGCCAGGCCCGGAGCCGCCAGGCCGTAATCGCCAGGCCGTAATCGCCAGACCCGGAGTCGGCCGGCCCGGAGTCGGCCACCTCGAAGTCGGCCGGCCCGCTGGGGTGCCGGAGATCGCGCGGGTGCCCCATCGTGCTCAGCGCCCCCGACCGGATCGCGTACACCGCAGCCCCCTTCCCCTCCTCGCGTTTCACGTGAAACGGTCGCGGCATGAGCGAGATCATCAGCCGCCTCCGCGTCGCCGCCTACGCCGTGATCATCGACGACGACCGCATCCTGCTGTCGCGCTGGCTCGGCCCGACCGGACCCCGGTGGATCCTGCCCGGCGGTGGGCTCGACCACGGCGAGGACCCGTACGACGCGGTGATCCGGGAGGTGTTCGAGGAGACCGGCTACCACGCGGCGGTGGATCGGCTGCTGGGCATCCAGAACGTCCACGGCCCGCTGCGGCACAACGAGGTCGAGTACGACTACCACCGCATCCGGATCATGTACGAGGCGCACGTGGTCGGCGGCGAGCTCACCTTCGAGGTGGGCGGCTCGACGGACCAGGCCGCGTGGTTCCCGCTCGACGAGGTGCCGGAACTCGACCCGGTCGAGTCGGTCCACTACGCCCTCGCCCTGCTGCGGTCCTCCCCTGCCGACGGCCGGATCGCCGGTTCCACGTGAAACCGGGGGACGTTTCACGTGGAACACGCGATTCGCTCGCGGGTTTCACGTGAAACGCGTCGGACTCGCCGTGGCGTTTGGCGTGTCGGCGGGGTGATCCGTCATAGTGGGCACCGGCACATCTCGCCGGGCGCACAGCCCGCCGACGAGAGGTCGACCCCCATCAACCGCACCGACGACGCGTGCGGTTTCACGTGGAACGTCCCGGACGGAGTCATGGCCGAAGAGGTGGAAGACCGTGCGAAGCGGGTGTTCGGCGACCGCTACGAGAAGGCCGTCGCCTTCGCGGACCTGCTCACCGAGCACGGCGTCGAACGCGGCCTGATCGGTCCCCGCGAGGTCGACCGCCTCTGGGAGCGCCACCTGCTCAACTCGGCCGTCATCGCGGAGCTGTTCCCCGAGGGCAGCCGCGTCGTGGACGTGGGCTCGGGCGCGGGACTGCCGGGAATTCCCCTGGCGATCGCGCGCCCGGACCTCGACCTCACCCTCCTGGAACCGATGGCCCGCCGGGTGGCGTGGCTGACCGAGTGCGTCGGGGTGCTCGGTCTGGACGTCACCGTGCTCCGGGGACGGGCCGAGGAGGGGCCGGTGCTCGACCGGCTGGCCGGCTGCGACGTCGTGACGGCCCGCGCGGTGGCCCCGCTCGACCGGCTCACCCGGTGGTGCCTGCCGCTGCTGCGGCCCGGCGGCCGCCTGGTGGCACTCAAGGGCGAGAGCGCCGAGGAGGAACTGGCCCGCGACGCCGAGGCGGTGCGCAGGGCCGGCGGCGTCCGGGCCCGCGTCACCACCTGTGGTGGCGAGGTGCTCGAACCGCCGACGACAGTGGTACTCGTGGAGCGCGAAGACCAGGCGAGCGGCCGTGACGGCGCGCGGCGCAGAAGGAAGGATCGGTGAACGTGTACCCCGACCCCCGTCAACCGGTGTTCCGAGCGGCCGGTGTTCCACGTGGAACCACGCCGCGCGACACGGTGGGGGCAGGCGAAGTGCTCCGCTCTGCGAGCAACGTGAACCCGGTAAACAACGTGGACCCGGCAGGAGACAGCACCGTGTGGACTCCCATCGCGGAAGAAGCGGCACGCGCGACTCGCGTCCTCCACCCCGACTCGCTCCAACTCCCCCGCCCAGCGCGTCGCCGCGTCTTCACCGTCGCCAACCAGAAGGGCGGCGTGGGCAAGACCACCAGCACGGTGAACGTGGCGGCGGCGCTCGCCATCCACGGGCTCAAGGTCCTCGTCATCGACCTCGACCCGCAGGGCAACGCGAGCACCGCGCTGGCCATCGAGCACCGCTCCGGCACGCCGTCGGTGTACGAGGTGCTGATCGGTGAGATCTCCGTCGCCGAGGCGGCCCAGGTCAGCAACCAGTCCCCCAACCTCTACTGCGTGCCCGCTACGATCGACCTCGCCGGCGCGGAGATCGAACTGGTCTCGATGGTGGCCCGCGAGTCCCGCCTGAAGGAGGCCCTGAGCCCCGAGGCGCTGGACACGATCCAACCGGACTACGTGTTCATCGACTGCCCGCCGTCGCTCGGCCTGCTGACCGTCAACGCGATGGTGGCCGCGCAGGAGGTGCTGATCCCGATCCAGTGCGAGTACTACGCGCTGGAGGGGCTCGGGCAGCTGCTGCGCAACATCGAGCTGGTGCAGGCGCACCTGAACCCGACCCTGAACGTGTCCACCATCCTGCTCACCATGTACGACGGCCGCACGAAACTGGCCGACCAGGTGACCAGCGAGGTGCGCGGCCACTTCGGCGACACGGTCCTCAGGACGGTCATCCCGCGCAGCGTGAAGGTGTCCGAGGCGCCGGGCTTCGGTCAGACGGTGCTCACCTACGATCCCGGTTCACGGGGTGCGATGAGCTACCTCGACGCGGCACGCGAGATCGCCGAGTACGGCGCGCGGATGGGGTCGGCATGACGGAACAGCGCAGGGGTGGCCTCGGTCGTGGTCTCGCGGCCCTGATCCCGAGCGGTCCCCCGCCGGGCGCGCCGGCGCCCGTCAGGGTGGCGTCGAACGGCGGGTCGTCCGCCCCCGTGCTGGACACCAACTGGCACACCACGACCTCCTCCCCCACCGGGGAGGTGGCCGGTGCGGTGTACCAGGAGCTGCCGGTCACGTCGATCCGCACGAACCCGAAGCAGCCGCGGCAGGTCTTCGACGACGAGGCGCTGCGCGAGCTGGAGCACTCGATCCGCGAGTTCGGGCTCATGCAGCCGATCGTGGTGCGCTCCACCGGGCCCGACTCCTACGAGCTCGTCATGGGCGAGCGGCGGTGGCGGGCGACCCAGCTGGCGGGGCTGAAGACGATCCCGGCGATCGTCCGGCAGACCGCCGACGACGTGATGCTGCGCGACGCGCTGCTGGAGAACATCCACCGCGTCCAGCTGAACCCGCTCGAAGAGGCGGCGGCCTACCAGCAGCTGTTGCAGGAGTTCGGCGTCACGCACGAGGAGCTGGCCGACCGCATCGGCCGCAGCCGCCCGGTGGTCACCAACACCATCCGGCTGCTGAAGCTCCCCCTCCCCGTGCAGCGGCGGGTGGCGGCCGGTGTGCTGTCCGCCGGGCACGCCCGCGCGCTGCTCGGCCTGGACGACCCGGGCGTGCAGGAGGAGCTGGCGACCCGGATCGTGGCGGAGGGCATGTCGGTCCGGGCGACCGAGGAGGCGGTGACCCTCGCCAAGGGCGCCGAGCCGGCCAAGGCGAAGCAGGCGCGGCGCAAGCCGATGCAGGCGCCGGGTCTCCAGGAGTTGGCCGAGCGGCTGTCGGACGACTTCGACACGCGGGTGAAGGTCGAACTCGGGCAGCGGAAGGGCCGGATCGTGGTCGAGTTCGGTTCCGTGGACGATCTTGAGCGGATCATCTCGATCATGTCGCCGGAAGCGACAAATCGGACACGATCGGGCGACTAGGGATCACACCGGGGACTTATGTCACGGTTACGATTGCGGCCCGTGTCCGAGTGGACACGGGCCGCAATCGGCTTTCCGGGGTCGTCAGCGAGCCACCGCGCGCTCGACCAGACCGGCGTAGATCTCCCCGAGGGACCGGCCGGCCGCCTCGACCGCCATCGGCAGCAGCGAGGTCTCGGTCAAGCCGGGCGAGACGTTCACCTCCAGGAAGTGGACCGTGCCGTCGGGCGCCACGACGGCGTCCGTCCGCGACACGTCGCGCAGACCCAGCAGCCGGTGCGCCGACACCGCCAGCTCCCCGACCGCCTGCGCGGTCTTCTCGTCCAGTCGCGCCGGCGCGTGGAAGTCGGTCAGGCCCGCGGTGTACCGGGCGGTGTAGTCGTAGACGCCGCTCTCCGGCACGACCTCCACCGGCGGCAGGGCGCAGGGCCCGTCCGGGCCGTCCACGACCGCCACGGCCACCTCGACGCCCTCCACGTACCGCTCCGCCAGCACCGTGTCGCCGTAGGCGAGGCAGCCGACCATCGCGGCGGGCAGCTCGGCGGCGTCCCGCACCACCCGGGCGCCCAGCGCCGACCCGCCCTGGTCGGGCTTGAGCATCAGCGGCAGCCCGAGCCGGTCGACCATCGCGTCCAGCACGGGCTGCGCGCCCAGCTCCCGGAACGTCGCGTGCGGCAGCACGGCCCACTCCGGCGTGACCAGGCCCGCACGGGCCACCTCGCCCTTGGCGGTCGGCTTGTCCCACGCCCGGCGGCACGCGCGGGGGTCCGTGCCGACGAACGGCACGCCGAGGAGTTCCAGGATCGTCTGCACCGACCCGTTCTCCCCCTCGCCGCCGTGCAGCGCCACGACCACGGCGTCCGGCCGGTGCTCCTTCAGCCGGGTGAGCAGGTTCGCGTCGGCGTCCCACTCCTCCACGACCAGACCGACCGAGCGCAGCGCCGCGGAGAGCCTGCGACCGGACCGCAGGGACACCTCCCGCTCGTGCGAAAGGCCACCGGACAGCACTGCGACCCAGCGGTTGGACAACGTCTCTTCTCCTGATCAGGCGGTGTCGGGCGACGGGGTCTGGGGACCCCCGGAAGAACGCGACTCGACGGCGCGGTTCGGCGACGTCGGGCCGAACGTCTCGTGCAGCTCCACCTCGTCCTTGATGACGTTCGCCAGCCGCCGCACGCCCTCGCGGATGCGCTCCGGCGTCGGGTAGCAGTACGAGATGCGCAGCTGGCGGCTGCCCAGGCCGTCGGCGTAGAAGCCGGTGCCCGACGCGTACGCGACGCGCTGGGTGACGGCCCGCGGCAGCATGGCCTTGGTGTCGATGCCCTCGGGCACGGTGATCCACACGTAGAACCCGCCGCTGGGTTTGTTCCACGTGGAACCGAGCGGCATGTGCTGCTCCAACGCGGAGATCGCCGCGTCGCGCCGCTCGCGGTACGCCTCGCGGTAGGTCTTGATCTGGCCCTTCCAGTCCTGGGTGGCCAGGTAGCGGGACACGATCATCTGGTTGAGCGTGGGCGGGCACAGCGTGGCCGACTCGGCCGCCAGCACCAGCTTCTCCCGCACGGCGTGCGGCGCGAGCACCCAGCCGACCCGCAGGCCGGCGGCGAAGGTCTTGGAGAACGAGCCGAGGTAGACCACGTTGTCCGGGTCGGTCGACCGCAGCGCCGGGTAGGTGACCCCGTCGAAGCCCAGCAGGCCGTACGGGTTGTCCTCGACCACCAGGATGCCGTGGGCGCGGCAGATCTCCAGGATTTCCGCCCGGCGCTGGACGGCGAGCGTCACGCCGGCGGGGTTGTGGAAGTTCGGGATCGTGTAGAGGAACTTGATCCGCCGGCCGGCCCGCCCGACCGCCGCGATCGCCTCGCGCAGGTTCTCCGGCACCAGGCCGTCCGCGTCCATGGCCACGTGCACGACCTGCGCCTGGTAGGCGGCGAACGAGCCGAGCGCGCCCACGTAGGACGGGCCCTCGGCCAGCACCACGTCACCCGGGTCGCAGAAGATGCGGGTGACCATGTCCAGGCCCATCTGGGAGCCCACGGTGACCACGACGTCGTCCGGGTGGGCCTTGATGCCCTCCAGGGCCATGACCTCGCAGATCTGCTCGCGCAGCTCGGGCACGCCGTGCGCGCTGCCGTACTGGAGGGCCACCAGGCCCTCGGTGGCGATCAGGTCGCCCACCTCGGCGCTCAGCGAGTCGAGCGGGAGCGCCGCCAGGTGGGGCATCCCTCCCGCCAGGGACACCACCTCCGGCCGGCTCGCCACCGCGAACAGCGCCCGGATCTCCGATGCCGTCATGCCCGCCGTCCGCGCCGCGTATCGGCGCAGGTGGGGGTCGAGACTTCTGGCACCCTGCTTCGGGGGCTGATCGGGTAGGTTCACGGGGAACTCCGTTTGGTGGATTTACCGGCGGGTATGTTCCCGCCCGAGTGTAACGGCCGTCCCGTTCGGGGCATCTGTCTTCCGGGCCGGGGTCACAACCGCATATCCTCGTACGGGGTGTCCGCCGGGGGCTTGGAGGTCGGGGTGTCGCGTCGTGTTGTGGGCGTCACCTTGGACAACCTGGAGCACCTGGCCAAGCACAGCCGCACGTGCGTCTTCTGGGAGCTCGCGCCCCACCTGAAGGAGCAGGCCGAGGAGTTCGGCGACACCGAGTTCGAGAAGGAGGCCTGGGTCTCCAGCGTTCTGCTCGAATGGGGTTCGTGCGGTCGGATCATCTACTGCGACGGCATCCCGGCGGGCTCGGTGTTCTACGCGCCCCCCGCGGCCGTGCCCCGCTCGCTGGCCTTCCCCACCTCCCCCGCCAGCCCCGACGCGGTGCTGATGACCGGCCTGGAGGTGCTGCCCGAGTTCCGCGGTGGCGGCCTCGGCCGGGTGCTGGTGCAGACCGTGGCGAAGGACCTGACCCGGCGCGGCGTGAAGGCGATCGAGGCGTTCGGCGACAACCGCCCGGACGAGGGCCAGAGCTGCGTGACGCCGGCCGACTTCCTGCTCCAGGTGGGCTTCAAGACCGTGCGGCCGCACCCCCGCTGGCCGCGGTTGCGGCTGGAGCTGCGCAGCGCGTCCTCGTGGAAGGAAGACGTCGAGGCGGCGCTGGAGCGGCTGCTCGGCTCCGTGACGGTGTCGACCGCCCCGGTCGCCGAGCCGAGCCTCCGCCCCGCCTGAACTCCCCGCTCCACCCGCGGTTCTCCTCCCGCGCGTTGACGTGCGGGCAGGTGCCCGCACAGCGAGGGGCGGAGGCGGACGTGAGGCCCGGTTCCGCGTACGTGACCTCCGTCGGGAGCACGCCCGGGAGGGTGCGGGAGGCGCCGACCTCTCGGCGGAGTACCGCGCCGCGGGCGTGTGACCCACCTGGCGGACAGCGGGCCCCCGCGTCCTCAATAAGATCGACTTCCGTGGACACCGGGGCGGAGATCCAGCGCGAAGTGCTCGCGGAGGTCGAGGGTCGGCGCGACTTCCAGCGGCTCCAGCGGATGCTGGAGGACTGGCAGGCGCGGGGCGTCCCGGCCGAGCTCCTGGCCGACGAGCTGACCGACCTCATGCTCGACCTGCGGGCCCAGAACCGGGCGGACGACGAGGACGCGGTGGGCCGGGTCCTGGACACCCTCAGCGGCTGGTGAGGCCCGGGGCCGGCGCGCGGGCACCCCTGGGGTTCCCGCCGGCCCCGGGGGGCTCAGCGCGCCTGGCCGAACGCCACCTCGTGCCGCACCAGGTCGTCCAGGGTGAAGGTGCCCGTGGGCTGGTCGTCCTTGCCCAGCAGGTACAGCCGCTTCACCGCGACCAGGATGCCCTCGGCCACCACGTCCCGGAACGACGGGTTCGCCAGCCGCTGCCGGTCGCCGGGGTTGGTCAGGTAGCCGACCTCGATGCGGACCGCCGTGCACCGGGTCATCCGCAGCATGTCCCACGTCTTGGCGTGCGCGCCGCAGTCCGGCAGCCCCGTCCGGGCCACGATCTCGCGCTGGATGATCCCGGCCAGCGCCTCGCCGACGGTGGACGTGGTGCCCGCGCCGCCGGTGCTGCCGAAGTGGAAGGTCGCCACCCCGGAGGCCAGGGGCGAGTGGTTGGCGTCGACGTGCAGCGACAGGATGAGGTCGGCGCCCGCCTCGTTGGCGAACCGGGCCCGCTCGCCCTCGTCGGGGTTGTTGCGCGGACCCCGCGTGAGCAGGGCCTCCATGCCGGTGGCGGCCATCTTGCCCTCCAGCAGCCTGGCCAGGTCCAGCATCAGGTCCGCCTCGGACACGCCGTCGACCACGACACCGCGGTCCTCGCCGCCGTGGCCCGGGTCGATGATGATGCGCTTGCCCGACAGCCTCGGCCCGGCCCGCCGGACCCGCTCCTGCTCGCGCAGGAACACCGGCCGGCCGCCGCGCACCTTGGGCTGGAGCTGGCGCAGCGCGCGCACCGTGTCCGGCCCGCACATGCCGTCGGAGATGAGGCCGTAGTCGCGCTGGAAGTTCTTCAGGGCCTGCTCGGTCTGCTGGCCGAACTCGCCGTTCGCGCGGCCCGCGTCGTAGCCCAGCTCCAGCAGGCGCTCCTGGAGGGCGGAGACGTCGTCACCGGTCACCGGCTGCGCCATCAGGAACGCGAGCGGGCGGTCGCCGAGCCGGTAGGTCGCGTCGCGCAGCGCGCGGTAGGTGGCCGGACCGACGACACCGTCGGTGATGAGACCCCGCTGCTGCTGGAACGCTCGCACGGCGTGCTCGACCGGGAGGTCGAACACCTGCGACGGCTGCGGATCGGACAGCAGGCCGAGCTTGGTCAGCGTGGCCCTGACCTCGGCGACGTCCGGTCCGAAATCCCCGCGGCGGAGTAGCGGCATGCACCCCTCGCTCAACTAGGCGCCGACGGGTGTCGACGCGGAACTTGACGCCTCATTGTGCCTTGCTCAACCGGCGCCCACTCGCGGGGCTACTGCGTGTGGTTACTGCTCCACGAACGAGTGACCCGTCCCTCCTCGGAAGAAGACGGACGGGTCACTCGAACGGGTGCTTCAGAGCACGTCGGACAGGTCCTTGAGCAGCGCGGCCTTCGGCTTGGCGCCCACGATCTGCTTCACCGGGCGACCGCCCTGGAACAGGATCATGGTCGGCACCGACATGATCTGGTAGTCGCGGGCGATCGAGGGGTTCGCGTCGATGTCGAGCTTCGCCACGGTGATCTTCTCGGCGTGCTCGGCGGCGATCTCCTCCAGGACCGGGGCGACCATCTTGCACGGGCCGCACCAGGTCGCCCAGAAGTCGACCAGGACCGGCTTCTCGCTGGTCAGCACGTCCTCGGTGAACGTCTGCGCGGACGTGACCACGGTGGAGCCTGCCATTGTGTTGTTCTCCTCTTCGGCGTGGGGTTCAGCTGGTGGTGACGGGCTCGCCGTAGCCGCCGCCGACGTGCTCGGCGGTGACCGCGGCCTCCGCCTCACCGTGCTCGGCGAGCCAGCGCTCCGCGTCGATCGCGGCGGAGCAGCCCGAGCCGGAGGCGGTGATGGCCTGGCGGTAGGTGTGGTCGACGAGGTCGCCCGCGGCGAACACCCCGTCCAGGTTCGTGTGCGTCGTGCGGCCCCGGACCTGGACGTAGCCCTCGTCGTCCAGCTCGACCTGGTCCGCGACCAGGGAGCTGCGCGGGTCGTGGCCGATGGCGACGAAGAACCCGGTGAACGGGTGCTCGCTCACCTCGCCGGTCCGGGTGTCGCGGACCTTCAGCCCGGACACCGAGTTCTCGCCCAGCACCTCGACGACCTCGGCGTGGAGCAGCCACTTGATCTTCTCGTTGCTCCGCGCCCGCTCCAGCATGATCCGGGAGGACCGGAAGTCCTCGCGGCGGTGGATGATCGTGACCGAACGGGCGAACTTGGTGAGGAAGGTGGCCTCCTCCATCGCCGAGTCGCCGCCGCCGACCACCGCGATGTCCTGGTCGCGGAAGAAGAAGCCGTCGCAGGTGGCGCAGGCCGACACACCGCGGCCGAGCAGCTCCTGCTCACCGGGCACGTTCAGGTAGCGGGCCGCCGCGCCCATGGCCAGCACGACCGCGCGCGCCGAGTAGCGCTTCCCGTTGGCCGTGACGTGCTTGACCGGGCCGTCGAGCTCCAGGGCGTCGACGTCCTCGGCGCGCAGCTCGGCGCCGAAGCGCTTGGCCTGCTCGCGCATCTGCTCCATCAGGTCCGGGCCCATGATGCCGTCGCGGAAGCCCGGGTAGTTCTCGACCTCGGTGGTGGTCATCAGCGCGCCGCCGTACTGGGAGCCCTCGAACACCAGCGGTTCGAGCTGGGCGCGTGCCGCGTAGACCGCCGCGGTGTACCCGGCGGGCCCCGATCCGACGATGATCAGGTTCCGAACGTCCGACACCCTCGACCTCCGTAAGTCGTCCCGGACCGGGGTCACCCGGCCCGGCTCTTCGCTCAACGGATCGTAGGGTGCGGTAATTCCGCACCGGTCGGGTGAGCTGGACTACGGTTCGATGGTGCTGTTGGCGAGCACGCCGTCGGGGTTGTCCGGGCCGCACGTGTCGGGGTCGACCACCACGATCCGGTAGGCCCCGGGCGAGCCACCCGGCAGGATCGCCATCACGGCCGGCTTCTCGTCCAGCGAGATCGGGCTGACGCCGAGCGGCTTGCCCGCCGCGATCCCCGCGCCGGCCAGGCACCCGGCCAGCTGGTCCTGGTTCTCCAGCGGGCCGTAGTTCTGGGCCTTGAGCACGTCGCCGAACACCGGGCCGAAGTTCTCGTCCCGCACCGCCAGGGGCGGCGCGTCACCGGGGCCCCCGCTGGCGGTGACCGGCGAGTTCGAGGGCGTCGCCCCGGCCACGCTGTCGGTGGCGCTGTTGTCCCGAGGCACCGTCAGCACGGCGATGCCGACCGCCGCGGCGGCCGCCACCAGGACGCCCGCGCCCAGGCCGAGGCGCTTGTTGCGCTTGGCGCGGGCCGCGGCGAGGTCGAGCACCGGCGCGGCGGGGCGGAACTCCTCGGCCGCCCGGCGGGCCTCCTGGGCCAGCGCCGCGTCGATCCGCTCGGCCACCTCGCGCGGCATCGGGATCGGCGGCGCGTCACGCAGTCCGCGCAGGTCGTGCAGCGTCGCGTCGAGCGCGGCCAGGATCTCCCGCGCCTCGGGGTCGTCCTCGACCAGGGGGCGCAGCTCGGCTTCGGTGCCCGGGTCCAGGACCCCGGCGTGCAGATCGGCCAGCAGGTCGACGGACCACGGCGGCCCCGAACGCCGCGCATTGCCGGTCATCGTTCCTCCCACTGACGTCCCTGTTGCACCTGCACATCGTTTCCTGGGACGTTCGCATCTGCACCCTGGTTCCGGAGGTGCCCCAGAACTTTGGCCAGCTTCGCCCGCCCGCGGGCGCAGCGCGACTTCACGGTTCCCTCCGCGATGCCGAGCATCCGCGCGGTCTCCGCCACCGAGTACCCCTCCACGTCGACCAGCACGATCGGGGCGCGCTGCTCCTCCGGCAGCTCGTTCAGGGCGTCCCGGATGATCAGCCGGGTCTCCCGCTCGGCCATCGCGTCGCGCGGCGCGACCGGCTCGCCGGGACCGGCCTCGGGCAGCGGTACGGTCGGTCTGGTTTGTCGCCGCCGCATCCGGTCCAGGCAGGCGTTCACCACTATTCGGTGCAGCCACGTCGTGACCTGCGACTCGGCGCGGAAGCTGCCCGCGGCCCGGAAGGCGGAGATGAACGCCTCCTGCAACGCGTCGGCCGCTTCCTCGGGATCGCGCAGGGTGCGCAGGGCGACGGCCCACATCCGGTCCCGGTGCCTGCGCACCAGCTCCGAGAAGGCGTGCGGGTCACCGGCGGCGTGCGCCGCGATCAGGGCTGCGTCCGAGCTGGCTGCGGCGGTCACGCGAAAGAGGGTATCGGTGCTGCCCCGGTGCGGTCCGATCACCCGTGCGGGGAGGCGCGCCCACCGCGGTCGGGCACGCCGGTCAGCGGACCTACTGGGCCCGCGTGTAGACCAGTTCCGCGATCTCCGACTTGTTGTTGCGGCCGCTGCCCGCCAGCTTCGTCACCCACACCAGGACCTGCTGGGCCGGGTCGTGGTCGTTCAGCTGGATCTGAGTCTGCCCCGCCGACAGGGTCGCGGTCCCGATGACCCTCGTCTCCTCCAGCGGCGCGTTCGGCGCCCCGGCCACCCGGATCTCCACCACCGTGCCCTCGCTGGGCGAGGTGATGGTCACCGACGCCAGCTTGACCGGCTCGGCGAAGCCCGCCATCAGCCCGATCCCCGGCTTGAGCGCCGGGAACGGCTGGAAGTAGTTCTCGGTCTGCCACACCGTGGTCGGGTTGCCGTCGGCCGCGCGGCTGGCCCGGTTGGCGTTGTCCGGCTGGTTGGTCACGTCGTACACGCCGACCGACGCGGGCTGCACCGGTCCCGCCGGCCGCGGCGCGGGTGGCGCGGGCTGGCCGCTCTGCCCCGGCTCGGCCGACTGCCCGATCACCACGGTCGGCCCGCCGCCGCCGGTCGGCTCGTCGCTGAAGAAGCTCACGATCTGGAAGCTCAGCCAGGCGATCACGCCGAGCGTGGCCACCGCCAGCACGGCCACGCTGATCATCAGCTTGCGCTTCTGCTCCTTGCCGCGCACCGGCCGCTGCGTGGTCCACACCGCGCCGTCGTCCGCGTCGCCGCCGGGCACCGGGTCGATCATCGCGGTCTGCGCCTCGGACGAGGAGATCTGGTCGAGCACCTGGAGGATCGCCGCGCTGGTCCGGATGCCGCCGACGCTGGTGTCCTCCAGGCTGCGCACCGCCACCGACGACAGCTCGTGCGGCACGTACGGGTGGATCGCGCTCGGCGCGAGCACCGCCCCGTCCGGCCCGGTCGGGGCCACCGGCACGCTCTCCGGGCCGCCCGGCAGCGCCCACTTGCCGGTGAGCAGCAGGTACAGGACCGCGCCGAGGCCCTTCACGTCGTCGCGCGCGATCGCGTCCGGGCGCGGGCCGGGGAACGCCAGCCGCAGCCGGCCGTCCGGCGTGACCCGGATGCGCTGCGGGTGGTCGGCGCCCAGCACCAGGCCCGCGTGGTGCGCGCCCTCGATGGCCGCGCCGAGCGGTTCCAGCAGCCTGGTCGCCGCGCCCGCCTGGAGCGGGCCCTTGGCGATCAGCGCCACGAGCTCCGAGCCCTGGGTCCACTCGGCCACGACGATGCCGAGGATGCCGTCACCGAGCTGAATCCCGGCACCGGGCGTGAGCACGTCGATCACCCGGGCGACGCCCGGGTGGGTGAAGCTGGCCGCGTGCGTGGCGCGTTCGGTGATCCGCTTGGCGCGCGCCACCGAAGCCTGGTCGGCCGGGTTGCCCACCAGGACGGTCAGCGCCACGTCCCGGTTGAGCTGCCCGTCGCGGGCCCGCCACAGCTGCGCGTCGCACCGGCGGTCCACTCCGGACGCTTCCAGCAGCCGGTAGCGGCCGCCACCGATCACCCCGCCGGGGACCAGCGAGGTGTTCTGGATCGGGCCGCTGCTCACGGCCCTGAGAGTACGGGAACGGGGCGCACCGCAGCGGTCACCGACGGCCCACCAAACGACTGATCTTGTCCAGGGCGGGCTTCACCTCGGGCACCTTGAACAGCGCCAGCAGCGCGAAACTCAGCGGCAGGCCCACCGCGCCCTGGATCACGAGCTCCACCCAAGCGCCCGTCACGCGGGATTCGATTCCCAGTCCTTGGACGGCGAGCCAGGCGAGACCGGTGGCCGCGCCGAACGCGATCGCCGACGCCACCACCGTCAGGCAGAGGGTCCACGCCGTGTAGCCCGTGCGCAGCCGGCCCAGCCGGACCCGCAGCCACACCTGGCCGACCAGCGCGCCCACCACGAAGCTCAGCGACATCGCGACCGACACGCCCACGGCCAGCTTGTCCGGCGGCGAGAACTCCAGGAACGCGTAGAGCAGCCCGATCCGCGCCACCACGATGACGGCCTGGATCACCGTGGGCGTCCGGGCGTCCTTCAACGCGTAGAACACGCGCAGCTGGAGCAGCGTGATCGCGTACGGGACCAGGCCGAACGCCGACAGCGCCAGCGCCGTGCCGATCGCCTCGCCGCCCTCGACCCCGGACTCGCCGTGCGCGAACACCGCCAGGCCGATCGACACGCCGGCCACCGTCAGCAGCGCGCTGAACGGCATCAGCAGGATCGCCGACATCCGGTTGCCGAACGACAGGTCGCCGACCAGCGCGCCCGTGTCGTTCGCCGCCGCCGCGCGGCTCATCCGCGGCATCAGCGCGGTCAGCAGCGACACGCCCAGCACGCCGTAGGGCACCTGCGCGATCAACCACTGCATGTTGTAGACGGTGATCGCGCCCTTGTCGTTGGTCGCGACGCGGGTCAGCACGACCATGCTCACGAACCCCAGCGCCACGTACAGCAGCACCCAGAACGCCAGCCCGCCGAACTCGGCCAGCCTGCGGTCCCAGCCCCAGCGCCAGCGGAACCGGAACCCGGTCCGCCGCATCGCGGGCAGCAGGACCAGCGCCTGGAGCGCCACGCCCGCCATCGTGCCCAGACCCAGGACCAGGAGCTTCGGCTGCCCCATCTGGACCGGGTCGAGCGAGATCTCCCCCGGCACCGCCCAGTAGACGGCCAGCGTCACGATCACCACGACGTTGTTCAGCACCGGCGCCCAGGTGGGCAGGCCGAACACGTTCCGGGTGTTGAGGATCGCGCCCAGCAGCGCGGACAGGCCGTAGAACACGATGCCCGGCAGCACCAGGTAGGCGAACGCGGTGACCAGCGCCGGGTTGGCGTCCGACGAGGAGTCGATGAACAGCGCGGTCAGCAGCGGCGCGCAGGCGATCGCGATGGCCGTGCCGATGCCCAGCACCACCGCCGCCATGGTGATCAGCCACTGCGCGTACGACTCGCCGCCGTCGCCGTCCTCCTTCTCGGCGCGCACCAGCAGCGGGATGGCCACGCTGGTCAGCACGCCGCCGAGCAGCAGCTCGTTGATCATCGTGGGCAGCGTGGTCGCGACCTGGTAGGAGTCGTTGAGCACGTTGATGCCGATCACCGAGACCAGCAGCAGCTTGGACAGCAGTCCCGAGGCGCGGCTGACGATCGTGGCGATGGCCATGGAGCCGCCGGCACGGGCCAGCGACGGCGCGTTCTGCTGCTGTTCCTGCTGGGTCACCGTTGTTCCGCTCAACTCGTGCTCGACTTCTCCGGCGTGATGCCGCCGGCGTCGTCCGGCACCCGCACGGCGGCCGTCCGCGCCGCCCGCACCCGGCGGTAGATGCGCCGGGCCGACAGCAGGACCAGCGCGGCGCCCGCCAAGCCGGTGATGACGACGGTGATCGTCCCGTACACCGAGGACGACACCTCCAACCGGGCCCGTTCACCGAGCTCGACCCCGCTGGCCGTGACCAGCCGGACGTGCACCGGGAACCGCCCGGACCGCTGCACCTCCACCTGCACGGGCACCAGCCGGTCGCCGCGCGCGGGCAGCTGGTACACCTGCTCGTCCTGCGCGTCGATGCCCGGTGTGTCCTCGATCACCACCCGCACGGTCACCCGCACGTCCAGCCGGTTCTTCACCGACAGCGGGATCGGGCTGTCCCCCGAGCCGAGCAGGATCGGGCTGTTCGGCTCGGTGACCGTGACCTGGCTCAGCAGCCCGTCGACCTGCTCGCGGCCGACCGCCAGCGCGGTGCGCGCCCCGGCCTCGTTGCCGCGCCACGCCCCGGACACCGCGCGCAGCAGGTCCAGCCGCAGCGGGTCGACCAGGTCGGCGGGCTCGGCCGAGGCCGCGTCCTGCTGGCTCATCGAGTCGGCCAGCAGCCGCACCTCGTCCCAGGAGGCGGCCACCTCGGCGGTCACCGCGGGCGGCACCTCGCGCGCGCCCGACTCGACCGGGTAGCTCAGGGCGGCCGCCTGCTCGGGCGTGCCCGCGAGCAGCGAGCCCAGTCCGACCGGCGTGGCGAAACCGTCGCCGACCAGGGACTCCGTCGTGCGGATGAGGGTCTCCACCTCGCCGGTCGGCGCGTTCCAGCGGCGCGGGGGCGCGAGCACCACGTGCTGGCCGGTGCTCTGGAAGGCGGTCCGGAAGGTCAGCGCGGCCAGCGCGTTCTGCACCGACACCGGGCGCGTCTCGGTCGGGGTGGTCACGCCCGCCACCGGCCGGGTCTCCGCCGCGCCCCGGAGCGCGTCGGACACCATCCCGTCGATGCGCACGGCCTTGACGGTCCGGTCCTCGGCGGCTGCGGTCCCGTCCTCGGGGCTGCCGGGGGCGGGGTCGGCGGCGGGGTCGGTGGTGCCGTCGGCGGGGGCGGCCGGGGTGGTGCCCGGCGTGGTGGCGGGGGTGCTCTCCGGGGTGCCGTCGTCCGGGCTGTTGCCCGGGTCGCCCGCGTCGAGCCGGACCGGCCCGGTGCCGGGCGTGCCCGCCACCGCCGACTGGTCGAGCACGAGCGAGGTGACGCCGCCCGCGACCAGGTCGTCCAGCGCCTGCTGGTCGAGCACGCCGTCCTCGGGCCAGGTCAGGCCCTCCGTCGGCTGCACCTCCAGCACCTCGCGCACGACGTCCGCGCCGGCCAGCGCCAGCCGGCCCAGGTCGGTGAGCCGGGCGCGGGACAGCGCGACCACGTCCGCGCCCGCGTCCGGCAGCGCGATCACGCACCGGCCGCTCGCCGACAGCTTCAGCTGCGACAGCCACAGCTCGGCCTCGCCCTCGCCCCGGCCCGCGCCCTGGCCGCGCACCTCGTAGCCCTCGGCCATGGCGGCGACCGTGCGCAGCAGGTCCGGGTCGACGGCCAGGCACACGCCCTGCCCCAGCCCGCTGTTCAACGCCGACTGGTAGCCCTTGAGCAGGCCCCACAGGCGACCGCGCATGGCCAGCGAGTCCGCCAGCTCGTCGTCGGTGAGCACGGTCGGGTTCGTGCCGGCGATCCGCGGCCGGTCGGCCAGCGGCCACAGCACGGTGATCTTGGCCGGGTTCGCGGGCGGCGCGGGCGCCACGCCGCCGGGCACCGACAGGACCGGCAGCAGCGTGCTCAGCGCGGCCAGCCGGGCCCGGCCGCCGAAGTCGGGGGTGCCGTTGATGTTGGCCAGGATCGGGTAGATGCCCGGCTCCTCGACCTGGAGCGAGGTCCGGCCGGCGCCGCGCAGCGGCACGGTCAGCTCGAACGGCTTGGACTCGTCCCGCTCCAGGCGGTCCACGATCGGGGTGAACGAGGGCTGCACGAACTCCGCGTCGGCGGGTTCCCGCAGCGCCTGGCGGACGTCGGCCTCGTCGGTCAGCGCCTCGCCGCGCTCCAGGCGCAGCTCGATGTCCTCGATGAACCGGTCGCCGACGTTGACGACCTTGCCGCGGATCCGGACCGAGTCCGTGCCCGCCGTGACCACCCGCGGGCTCAGCTCCTCCACGTCCAGGCGCAGGTAGACCTGCGACTGCTGGCCGGGTTGGCCGGTCACCGCCCGGGTGGCCCACACCTGGGTGGCGGGGGCCGGTCGGACCGGCAGCCTGCCGTCCTGGGTCGCCGCGTGCGCGGGTGAGGTGACCATGACCAACCCGGCCACCGCGAGTGCGGCCAGCAGCCGTTTCACGCCGACTCCGCTCCGTCCGTCCGGTACCCGGTCGTGCGGTACCCCGTGTTCTGGTACCCGGCGCCGTCGCACCGGGTGCTGTCGTGCTCGGTGCTGTCGCGCTCGGCGATCAGCTCGGCGGCGCGGCGCACCAGCCGGCGCTCGTCCGCGTAGGCGAGCCGCTCGTCCAGTTCGCCAAGGGGCACCCACGCCACCTCGGTGACCTCCACGTCTTCGTCGGACAGCTCACCGCCCAGCGCCTCCAGCAGGAAGTGGTGGACGGTCTTGTGCACCCGCCGGTCCTCGGCGACGAACCAGTAGTCGATCGAACCGAGCGGCCGGAGCACCCTGCTATGAATACCGGTCTCCTCGGCGACCTCGCGCACCGCGGTCTGCTCCGCGGTCTCACCGGCCTCGATGTGCCCCTTCGGCAGGGACCACAGGAGGCGCCCGCGCCGGTCCAGCCGCCCGATGACGGCGGCCGCGCGCCTCTGGAAGTCCAGCACCAGCCCGCCCGCCGAGGTCTCGTCGACGGTCTTCAGCCGACGACCCCGGCGCCGGTTGCGGCGCCTCGGCTTGGGACCGCCGGAGCGACCGGACGACTGGGGCATGGTCCCGATCGTAATGCGGACCAGCGATTACGGGGCGTGGCGGTCATGTTGCACAGGGTCGCTCACGCTCGGCCCCGCCGGTCGCGGGCACGGATCGGCCCCGGGAGGTCGCGCGGTGGTCGCGCGGTCCCCGGCGCCCGGTGGGCGACGCGAACTCGTTCGGGCGAGGAGCGCGCGCCCAGTACCCTGGCTCCCCGTGTCCGGATCGAACGTCCCCACCGCACCCAGCCCCACCGGGCAGGACAATGCCGTGGTGGAACTGCTGAGCGCCTCACCCGTCGTCGAAGAGCTGGCCGCCCGCTTCGACGCGGCCGGTCACCGCCTCTACCTGGTGGGCGGCAGCGTGCGGGACGCCGTGCTCGGGCGCCTGTCCGGCGACCTCGACTTCACCACCGACGCCCGGCCCGACCGGATCACCGCCCTGCTCAAGGGCTGGGCGGACGCGATCTGGGACACCGGCATCGCGTTCGGCACGGTCGGCGCGACCAAGCACGGGCGGACCGTCGAGGTCACCACGTTCCGCGCCGAGACCTACGACGGCGTCAGCCGCAACCCCGAGGTGACCTTCGGCGACACCGTCGAGGGCGACCTGGTCCGCCGGGACTTCACCGTCAACGCCATGGCCTACGACGTGGTCAACCGCGTGCTCATCGACCCGACCGACGGCCGGGGGGCGCTGCGCGACCGGGTCCTGGACACGCCGGCCACCCCGCAGGAGTCGTTCTCCGACGACCCGCTGCGGATGCTGCGCGCCGCCCGCTTCGTCTCCCAGCTGGGCTTCCGGGTGGCGCCGCGCGTCCGCGAGGCGATGACCGCGATGGCCGGCGAGCTCGGCCGCATCACCGCCGAGCGCGTCCAGGTCGAGGTGTCCAAGCTGCTCACCGGCGAGCACCCGCGCGCGGGCGTGGAGCTCGTGGTCGACACCGGGCTGGCGGACGTCGTGCTGCCCGAGCTGCCCGCGATGAAGCTGGAGATCGACGAGCACCACCAGCACAAGGACGTCTACCACCACTCCCTGGTGGTCCTGGAGCAGGCGATCGACCTGGAGGACGGGCCCGAGCCGGACCTGGTGCTGCGCCTCGCGGCCCTGCTGCACGACATCGGCAAGCCGGGCACGCGGCGGTTCGAGGAGGGCGGCGGGGTCTCGTTCCACCACCACGAGGTGGTCGGCGCGAAGATGGTCCGCAAGCGTTTGCGCGCCCTGAAGTACGCCAAGGACATCAACGAGGACGTCGCCCAGCTGGTGTACCTCCACCTGCGCTTCCACGGCTACGGCACCGGGGAGTGGACCGACTCGGCGGTGCGCCGGTACGTGACCGACGCGGGCCCGGTGCTGTCGCGCCTGCACAAGCTCGTCCGGGCCGACTGCACCACCCGCAACAAGCGCAAGGCCAACGCCCTCCAGCGCACCTACGACGACCTGGAGCGCCGCATCGAGCGGATCGCCGCCGAGGAGGACCTGCGGCGCGTCCGGCCCGACCTGGACGGCAACGAGATCATGCGGCTGCTCGGCCTCCCGCCGGGCCCGCTGGTCGGCCGGGCGTGGAAGTTCCTCAAGGAACTGCGCCTCGACCGGGGGCCGCTCGACCACGACGAGGCCGTCGCGGAGCTGCTCGCGTGGGCGCGGGCGGAGGGCGTGGAGCCGCCAACCGGTTGCCCCTGATGACCTATCCGGGTCGTTTCCCTTGGCCAGTGACAGCCCGTTGCGGGACCATGACTGTGTGCGTCAGACGCGCACTGGGGGTGGTGTCGCATGAACGCTTGGGGATTGTCCGAGGGGGGCACCCGGGTGCAGGGGCCGGAGACGTTGACCGATCGGCAGCGGGCGGTGCTGCGGTGCCTGGCCCGCGGGTTGGCCGATCACGAGATAGCGCGGGTGCTGGCGATCAGCCACATCCAGGTGGGGGTGGTGGTCGTCGAGATCCTGAGAGCGCTGAACCTGCGCGACCGGATGGCCGCGGTGGTCTACGCCCACGAAACGGGGATGATCCGCCTGCCGCTGCCGCGCTGAGCCCGGCGCGGGGACGTCACCCCGGTGCCGTCCCCCGCCTGCTCAGCAGCAGGTAACCGGCGAGACCGAGCAGGTACGCCACCGTCGCGGCGACCACCAGGCCGGCCGACCGGCCGTCCAGGGGCACCACGGCCGCCGCGGCGGTGACGGCGGCCACCTGCATGATGTTGAACAGCGTGTCGTACAGGGCGAACACCCGGCCGCGGACCTCGTCGCCGATGTCGCCCTGCACGGCCGCGTCCACGCACAGCTTCACCACCTGGCCCGCGAAGGTCAGCAGGAACGACGCGGCCAGCGTGGTCGGCAGCAGCATCGGCAGGCCCAGCCCCAGCTGGGTGACCGCGGCCAGCAGCAGCGCGGCGCACACCGCGCCGCGCCGGCCCAGCACGTCCACCAGGCGGTCGGTGACCAGTCCCGCGAGCAGGATGCCCGCGCCGCCCGCGACGGCGACCTCGCCCAGCCCGGCCATGCCCGCCTTGAACGGGCCGAAGTCGGTGAAGGTGTTGCGCATCAGCAGCAGCGTGAGCAGCAGCGACGCGCCGAACGCGGCCCGGTGCGCCAGCAGCGCGAGCAGCGCCGCCGCCACGCTCGGCGTCCGCCAGACCGCCCGCGCGCCGTCCAGCAGGCCCATGGCGACCGCGGTGGCCGTGCGGTTGGGCTCCACCACCTCGTCGGGGCCCAGGGCGCCGGGCCGGAAGCGGGACGCCAGCCACGCGGCCAGCAGCGAGCCCAGCAGGGCGAACGCCGTGGTCGACGCCGAACCGCCGTCGCCCGCGCCGAACAGGCCCCGCAGCGCGACCGCGCAGCCCGCGCCCGTCACGGCGGCCAGCGCGCCGAGCGTGGCGGCGAACGCGTTGGCCTCGACCAGGTGGTCCTGGTCGACCACGTGCGGCAGGGACGCGGACAGGCCCGAGCCGACGAACCGGCTCACCCCGGTGACCAGCAGCGCCGCCGCGTAGAGCGGCACGCCGTCCAGCCCGAGGGCGACGGCGGCGGCGGTGAGCACGACGAACAGGCCGCGGATGAGGTTCGCCGCCACCAGCACCCGGCGGCGGTCCCACCGGTCGAGCAGGGCGCCCGCGAACGGGCCGACCACCGAGTACGGCAGCAGCAGCACGGCGAACCCGGCGGCCACGGCGAGCGGGTCGGCGTGGCGCTCGGGGTTGAACAGCACCGCGCCCGCGAGACCCGCCTGGAACAGGCCGTCGCCCCACTGGGCGGCCAGCCGGGAGGCCAGCAGCCTGCGGAACCGCGCCGCGGCGAGGAGCTTGCGGGTGCCGAGGTGGTGCTGTGCCGCGGTGCTCCCGGCGGTGGTCACGAGTTTGAGCCTCTGCCTCTCGTCGGCCTGGTCCCGGTCGGTCCGCCGGCCCGGTGGCCCGGTGGCAGCGGACCGCGGGGCGGTCGTGGCGCACGACCGCCGGGGAAAACCGCGAAGGCCGGACCCTTTCGGGTCCGGCCCCCCGGTGCCAGGCGCCCGGTCGCCTCTCGGCGCTTCGCGCTGCGCGGCTCCAGCCGGACGGTATTCCGCGAAGGCGGTTTTGAGTGGGCCCGGGGGACTCGATGGCGCCTGACGGGTCGTACAACGACAACGGTAACCCGGATGTTCCCCGCCGAGTGCGTCGCAGCGGATCTGGGATCATGCTCATCGTGCGCCCTGATGTCGACGTCGAACCGGGTTCCCTGCTGGTCGCGGCACCGAGCCTGACCGACTCGAACTTCCGCCGCACGGTGGTCTACGTCATCGACCACCGGGACGGGGGAACCCTCGGCGTCGTGCTGAACCGGCCCAGCGAGGTGGCGGTCGACGACGTGCTGCCCGCGTGGGGGCCCCACGTCACCCGGCCGCAGGCGGTCTACATCGGCGGCCCGGTGGAGCAGAAGACGGCGCTGTGCCTCGCGGCCCTGCGCACCGGCGAGGACATGGGTTCACTCGAAGGCGTGGTTGGCGTGCACGGTCCGGTGGCGCTGGTCGACCTGGACGCGGACCCGGACGCCCTCGCGCCGAAGGTGCGCGGCCTGCGCGTGTTCGTCGGCTACGCGGGCTGGGGCGAGGGCCAGCTGGCGGGCGAGGTCTCCCGCGGCGACTGGATCGTGGTCAAGGGCCTGCCGGACGACGTCCTCACCCCGCCGAACGTCGACCTGTGGGGCCGCGTCCTCCGCCGCCAGGGCCTGCCCAACGCCCTGCTGGCCACCTACCCCACCGACATCCGCCGCAACTGACCCCGCGCGAGTCGTACGTCCAGACCCCGCGAGTCGTACGTCCAGGACCACCGTGTCGTACGTCCAGGACCCCCGAGTTCAACGTTCAGAACCCCGGGAGGGGTCGCGAACACTGAATTCGGGGGTCCTGAACGTACGACTCGCGGGGTCTGTAGGTACGACTCGCGGGGGTTAGGCCTTGGTCAGGACGCTGCAGGCGCCGGCGCAGGCGCAGCCGCCGCACCCGCCGGCCGGCTCCGGCTCGGGCAGCGCCGCGGCCGCCCGGTGACCCGCCAGGCCGCCGGCCACCGCCAGGGCCACGGCGCCGATAAGGCCGATCAGGCTCACGACCAGGGCCGTCGCCGGGGTCGGGGCGAACAGCACGACCAGGCCGCACACCAGCGCGACCGCGCCCGCACCTGCGTTCGGCACCCCGGCGACCCGGTTGGCCAGCGCGAACGCCTCGTCGTCGCGCAGCGCCGCCTTCGTGCGCACGCCGACGAGGGGGTTGCGGCGCAGCCGCCCGCGCAGGCCCAGGGAGCCGATCGCGGCGAAGGCGACACCGACCAGACCGAGCACCACAGCCAGCAGGATGTTCACCCTGACGAGGGTAGGCCGCACCCCCGCCCCCGCCCGAACCAACCCCGACGTGAGGTTCGTTGCAGTTCGCTTGCGCCGCGCTGATACCGTGGGAGTCATGAGCAAGGCCCGCCTGCTCCTTAGTTAGCCGCGCAGACCTCGCAGGGCCAGGTCGGCGCGGCAACCCCTCATGCCCGGAACAGGGCTGGGGGGTTTCGTCATGTCAGGGGCAGGTACCGATGGAGAGGGACATCCCGATGAGCACCGACGCGGCGGACGAGAAGCCCGCCTTCCGCTACACCGCCGAACTGGCCGGCGAGATCGAGCAGCGGTGGCAGCAGCGCTGGGAGGAGCAGGGCACCTTCCACGCGCCCAACCCGGTCGGTCCGCTCCAGGGCGACGTGCCCGCGGACAAGCTGTTCGTGCAGGACATGTTCCCCTACCCGTCGGGCGCCGGCCTGCACGTGGGCCACCCGCTGGGCTTCATCGGCACGGACGTCTTCGCCCGGTACCACCGGATGAACGGCCGCAACGTGCTGCACACGATGGGCTTCGACGCCTTCGGCCTGCCCGCCGAGCAGTACGCCGTGCAGACCGGCCAGCACCCGCGCAAGACCACCGAGGACAACATCCAGACCTACCTGCGGCAGATCCGCAGGCTGGGCCTGGGCCACGACGAGCGCCGCCGCATCTCCACGATCGACCCGGCCTACTACCGGTGGACCCAGTGGATCTTCCTGCAGATCTACAACTCCTGGTACGACGCGCGGCTGCGCCGGGCCCGGCCGATCGCCGAGCTGGAGGCCGAGTTCGCCTCCGGTGAGCGCGAGACCGGCGGCGCGCCGTGGGCCGACCTGACCGGCGCCGAGCGGCAGAAGCTGCTGGGCCGCCACCGCCTGGCCTACCTGTCCGAGGCGCCGGTGAACTGGTGCCCCGGCCTGGGCACCGTGCTGGCGAACGAGGAGGTCACCTCGGACGGCCGCAGCGAGCGCGGCAACTTCCCGGTGTTCCGCCGCAACCTGCGCCAGTGGATGATGCGGATCACCGCCTACTCCGACCGGCTGATCGACGACCTGGAGCGGCTGGACTGGCCGGAGAAGGTCAAGTCGATGCAGCGGAACTGGATCGGCCGCTCCCACGGCGCGCGCGTGCGCTTCGCGGTCGGCGAGCACGACATCGAGGTCTTCACCACCCGCCCCGACACGCTGTTCGGCGCCACGTACCTGGTGCTGGCCCCGGAGCACCCGCTGGTCGACGTCATCACCGCGCCCGAGCGGGCCGGGGAGATCGCGGACTACCGGCGCGAGGTGGCCCGCAAGTCCGAGCTGGACCGGCAGGAGAACAAGGAGAAGACCGGCGTCTTCACCGGCGCCCACGCCACCAACCCGGCCAACGGCTCCCGCCTGCCCGTGTACGTCGCGGACTACGTGCTGATGGGCTACGGCACCGGCGCGATCATGGCGGTGCCCGGCCAGGACCAGCGCGACTGGGACTTCGCCAAGGCGTTCGACCTGCCGGTCGTCCGCACCGTCCAGCCGCCGGAGGACTTCGAGGGCGAGGCGTTCACCGGCCAGGGCCCGGCGATCAACTCCGGCTTCCTGGACGGCCTGGGCGTGGACGAGGCGAAGCGGCAGGTCATCGCCTGGCTGGAGGGGCAGGGCCGCGGCGAGGGCACCGTGCAGTTCAAGCTGCGCGACTGGCTGTTCTCCCGGCAGCGGTACTGGGGCGAGCCGTTCCCGATCGTCTACGACGAGGACGGCACGCCGATCGCCGTGCCGGAGTCGATGCTGCCGATCGAGCTGCCGGACGTGGACGACTACTCGCCGCGCACGTTCGACCCGGAGGACGCGAACTCCGAGCCGTCACCGCCGCTGTCGCGCGCCGAGGACTGGGTGACCGTCGAGCTGGACCTGGGCGACGGCCCGAAGAGGTACCGCCGGGAGACCAACACCATGCCCAACTGGGCGGGTTCGTGCTGGTACCAGCTGCGGTACGTGGACCCGACCGAGGACCAGCGGTTCGTCAACGCCGAGAACGAGCGGTACTGGCTGGGCCCGCGCGACGCCGAGCACGGGGCGGACGACCCGGGCGGCGTCGACCTGTACATCGGCGGCGTGGAGCACGCGGTGCTGCACCTGCTGTACGCGCGGTTCTGGCAGAAGGTCCTGTTCGACCTGGGCCACGTGTCCGCCGACGAGCCGTACCGGCGGCTGTTCAACCAGGGCTACGTCGAGGCGTACGCGTACCGCGACCCGCGCGGCACCCCCGTGCCCGCCGAGCAGGTGGAGGAGCGCGACGGCAAGTACTTCTTCGAGGGCGAGGAGGTGCGCCGCGAGTACGGCAAGATGGGCAAGAGCCTGAGGAACGTCGTCACGCCGGACGAGATGTGCGACAAGTACGGCGCGGACACGTTCCGGCTGTACGAGATGTCGATGGGCCCGATGGACGTGTCGCGGCCGTGGGCGACGAAGGACGTCGTCGGCGCGCAGCGGTTCCTCCAGCGGCTGTGGCGCAACCTGGTCGACGAGACCACGGGCGAGCTGCGCGTCACCGACGAGGAGCCGGGCGAGGACGCGCTGCGCCTGCTGCACAAGACCATCGCGGGCGTGCACGAGGACTACGCGAACCTGCGCTACAACACGGCGGGCGCGAAGCTGATCGAGCTGAACAACCACGTCACCAAGCACTTCCCGGGTGGGGCGCCGCGCGCGCTGGCCGAGCCGCTGGCGCTGATGCTGGCCCCGCTGAGCCCGCACGTGGCCGAGGAGCTGTGGGCCAGGCTGGGCCACGGCGAGTCGCTGGCGCACGGCCCGTTCCCGGCCGCGGACGAGTCCTACCTGGTCGAGGACACCGTGGAGTACCCGATCCAGGTCAACGGCAAGGTGAAGGCCCGCGTGGTCGTCGCCGCGTCGGCGTCGCAGGACGAGGTCCGGGCGGCGGCGCTGGCCGAGGAGAAGGTGGTCGAGCTGCTGAACGGCGGCGAGCCGCGCAAGGTGATCGTGGTGCCCGGCCGGCTGGTGAACCTGGTGCTGTGAGGTGGCCGGGGCGGGTCCGCCGGACCCGCCCCGACGCGTCAGGGCCGCGGCAGCTGGGCGGCGACCTCGGCCAGCGCGTCGAGCAGCTCGGGGTCGACCGACCCGGCCGCCGGTTCCGCCTCGGCGATGGCGATCGTGGTGTCCCGGATCTCCGACCAGTAGTGGGCGGCGGTGAACGACACCTCGGCCATGCCGGTCAGCGCGGTGCTGAGGGGCCGCACGTCGCCCGAGCCGTGCGAGCCGATCACCCGGTCGAACTGCCGCGCCTGGTTGCGGCCGGGGAACGTCACCCACGCGACCGACACCACCGAGGCGTTGCCCGCCCCGTCGCCCACGGCCAGCAGCAGCCGGTCCAGGGCCGTGCACGGGTTGCGCGCGAAGAAGTTCCGGACCTCGCCGAACGAGTTCTCCAGGCAGTCCGGCTCCTGCTTGAGCGCCTGCTTGTCGATGCGCACGCCCAGGTGCCGCATCGCGCCCTCGGTGTCGCCGCCGCGGGCCGACCGCTTCGCGTCCCACTTGAGCACGCCGACACTGGTCACGGGCGCCACGCCACCGGCGCCGCCCGCGCCCGAGTTCAGCGCCGCGCCGCCCGCGCCGCCGGCCCCGGCCAGGACGACCAGCACCGCGGCGACCAGGGCGACGCCTCCGCCGCCGGATCCCTTGTTCGAGCCCACGATGATCCCGCCCCGGGGTCGCCACGTCGTTTCGGTCGCCCCATGCAACCCCGTTCCTCGCGGTCCGGTTGCGCCCGATCGGGGAAAAGCCCTCGAACGGACCAGCAGGTGTGCCCGGAAGTCGCAGCTCACCGTCGCGCAGGGAGACCCATATCGCCCAACAGGTCGGCCAGCATGGAGTCGAACAGGGGTTCCGGGTCGGCCACCGCGAAGGGGAAGCGCCCGAACACCTCCAGGGCCACGTGCCCGTACAGGCGCACCCAGGACTGGGTGATCCGGTAGACCACGCCGAGGGTGAGCACGCCCTCGTCCACCTCGACGCCCTGATCGTGGACCGTGGTCACCAGCACCTGCCGGAACGCCGCCAGGTCGGCGTGCAGCTCGGCGGGGACGTCCGCGTCGAGGCCCGGGGCCGGCGGGTGGGCCGCGATGAGCCTCCCGGCGACCCGGAGGAACACCCGGCCGAACTGGTCGCCGACCTGGCCCGCGGCGCCGGCCTCGCACGAGCCGATCTGCGCGTCGGCCGAGGCGAACACCAGCGCGAACTCCTGCGGGTGGCCCAGGCCCCAGCGCCGGAAGCCCCGGCACACCGCGTAGACCTGCGCGGTCACGTCGTCCTCCGGCAGCCCGAGCAGGTCGGCGTCGAGCTCGCGGGCCAGGTCGGTGCAGATGTCGTCGGCGAGCCTGAGCAGCAGGTCCTCGCGCGAGTCGTAGTACCGGTAGAGCGCGGGCGCGGTGACGCCGAGCTCCCGGGCGATGGCACGCAACGTCACGGCGTCCCGGCCGTGCTCCACGAGCAGGGCGCGGGCCTGGCGCCGGATGTCGCGTTCGGTCTCGGCGCGTAGCCGTTCTCGGCGGGTGGCCTCGGTCATACGTCACCCAATCGGGTTGTAAACGGTGTTCACCGGGTATACCTTCCGGGCCTGGTCAGTGAACGGTGTTTACAGAGTTCACGCCATTCACGCAACGGTAGCCCACCAGCCCGGGGAGGACGCGTGTTCGCGAAGTGGGGATCGTTGGCGTACCGGCGCCGGTGGGTGGTGCTGATCGCGACGGTGCTGCTCACCGTCGTGGGCGGCATCTGGGGGCTGGGGGTCTTCGACAAGCTCGGCCAAGGCGGGTACGAGGCCCCCGGCAGCGAGGCCGCGCGGGCCGACCAGGTCACCCAGGACGCGTTCGGCCGCCAGAGCGGTGACGTGCTCGTGGTCTACGGCACCGCCGACCCCGCCCGCCTGGAGGAGATCGGCACGCGGCTGACCGAGCTGCCCGACGACGCCGTGCTGAGGGCGCAGCCGCCGATCCCCTCGCCGGGCGGCGACAAGTCGCTCGTCGTGATCACGCTGCGCTCCGGCGACTCGAACGAGCAGGTCAAGCAGTACGAGCGCATCTCCGGGGAGCTCGTGGTCGACGGCGTGGAGAGCCACGTGGGCGGCCTCGTGCCGACGCAGAAGGCGATCAACGACATGTCCGCCTCCGACCTCACCAAGGCCGAGGCCGTGTCGCTGCCGATCGTGCTGCTGCTGCTCGTGGTCATCTTCGGCGGCCTGGTCGCCGCCTCGCTGCCGGTGCTGGTCGGCGGCCTGGCGATCCTCGGCTCCCTCGGGGTGCTGCACGCGGTCTCCTACGCCGCGGACGTCAACTCGTTCGCGGTCAACGTGGCCAGCCTGCTCGGCCTCGGCATGGCCATCGACTACGGCCTGTTCGTGGTCGGCCGCTTCCGCGAGGAGCTGGCCGCCGGCCGCGCCGTGCCCGACGCCGTCCGCCGGACCGTCATGTCCGCGGGGCGCACCGTGCTGTTCTCGGCCACCCTGCTGGTGATCGCCCTGGCCGGCCTGCTGCTGTTCCCGCACGGCTTCCTCAAGTCGCTGAGCTACGGCGGCATGGCGGCGGTCGCGATCGCGGCCCTGGTCTCGCTGACCCTGCTGCCCGCGCTGCTGGGCGTGCTCGGCCACCGGGTGGACAAGCTCGCCCTGCCGTGGCGCCGGGACAGGGTGCCCTCGGAGGCCGGGTGGCGGCGGCTGGCGGGCCGCGTGATGAAGCGCCCGGTGCTGGTCGCGCTGCCGATCGTGGTGGTGCTGCTCGCGCTCGGCGCGCCGTTCCTCAACGTGAAGTTCGGCGAGGTCACCGAGAAGGTGCTGCCCGAGGGCAACCCGGTGCGCGTGGCCGCCGAGACCATCAACTCCGACTTCGCCGCGCTGTCCAACTCCGGGCTGAAGATCGTGGTCACGGGCGATCCCGCGGCGGACGACGTGCGGCGGTTCGCGACCGAGGTGGGCGCGGTGCCCGGGGTGGGCGAGGCGCAGCCCGCCGCCGAACCGGCCAACGGCACCTGGCTGATCAACGCGGCCCTGGAGCAGGACGCGCTGAGCGACGCGTCCAAGCAGGCGCTGCGCGACGTGCGGGCGCTCGACGGGCCCGGTGACGAGGTGCTCGTCGGCGGCAGCACGGCGATGGTCTCCGACAGCCTCGACGCGATCGCCGACCGGCTGCCGTGGATGGTCGCGCTGCTCGTCGGCGCCACGTTCGTGCTGATGTTCCTCGCGTTCGGGTCGGTGCTGCTGCCGATCAAGGCCGTGGTGATGAGCGCGCTCAGCCTGTCGGCCACGTTCGGCGTGCTGGTGTGGGTCTTCCAGGAGGGCCACGGCGCGTCGCTGCTCGGCGTGACGCCCGCGCCGCTGGAGTCCGGCATCGTGGTGCTGATGGCGGCCGTGGTGTTCGGCCTGTCCACCGACTACGAGGTGTTCCTGCTGTCCCGGATGGTCGAGGCGCGCGGGCGCGGCGCGTCGACCGAGGAGGCGGTGAGCGCGGGCCTGGCCAAGACCGGTCGGGTGATCACCGCGGCCGCGCTGCTGCTGATCGTGGTCACCGGCGCGTTCGCGTTCTCGCAGATCACCATGATGCGGTTCGTCGGCGTGGGCATGATCCTGGCCCTGGCCCTGGACGCCACCGTGGTGCGGGTGCTGCTCGTGCCCGCGGTGCTCAGGCTGCTCGGGGACGCCGCCTGGTGGGCGCCCGGACCGCTGCGGCGCATCCAGCGGCGGGTGGCGATCCACGACGAGGCGCCGGAGGACGAGGACCGGAAGGTCCCGCAACCCGCCTGACCCGGCCGGTCC
Source organism: Saccharothrix sp. BKS2 (assembly GCF_047689505.1). Taxonomy (NCBI): domain Bacteria; kingdom Bacillati; phylum Actinomycetota; class Actinomycetes; order Pseudonocardiales; family Pseudonocardiaceae; genus Saccharothrix; species Saccharothrix sp. BKS2. Next base: position 282,037 of record NZ_JAUQOL010000002.1, on the reverse strand, counting down.
GGTCGCCCCGGCCGATCCGCACCTGGCCGGGCCCGGCCGGCCCGGTCACCCCGGTTCGAAGGCGACGGCCTCGGCGCGCGCGTCGGGGCCGTCGTCGTCCAGGGTGCCGACCCGGAACGTCGCCAGCACCCGATCATCTGCGGCGTCCAGCACGGTCGTGGTCTTGCCGGTGGCCAGGAAGACGCGGCCGTCACCCGGAGGGATGGCCAGCGACCTGGCCGCGAACGGCAGGTTCCTGGTCGTGCGGGTGGCCGTGTCGACGACGGCGACGGACCGGTCCAGCGCGACGTAGACCCGCCTGCCGTCCGGGGTCACCGCGACGCTGCCCGCGCCCCGGCCGATCGGCGTGGACCACACCACCCCGGCGGTGCTCGGGTCGATCATCGACACCGTGCCGGTGCCCTGCCCCAGGTCCAGCGAGCTGACGTAGAGCGCGTCGCCGCTCGGGCTCGTCGCGACGTGCTGGGGCAGCCCGCCGACCCGGATCGACGTCTCCGCGGTGGCGGCCGCGGTGTCGAGCACGCGGACCGTGCCGTCCTGGGCGTTGGCCACGTACAGGTGACGCCCGTCCGGCGACACCGCGAGGCCGAGCGGCTGACCGCCCACCCGCACCGCGGCGACCAGGCGGAACGACCTCGTGTCCACCACGGCGACGCTGCCGCTGCCGCTGACGTAGAGCCGCTCGCCGTCCGGGCGCAGCACGGCGTGGGCCAGGGGCGCGCCGGCGTGGATGCGGCCGACGACCTCGCCCGAGGCCGGGTCGACCGCGGTGATCGTGCCGGACCAGCCGTGGACCACGTAGGCCCGGCGCCCGCCCCGGCCCACCGCCGTGCTCGTGGTCCGGCCACCGGTGCTCGCGCCGCCGACGACCGTGCCGTCCGAGGTGTCCACGACCTGGAGCCTGCCCCCCTGCGTCACCACGTAGGCGCGCGGTGCGGCGGTGTCGGCCACGGTGACGACCCGGGACCCCTCTTGACCGGCGGAGAGCGCGGCGGCGAGCAGGAGGGCGGCGGTGCCCGTGGCCGCGGTGCGTCGTCGTCCCCACATGGTCGGAAGGGAACACCGTGGCACACCCGGCCTCCACTCGGGAGACACGTGCAGGTGGCATTCTCGCCGGTTCGGGTGATCCGGCTGCCGCCCGCGACGGCGGGACGGGCGGCAGCGGGGAACCCGGTGCGGCCGTGCGCCCGGCGCCGGTCGCTCGGGGGGCGAAACGACCGGCGCCGGACCCCTGCCGGCGCTCGCGCACCGGTGGTCGTGCCCCGACGACGTAGAGAACTACACCAGGTTGACGCAGCCCGTGCGGTTTTGGCTCCCCGGCACGGCGAATCAACCCGAAATGGTCCTACATCCGCCTGGTCGCCACCAGCTTGGCGTAACGGGTGCCCGCGGTCAGCAGCACCAGGCCCGCGCCGATGAACGCCAGCACGCGCGCGATCCCGTCCAGCGCGGCCAGGTCGAACAGCAGCAGCTTCGCCACCGCGGCCCCGACCAGCACCAACCCGGCCACCCGCAGCGACCTCCGGTCGATGCCCCGCACCAGCAGCACCAGCGCGGCGACCGTCCAGGACACCGTCACGATCGTGTGACCGAAGAGGAAACCGGTCACGTCCTGCGACACCAGCAGCGCGGCGCACAGCACCACCCCGGCCGCCGCGTACAGCAGCACCACTCCCGCGACGACCCACGGGAGCGGGCGGCGGTCGAGCGCGCCCAGCTCGGCCGCGACCCACGGCAGCACCACCGCCAGCGCGCCCAGGACCAGCGCGGTGAGCGCGCCGGAGACCAGGAAGCCCGCCGTGTCCGGGTGGCGCGGCGCGTCCAGCAGCAGCCGCGGCGGCACCGCCTCCTCCAGCGCCAGCACCAGGCCGATCGCGCCGAACGCGGTGGCGCCGAGCAGCGGGCCCTTGGAGGACAGGAGCCTGGCCAGGAGCACCAGGACCAGCGCCTCGACCAGGACCACCGCGGCGCGCGTGCCGCCGTCCAGGAACAGGGCGGTCGCCTGGAAGGCCGCGAACACCCCGACCGCGCCCACGCCCGCCCGGAAGGTCACGGGCAGCGCCCGCCGCCCGGCGGCCCACACGGCGATCATCACGACCGCGACGGCCCCGGCGACGGCGGCCCCCGGACCCCGGTCGAGGACCGCGGTGGTCAGCAGGGCGGGCACCGGCGAGCCGACCGCCAGCCCGACCGCGGTCGGGTCGCCGGGCCGGACCCGCGCGGTCAGCACGGCCGCGGCCACCCCGACCACGGCGGCCACCAGCGCGATCGAGGCCAGTGCGACCTGGTCCTCCGGGCGGCCCAGGCACAGGACCGCGGCGAGCAGCGGCGGCACCCCGGCCGTGACCGCGAGCCACGGCCAGTCGCGCCGGAGGTGGACCGGGCTCGCGGCGATCTTGAGGACCAGCAGGAACGCGACGAGCAGCGGGGTGGAGCCGGAGGTCAGGACGGGCGCGCAGGCGGCGCAGGCGGCCACCACGCCGATGGCCAGGACCGACGAGTTCCAGCGCAGCGCGAGGAGCAGGCCGCCGCCCGCGACCGCGAGGCCGGCCACCAGGCCGCCGCCCGGGGGCAGGTACGCGTAGATCGAGGTGGCGGCGACGACGTCGAGGTAGAGGACCGCGATGCCGGTGGCGGCCAGGGCGAACGCGCCCGTGCGGTTGGCGGGGGTGCGGTGCAGGCGCAGGCCGGTGGCGACCAGGGCCAGGCCCAGCGCCGCGCCGCCGAGGACGCGGGGCAGCGGGCCGAGGTAGCCGCGCTGGACCGCGAGGACCAGGAGCAGGACGACGCCCAGGAGGGTGACCGCGCCGCCGACCCAGGCGAGGAGCTTGCTGCCCGCGCCGTCCTGGCCGAGGCGGTCGAGGAGGGAGGGGCGCGGGGGTGGCGGTGACCAGTTGGGGGGTGGGGGCGGGGTGCCCCAGCCCTGGTTCGGGGGCGGTGGGGCGGCGGGGCCGGAGAACGGGCCCGGGGCGGTCGGGGGCCACGGCTGGGTGATCCGGGGTGGGGTCGTGGTCTGGCGCGGGGCGGTGGCGGTGGCGGTGGCGGTGGCGGTGGCGGTGGGGTACGGGGGCTGAGCCGGGGCCGGGTGCTGCGCCGGGTCGGGGTGCGGGGCCGCAGCGGGAACCGAACCCGCGCCCCAACCCGAACCCGCGCCCGAACCCGCGCCCGAAGCCACGGCCGAACCCGCGGTCGACGCCCAGGCCGAGGTCGGGGCCGGGCCGGCGGCGGGGTGGTCGGTGACCTCGGCTCCTGCGACCCCGGCTCCGCTGACCCCGGCTCCGGCGGCCGGGCCCGTCGAGGTGGTGGCCGGGCCCGTCGTGGGGATCGGCGCGGAGGCCGTCCGGGCATCGCCGACCCGGTGCAGCTCGCGCCCCACCACCTCCAGGCGGCGGCCCAGGTCGCTCAGCTCGTCCGCCAACCGTACGAGGGGGTCCTGTCCGATACCGGTCATGTGATCAGGGTCGCCCCCGATCGGTGTATCCGGCATCCGTACCACTACTCAGGTCGCGTGCCGAACCGGTCACACCGCCGCCTCCCGGCCTGGCAGAGTGCGGGGGGTGACGGTGCTCGTGCTCGGCTCGGCCAACGCCGACCTCGTGGTCCCCGTGCCCCGCCGCCCCGGCGCGGGCGAGACCGTGCTCGGGGGCGACCCGGTCGTCCTCCCCGGCGGCAAGGGCGCCAACACCGCCGTCGCCGCCGCGCGGCTCGGGGTCGGGGTGGCGTTCGTCGGCGCGGTGGGGGCCGACCGGTACGGCGACCTGCTGCGCGACTCGCTGGCGGCGGCCGGCGTCCGCACCGACCTCCTGCGCACCTCCACCCGCCCGACCGGCCTCGCCTTCATCACCGTCACCCCGGACGGCGAGAACTCGATCGTCGTCGCGCCCGGCGCGAACTCGGACGTCGGCGAGTCCGACGTGGACGCCCTGACCTGGGCCGGCGTCTCCGTGCTGGCCTGCTCGCTGGAGGTCCCCGTGGGCACGGTGGCGCGCGCGGTCGAGGCGGCCGCCGCGCACGGGGTGCGGCCGGTGCTCAACCTGTCGCCCGTGGCGCCGGTCCCGGCGGCGGCGCTGGCGCTGCTGGACCCGCTCATCGTGAACGAGCACGAGGCGGCGGCCCTGGCCGGCTCGCCGGGAGCCCTGCTCGACCTGGGGCCGAAATCCGCCGTGGTCACCCTGGGTGCGCGGGGCGCGCTCGTCGTCACCCCCGAGGGGGTGACGGAAGTGGGCGCGCCCGAGGTGTCCGTCGTGGACACCACGGGCGCGGGCGACGCGTTCGCGGGCGCGCTGGCGGCCGGCCTGGCGAACGGCGAGCCGCTGCCGGTGGCCGCGCGGTTCGCCGCCCGGGTGGCGGCCCTCTCGGTGACGGCGGCCGGCGCGCAGCCGTCCTACCCGACGCTGGACCGGGTGCGGGAATTCGGGTGAGCCCGGCCCGGGTGTTCGGGATCGTGCGCACGTGGAGGGCGCCGGCGGCAACCGGCTGAGGTGGCGGGCCGGGGCCGGATGGCGTTGGCTCCCGCTTACGTCACGTCCGGTCGAAAGGTATGGTCTAGACCATGTCGAGCGAGCGCCGCAGCGGTGTCGGGGTGAGTTCCGGTCGGGCTTCCGGACCCGTGGTCCTGGTGGCCGAACCCCTGGGCGAACCGCCCGCCGGCCCGTCCCCGACCGACCCGGCGGCCGAGGCCGCGCGCATCGGGCCCGCCGCCGAGGCGGTGGCGCGGCGGCTGGAGGAGCGGGCGGCGTCCGCCTCCGGCGACGCCAAGGCCGTGCTGGAGACCACCGCCGCGATGGCCGCCGACCCGGCGCTGCGCTCGCAGGCCGAGAACCTGGTGACCACCGAGTCGCTGCCCGCCGCCCGCGCGGTGCACCAGGCCGCCGCCGGGTTCATCTCCGCCCTGGAGGCGGCCGGCGGGTACATGGCCGAGCGCGCCCGCGACGTGCGCGACGTGCGGGACCGGCTGGTCGCCGAGCTGCTCGGCGTGCCGGAGCCGGGCGTGCCCGCGCTCGCCGGGCCGTCGGTCCTGGTGGCCCGCGACCTCGCGCCCGCCGACACCGCTGGCCTCGACCCGGCCAAGGTGCTCGCGCTGGTGACCGAGGAGGGCGGCCCCACCTCGCACACCGCGATCCTGGCCCGGTCGCTCGGCATCCCGGCCGTGGTGGCGTGCCGGGGCGTGCTCGACCTGGGCGCGTCGGCGCTGCTCGTGGACGGTGACACCGGTGAGGTGCGGTTGTCCGACGGCGCGGTGCTCGCGGCGAACGTGGGCGGGCGCGCGACGTGGAACGGGGTCGGCGCGCTGCGCGACGGGCACCGGGTGAAGGTGCTGGGCAACGTGGGCTCGCCCGCCGACGCCGTCGCGGCCGCCGCGGGCGGTGCGGAGGGCGTCGGCCTGTTCCGCACCGAGTTCTGCTTCCTGTCGGCCTCGACCGAGCCGTCGGTGGAGGACCAGCGCGAGGCGTACGGGGCGGTGCTCGCGCCGTTCGGGGGCAAACCGGTCGTGGTGCGCACCCTGGACGCCGGCGCCGACAAGCCGCTGGCGTTCCTCGAACCCGACCCCGAGCCCAACCCGGCGCTGGGCGTGCGCGGCCTGCGGGTCGCCTTCGACCGCCCCGAGGTGCTGGAGCGCCAGCTCGAAGCCATCGCCCTGGCCGCCACCGACACCGGGGCCGACGTCTCGGTGATGGCCCCGATGGTCGCCACCGCCGCCGAGGCCGCGTGGTTCGTCGAGCGCGCGCGGGCGGCGGGCATCCGCCGGGCGGGCGTGATGATCGAGATCCCGGCGGCGGCCCTGGTGGCGCGCGAGGTCCTGGCGGTCGTCGACTTCGTGTCGCTGGGCACCAACGACCTGGCCCAGTACCTGTTCGCCGCCGACCGTCAGGTGGGCGCGGTGGCGGCGCTGAACGACCCGTGGCAGCCGGCGCTGCTGCGCCTGGTCAAGCTGGTCGGCGACGAGGCCACGGCCGCGGGCAAGCCGCTGGGCGTCTGCGGCGAGGCGGCCGCCGACCCGCTGCTGGCGTGCGTGCTGACCGGGCTGGGCGCGACCAGCCTGTCGATGAACCACACCGCGCTGGCGGCCGTGGGCGCGAAGCTGGCCACGACCAGCTTCGACCTGTGCCAGCTGGCGGCCCGGGGCGCGCTCGCCGCGGCCGACCCGGCGTCGGCGAAGCTCGCCGCCCGCGCGCCGCACTGATCCCGACCCCGGTGGAGCCCGCTGCGGCAGAGCCACCCCGGCAGAGCCCACCCGTGCGGTGGCCGCGACGAGCGGCCACCGCACGGGCACGCGGTCAGGACACCGGCTCGACGATCGCGGTGAAGCGGAGCGGACCGGCGGTCGGGGCGGGCCACGCGGCCTCGACCCGGCCACCGGCGGGCAGGTCGAAGGCGATCTCCGCGATCGGCGCGACGGGCGCGCCCCCCGCGGGCGCGGCCACGTAGACCACGCCGTGGCGGTGGCCCTCGACCAGCACCTCCTGGAACGGCGGCACCGCCCACGCGTCGTCGACCGGCACGTCCAGGTGCTCACCACCCGCGTCGCGGAACCGGACGTCGCCCAGCGCGCCGCCGACCACGCAGCTCACGCCGTCGCGGGCGGCCAGCGAGATGACGAACAGCCGCTGGTTCGCCACCGGCGCGGGTCGCTCCCCCACCGCCACCCGCACCTGTTCGGCCCCGCACGTCGGCGTCGCCTCGGCGTGCGCGCCGGCGGATCCCGTGACGGCCAGCGCCAGCACGGTGGCCGCGAGCGCCGGTCCTCTGCTCCGGAGTGCCATCGTTCCTCCTGGTGGTTGAAGGGCTACACCCCGTGAAGACGTTCACGAGCCGGTGAGGATGCTCGCCGAACCGAACCCGGGCACCCTCAGCCCCGCCCGGCCACGGGCCGGCAGACCTCCACGAGGGCGTCGCGCACCAGCGCGACCAGCGGGTGGTCCGCGCTGCCCCGCCGCACCGCCGCCACCACCCGGCGCAGCGGGGCCGCGCCCCGGACCGGCACGCCCCGCAGCGCGCCGTCCCCCGCCGGGCCGTCCCCCGCCAGGTCGCACCGCAGCGCGTTGCGCGGCACCAGCGCCACCCCCGCGCCCGCCCGCACCAGCGCCCCGATGGCCCGGAAGTCGTCCGAGGTGTGCGGGATGCGCGGCGCGAACCCGGCCTGCGAGCAGGCCAGCTCGACCACGTCGCGCACGGGGTTGCCCGGCAGCGTGGCCACCCAGTCGTCGTCCGCCAGGTCCGCCAGGTCGACCTCCGCCTTGCCCGCCAGCCGGTGCGCCGCGGGCAGCACCACGTCGAACGGCTCGGTGTAGAGCGGGAACCGGGTCAGCCGCCGGTCGTCCGCGTGCAGCCGGTACCCCTCGGTGATCGCCAGGTCGATCTCGCCGTCCAGCAGCAGCGGCACGCTGGCGTGCCCCTCCACGTCCCGCACCCGCAGCGCCACGTCCGGGGCGCGCGACCGCAGCACCGCCAGCGCCGGCGCCACGACCTGCGTGATCGCCGACGCGAAGCTGCCGACCTCCACCCGCCCGGTGGTGCCCGCGGCGAACGCCGCCAGCGTCGCCCCCGCCCGCTCCAGCTCGGCCGCCACCGCGTTGGCGTGCCCCACCAGCAGCTCGCCGGCCGCCGTCAGCGACACCCGGCGCCCGTGGCGGCGCAGCAGCGCGTGCCCCACCTCGGACTCCAGCGCGGCCAGCTGCTGGGACACCGCGGACGGCGTGAGGTGCAGCGCCCGCCCGGCCGCCGTCACCGTGCCGTGGTCGGCGAGCGCGCGCAGCACCCGCAGCCGTCGTGGGTCGATCACCGGGTCATCCTCGCCGGAGCCGCCCGGGAGCGCAGCGGGTACCCGCCGGCCGGCCGGCCGGGCGAACCCCGGGACCTCCTAGGACCCCCGGGACATCCGGGCGCGGGCGGCCACGAAGGCGTCCACGGCCCGGTGCACGTCGTCGGTCGAGTGGGCCGCCGACATCTGGGTGCGGATGCGCGCCTTGCCGTGCGGCACCACCGGGTAGGAGAAGCCGATCACGTAGACGCCCTGCTCCAGCAGCAGGTCGGCCATCCGCGACGCCTCCGCCGCGTCGCCGATCATCACCGGGATGATCGGGTGCTCGCCCGGCAGCAGGTCGAAGCCCTCCTCGGTCATCCGCGACCGGAACAGCGCGGTGTTCGCGCGCAGCCGCTCCAGCAGCTCGCCGGAGGACTCCAGCAGGTCCAGCGCGGCGATCGCGGCGGCCGTCACGGCGGGCGCCAGCGAGTTGGAGAACAGGTAGGGCCGCGACCGCTGCCGCAGCATCTCCACGACCTCCGCCCGCCCGGAGGTGTAGCCGCCGCTCGCGCCGCCCAGCGCCTTGCCGAGCGTGCCGGTGACGATGTCGACCCGGTCCCGCACGCCGAACAGCTCGGGCGTGCCGCGACCGGTCGGGCCGGTGAAGCCCACCGCGTGCGAGTCGTCCACCATGACCAGCGCGTCGTACCGGTCGGCCAGCTCGCAGATCCGGTCCAGCGGCGCCAGGTAGCCGTCCATGGAGAACACGCCGTCGGTGGCGATCAGCCGGTACCGGGCGTCGGCGGCGTCCTTGAGCTGCCGCTCCAGGTCGTCGACGTCCCGGTTGTGGTAGCGGTACCGGCGGGCCTTGGACAGCCGCACGCCGTCGATGATCGACGCGTGGTTCAGCTCGTCGGAGATGATCGCGTCCTCCGCGCCGAGCAGCGTCTCGAACAGGCCGCCGTTGGCGTCGAAGCACGAGCTGTAGAGGATCGTGTCCTCGGTGCCCAGGAACTCCGAGAGCTTGCGCTCCAGCTCCTTGTGCGGCTCCTGGGTGCCGCAGATGAACCGCACCGAGGCCATGCCGAAGCCCCACCGGTCCAGCGCCTCCCGCGCCGCCCCGACCAGTCGGGGGTGGTCGGCCAGGCCCAGGTAGTTGTTGGCGCAGAAGTTCAGCACCTCGGCCCCGTCGCCCACGCGCACGGTGGCGTTCTGCGGGGTGGCGATGACCCGTTCGGCCTTGTAGAGGCCCGCCGCGCGGATCTCGTCCAGGCCGGCCCGCAGGTCCTCGCGCATCGCGCCGTACATTCAGCGAGCTCCCGTCCAGTCGAGGATGACCTTGCCGCACTTCCCGCCGCGCGCCGTGGCGAACGCCTCGTCGAACGACGTGTGGTCGAACCGGTGCGTGATCACGGGCGCCAGGTCCAGCCCGCGTTGCAGCAGCACCGACATCGAGTACCAGGTCTCGAACATCTCGCGGCCGTAGACGCCCTTGACCTGGAGCATCTTCAGCACCACCGCGCTCCAGTCCACCGCGAACTCCTCGGCGGGCAGGCCGAGCATCGCGATCCGGCCGCCGTGGGCCATGTTGCCGATCATCTCCTGGAGCGCGATCGGCCTGCCGGACATCTCCATGCCCACGTCGAAGCCCTCGGACATGCCCAGCTCGGACTGCGCCTCGGAGACGGTGCGCTCGGCGACGTTGAGGGCGAGGTCGACGCCGACCTCCCGGGCCAGCTCCAGCCGGTGCTCGCTCACGTCGGTGATCACCACGTTGCGCGCGCCCGCGTGCTTGGCCACGGCCGCGGCCATGATGCCGATCGGGCCCGCGCCGGTGATCAGCACGTCCTCGCCGAGGACCGGGAACGACAGCGCGGTGTGCACGGCGTTGCCGAACGGGTCGAAGATCGCCGCCACGTCCAGGTCCACCGGCGCCCGGTGCACCCAGGCGTTCTCCTCGGGCAGCACCACGTACTGGGCGAACGCGCCGTCGCGGTGCACGCCGAGGCCGCGGGTGTTGGCGCACAGGTGCCGCCGGCCCGCCTTGCAGTTGCGGCAGGCGCCGCAGACCAGGTGGCCCTCGCCGCTGACCAGGTCGCCGACCGCCACGCCGGTCACCGCGGGGCCGGTCTCGACGACCTCGCCGACGAACTCGTGCCCGAGCACGAGCGGCGCGTGGACGTTGTGCGCGGCCCAGTCGTCCCAGGAGTCGATGTGCAGGTCGGTGCCGCAGATGCCGGTGCGCAGCACGCGGACGACGACGTCACCTGGTCCGGGGATCGGGTCCGGCACGTCGGTGAGGGAGAGGCCAGGCCCGGCGGTCGCCTTGACCAGTGCTTTCATGGCGCGCAGTCTGCCGCCGGCCGGTGGCGCGGTCCATCAGGACTTTCTGAATTCACTCGTAAGTTCCGCTTCACTGGTGATGTTGCGGACCATGCCCCCGAACACCAGCCCGTGGAACGGCCACACCAGCCACCAGTACGCGTGCCCGGCCAGCCCGCGCGGCACGAACACCGCCCGCTGCCGGTAGGTCGAGCCGGTCGAGCCGTCCGCCGGCGGCAGCACCTGGAGCTCCAGCCACGCCAGGCCGGGCACCCGCATCTCCGCGCGCAGCCGCAGCAGCCGGCCGCGCTCGACCTCCTCGACCCGCCACCAGTCCAGCGCCTCGCCGACGTGCAGCCGCCGGGGGTCGCGCCGGCCGCGCCGCAGGCCCACCCCGCCGACCAACCGGTCCAGCCACCCCCTCACCGCCCAGGCCAGCGGGAACGAGTACCAGCCGTGCTCGCCGCCGATGCCCTCGACCACCGACCACAGCCGCTCGGGCGGCGCGGTCGTGGCCCGCTCCCGCACGTCGAGGTAGGACGACCCGCCCGACCAGCCCGGGTCCGACGGCAGCGGGTCCGAGGGCGCGCCCGGCACCGACGCGCCCGACCAGCGCGTCTCCACGTCCGCGTCCCGGACCCTGGCCAGCGCCAGGGCCACGGCCCGCTCGTAGCCGGTGGTCTCGCCGGGCAGCAGGTCCTCGATGTCGTGCTCCCGGCACACCACCTCGTGCACCAGCGACTCGACCAGCGGCGCGGCGATCGACCGGGGCACCGGTGTGATCAGGTCGACCCAGTGCGAGGACAGGTGCGGCGTGAGGATCGGCACCGGCAGCACGCGGCGCGGCCGCAGCCCCGCGACCCGCGCGTACCGCTTCATCATGTCCAGGTAGGTGAGCACGTCCGGGCCGCCGAGGTCGAAGGTCCGGTTCACGTCGGGCGGCAGCCGCACCGCGCCGACCAGGTAGCGCAGCACGTCCCGGACCGCGATCGGCTGGACGCGGTTGCGCACCCACCGGGGCGCGACCATGACCGGCAGGCGCTCGGTGAGGTAGCGCAGCATCTCGAAGCTCGCCGACCCGGAGCCGATGATCACCGCGGCCTGGAGCACCGCGGCGGGCACCGGGCCGCGCAGGAACACGTCCCCGACCTCCTTGCGGGAGGCCAGGTGGGGCGAGAGCCGGACCCCGGGCGGGTGCAGCCCGCCCAGGTAGACGATCCGGCCCACCCCGGCCTCCGCGGCGGCGCGGGCGGTGTTCTCGGCGGCCCGCCGGTCGGCGTCGGCGAAGTCGGGGTCGTGCAGGGAGTGGACGAGGTAGTGCACCACGTCCACGCCCTCCACCGCCGCCGCCAGCGAGGCCGGGTCGAGCACGTCGCCGCGCACCACCTCGACCCGGTCGACCCACGGCACGTCCCGCAGCTTGCCGGGGTCGCGGACCAGGCAGCGGACCCGGTGGCCCTCCGCGAGCAGTCGCGGCACGAGCCGCCCGCCGAGGTAGCCGGTCGCTCCGGTGACGAGGCAGCGCATGTCCCGATCCTGGGCCGAACGGCCGCGTCCCGCACGACGGGTGGGTCACCCGGTCACGCGTGGCGGAACCAGCGGGTCTTCTTCTTGATCTCCACGCTGCCCGCCCGCACCTGCCCGTGCACCACGAAGTGCGGCCGGCCGTTCGCCCCCGTGCCGACCTTGTCCTTCAGGTTGCTCGCGGCCAGCTCCACGCCGTCCGCGTCCACCGTCGCGCCCTCGGGCAGCACCAGCTTCACCGACCCGGCCGTCACGTCCAGCTCGATGTCCACCACCGCGTGCGGGATGGCGGCCTCCCGGAAGTCCAGGTCGGTCGAGCCCATCCGGTTGTGCACGACCAGCTGCCTCGGCACCGACCACCGGCCCCTGCGGTTGACCGACGACATGGTGGCCCGCAGCTCCTGCCGCTCGCGCACCGGCGTCGCCTCGTCCCGGTGCACCACCCCGGGCAGGTCCATCAGCACCGCGTTGAGCTCGGCCCGGGTCTTGGCCGCCAGCGCCGTGTCGGTGCGCTCCGTGAACTCGTCGAGCGTGATCAGCCCGCGCCCGATGGCCTTCTGCAACAGCTCGACGACGTGCTCGCGCTCCGCGTCCGACACCCGGAAGTTGCGCGGGTTCGCCCGGTCGGGTTCGGTCATGTCCTCAGTCCTCCGGTTCGACGTCGAGCCCGTGCTCGATCGCGTAACGCGCCAGTTCGACGCGGTTGTGCAGCTGGAGCTTGCGCAGGGTCGACTGCACGTGGTTCTCGACCGTGCGGTGCGAGATGACCAGCCGGGTGGCGATCTGCCGCGCGGTCAGCCCCTTGGCCACCAGCCGCAGCACCTCGGTCTCCCGCTCGGTCAGCTGCGGCTTGTCCTCCTCGTCCGGCGCCGCGGCCATCCGCCGGTACTCGCCGAGCACCAGCCCGGCCAGGCCGGGGGTGAACACCGCGTCGCCCGCGGCGGTCCGGCTCACCGCGTCCACCAGCTCCTCGGCCGAGGCCGACTTCACCAGGTAGCCGGACGCGCCCGCCTTCACCGCCTCCAGCACGTCGCTGTGCTCGCCGCTGGCCGACAGCACCAGCACCCGCGTGCCCGGCAGGGCGCCGGTGATCAGCGTGGTCGCCTCCACCCCCGTGGAGGCGCCCAGGTTCAGGTCCATCAGCACCACGTCCGGCCGCACGGTCCGGGCGATGCGCACCGCCGCCGCCGCGTCGCCCGCGGTCGCCACGACCTCGAAGCCGCGCTCGGCCAGGTCCCGCGCGACACCGTCGCGCCACAGGGGGTGGTCGTCCACCACCATCACGGACACGCTCATCGGTGAACCCGCACCTCCCACTCGGTGCCCTCCCCCGGCCCGGTCTGGAGCTCCAGGGTCCCACGCAGTTCCTCGACCCGACCCCGGATCGACTTGGCCACCCCCATCCGGCCCTCCGCCTCGGCCGAGGCCAGCCGCCCCTCGGGGATGCCGGGGCCGTCGTCGCGGACGCTGACCACGACCTCCTCGCCCAGGTCCTCCAGCAGCACCCACGCCCTGGCCTGCGGGCCCGCGTGCTTGTCCACGTTGGACAGCGCCTCGCGCACCACCGCGGCCAGCTCGAACGCCGCCGCCGCGGGCAGCATCACCCTGGTGGCCGGCGTGGACACCTGCACGCGCGAGGTGGCCAGCAGCTGGAGCGCGGGCCGCAGGTCGGCCTCGCCGTCCGGGGTGGACCCGCCGGGCGCGGCGGCCACCAGGGACCGCAGCGCGACCTCCTGCTCCCCCGCCAGCCTGGCCAGCTCCGCGGCCTCGCCGCCCAGCTCGTTGCCGCGCTTGCGCACCCGCGCGAGCACCTGGAGCACGCCGTCGTGGATGGAGCGGGCCAGCCGCTCGCGCTCGGCCGTGGCGGCCTCGGTGCGCAGCGCCTGCGCCAGCCGCACCGCCGAGCGGCGGGCGGTGGCCGACGCCATGCCGATCACCAGGCCCGCGCCGGTCAGCAGCACCGCGTCCCGCACCACGTCCACGCTGAGCGCGCCGCGGTTGAGGTAGGTGACCAGCGCGACCAGGAGCCCCGACAGCGCGCCCGCGAGCTGGCCGCCCAGCGCGGCCGCCGCCACCACCGGGTTGCACGCCCAGATCGTGGTGATCAGCGGGGCGTCGAGCACGAACTGCCGGTCGGTCATGATCAGCGGCGACAGGGACATCAGCCCGCACGCCAGCACCAGGTCCGCCACCACGACCCGGGGGCGCCGCCCGTCCTCGCGGCCGTAGGCGCGGATGGTGAACACCGACCAGGCGAACATCACCGCGACCGCGGCCCACGCCAGCCACACCCGCTCGTAGTCCGCGCGGTGCACCGCGGTGGTGCCCACGGCGAACAGGAACGTCACTACGCGTAGCGCGACCGTTCCCCGCCAGAGGTGGGCGACCGGGTCCTCCGTCGTGGGGGTCCCCTGGTCGGATGGCTTCGTGTGCACGGTGTGCTCCCTTCCCGCGCGATTCTGCCGTGCGGGAGTGGCGCGGCTAACCCCCAGGTGGCCGTCTGTTCCACAGATGACATCTGTGAAAAGCTGACCGGGGTTACTGGGTGTGATCGCGCCCGTCGAACTCCGCGTGGCGAGGGAGGCCCAGCGTGCGCCACTGGCCACTGTGGACGTTGAGGAAGTCCGCCCTGGCCTACTGGCTGCTCGTCGACGCCTGCGCGCTGGCGGTCGTGGTCCACGTGATCGCCTCGTCGGAGCCGCCCGCACCCGATGAGATCGGCCGGTTCGCGATCATCGCGGCCACCGCGGGCGCGGTCGTCATCGGCAGCTCGATCCACAGCCACCGGCTGGGCGAGACCGAGCGCAACCCGTGGGCCGCGCACCTGTGCTACCTGACCGCGGGCGCGGTGGCGCTGCCGTGCAACCTGCTGGTCCTGCTGCTGTTCGGCCCCGCCCTGCACGGCGTGCTGGCGCAGCGCCCCGAGTCGCACCGCTGGGTGTTCACCCTGTCCGCGAGCGCGCTGGCGGTGTTCGGCGCCCGGTACGCGATCGGCTGGGAGCGGCCCGACCCCGACCTGGGCGTGATGGTCCTGGGCGCGACCGTGCTGCTCGTGGTGCACGCGGGGGTGATCGCGATCGGCCTGAAGCTGCGCACCCCGGGCGCCCGCGGCGAGGAGGTCCTCGGCGAGCAGATCGACGTGGTCCTGGGCGTCGTCGCGGTCAGCATCGGCGGCCTGATGGGCGTCGTCGCCCTCGCCAACCCGGTGCACGCCCTGATGGCCGGCCCGCCGCTGGCCCTGCTCGAACGCGCCGCGCAGCTGCCGCACTGGCGCCGGTCGGCGCAGCGCGACGCCAAGACCGGCCTGGCCAACGCCGTGCACTGGGACGACCGGGCGCGCGCCGAGCTGGCCAAGGCCCGCGCCCGCGACCGGCCGATGGCCGTGATGCTGCTCGACCTCGACCACTTCAAGCGGGTCAACGACGAGGTCGGCCACCTGGCCGGCGACTCGGCGCTGAGCGCGGTGGCCCTGCTGCTGTCCGGGACCGTGCGCAGCGGCGACCTGGTGGGCCGCTTCGGCGGCGAGGAGTTCGTCGTGCTGCTCCCCGACGCCGAACCGGCCATCGCCCGCTCGGTCGCCCAGCGGGTCCGGCACGCCGTGGCCGACCTGGCCGTGCCCACGGTCGACACGCACGGCCGGGAGCACCTGCTCACCGGCCTGACCGTGAGCATCGGCGTGGCCACCACCCGGCGCTTCGGCTACGAGCTGCCCGACCTGCTGGTCGCCGCGGACGCCGCGCTGCTGTCCGCCAAGGGCTACGGCCGCAACCTCGTCGAGATGGCCTGACCGATCCCGGTGGGGCCGACCCCGGCGGGCCGACCGACTCCGCCGGGCCGACCCACCTCGCCGGACCGACCGACCCCGCCGGGGTCGACCCACGCCGGGCCGACCCACCCCGCCGGGGTCAGCGCCTGCCGCTGTGGCCGGCGTCCGGCCGCTCGCGGCCCTCGATGTCCTCCACCCGGTCGCCCGCCGTGTCCACCGCGCCGCTCTCCTGCGGTTCGTGCACGTCCACCTGCCGCGGCCGCACGGACCTGTCCGAGTTCGACAGCAGCGACCGGATGCCCGAGTTCAGCACCGCCAGCAGCGGCACCGCCAGCAGCGCGCCCGCCATCCCGCTGACCACCAACCCGGCGGCGATCGCCAGCACCACCGCCAGCGGGTGCAGCTTCACCGCGCGGCCCAGCAGCAGCGGCTGGAGCACGTGGCTCTCCAGCTGCATCACGCCGATCAGCACACCCAGGATGATCAGCGCCTCCACCGGCCCGTTGGCCACCAGCGCCACCAGCACCGCCACCGCGCCGGCGAACACCGCGCCGACGATCGGGATGAACGCGCCGAGGAACACCAGCGCCGACAGCGGCACCACCAGCGGCACGTCCACCAGCCACAGGCCGACGCCCACGCCGACCGCGTCGACCACGGCCACCAGCGCGGTCGCCCGCACGTAGGACACCAGCGAGGCGAACCCGCGCCGGCCCGCCACGTCCGCCCGGTCGCGCACGTCGTGCGGCACGATCCGGACCAGGAACCGCCAGATCCCGTCGCCGTCGTGCAGGAAGAAGATGAGCGTGAACAGCGCGAGCACCAGGCCGGTCAGGATCTCGCCGAGGGTCGCCGCCGTGGTCAGCGCGCCCGAGGTGATCTCGCCCTGGTTCTCCTGGACCGTCTCGACCACGTCGTCCAGGTACTGCTGGAGCTGCACGTCGCTCAGGTGCAGCGGCCCGTCGCGCAGCCAGTCGCGGATGGTGCCCAGGCTGGCGTTCACCTGGTCCTGGAGCTGCGGCAGGCCCTTGGAGAACTCGGTGATCACGAACGTGAGCACGCCGCCGACCACCACCAGGCCGCTGACCAGGACCAGGCCGGTGGACACGCCGCGCGGCACGCCCGCCTGCGTCAGCTGCGACACCGCCGGCGACAGCAACGCCGCCAGCAGCAGGGCGATCCCGACCGGGATGACCACCGAGGCCAGGAACCCCACCACCTGGGCCACCACGTAGAGCGCGGCCACCACCACCACGAACCGCCAACCCAGTGCCGCGCTCACGCGCAGCAGCGGGGGCACCCTGCCGCTCTCCGGCTCTCTCCCCGTCACACGATCACGTTAACCCCGTCCGGGTGGCACCGTGGGATGACGAGCCCCCTGCGACGGAAACCACCAAAACCTGGCGGCGCCCGCACCGGGGGTGATCGGATCGCGGGGTGACCGTGGAGCAGACCGTGCGCGAGGCGTTCGCCACCGGCGGCCGGGTGCGGTTCGACCCGAGGACGCCCCAGCGGGAGCGCACGGTCCGCGGCGAACTGCTGTCGTCGCTGCTGGCCGACCTGCCCCTGGACGGCCTGCGCGGCGCGGCCCTGCGGCTGGTCGGCGCGAACGTGGTCGGCCCGTTCGCGCTGGAGGGCCTGCGCGTCGACCACGTGATCGACCTGCGCGACTGCACCTTCGAGCAGCCGCCGGACCTGCGCCTGGCCCGCCTGGTCGCCCTGCGGATGCGCGGCTGCCGGGTGCCCGGACTGTTCGGCCGCAACCTGCGCGTCGGCAGCGACCTGGTGCTGGAGGCCGGGTTCACCAGCGACGGCGCGGTCGACCTCACCGACGCCTCGGTCGAGGGCACGCTGCGGCTGGCCGGCGCCGTGCTGCGGGCCAAGGGCGACCACGCCCTGCTCGCCGCGCGCGTGCGCGTGTCCGGCTCGCTCCAGGCGATCGCCCTGCGCGCGGGCGGCGAGGTGCGGCTGCGCGGCGCGAACATCGGCGGCAACGTGCACCTGGGCGGCGCGCGGCTGGTCAACGCCGGGCAGAACGCCCTGGACGCCACCGGTGCGACCATCGCGGGCAACCTCTTGTGCGACACCGAGGGCGGCCGGTTCACCGTCGAGGGCCGCGTGCTGCTCGACGGCGCCCGGGTCGGCGGCAGCGCCGTGTTCTCCGGCGCCCGCCTGCACGGCGGCGTGGCCGACCGGCCCGTGCTGGTCATCCCGCGCGGCACCGCGGACGAGGCGGCCGCGCTGGTCGCCGACCGCATCCGGGTCGAGGGCAACGTGGAGCTGGACGACGGCTTCACCTCCTCCGGCACGGTCCGCCTGCCCAACGCCGAGATCGGCGGCTACCTGCGGCTGTCCGGCGCCCGGATCGGCCGCCGCGAGGCCGTGGCGGAACCGGACGACCGGCCCGGCGAGGCGGGCGAGGCGGGCCAGCGCATCCCGGTCGCCCTGCACGCCGACGGCATCCAGGTCCGCGGCGACCTCGAAGCGCGCGGCGCGTCCGACGGCGGTGGCTCCCGGGGCGACGCGCTGTGCGCCTACGGGCAGGTGCGCCTGGTGGACGCGCACGTGCGGGGCAGCGCGTCCCTGTCCGGCGCGCGGCTGCACGGCCCCGGCATCGACGTCCTGTTCGCCGACCGGCTCCGCGTCGGCGGCACCCTGTTCCTGCGCGACCTGCGCGCGCAGGGCTCGCTGCGCCTCCAGAACGCCGAGATCGGCTCCACCCTCGACTGCTCGGGCGCGAGCCTGCTGTCCCCGCGCCGCCGCCCCGACGGCACGGTCAAGCCCTCGCTGGACGCCCGGGTCGCCTCCATCGGCAAGGACCTCCTGTGCAGCCACGGCTTCACCGCCGCGGGCGGCGTGCGGATCAGGCTCGCCGAGGTCGGCAAGATGGCCACGTTCGCGGGCGCGCGGCTGGGCGGGCCGGGCGGCGGCATCGCGCTCAACGCCTACGGGCTGCACGCGCAGCAGCTGGTGCTGCGGCTGGACGAGGAGCACGCCCCGGTGGGCCGGGTCCTGCTCACCCGGTGCGCCGCGACGGCCGTCCAGGACGGGCCGGGGCTGTGGGCCGCGACCGGCGGGGTGGACGTGGACGACTTCACGTTCCGCTCGATCGCGTCCACGCCGCCGGTGGACGTGCGCACCCGGCTGCGGTGGCTGCGCGAGGTGCAGCCGGACTTCGCGCCCGGCCCCTACGAGCAGCTGGCGGCGGTGTACCGGGACGGCGGCGAGGAGGAACTGGCCCAGCTGGTGCAGATCGCCAAGCAGCACCGGCGCTACTCCGAGCTGGGCGTGGCCGGCCGGGTGTGGGGCGCGCTCCAGCGCTGGACGGTCGGCTACGGCTACCGGCCCTGGCTGGCGATCGCCTGGCTGACCGCGTTCGGGCTGTTCGGCGCGCTGTGGTTCCTGGGCCACGAGATGCCCCGGCTCAACGAGGACGAGTCGCCGTCGTGGAACCCGTGGCTGCTGTCGGTGGACCTGCTCGTGCCGATCGTCGACCTCGGGCAGGACGGGAAGTGGCGGTTCAGCGGGGTGTCCCAGTGGATCTCCAGCACGTTGATCGCGGTGGGCTGGATCCTGGCGTCCACCGCGGCGGCCGGCGCGGCGCGCGTGCTCAAGCGGGTCTGACCCCCGTCGCGAAACCCCGTCCCCGTCACACGATCCGGCGAACCAGGCGGCGAAGGAGTGCGAACCCGGCCCGGTTCCTGGCAGGCTCCACGGCGTCGGCTTGATCACGTCGGTCACGACACGTCGATCACGATGCCGGCGAAATCCCAGCGCCTGTGGTGGAGGAACCAGCGATGTCTGCCGTTGACCAGCGAGCGGGAACGGGGGCGAGCCGCGTTCGGCGGCTGCTCTCCCGTGCCGCGCTGGTCGTCGGCGGCGCGCTGGCCGGCACCGCCGCCGCCTGGGCGCTGTCCGCTGCGCCGGCGTCCGCGACCGACCACGAGGTGGTCGGCGGGGTCGCCGCGCACAGCCCGCTGCGCGAGGTCCTGGCCCCGGTCGGCCCCGACGGGCTCGGCCCCGACGGGCTCGGCCCCGACGGGCTCAACCCCGACGGGCTCAACCCCGACGGGCTCCGCTCCACCGGGCTCGGTCAGGCCGTGCGGGAGTTGGACACCGCGCTGCGCACACCGCGGGTGAGGGAGCCGAAGAGCCCCGAACTGGGCCGCGTCGCGGAGGAGATCCGCGGCACCGTCGGGCACGTGGGCACCTGGTTCCGGCCTTCCGCGCCGAAGCCGGTGACCACCACCGACGACGACGGCCCGGTCGGTCGCGCTCCGGCCCACCCCACCCCCGAAACCACCCCCACCACCACCGCCGTGCCGGTTGATGCCGGCACGCCGGTGGTGACCGGGGTGTTCGCCAAGCTCAGCCTGCTCTGGCTGGACCAGGCCCCCGGCACCGCACCGGTGCCAGCGGCCGACCGCGGGCCGTCCCTCCCGGGCGACCCGTCCGGACTCCCGTTGATGCCGTTCGCGCCCCCGCTCGGCGTGCCGGCCCACTGCACCTGCGGTGGCGACGCGTCCGGATCCTCCGGTGGCGGCGGCGGTCAGTACACGACCGCGTCCGCCCACCTCTCCGACACCGCCGTGGCCCGGGCTCTGTTCCCCGCCACCGTGCGGAACGTCGTGATGCCCGGCAAGCAGCCCGGCATCACCCCTGACTGACCAACGCGCGCGGTCCGCGCCGGCTCGCTGACGAGCCGGCCCGGTAATCGACCGTCGCGCCACTCGTGCGCGCTCCCTTCGGTCGAGACGCCGCGCCCCATTCCCATCCCCGAACCGGGGTGGCCGTCGCCTCCGACGCGCCTTGCGCGTCCGGCCACCCCTCACCTCCCGCAAGGGACACCGAACGAAGGAGAAGTCATGCAGACCTGGGCCAAGCGCGGTCTCCAAACCGCACTTGTCACGGGTGGTTTGCTGATGCTCGGTACGGGCATCGCTTCAGCCCAGGAGAACGTCAACCCCGACGCGCGGCCCAACCCGCTCGACGCGAGGGTGCGGGTCCCGGTCGACGTCGACCGCAACAACCTGGGCACCCCGGTGGGCAACCACGACCTGCCCGCCGTCCGCGGCGAGCTGCGCACCCCCTCCCTGGCGGAGACGCCGGCCGGCCGCGTCGCCGACCACCCCAACCCGCTGGTCCGCGGCACCCGGGAGGGCCTGTCCGGCGTCAACCGGACGGGCGTCACCCGCGGCAACACCGTCGGCGCCGACGTCGCGATGCCCGTCAACGTCTGCGGCAACGCGATCGGCGCGGGCGGCAACTCCTACACCGAGGCCGACTGCTCCCGGTCGGCCGAGAGCACCGGCGACGTCCAGACCGACGGCTCCTACGGCTCGCTGTCGGGCAACGCGGCCCGCGCCGCCGCCGCGGTCTCGCCGCAGGTCACCGGCAACGCGATCGCCGCGCTGTCCAACGCCGAGAGCCGCACCACCTCCGACCAGCGGGCCACCGCGGGCGGCGACGTGCGGACCTCGGGCCGCCACGGCTCGCTGTCCGGCAACGTCGCCGCGCTCCAGGGCGCCGCGCCGGTGCAGGTGAACGGCAACGCGCTGGCGGCGGGCGGCAACTCGCACACCACCTCCACCGCGTCCAACCACGTCACCGCGCCGGGTTCGCTGCGCACCGACGGCGACCGCAGCAGCGCCGGCGGCAACGTCCTCGGCGTGCCGCTGGCCCCGGTCGTCGGGGTGAGCGGCAACGGCTTCGGCGCCGTGGGCAACGCGGACGCCAACGCCGACGACCGCTCCTACGCCGACGCGGGCGACACGCACCCCTTCCCGGGCGGCCCGTCGATGTGGGCGGAGACCACCGGCAAGGACGGCACCCTCGCGGGCAACATCGCGCAGCCGTCCCTGGCCGGCCCCGCCTCGGCCGACAACAACGCCCTCGGCGGCGTGGGCAACTCGAACGTCGCCGGCCGGGCGACCAACGACGCGTACGCCGGCGGCAACAGCCGGACCGCGGGCCAGGACTCGGTGCTGTCCGGCAACTACGCCGACGCGCCCGTGGCGCTGCCGGTGGCCGGCTCGGGCAACTCGGCGTCGGGCGTGGGCAACACCTCCTCCCGGCACGCGAACGACGTGGTCACCGTCGCGGGCGGCGACACGTACACCAACGGCGACCGCTCGGTGCTGTCGGCCAACTCGGCCAACCTGCCCCCGGCGGGCGCGGCCGACCTGTGCGGCAACGGCACGGCGGCGGGCGGCATCGCCGACAGCAGCTGCGACAACGACGTGGCCGTGGAGTCCGGCGGCTACAACGGCTCCACGGGCAACGACGGCGTCGTGTCCGGCAACATCGGCCAGGTCCCGGTGGGCGCGCCCGCCGAGGCGTTCGGCAACAACTTCGGCGCGGCGGGCAGCTCGACCGGCCGCACCACCGAGGACAAGACGATCCGCTCGGGCCGCACGGCCAACAGCGTCGACGACAACGGCACGGTGTCCAGCAACGTCGTGTCGGCCCCGACCGTGCTCGGCGGCCAGGCGTTCGGCAACACGGGCGGCGCGGTCGCCAACCCCACCTCCACCACCGACAGCGACACCCGCGTCGACCTCGGCAACCCGCCGCAGGCCAACGGCAAGCACGGTTCCGCGTCGGGCAACATCGTGCACGTGCCGACCTCGAACCCGGCCCAGGTCTTCGGCGACTCGGTCGTCGGCGTGGGCAACGGCTCCTCGGACACCACCAGCAGCCTGTCGTCCCGCTCGGGCGGCGGCGCCGTGACGACCGGTGACGAGGGCTCCCTGTCGGGCAACGTGCTGTCGGTGCCGCAGGCGTCCTCGCCGCAGGCGTTCGGCAGCGCGATCGGCGCGGGCAGCAACGTCGAGTCCGACACCCGCAACGAGTTCGGCTCGTTCTCCGGCGGCGACGTCTACACCTCCGGCGACCGGGGTTCGTTCTCCGGCAACGGCCTGGGGTCCCAGGCGACCCTGCCGCTCCAGGTGTTCGGCGACGCGGTCACCGCCGCCGGCAACGGCTACTCCAGGTCGGACAGCAGCTCCGGCCTGATCGCCGGCGGCAGGCACCTGACCTCCGCCGAGGACGCCTCGTGGTCCGGCAACCTGCTGACCACGCCGGCCGCCCTCGCGCCGTCGGCGCACGGCGACGCGGTCACCGCCGCGGGCCTGGCGGACGCCAGGACCACCAGCGACGCCCACAGCACCTCGGGCGGCGACACCGCGACCACGGGCACCGGCCCGATGACGGCCCGCGACCTGGAGCTGCCCGCCGAGGGCGTGGCCAGGATGTTCGGCGTGCCGGTCGAGGTGGCGGGCACCGCCACCGCCGACGCCGCCGACCGCAGCCGCCTGCGGACCGGCGAGGGCGAGGAGACCGAGCTGGGGCGCGGTGTGGTGCTGCCGATGGGTGTCGACCACCTGATGCGCGTCACCGAGCTGCCGAGCCTGGAGCTGCTGCACCGGCTGCCGGAGTACCGGTCGCCGCTGCGGGCCCCGGGCCTGGAAGAGCTGCGCAACCTGCCCATCCTGGGCCGGCCGCTGCCCGTCGAGGCGCCCCGGGTGGCCTCGCCGACGAGGACCGCGTGGCAGGCCGGTTCGGAGCTGCGCGAAGAGCTGCCCGCGGTGAAGGCGGACAAGCCGGAGGTCGACGCCCGCGACCTGCCGACGAGCGAGCTGCCCAAGCCCGACCTGTCGGACGCCGAGCTGCCCACCGCCCCGCTGTCCGCCCTGATGAAGCCGATGACCGTGATGAAGGCCATGGCCGTCATGAAGCCGGTGAGCGAGCTGCCGACCGGTGTGATGCCGCGCGTCCAGGAGGACGTGCGGGACACCGCCACCAACCGGATGCCCGGCACGGCGCACGTGGCGCGCACCGCCTACGGCCTGCTGCCCGCCACGTCGGGTGAGCGGTCGTTCTCCGGCACCCTGCCGGTGACCGACCAGCTGGACCTGACCCGGCAGCTGCCGGTCGTGACCGACCAGACCGCCGTGCTGCGCGACCAGGCGCTGCCGACCCTGCCGGTCGCCTCCCCGGTGCCGCTGCCGGTCGTCGTGCCGGTCCCGGGCCTGGCCCAGCCGCGCACCGCGCCGGTGCTGCCGCCGGCCGCGCTGAGCGGCCTGGACGTCAACCCGCTCCAGGGCACCGTCGGCACCCAGCCGGTGCCGAGCACGGAGCAGCTGCGGACCCCGGCCCTGGCCGGTCTGGACGCCTTCTCCCTGTTCAACAGCATGGAGCGGACCGCCCAGCTGCCGCGGATCTGACGCACCACCCCTCCCGCGACCGGGCCCCCGGCACTTCGGTGCCGGGGGCCCGGTCCTTTGCGCGCCTGGTGCTTTGTGCATCTGGTGCTGTGGGTCTGGTCCTTCTGCCGCCTTTCGCGCCAGGGGTCCCGCCGCTTCAGTCGAGCTGGTCGAGCATCCCGGTGAAGTCGTCCTCCGACACGATCGGCACCCGGTAGGCCCGCGCCCGCCGCGCCTTGCTCGACAGGGTGCACGGGTCGGCCGCGACGAGCACCCGCGTCGACCGGGTCACGTAGCCCTGGCTGACCAGCCCCGCGCCGCAGGCCCGGTCCACCCACACCTCGCGCGGCGAGCGCATCTGCCCGGTGAACACCACCACGTCACCCCGCACCAGCGGGACCGGCTCGGCGCCGGCCGGCGCCCCTCCCACACCCGCCACCCCCGCCACCCCGCGCCGCACCTCGACCGCGTCGGCGGCGAGCCCCAGCGGCGGGAACGGCGTCCCGGCCAGCGGCCCGAACCGCAGGTAGCGGCGGAACAGCGAGGCCGTGGCGCGGGCGTCGTGCAGGGCGGAGTGGGCCGAGTCGAGCACCACGCCGGCCGCCGCGCAGCAGGCCGCCAGCGACCGCCCGGCGCGCGGTGGCAGGAACCGGTCCGCCAACCGCATCGTGCACAGTCCGGTCACCTCGACCGGCACCCCGGCGCGGTGGAGCTCGGCGGTCAGGAAGCGCGCGTCGAACGCCAGGTTGTGCGCGACGACGACCCGGCCGGCCAACCGGTCCGCGAGCGTCCCGGCGACCGCCGCGAACGCGGGCGCGTGCCACACGTCGGCGGCGCTGATCCGGTGCACGTGCTGCGGCCCGAGGTCGCGCCCCGGGTTGACCAGCGTGCACCACTCGCCGGTGACGCGGCCGTGCCGGTCGAGCTGCACCACCGCGACCTCGACGACGCGGTCGGACCCCCGCGCGGCGAACCCCGTCGTCTCCACGTCGACCACGGCGTACTCGACCACCGGCGAACCCTACTACCGGGGCGGGTCACCCCCGCAGCGCCCGGAGCACCAGGTCCACCACCGCGTCGGCGTGCTCCCCGGACAGCGGCGCGGTCCGCAGCAGCCACCGCTGGTGCACCGGTCCGAGCAGCAGGTCCGCCGCCGCCGCGACGTCCACGTCCAGCCGCACCTCGCCCGCGCGCTGCCCGGCGCGCAACCGCTCCTCCAGCCGCACGCGGCGGGGGGTCAGCAGCAGCGTGAGCAGGTCGGTGCGGGCCTCGTGGACCAGGACCCGGCACACCTGGTCGAACCGCCGCTCGTTCAGCTCCTCCACCGTCGCCCGCAGTTCCAGCCGGAGGTCGGTGGCCAGGTCGCCGCTGGGCCGCGGGTCCCGCTCGACCGGTCCCAGCTCCACGAACGCCTCGAACAGCAGCGGTCCCTTCGACGACCACCACCGGTAGATGGTCTGCTTGCCCACCCCCGCCCGAGCCGCGACGGCCTCGATGGTCAACCGGGAGTAGCCGAGCGCCTCGACCAACTCCAACGCGGCCACGAGGATCGCCCGCCTCGAACGGTCGCTGCGCCGCGCCGCGTCGGGTGGCATCCCTTGATCGTAAGCGCCGCGACGCTGCGCCGATACCGCGTGGAGCGGTCCGTCGACCTCTCGGTGCAGCGCCGTGACCAGGGGATTGCAGAACCGCACAAAGGGTTTGCAGGACCGGGGGAGCACACTCGTCACCGAGGCGGCCCGGTAGCGGTACAGGGGGGCTGGGCCGCCTCCTCGACCACCGGGGTCCGCGAGGATCCCGGGCAGAGCGCCGGCGGCCTGGGGGGAAGGGGGGTCCGGCGGCGGCTCGCGCGATCGGCGGCGGCACCGCGGCCTCCGCCGCCGATCGCGCCACAACCTTTCGGGGTTGCGACTCCCCGGGCCACAACTCCTTGGGCCGCAACCCACCCGGCTGCAACTTCTCGGGTCGCAACCCCTGGGCTAGAACCCCTGAGTCGCAACCTCCCCGGGCCTGCGGCCACAACTCCGGCGGCCCCGATCACCCGGCCGCCCTGCTCACCCGACCACCCGGCGGCAGCGGTCATGCCGGGGCCGTGACCTCGGGTGTTCCACCGTCAGCGGCGCGTGCGGTCGGCGGTGGTCGTCACGACGCCTCTTCGAGCCGCGAGCCGTTGCGCCAGGCGGCGGCCAGGTCCTGGATCGGCAGGTCGAGCACCTCGCTGAGGCAGGCGATCGTGCCGAAGGCGGGGGTGGGGAGCCGGCCGGTCTCGATCTTGCGCAACGTCTCCGGCGACATGCCCGCCGCGCGTGCCACGTCACCCAGGTCCCGGTCCGCCCGCGCTTCGCGCAGCAGCCTCCCGAGACGTCGGCCGGCCTCGATCTGTTCGGGCGTGAGCGGGTTGCGGACCACACCACCAGGGTACGGCTGGTATTTTAATACCAGCAAGTGCTAAGTTGGTATTATTATACCAACGCACGACGGATGAGGGCACCATGATCGAGCTGAAGACGCCTGCGGAGATCGAGCGCATGCACGTGGCCGGGCGTTTCGTCGCCGAGGTCCTCACCGAGGTCGGCGAACTCGCCGACGTGGGCGTCAACCTCCTGGACCTGGAGCACCACGTGCGCGGCATGATCGAGCGGCGCGGCGCGGAGTCCTGCTACTGGGACTACGCCCCCTCCTTCGGCAAGGGCCCGTTCCGCAACGTCATCTGCCTGTCGGTCAACGACGCCGTGCTGCACGGCCTGCCGCACGACTACGTGCTGCGCGACGGCGACGTGCTCAGCGCGGACCTCGCGGTCGGCATCGACGGCTGGGTGGCCGACTCGGCGCGCACGATCGTCGTCGGCACCGCCGCCGAGGAGGACCTGCGGATCATCCGCGCCACCGAGGAGGCGCTGGAGGCCGGGATCGAGGCGGCCCGTCCGGGCAACCGCCTGGGCGACATCTCGGCGGCGATCTGGGCGGTGGCCCGCGCCCACGGCTACCCGGTCAACACCGAGTTCGGTGGTCACGGCATCGGCCGCACCATGCACGAGGACCTGCACGTCTCCAACAAGGGACGGGCGGGCCGGGGCCTGACGCTCCGCCCGGGGCTGACCCTCGCGCTCGAACCCTGGTTCGCCCGCACGACCGACCGGATCGTCTACGACCCCGACGGCTGGACCATCCGCTCGGCCGACGGCTCGCGCACCGCCCACTCCGAGCACACGGTGGCCATCACCGAGGACGGTCCCCTGGTGCTCACCCGGCGCCGACCGGAGGCGGAGCCGGCCACGACATGAGCCGGGGGGCTCGGACGCCGGCCGGCGAAGCGGCACCCGGACCCGGTGCCGGGTGGGGAACCGCCGGGTCGGCCCCTGATCAGCCCTGGGCCAGGTCGGCGAAGCGGCTGTAGTGCAGCTGGTGCGCCACCGTGATGGTGGCCGTCGGGCCGGCGCGGTGCTTGGCCACGATCAGGTCCGCCTCGCCGGCCCTCGGGTCGTCCCGCTCCCAGGCGTCCGGCCGGTTGATCAGGATCACCATGTCCGCGTCCTGCTCCAGCGACCCGGACTCACGCAGGTCCGACAGCTGCGGCCGCTTGTCGGTGCGCTGTTCCGGACCTCGGTTCAGCTGGCTGATCGCGATCACCGGGATCTCCAGCTCCTTGGCGATCAGCTTCAGGTTCCGGGAGAACTCCGAGACCTCCTGCTGCCGCGACTCGGTGCGCTTGCCCGACGACATCAGCTGGAGGTAGTCCACGACCAGCAGCCGCAGGTCGTGGCGCTGCTTGAGCCGCCGGGCCTTGGCCCGGATCTCCATCATGGTCAGGTTCGGCGAGTCGTCCACGAACAGCGGGGCCTCGCTGATCTCGCTCATCCGCCGGGCCAGGCGCGTCCAGTCGTCGTCGCTCATCCGGCCGCTGCGCATGTCGCCGAGCCGGATGCGGGCCTCGGCGGACAGCATGCGCATGACGATCTCGGTGCGCGACATCTCCAGCGAGAAGATGGCGCTGGTCAGGCCGTGCTTCACCGAGCAGGAGCGGGCGAAGTCCAGGCCCAGGGTGGAGTTGTGGGTGGGGATCATCGACCGGCCCGCGAGGTAGAGGTGGTCGCTGTTGTCCACCTCCACGCAGCGCACCGGGACGCTCGGGACCGGCCGCACGGCGACGACGAACCGCGAACCGGTCCGCCCGTCGCCCGTCGCCCGTCGCCGCTCCTTCAGCGCCAACCGCTTGTGCTCCAGGCGGAAGACGTCGTCCCCGGTGTCGAGGACCACGACGCGCCCGGCACCTGCGGCGCACCGGTGGCCCAGGCCCACGACCAGCTCGCGGACGTCCTCGGCCAGGCGCTCGGTGGTCGCCTCGAACCGCACGGAACCACCCCCGGTCACCGTGCCGCCCGCGTCGAGCACGCCGGCGAGCAGGGCGCGCCGCTGCGCGGCGGAGGCGCGGAGGTACCGCTCGGGGATGTGCTCGTCGCCCGGCACGCCCAGCTCCCGCAGCACGCCCTCGACGGCCTCGTCCGACGGACCCGGGTACCCCTCGGCCTCGACGTGCCAGACCGACTCCGGGTCGGTGTCCCGCGAGCCGCCGAGCCGGACGCCGAGGGTGTAGGGGCCGAGCGGCAGCGCGGCCTCGGGCAGGTCGAGGGGGCGGGTGGTGGCCACCGCGTGGGCCGTCCCGCGACGCAGGTCCCCGGCGATCTCCCGGGTGGTGCGCACCCCGGTCCCGCGCCCGACCGGTGCCCCGGACTCCGGGATGTCGAACGCCGGGGTGCCGGGTGCCGGTGCCCAGGACGCCCGGGTGTCGGACGCCGGCGCACCGTGCGCCGGGACGTCGTGCGCCGGGACGTCGTGCGCCGGGATGTCGGTCAGCCACTGGTGCTCGGCGTCGGCCACCAGCACCGAACCGTCGGAGAACTCGACCTCGTAGCACGGCCGGCCGCGCAGGACGTCGGTCGCGGCGACCACCGTCGTGGGCCGCCCGTCCGCGTCGAGCAGCCGGTCCCCCACGGCCACCCGGCCCATCGTGGTCCACCCGGTGGGCGTGGCGAGCGGGGTGTCCAGCGCCAGGGCCTTGCCCACGCCGGGACGGGCCGCGACGATGATCATCTGGCCGGGGTGCAGGCCGTTGGTCAGCTCGTCGAGGTCCGCGAAGCCCGTGGGGATGCCGAGGGAGGCGCCGCCGCGCGAGGCGATGGCGTCGATCTCGTCCATGGTCGGCTGGAGCAGGTCCTCCAGCGCCGCGTAGTCCTCGGTGGTGCGCCGCTCGGTCACCTCGTAGATCGCCGCCTGGGCCCGGTCGACGACCTCGTCGACGTCCGCGCCCTCGGCGCCGTTGTAGCCCAGCTGCACGATCCGCGTGCCCGCCTCCACCAGCCGCCGCAGCACGGCCTTCTCGGCCACGATCTCGGCGTAGTAGGAGGCGTTGGCGGCGGTGGGCACGGTGGCGATGAGCGTGTGCAGGTACGGGGCGCCGCCGACGCGCAGCAGCTCGCCCCGCCGCTCCAGCTCCGCGGACACCGTGATCGGGTCGGCGGGCTCGCCGCGGCCGTAGAGGTCCAGCACGCAGTCGTACACCGCCTGGTGGGCCGGGCGGTAGAAGTCGTTGGGCGCGAGGACCTCGACCACGTCGGCGATCGCGTCCTTGCTCAGCAGCATCCCGCCCAGGACCGACTGCTCGGCGGCGAGGTCCTGGGGCGGCTGTCGTTCGAAGCCGGGCTCGGCCATCATCCCCCGGTCGTCCACCAGCGCCACCGCGCACTCACCCCAATCTGCTGCCGTGCAGGATGTTCTACCCCGTGGGTCCGACATTTTCCGGGCACCACGCCAGGGATTCAGCGACGCTAGAGCCCCCCGGACAGCGTGGGCAACCGAGCTTGTGGACAACCCGGTGGACAGGTTGGGGATGGTTGTCGCGAGCTGACCACAACGCTGGGGAAACCTGTGGACAACCTGGGTACAACTCGGTCGGTGACGGAAGTTTTCCCAGGTCAGAACCTGTGGATAAATTTGTGGAAAAGTCCTTTGTCACACCGTCGGCGTGTCGCGTGCAACAGCCCCTTCGGCGTGTCGCGCACCGGGCGTCACAAGAGTTGTCCACAGCCGGACGCGCGAAGGCGCCGCCCGACCGGGAGTCCCGGTCGAACGGCGCCTCCGACGCCGAACAGGTGGTGCTTCAGCCCGCGGCCGAGACCTCGACGGCCAGCGCGACGGTGACCTCCGGGTGCAGCCGGACGTTGACCGAGTGCTGCCCGACGGTCTTGATGTGGCCGGCCAGCTCGACGGCCCGCTTGTCCAGCGCGGGGCCGCCGGCGGCGCGCACGGCCGACACCACGTCGGACGAGGTCACCGAGCCGAACAGCTTCTTCGAGCCCGACGCGGCCTTGGCCCGCAGCGTGATCGAGCCGAGACCCTCCAGGGAAGCCTTGAGCTCCTTGGCGTGGTCCAGGTCGCGCACCCGGCGGGTGTCCTGGGCGCGGCGGATGACCTCGACCTGCTTGGCCGCGCCCTTGGTGGCGAGGATCGCCAGGCCGCGGGGCAGCAGGTAGTTGCGGCCGTAGCCGTCCTTGACCTCGACGATGTCGCCGGGACCGCCGAGGCCGGTCACGTCAGCGGTGAGGATGAGCTTCACTGTGCCGTCCCCTTTCTCAGCGAGCGGTCGAGGTGTAGGGCAGCAGCGCCATCTCGCGGGCGTTCTTGACGGCGACCGCGACGTCGCGCTGGTGCTGGCTGCAGTTGCCGGTGACCCGGCGGGCGCGGATCTTGCCCCGGTCCGAGATGTACTTCCGGAGCAGGGTGGTGTCCTTGTAGTCGATCATGTTGGCGTTGCGGTCCTTGCAGAACGCGCAGACCTTCTTCTTGGGCTTGCGCACAGGCGGCTTGGCCATGTGTGTACTCCTGGTGACGCGGAAGAGTGGTGGATGCGGTGCGGTCTAGAAGGGGGGCTCGTCGGCGAAACCACCGGAACCCGCCGGGGGCGCGGAGCCCCACGGGTCGTCGGCCGGTGCGCCGCCGCCGCCACCGCCACGGGACTGACCGCCGCCGCCGCCGAAGCCGCCGCCGCCGTCACCCCGGCTCACCTTGTTGACCTTCGCGGTCGCGTAGCGCAGGGAGGGGCCGATCTCGTCGACCTCCAGTTCGATGACCGTGCGCTTCTCGCCTTCCTTCGTCTCGAAGGAACGCTGGCGCAGGCGCCCGGTCACGAGCACGCGCGAGCCGCGGGTGAGCGACTCGGCCACGTTCTCCGCGACCTGCCGCCACACGTTGCACCGCAGGAAGAGGGCTTCGCCGTCCTTCCACTCGCCGCTCTGGCGGTCGAAGGTCCGGGGCGTGGAGGCGACCGTGAAGCTCGCCACCGCGGCACCGGACTGGGTGAAGCGCAGTTCCGGGTCGGCGGTCAGGTTCCCGACCACCGTGATCGTCGTCTCGCCTGCCATGGTCCGGGTAGCCCCTACGCCTTGGCCAGGGCCCTGGCGGCCGACTTGGCCGACTTGACCGACGCCCTCGCGGCAGCCTTGGCCGCGGCCTTGGCGGCCTTGGCGGGCTCGCGCCGCAGGACCTTGGTGCGCAGGATGGTCTCCTGGAGACCGAGCTGGCGGTCCAGCTCCTTCACCGCGTCGGGCGTCGAGGTCAGGTCGAGGATCGCGTAGATGCCCTCGCTCTGCTTGTTGATCTCGAAGCTGAGACGGCGCTTGCCCCAGACGTCGACCTTCTCCACGTTGCCACCCGTGGTGCGGATGACGTTGAGGAACGTGTCGAGGGACGGCGCGATCGTGCGCTCGTCGAGACTGGGGTCGAGGATGACCATCACTTCGTAATGACGCATGTAGACCACTCACCTCCTGTGGACTCGGCGGCCACGGGCTTTCCGTGGCAGGAGGGTCGTCGCGTCAGCAACCCGTCCAGGGTAACAGGCCCCCGGGGGGAGTCCCCGGGGGGCCGTCGCGGCTGCTCAGAGCCTCCAGTTCTGGTAGTTCGCGAACACCGCCTCGGTGATCCGGGTGCCCCGGTTGTGGTCCCCGTGGCCGTACGCGTGCACCGCGATGCCGCAGAACGTCGAGCACCCGGCGGCCCGCACGACCGAGCCGTCCTGCCCGCCCACGGTGTCCAGGTGGTGGGCCAGCTGGCGGGGGTAGGAGGCGCTGATCGAGCTGGTGGTGGACCACTGCGTGCCGGCCGGCTTGTCCTGCGGGTAGCCCGAGCTGCCGACCGCGGTGCCGTCGAGCGACGCGGTGGTCCAGCTCATGCCGTACCAGCCGGTGGTGTCGCCCACGGAGCAGTTGAGCTTGAAGCCCGCGTAGTCGTACTCGGCGTTGGCGTTCTGGGTCCACCCGGTGACGCTGAAGGTGTTGCTCACGCCGCAGCTGCCGAACGGCGAGGAGCCGCCGTCGCGGCCCGGGTGGACGGTGAAGTTCGTGTTCCACGCGCCGCCGCTGCCGCCGGAGTGCACGCAGTGGCCGGCGGTGGCGACCGCGTTCGCCGCGTACAGCCAGCCGGTGCACCAGCCCGTGGAGCCGTTCGGCCTGGTGTAGGTGACGTAGACGTCGGCACTGGCGGGGTAGGCCGTGGTGCCGGTGACCTGCACGCGCCCGTCCGGCGCGATGATCGACTGGACGCCGGTCCCGCCGGGGGCCGTCGCGCGCGGCCCGGCGTCGGCGGGTCGGGCGTCGGCGGGTCGGGCGTCGGCGGGTCGGGCGTCGGCGGGTCGGGCGTCGGCGGGTCGGGCGCTGCCGGCGCCGGTGCCCGCGAACCCGGTGGTGTGGCGGGCGGTGGCGCGCGGGGCCCCGGGTGGCGCGCCGATCCGGCCGTCGCTCGTGACCGGGGTGTCGGGTGGGGGCGGCGCGGTCGCGGCGGGCGCGCGGGCCCCGCCCACCGCGGTCAGGGCCGCGGCGAGGGTGAGTGCGGACAGCGCGGTGAGGGTTCGTCTGGCCATCGGATCCCCTTCGGGGTTCGCGGAGGTGACGACCCGTAACGCTCCCAGCGCAAAGCGTGATCAATCTGCGGGCGAACGCAGCAACCGCGGCCCGCCCGGTTGGGCCTTCTGGCGACTCGAGCACCCCGGCGCGGGGCCGGGGCCACCGCTCAGGCGACCGCTCGGCGCAGCACCCAGGTCCGCACCAGCGCCCCCGTGACGCAGGCCAGCATCAGCACCGCGAGCAGCACCGGGGCCGCGACCCCGCCGCCCATCCGACCCACACCGGGCAGCGCCTGGGCATGACCGGCGGTCTGCACGCCGTCCGAGTCGCCGGCGCTGGGCAGCTC
This sequence comes from Saccharothrix sp. BKS2, assembly GCF_047689505.1. NCBI lineage: Bacteria > Bacillati > Actinomycetota > Actinomycetes > Pseudonocardiales > Pseudonocardiaceae > Saccharothrix > Saccharothrix sp. BKS2. The sequence continues at coordinate 249,234 of NZ_JAUQOL010000002.1, read as the reverse complement.
GTAGCCGGGCCGGTAGCCGTCCACCCCGCCGCCGTAGCGCACGCCCGGCGACGGCGCGTACCGGCCGGGCACGGCGAACGGCAGGGAGCCGTAGCCGAACAGCGGCACGCGGCCGAAGTTCCCGCCCCACGGGTTCGAGCCGTACAGCGGCACGTCCAGCGCGCCCACGCCGCCGACCGGGGTGAACGGGCTCCGCGGGTTCGGCGTGCCGCCGGGCGTGCCGGTGCCCGGGTTCGTGCCCGGCTGACCGGCCGGCGGCGGCGTGCCACCGGGGGCGGGGGTCGGCGTGCCGCCCGGCCGGGGCGGCACGACCTGGCCCGCGGCCTGCTCCGAGGCGTCCGCGAGCGCCTTCGACCCGTCCTGGACCGGCGCGGCGACCCCGTTGACGACCTGCACCGCGACGCCGCACAGCCGGGTCAGCTCGGTCCGCACGGAGCCGGTCAGCGTGGTGATGACGGGACCGAGCAGCGGCAGCTTGTCCAGCTCCGCGTTGACCCTGTTGGCGATCTCGCCGCCGGTGATGACCGAGTCGCCCGCCTGGACCGCGCCGATCGGGATCGGCGGCAGCGCGGTGAACGCCCGCTTGAACGGCTCGGCCAGCGGCGGACCGAGCAGCGGCACCGCGCGCACCAGGTCGACCACCGGGTCGAGCACCGCGGCCGGGCTCAGCGCCACCGGCGTGCCCGGCGCGCCCCGCACCGTCGTCGCGCAGCTGCCCACGACCACCGGCTCCGCGGCCGCGGCCGTCCCGGCACTCCCCACGACGCCCGCCGTGCCGGCCGCGAACACCACGGCGACCGCGCCGAACAGCCGGGTGAGCCGGGTCCGCATGTGCTGCCTCCTGGTGCGCCGCACGCCGTTTCCTACTTACAAGTAACGAGCGTAGGTCCTGATGGTGACGCGAACCACCCCCGGGACCGAACGATTTGCTCGTCGGCGGTGGCGGCCGGGAGGTTGCACGTCCCCACTACCCTGCACACCATGCGCATCGGGGCTCACGTTCTCCGCGACGACGATCCGCTCGGCGCGGCCGCCGAACGCGAGGCCGAGGTCGTCCAGCTCTTCCTGGCCGACCCGCAGGGGTGGAAGGCGCCCCCGGTCCACCCCAAGGCCGACGACCTGCTGGCCTCCGACCTGGACGTCTTCGTCCACGCGCCCTACGTGGCGAACGTGGCGTCGCTGAACAACAGGATCCGCATCCCGTCCCGCAAGCTGGTGCTCCAGCACGCCGAGGCCGCCGCGAAGGTCGGCGCCCGGGGCCTCGTGGTGCACGGCGGCCACGTGACCGGCGGCGACGACCCGCTGGACGGCGTGGCCAACTGGCGGAAGATGTTCGAGCGGCAGGCCGAGAAGGGCGGGTTCCCCACCCGGGTCCTGATCGAGAACACCGCGGGCGGCGACAACGCCATGGCGCGGACCTTCGACATGCTGGCCCGGCTGTGGGACGCGGTCGGCGAGTTCGACGCCGGGTTCTGCCTGGACACCTGCCACGCGTTCGCCTCCGGCGAGGACCTGGTGGGCATCGTCGACCGGGTCAGGGCCATCACCGGCCGCATCGACCTGGTGCACCTGAACAACTCGCGCGACCCGTTCGGCTCCGCCCGCGACCGCCACGCCAACATCGCCACCGGCACCATCGACCCCGAGCAGCTCGTCGCGGTGGTCGCCGCCGCGGGCGCGCCGGTCGTGGTCGAGACGCCGGCCGAGGGCCAGGCCGCCGACATCGCGTTCCTCCGCGAGCACCTGGGCCGATGAGCTCGACGCGGGAGGCGGCCGTGCCCGGGCGCGCGGACGCCGGACCGCGGGCGCCGGGGTTCGGCCGGGTCGCGCTCGCCGCGCTCGTGCTGCTGTGCGGCCTCACGCTGTTCGCGGGCTTCCTCAACAAGGACCGCTGCACCGGCCCGGAGTTCGACGCGTGGGGCCGCAGCGCCCCGGACTACGAGGAGCGCAACAAGGCCGACGTCTGCTACTCCGACGTCCAGCACCTGTGGATCGGCCGCGACGTCGACCGCCACGTGTTCCCGTACGTCAACGGCGACATCACCAGCGGGGGCGTGCTGGTCGGCGGGGTGGTCGAGTACCCGGTGCTGACCGGCCTGCTGATCTGGATGGGCGCGTTCTTCGCGCACACCGACGGGGCGTTCCTGCTGTTCTCGGCGCTGCTGATGGCGCCGTTCGGCCTGGCCACCGGGTACCTGCTCGGCAGGCTGAGCCGGTGGCGGGCGCTGATCTGGGCGCTCGGCCCGCCGCTGGTGCTCTACGCGTTCCACAACTGGGACCTGCCGGTCGTGTTCTGCGCCGTGGCCGCGGTGTACGCGGTGCACCACGGCCACGGCCGCCGCGACCGGCCGCTGGTGGACCGGGCGGTGGTCGCGGCGGTGCTGCTCGGCATCGGCTTCGCGTTCAAGCTCTACCCGGCGATCTTCGTGCTGCCCCTGTGCCTGTACGTGCTGACCGGCGGCCCGGGTGGCCGGGAGCTGCCCGCCGGCCGGCGGTACGACCCGGTGGGCGCGACCCGGGTGGCGCTGGTGGCGGTGCTCACCGCGGTGGTGATCAACCTGCCGTTCGCGGTGGCGGGCCCGGAGGGCTGGCGGGCCTCGTTCACGTTCCAGGGCCTGCGGCGGGTGGACATCACCACGAACTCGGTCTGGTTCTGGTCGATGCGGCCGTTCATGGCGGACGAGACCATGCAGTCGGTGGTGTCGGTGCTCTCGCCGGTCACCGTCCTGCTGTCGTTCGCGCTGGCCTGCCGGCTCGGGTGGCGCCGCCACCTGGTCGAGGGCACCTACCCGTGGGTGCCGGTGTCGGCGGCCATGCTGTGCGGGTTCCTGCTGCTGCACAAGGTCCACTCGCCGCAGTACACGCTGTGGCTGGTGCCGATGTTCGTGCTGCTGCGGGTGAACTGGGGCTGGGTGGCGGCCTACTTCGCCGCGGACCTCGCGATGGGCATCGGCATCTTCCGCTGGTACTACGCCATCGAGTCCGGCCAACCGTCCGGCATCTACGACGGGTTCGCGGCGCAGGCCGTGGTCATCGGGGTGTGGGGGCGGGCGGTGCTGCTGGCCGCGCTGTTCCTGGTGTTCCTGCGGGCCGAGGTGACCTTCACCGACCGCCGGCCGGCGCGCCGGCGGCCTCCCGAGCCCGCGGGCGACGTCAGCCCACGGGCGTAGCGGCCGGGGCCGCCTCCACCCGCTCCCGCTCCCGCCCGCGCCCGCGCCCGAACCGCAGCACGAACCGGTCCGGTGCCCCGTCGAGCGGCCCGCCCGCCGGGTCGTCGTCGCCCGACTGCCGCACCTTGTCGAGGTCCGGCCGGTAGATCTCGCGCACGACCAGCACGCACAGCAGGACCACCATCGCGTCCCGGGCCACCACCGTGCCCAGGAACCAGTCGATCGGCAGCCCCTTGTTCTCCACCCCCAGGTAGAAGTACATCCGCGGCACCCACACCAGCGCGTCGACCGCCATCCACGCCAGCAGCAGCCGCCAGCGGGGCAGGGCGAGCACCGCCAGCGGCACCAGCCACAGCGAGTACTGCGGGCTCCACACCTTGTTCGTCAGCAGGAACGCCGCCACCACCAGGAACCCCAGCTGCGCGAACCGCGGCCGGCGGGGGGCGGACAGCGTCACGTACCCGATCGCCGCGCAGCACACCAGGAACAGCGCCGCGCTGACCGCGTTCAGCACCTCCGGCGCCTGCCCCGGCGCCAGCCCGGGGTCGAAGCCCGGCCAGCCGGTCCACTGCGCGACCACGTTGTAGAGCGAGTCCGGGTCCACGCCGCGCTCGGTGTTCAGCCGGAAGAACTCCCGCCAGCCCGCCGGGTAGAGCAGCGCGATCGGCGCGTTCACCGCCGCCCAGGTGACCAGCGTCGCGCCCAGCGTGGTCAGGAACGCCCGCAGCTTCCCCGACCGCCAGCACAGCAGCAGCAACGGCCCGAGCAGGAACAGCGGGTACAGCTTCGCCGCTCCACCCAGGCCCAGCAGCATGCCCGCCAGCAGCGGTTTCTTCCGCGCCCACGCCAGCATGGCCGCCGTGGCGAACGCCGTGGCCAGCGTGTCGAAGTTGGTGAAGGCGTGCACGACGACCAGCGGGGAGACCGCCACCAGCACCGCGTCGTACGGTCTGCGCCTGGCCAGCTGCGACACCGCGAACGCCGTCACCAGCCAGGCCAGCGCCAACCACAACGCGGTGATGTTGAAGTACACGATCACGGTCATCGGGTTCGGCAGCCAGCCCGACTGGGCGATCACCGTCCACCCCTGCGCCATCCGGGCGTTGAGCAGCATGAACATGCCGGTCAGCACCGGGTACTCCATGTACCGGACGTGCGCCGTCGGCTTGCCCTCGTCGTCCACCCACGAGGTCCGGTAGGGGAACGTGCCCGCCTGGTCCAGCCGCTCCGCGGTGTAGAGCGGCACGGTGTCGGAGTAGCACAGGGCGACGAACTGCCTGCTGCCCCGCCAGTCCAGCTGCACCACGCCGTTGTCGTCGACGTACTGCTGGACGCACGGCGACTTCTGGAACCAGGCCAGCGCCAGCGTCACGACCGCGAACAGCAGCACCACCCGCAGCGGCGTCCAGAACCACTGCCGGCCGACCTGGGCGTGCCGGCCGACCGGTCCGCCGACCAGTCTGCTCACCGCCCGCGCGGGCGCCTCGGTCCACGTCGGGTTGACCCGCTCCTCGGGACCGAGGGAGTCGGCGTCGTCGGCGTTCGCCTGGGTGTGCGAGGGACTGGCCACGGGCAGCGATGCTACGGGCACGGGTCAACACCGGCTGTGAGGTCCGCCGCGGGACGTGTCCGCGGTGCCCCCGGTCGACCGGGGCACCGCGACCGGGGGGCACCGCGGACGGGCGGACCGGCGCCCCGCCCGCGACGGGGAGCGGGGCGCCGGGTCTCACAGGCCCAGCCTCCTCAGCGCGTCGGTGAACACCTCCCCGTACAGCTGGTGCCCCTCCCGGGTCGGGTGCATCGACTCGGCGGGCACGGGCTGGCTGGTCAGCGGCTGGTCGCCGTCGGTCCTGGTGGTGACGATGAAGTTGATCCGCGCCGGGTCGCCGCACGCGGCCTTGCCGGCGAACCTGGCCCTCGGGTCGGCGAACTCGACGGGGATCCCGTCGACGTTCAGGTCGAGCACCAGCCCGGCGTACTGGTTGGCGAGCAGGTCCGACATCTCGGCGAGCCAGTCGATCGTGAGCCCCGCGAACGTCACCGCGCAGTCACCGCGCCGCTCCATCAGCCTGGGGTACCCCATCAGCACGATCTTGGCGTTCGGCGCCATGCGGTGGATCTCCCGGACGGCCTTGTCGACCGACGGCATCACCTCGTTGCGGATGCGCTCCGGCGCCGCCTCCCCCAGCGTCTTGCCGTCGCCGTCCATGGTCGCGTTGTAGCAGGGGCCGACGTAGAACAGGCACGTCTTGATGATGTCGGTGAACCGGGCGTCGTTGCCCCCGATGGACATGGTCACGAGCGTGGTGTTCTCGTCGACGAAGCCCCGGTCCAGCTGGGACACCTCGCTGTACATCCCCTCGCCCTCCTGCCCCAGCGAGTCGGTCGGCTTGTCCTCGCCCGCCGAGTGGAACGGCAGGACGTGCCGGGTCCGCGCGCCGCTGCACGCGAGCAGGTGGTAGTCCAGCGTGGGGTCGTTGTAGAAGTCGGCGATCTGGCCGATGGTGTTGCCGCCGTGCGCGGCGAGTTTGCCCTGCCTGGACCAGGCGTGCGGCGACCGGTGGCAGGCGTTGCGCAGGTCCGGCTCGTCGCCGTACACGTTCGTCTCCCGGTAGTAGGCGGCGTTCCCGCCCGCCCCCTCACCGGAGGAGTAGGAGTCGCCCAGCGCCACGACCACGTTCGCGGGCTTGTTCGGCATCGGCTGGAAGGCCACCGCGTCCCAGGCGACGTCCTCCACGCCCAACCCGTCGAACGTGGTGGTCGACAGCCGCACCCGGGGCGTGCCGGCGAACCGGAACACGCCGAGCGAGACCCACTTGTTCGCCTCGGTCCGCTGGAGCACGGTCCGGTGCTTGGTCGCCGTCCCGGTCTCCACCTCGTACCGCGCCTGCCTGGTGTGGGCGCCGTGGTCCGGGATGTGCACCATGACGCGCGCCCACCCGTCGAGCCGGCGGTTCAGCGTCCACGTCCCGGTGACCTTGCCCAGGTTGCCCGCGGCGTCGTCCTTGCGGGTGTGCCCGAACCAGAAGTGGTTGTCGAAGCCGGCGCCGATCTGGTGGAAGTCGATCTTGGCGGACGGGTTGTCGAACTGGAGGCCGAACGTGCCCTGGCTGGTCCAGTCCCGCGTGCAGCGGCGGACGGGGTCGGCCCACTTCGCCGGCAGCGCCGCGGGTGTGGCCGGCAGGTCGTCGACGATCAGGGCGTTCGCGGGCAGGGTGTCCTGCGCGCACCGCGGCGGGTAGTTCGTCCCCCAGCCGGGGGACGGTTCCACGTCGAAGCGGAAGTTCCAGACGCCGCAGGTCAGCTCGCAGTCGGGCTTCCACGTCGCGGGCAGGTTCCACCAGCACTTGAGGTCCCGCTTGCCCGTGGCCGGGTTCCGGTGGTCGCACGGACCCGGCGGCTCCGGGTCGTCACCTGGGCCCGGCAGCACCGACGGGTCGTCGGGCACCCACGCCTGGCCCGGGTGGCAGTCGTTCTGCGCGGTGCAGAACAGGTCGACCGGCGGCTTCACCTGCTCGCGGTACAGGTTCCCGTTCGAGCCCGCCGTGTTCCACCAGGCCGGCTCGAACCCTGGGCCCGTGGGCGTCGAGATCGAGTGCGCGGCCCAGCCCATGATCTTCTCCGGGTACGGCCACAGGTTCGGCCGCACCGCGTCGGCCTGGTTGAACTCCAGGAACGGCAGCCGGTTGGCCGGGTAGCGCGGGTTGACCGGGTTGTTGGTCCACCCCACGCCCCACGGCGAGCCGTCGCCCCGGTTCGGGTTGAACCCCGAGTTGTAGGCCCACACCGCGAAGAACCAGTTCTCGATCTTGCGCGGGTTGCCGTTGTTCACGACGAGGCCGGCCGCCCGGGTCTGGTTCCACTTCTGCTGGAGGATCTGGAGGCCGCGCGCGATGTTCGTCTTGTGGTCCAGCGCGATCGCCCGCTGTTGGGCCGCCGGGAGCGCGGGCGCGTGACCGCCCTCGCGGCCCGCCGTCCTCATGCCGTCGGTGACCTGGGTGATGCCGTAACCGCAGTCGGCGTCGTCCCAGTGGACGTCCCAGTCGTCGCCGCCGTCCTCGTTGTAGATGGCCAGCCCGAAGTAGTTGCCGATCAGCGGGTTGGCGCTCACGCCGGGCAGCGCGAACCGGGCGGCCTGCCACAGGTTCGACTCCTGGGCCATGATGCCGAGGAGGATCTGCGGCGGCACCTTCTCGCCGCCGAGCAGCGGGATCGACGGGAACAGGGCCTGGGCGCCGTCGGTGTTCTCCAGGGTGCCGAGCACGGCGCGGTCCGCCGCCCACTCCGCCTGGAGCGCCGTGGGCTGGGTGGCCATCGCGCCGGCGTCGCCGCGCGGGATCGCGCAGGTGCGCTCGGCGTCCACCGGGTTGGCGAGGTCCGCGTTGGCCCTCATCCCACCGGGCGTCCCGGACCCCGGGCGCGGCTCGCGCCCGCTCGCCGCGTGCGCGCCGACCGAGGTCGTCGGGTCGACGGTGAAGCCCAGGCGCTCCCCGGTGCCGAGGACCTTCAGCTCCACCTCCGCGGGACGCGCGGCGCCGGGGTCGGCCCCCGGCGGGCCGGCCCACCCGGACCGCTCCACCGCCACGCGGCCCTCGGTGGACACCAGCGCGTCCCGGGCCGCGTCGACCTTGACCACGGACCGCGGCAGCGCGCCGACCTCGTCGGCCTTGCCGGTGAGGAACACCGACCCGGCCCGGCCCGAGGTGACGCCCAGGTCCCGGATCCCGCCGGTGGCCAGCGTGGTCACCCTCGCCCGCGGGTCGCCGGGCAGCGCGCGCCGCGCCCGCACCCGGTCGCCCAGCCGTTCCAGGAACACCACGCCGCCGTCGGCGTCCGGCCGCACCATGAACGGCGACCCGGTCGCGGCGGTGACCCGGGTGCGGTTGCCGCTGTCGTCGATCCTGACCAGCGCCGAGCCGGAGGCCGCCACCACCCCGGCGGCCGTCGGCACGGCCGAGGTGACCTGACCCTCCACCTCGACCGGCTTCGCCAGCGCGGAGGTGCCGGCGTCGAGCTTGGTCAGCCGCGTCCGGCCGAGGTCGTCACCCTCCTCGGTGAACACGGCGCCCTCGCCGGCGCCGCACCCCGGGTTGAAGTAGGCCAGGCTCGACCGGACCGGCAGCTTGGTCACCGCGCCGGTGTCCAGGTCCACGGTCGCGCCGAACCCGCCCCGACCGGCCAGCTGGTCCCGGTTGGTGAAGATCCGCGGCGCGTAGACGACGACCGCGCGCTTGCCGGACCCGGTCACGCAGGCGTTGCCGATCCACTGGTCGGCCTCGAACCCCGGTTCCGACAGGGTCGCCGCGGTGCGCCACGTGTAGCCGGTCGAGGCGTCGGCGACCAGGACGTGGAAGCCGTCCCCGTCACCGCTGGTGGTCCAGGCCCGGTCCGTCGACCGCTGCCACCCCGCGCCGAGCACCCGGTCCCGCCGGGCGGGGTCGGTGGTGTTCGGCGCGGCCGGTTCGGCGGTCGCGGGTTGCTGCCGCACCGGCGGTGCGGCGGGTGTCGCGGTGGCGGTCGGCACGGTCGGCGCGAGCAGCGCCAACGACACCGCGGAGGTGGTCAGCAGGAGCCGACCTCGTCTTCTGTTCATCTCTCCTCGATCTCCCGTCTAGCGGTGGACCCGGTCGGTGGGGGGCGGGCACGGGCGCCCGGCGGGGTGCCCGTGCCCGGACCCCTACGGCCCGGTCACCACTTGAAGTACGGGGTGGTGCCGGAACCCCAGGTCTTCACCACGAGGGGCGTTCCCGCGGCCGTGCCCTCGCCGTCCGGCTGGATGCACGGGACCGGCAGGTGGAGGCTGCAGATGGCCGAGCTCTGCGGTTGGTTCATGTCCTTGTCCGGGCCCGACAGGGAGGTGGCGGTCCAGAGGGCCGACGTGTCCGTCTTCGGGTCGGGACCGCACTGCCTGGCCTCGACGACGTACTTGTTCGTCGCCGAGTCGTGCCGGGCGGCCATGCACAGCCCGGTGGACCGCTGGACCAGTCGGTACTCCTTGGCGTTCCGGGAGTTCACGGTGCCCGGGACGAGGCGGACCAGCCAGTCCTCGTTGAACTCGCCCAGGCACTCCTGGAGCGTGACCGGCGCCGGGTAGGTCAGGGTCGACGCCGTGGGGCACCTGTTGCTGGCGATGTGGGTGAACCCGCCGGCGATGACGTAGTCGTCGTCCTGCTGGTACTCGGTCAGCGGGGCGAACATGAGGGCGTCGAACGCCACCACGTTGCCGCTCGCGCCGTCACCCGTGAGCGTGCTCAGGGTGACCTTCGGGATGTTGTCGAAGTCGAAGTTGCCCAGGGGCATCCACCGACCGCGGTAGTCGCGCTGGTTCTTCGTGACGGTCTGCCTGCCCAGCGCGGTCTCCAGCTCGTAGACCGCCGCGGTCGTCTTCGCCGAGGCGTGCATGGGGATGTAGGCCCAGACGCCCGCGCGGGTGCGCAGCTTCTTGCCGAGTGTCCAGTCGACCGTCGCGACGGCCTTCAGCTCGGCCGGGGTGTTCTGCTTGGTGTGGCTGATCCAGGAGTGCCCGTTGAAGCCGGTGCCGAGCTGGTGCAGGTCGACCCACGCCCCCGGTTTGTCGTAGCGGAACGACATGACACCGTCCGACGGCACCCTGTTGGCGCACTCGGGTCGGCGCGTCGGCGCGTCGTGGTCGACGACCAGGCTCCGCGTGCTGTGCGGCAGCTCGACGTCCTGCGGGCAGTAGGGCGGCCAGCTGCCGCCGTTCGCGGGCTCCGCCGAGTTGAGCGGGTAGTCGTACCGCGTGTACTCGACACCGCAGGTGTTGCAGTTCGGCTTCCACGCCGCCGACGCGTGCCACCAGCACTTGAGGTCGTACTGGCCGGCGCCGTTCTTGTGCGCGCACGGGCCCGTGTCGCGCTCCGGGTCGTCGTCCACCGCGGGGTCGGTCGGCGTGAACCTGCCGCCGGGCACGCAGTCGTTGGCGGCCGTGCAGAACAGGTGGCGGTCCGGCTTCACCCGGTGCTTGTTGTACGCGGCGCTGCCCGGCTCGTCGATCCCGCCGACACCGCCCGGCCACAGGCCGTAGAGGAAGAACGGCACCTCGGTGTACGGGTCCTCCCAGCCGCTCGGCGGGTTGGCCGCGAAGCCGAGCACCTTCTCCGGGTAGGGCCAGTCCTGCGGGTGCGCGAAGTCCCTCGGGTCCTCGCCGAACGGCTTGCGGTCCGGGTCGTAGTTCGGGTTCGCGGGGTTGTTGGTCCAGCCCAGGCCCCAGGCGCCGGTCGGGTCACCGCCCTGCGGCTTGAAGCCGGAGTTGTAGGACCAGGCCGAGAAGAACCAGTTCTCGATCATGTCGGGGTCGTTGTTGTTCAGCGTCATGCCGGCGGCCTGGAGCTCGTTCCACTTCTCCTGGAGCTTCCGCAGGCCGGCGGCCGTGTTCGCCGCGTAGTCGGTGGCGATGGCGAGCTGCTGGTCGTACGGCAGGGCGTTCCCGGCGCCGGGCTTGCGCATCCCGTCGGTCATCTGGGTGACGCCGTAGCCGCAGTCGGCGTGGGAGAAGTCGATGTCCCAGTCGTTGCCCTCGTTCGTGTCGTAGAGCTCCTGGCCGTAGTAGTTGCCGATCAGCGGGTTGCCCGTCTCGCCGGGCAGGACGAACCGGGCGGCCTGCCACAGGTTCGACTCCTGGCCGGTGATGCCGAGCATGACCTGCGCGGGCACCTGACCGCCGTTGGCGTTGGCCATCGGCAGGGGCGGGAACATCGTCTGCGGTCGGTAACCACCCGGGTGACCGCCCCAGCCGGCGGGCCGGTGGACGTCCAGGTGACCCTTCACCGCCATGTCCACCGCCCACTCCACCTGCTTGGGCTTGGGCTGGAGCACCTGCCGCTGCACGTCGTTGCGGGGGATGGCGCAGGTGTAGCCGGGGTCGACCTCGCGCGGGGTGAGCGCGTTCGCGGGGTCGACCCCGAAGCCCATCTCCCGGCCGGTCTTGAGGCTGCGGGCCCTGACGTTCCACGGCTGGGACAGGGCCTCGCGCGAGGTCTTGGCGGGGGTCAGCCCGGTGATCACGGCCTCGGCGGCGGTGGACACCGAGGAGCCCGCCGGCACGTCGAGCGCGGTGACGACCGGGGGCAGGCCCTCCAGCCGCGCCTCACCGGTGATGAACACCCGGCCGCTGCTCGCGGTGGTCAGGTCGACCCGGCCCACGGCGCCCCGCGCGAGCAGGGAGATCTTGCCCCGCACCCCGGTGGAGCGCTGGACGTTGACCGTCTCGCCGTCCTCGGCGGCCATGAAGACGACGCCGCCGTCCCGGTCGGCCCTGAGGTTGAACGGGACGCCGGCGTTCTTGGCGATCCGCTGCTTCTTCCCGTCCCGGCCGACGTGCAGCACGCCCGTGCCGCCCGCCACCGCGAAACCGTCCCGCAGCGGGACGGCGGAGGTGAGCTGGCCGTCCAGCTCGGTGCGCCCGCTGAGCCGGCCGGTCGCCGCGTCGACGGTGCGCAGACCGGTCTTGACCAGGTCGGTGTCGCCCGCCTGGGTGAGCGCGACCTCCTCACCGAGACCGCAACCGGGGTTGTAGTAGGCCAGCGTGGTGCGGACCGGCAGGTCGGTGACGGCGCCGGACACCAGGTCGACCACCGCGGAGAACCCGCCGCGGGCGAAGAGCTTCTCGTCGTTGGTGAACGCCCGCGGCGCGTAGACCACCACGGCCCTGGTCCCGGAGCCGGTCACGCACGCGTTGCCGACCCACGCGTCCGCCTCCAGGCCCGGCTTGCGCAGGGTGGCCGCGGTTCGCCAGGAGTACCCGGTCCTGGCCTCGGCCACCAGCACGTGGAAGCCGTTGGCGTCACCGCTGGTGGTCCACAGTCGGTCGCCGGACGCCTTCCAGTCGGCGCCCAGGAGTTCGCCGCGCCGCTCGGCCGCCACCGCGGGTGGTTCGACCGGCGCCGCGGGCGCGGCCGGTGCCCGGTCGGGCGCCGGTTCCGCCGCGGCGACCGGGACCGGCGCCAACGAGGCCAGCAGCGCTATCGCCGCGGGCAGCAGTATTTTCTTCCTTCGCACGGGCCCACCATTCTTCGAGGTGATCGCAGGGGAATCCGGCCGGGCGCGCGGAATTGGGCGCGCTCGACTGGCGAGCACCCGAGCGGGTGCTCACCGGTGGTGCGGGTGTGGTTCGACGCCGCGGTGGCGCGGTGCGTCCGCAATGCGTCACGGGGAACGTTCCGCGCGGCAAAGGCGCAGGTGATGACCTGCGGGCTGCGACGGAACCGGAAACGACGACCTGGGTGACCGCCTGGACGAGGCGGGGTCACCACCGGTCTGCTAGATCATGGCGAAGAACTTGCCCACTTGTGCCCCCCTGGCTGCGTGAACCTTCAAAACGAGAGAACTACAGGGTGCATCCGAAGTCAATTGACCCGGTTCGTGGTGCAGATCACCCTCGTCTTTTCGGGTGAACAAAAGCACTTCGTTGACAGATTTCCCGGACAAAGCAGAAGGGCCCGGCGGGGAGCCGGGCCCTTCTGCTCAGGGATGAACTTCGCGGGGGTGGATCAGCCGCCGCCCGGTGGTCGGACGTTGTTGCCCGGCCCCGGGTCGGGGTCGTTCTCGTCCGACGTGGTCGGCGCGGTCGGCGTGGTCGGGCAGACCAGCCCCGTGCACGGCCGCGGCGGCCTGGTGGTCGTCGTCGGGGGCGTGGTGGTGGTCTCCTGGGTCGTGGTGCGGTCCCGGCTGCGGTCCGGGTTCTCCGACGGGTTCGTCGACGGGTTCGTGGTGGTCACGACGGGTCGCGGGTTGTCGTACTGACCCATCGGCTTGGCCTTCGGGAAGCGCCCGGACTCCGACCCCGCGAGGGCGTTGTCCATGAACTTCTTCCAGATCTGGCCCGGCAGCCCACCACCGAAGATCGGGTTGCCCCTGGCGTCCTGCAACGCCTTGTTGCCCTCGTTCTTGCCCATCCACACCGACGCCGACAGCGTCGGCGTGTAGCCCACCATCCACGCCTTCGAGTTCTGGCCGGCGTCGTCCGGGAGTTCGTGCGTGCCGGTCTTGCCCGCGCACTCGCGCCCGCCCGCGCACTCGAGCCGCGAGTACTTCAGGACCGGCCGCAGCGCCTCGGTCACGTTGTCCGCGATGTTCTGGCTCTTGGTCGGGTCCGCGTCGAACGCCACCCGGGACACGTCGACGTGCTGGTAGATCGCCTCGCCGTCGTCCTTGGTGATCTTCGAGACGAAGAACGGCTCGTGGTAGACGCCGCGGGCGGCGAACGTCGCGTAGGCGGAGGCCATGTCGAACGGCCGCACCTGCGCCTCGCCACCGCCGAGCGCGATGCCGATGTTCGGCGGCCCGCCGGTCTCGTTGGACAGGAGCTTGCGCTCCTCCCCGTACACGTTCACCGTCTTCGGGATGCCGGCCTCGAACGCCGCGTCGGCGACCGGCTGGGTGCCGATCTCCAGCACCATCTCGTAGAAGACGGTGTTCAGCGACATCTCCATCGCCTTGCGGACCGGGCACTGCTCACCGCACGAGTTGCCCCGGTCCGAGGCGTTGCGGATCACCAGCGGCTTGTCCGTGCCGATGTCGAAGGACTTCGGCGACCGGCCGTCGTAGGTGCTGCCCAGGCCCTTGCCCGCCTGGAGGGCGGCCACCAGGTCGAACGGCTTGAACGACGAGCCGGCCTCCTGGAGCGTCTCGCGGGCGTAGTCCTGCCCGGCGCCGTCCTCGCCCGCGTAGTAGGCCCGCACCGCGCCGCTGGTCGGGTCGACCGCCGAGAGGGAGGTCTTGAGGTCCTCCGGCTGGCCGTCGAGCACCTGGTTGACCGCGTCCTCGGCGGACTGCTGCATCTTCGGGTCGATCGTGGTGTGCACGGTGACGCCGATCTTCTGGACCTTCTCCTGGTCCCAGCCGACCCTGGCCATCTCCTCCAGGACCTGGTCCCGGATGTGCAGGCGCGGACCGCTCAGACCGGACTGCTCGGTCAGCGAGATCCGCTCGGGCACCTTCTCGGTCTCCCGGTAGGTCGAGTCGATCCAGTTGAACCGGAGCATCTGGTTCATCACGTAGTTCCAGCGCTCCTCGACGTACGGGAGGTCCTCCGACCGGCTCGGGCTCTGGATCATGCCCGCCAGCACGGCCGCCTGCGCCGGCGTGACCTGCTGGAGGTCGTCGACGCCGAAGTACGCCTTCGCCGCGGTCTTGACGCCGTACGCGCCGCGGCCGAAGTAGACCGTGTTCAGGTACGCGGTGAGGATGTCGTGCTTGTCCTGCTGCTCCGACATCTTGTAGGCGGCGACCATCTCGTTGAACTTGCGGGCCAACGTGGCGTCGGACTGGTCGGTCGCCTCTTTGACGTACTGCTGGGTGAGGCCCGAGCCGCCGGACTCGCGACCGGTGGCCTGGTACCAGACCGCGCGGGCGATGGCCCGCATGTCGAAGCCGAGGTTCGTCTCGAACGTCGGGTCCTCGGCGGCGAACACCGCGTTCTTGATGGAGTCCGGCAGGTCCTCGTACTTCACCAGCGTGCGGTTGGCCTCGCCGAGCGCGATCCGGGCCATCTCCGAGCCGTCGGCGTAGCGGATCGAGATGACCTTGCTCTGGTCGGCGGCGACCTGCTCCGGGTTGGGCACCTCGACCACCTGGTAGGCGATGGCGAAGGCGACGACCGGGGCGAGCAGCATCAGGCCGAGCGCCACGTAGGTGGTCCGGCGGACGCGGCGCCAGAGCTTCTTCCGGCGCACGGCCTTGGCCTCCGCCTCGGTGAGCTCGTAGTCGTACCCGTCCTCGTCGTAGAACGGTTCCAGCTCGACCTCGTCCTCGCGGTGCGTGAGGAGCTCGGGCTCGCGGGGGAGGCTCTGGTGCACCGGCACCAGCATCTCCGTCGGCTCCTCGCCGGGGCGGCGCTCGGTGGCGCCGCCGGGGCGGCGGGGACCGGCGGGGCCGCCCGCGGGGGGACGGCCGCCGGGCGGCGGCGGACCGGCCGGGCCGCCGGGGCGGCGCAGGCCACCGGGAGGGGTGTTCGGGCGCTGGGGCGGACCGCCGGGCACGCTGCCCGCGGCCGCGCGGGTGTCCGGGGCGCCGGGGCGACCGCCGGGGCCGCCCGGGGCGTTCGGGCCACCGGGGGCGTTCGGGCCGCCGGAGCTGCCCGGACCGCCGGAGCCGTGGGGGCCGCCGGAGCTGCCCGGACCGCCCTGACCACCGGAGCCGTGGGGGCCGCCAGGGACGTTCGGGCCACCTGGACCGCCGGGGGCGTTCGGACCACCGGGGCGACCGGGGCCGCCCTGACCGCCGGGCGCGGCGAAGCCGCCCGGACCACCGGGGCCGCCGGGACCACCAGGACCGCCGGGTCCGTTCGGCCGGCGCGGTGGCTGCGCACCCGCCCGCGGGACACCGCCGGGCGGCGTGCCGGGTGCCGGGGGACGCGCGAACCCACCGGGGGGCGTCCCGTGCCGCGGGCCGGGTCCGTCCGCCGGGGCGCGCGCGAACCCACCGGGTGGTGTGTTCGGTCGTTCCGGCTGGTCACCGGCTCCGCGTCGGTTGGGGTGCGCGCCGCCGTCCGGGTCCTCCCCGGTCGGCCACTGCGGCTCCCCGCCGCGATGCCTCTCGTCGTGCTGGTCGTTCACGAAATGGCCTCCCAGACCGGCGTGCGGGCGCACGCGGTTCGGTGGTCGTACGCCGTCGCTCCCTGGTGGGGCGACGTCCGGGGCCGGCGCGGTTTCACTCGGCCGCGGTCCTCCTGCGCGGCTTGCGGGTGTTCACGCCACGCGTTCCCAGGACGTACGACTGCACCAGGTGGTTCCAACTACAGGTGCGGCAAACCTCGACCACGTACACGGTGAACTCCTCGAAGAGGGTCGCCATGCGGGTGAGCTCCTCGACGGTGCGCGCGGAGCCGGCCGCGTGCTTGAGCTCGTCACCGTAGACCCAGGACACGTGGGTGAGGGGCTCCCTGCGGCACACCGGGCACGTCACGTCGCTCGGTCGGCCGTGGAACTTCGCAGCTCGCAGCAGGTACGGGCTGGCGTCGCACACCTCCATCGTGCCCACTCGACCCGCGTAGACCTCCGCCAGCAGCGCACGGCGCTGCAGGGCGTAGTCCACGACCTGTCGTTGGGTCAGCACGCGACCAGAGTACGTGGCGGCCCAACCCCGTCGATGGGCCGTTCAGGGCAGTGGCCCCGGACCGGTGAGCGACTGTGGGGCACGCGACACTTCTGGGGCGTGCTCGGATGTATCGCACCGATATAGTGGGCGAACCCATCGGCGCTCATCGAGCGGAGGTGTTCCGTGCTGGAGTTCGCGATCCTCGGCCTGCTGCACGAAGCACCCATGCACGGCTATGAGCTGCGCAAGCGCTTGACCGAGCTGCTGGGGGCGTTCCGCGCGTTCTCCTACGGGACCCTGTACCCCACGTTGCGCCGGTTGCAACGCGGTGGCCTCATCGTCGAGGAGGTCCCCCAGGAGGACGCGGCTCGTTGGGGGCGCAGGGCCCGCAAGGTCTACAAGCTCACCGCGGAGGGCAAGGAGAGGTTCGCCGAACTGCTGGCCAACGCTGGCCCCCAGACGTGGGACGACGACTCGTTCGGCGTCCACGTGGCCTTCTTCTCCCGCACGCCCGCCGACGTGAGGATGCGGATCCTCGAAGGGCGCCGCAGGCGGGTGGAGGAGCGCCGGGAGGGGCTGCGCACCTCGTTAGCGGCGACGAGCGAGCGGATCGACAAGTACACCCGGGAGCTGCACCGGCTCGGCCTGGAGAGCACCGAGCGCGAGGTGCGGTGGTTGAACGAGCTGATCGCCGGCGAACGGGCCGAGCAGCACGAGCGGGACGAATGACTCAAGCAGAACGAGAAGGAGGACTCGGCATGGGCGACAACCGCCGCAGCGTTCGAGTGGCCATCGTCGGGGTCGGCAACTGCGCGGCGTCGCTGGTGCAGGGTGTCCACTACTACCGCGACGCGGACCCGGCGACTCGCGTGCCCGGTCTCATGCACGTCCAGTTCGGGCCCTACCACGTGCGCGACGTCGAGTTCGTGGCCGCGTTCGACGTGGACGCGAAGAAGGTCGGCACGGACCTGTCCGAGGCCATCGGGGCCAGCGAGAACAACACGGTCAAGATCGCGGACGTGCCGCCGCTGGGCGTGGTCGTGCAGCGCGGGCACACCCTCGACGGGCTCGGCCGGTTCTACCGGGAGACCATCGAGGAGTCCGACGAGCGGCCCGTGGACGTGGCGCAGGCGCTGCGCGACGCCGAGGTCGACGTGCTGGTGTCGTACCTGCCGGTGGGCTCGGAGGAGGCCGACCGCTTCTACGCGCAGGCCGCCATCGACGCCGGTGTGGCGTTCGTCAACGCGCTGCCGGTGTTCATCGCCTCCGACCCCGAGTGGGCGGAGAAGTTCCGCGCGGCCGGCGTGCCGATCGTGGGCGACGACATCAAGTCGCAGGTGGGCGCCACCATCACCCACCGCGTGCTGGCCAAGCTGTTCGAGGACCGGGGCGTCCAGCTCGACCGCACCATGCAGCTCAACGTGGGCGGCAACATGGACTTCCTGAACATGAAGGAACTGGAGCGGCTGGAGTCCAAGAAGGTCTCCAAGACCCAGGCCGTCACCTCCCAGGTGGACCGCGACCTCGGCAAGCGCAACGTCCACATCGGCCCGTCGGACTACGTGGCCTGGCTGGACGACCGCAAGTGGGCCTACGTGCGGCTGGAGGGCCGGGCGTTCGGCGACGTGCCGCTGAACCTGGAGTACAAGCTGGAGGTGTGGGACTCGCCGAACTCGGCGGGCATCATCATCGACGCGGTGCGCGCGGCGAAGATCGCCCTGGACCGGGGGATCGGCGGCCCGATCCTGTCGGCCTCGTCCTACTTCATGAAGTCCCCGCCGGAGCAGTACTCCGACTCGGTGGCCCACGAGGCGGTCGAGGCGTTCATCCGCGGCGACGTGGAGAGCTGAAGCCCGAGGGTGGTGGTCCCTGCCCCGGGCCGGGACCACCACCCGGGCCGCCTCACCTCTTGGACAGCCGCAGCGACCGCCACGACCCGTCGGCGGTCCACCCGCCGTCCACCGGCAGGGCGACCCCGTTGACGAACCCGCTCCGCCCCGGGTCGGCGAGGAACGCCACGGCCTGCGCGATGTCGTCCGGCGAGGCGAACCGGCCCACCGGCACGTGCTCGGTGATGTCCTCGTCCGAGTAGTGCCCGTCCGCCTGGGCGGCCACGTCCATCTCGGTCTTCACCCACCCGGGGCACACCGCGTTGACCCGCACCCCGCGCCCGCCCCACTCGACGGCGAGCGTGCGCGTCAGGCCGATCAGCCCGTGCTTGGTGGTGTTGTACGCGGCCCGGTCCGCCACGCCCCGCAGGCCCGCCACCGAGGCGATGTTGACCACCGACCCCGCGCGGCGGGCCAGCATGAGCCGGCCCAGCGCCCTGGTGAGCAGGAACGGGCCGGTCAGGTTGACCGCGAGCATCCGCTCCCACTGCTCGGGCGTGGTGTCCTCGAACGCGCCGATGCCCGCGATGCCCGCGTTGTTGACCAGCACGTCGACCCGGTCCCCGACGCGCTCGGCGAGCCTGGCCACGTCGTCGACCGAGGTCACGTCGCCCACCACCCCGCCGGGGGTCTCCAGCAGGTCGAACCCGACCACCTCGTACCCGTCCGCGGTCAGCACCTGGGCGACCCGCCGCCCGATGCCCTGAGCCGCCCCGGTGACCACCGCAACCCGTTGTCCCATGGCGCTCAAGCTAGGCGTCGGCGAGGGCGTCCGGAAGCTCGGCCAGCTCGCGCAGCACCGTCACCCCCGCCAGCACCGCCGGGTCCGGCGGGAAGTGCGGGTTCGGCACCGCGTACACCGCCATCCCGGCCGCCAGCGCCGAGCGCAGGCCGTTGGTCGAGTCCTCCACCGCCGCGCACCGCCCCGGAGCCGCGCCGAGCCGGGACGCGGCCAGCAGGTAGACGTCCGGCGCGGGCTTGCCCGCGCCCGCCTCCTCGCTGGACAGCGCGACCGGCACCACGTCCACCAGCCCGGTCGCGGTCAGGAACGACCTGATCAGGGCGGGTGGCGACGAGCTGGCGATGGCCACCGGCCACCGGTCGGCCACCGCGCGCACGACCCGCACCGCGCCGGGCAGCACCGGTGGTCCCTGGGCGTACCGCCGCTCCATCTCGGCGACCACGCCGGCCGCCACCTCCTCGGGGGTCAGCCGCACGCCCACGGCCTCCACCAGGTACGACGCCCACTCGGGCGTGCTCATGCCCTGCATCGCCCGGGTCGCGGCGGGCGTCCAGGCGCCGCCGTGCGCGGCCGCGAACGCCCGCCTCACCTCGTCCCACACCGTCTCGGAGTCCACCAGCACGCCGTCCAGGTCGAACACCACCGCATCCACACCGCCGACCGTAGTGTGAGAGCCATTGCTTCGCTGCCACGCTGCTCTGCGCCCTCGCCGGCAGCATCGGCCAGCTGGTCGGGCTGCGCGCGGTCTGGGGCCTCGGCAACGCCTTCTTCATCGCCACCGCCCTGAGCGTCATCGTCGGCGCGGACAGCGGCGGCCAGAAGGGCGCGGTCCTGCTCTACGAGGCCGCGCTCGGCCTCGGCCTGAGCGTCGGCCCGCTGCTGGGCGCCCTGCTCGGCGGCATCTCCTGGCGCGGCCCGTTCCTCGGCACCGCCGTGCTGATGGCCGTCGCCCTCGTGCTCTGCTCGGTCTTCCTGGCCGACGACCGGCCGCGGCACGGCATCCGCCTGCTCGACCCGCTGCGCGCGCTGCGCCACCCCGGCCTGCTGCGCACCGTCCTCGGCTCCGCCCTCTGCACGGCCGCGTTCTTCGCCGTGCTGGCCTGGTCGCCGTTCGTGCTCGGCTGGGGCGCGGTCTCGATCGGCCTCGTCTTCTTCGGCTGGGGCGTCTGCGTGGCGATCTCCGGCGTCTGGCTCGCGCCGCGCCTGGCCGACCGCTTCGGCGACCGCCGCACCACCGTCGTCGCCGTGCTCGCCTACGCGGTCCTGATGCTGCTCATGGCCGTGCCGAGCAAGCCGCTGCTGGTCGTCGCGGTGATCGTCTCCGGGGTCGTCTCCGGCCTGCTCAACACCCTGTTCACCAGCACCGCGATGAGCGTCAGCCCGGCGCCGCGACCGGTGGCGAGCGCGGGCTACAACTTCCTGCGCCGGCTCGGCGGCGCGCTGGCCGCGACGTTCGTCGGCCACCTGCCGCAGCCGTTCGTGGTCGCCGCCGTCGCCTGCGCCCTCGCCGCGGCCCTGCTCGCCGTCGGCCGCGCGGGGCGGCGCGCCGTGCCCGCGGAGGCGGTCCTGGTCGGTGAGGAGATCGCCGGTTAACAAGGAGTGATCATCAGATTACGGTCGGGTGAACCGGGACCGATCGTAGGAGGCGCTCCAGTGCGACACCTGCCCCTGTTGCCGAACCACCGCGCCGCGCGCGCGGCCGTCACCTGCCGCTACCGCTGCGGTGACGCGTGCTTCCACGACGTCCCCAACACCTCGGCCAACCCCCGCTTCGACGACCTGATCAGCCGCCGCGCCGCCCTCCGGGCCGGGGTGGTCGTCGCGGCGGCCGGCGTCGTCGGGACCGGGACGGCGGCCTGCGGCACCGCGAACGCCCCCGCCGAGCGGCGCGCCGCGGGCCTGGACTTCGACCCCGTCGCCCCCAACGAGCTGGACGAGGTCGTCGTCCCACCGGGCTACGAGCAGGCCGTGGTCGTCCGCTGGGGCGACCCGCTGTTCCCCGACGCCCCCGGGTTCGACTTCGACCGGCAGACCGCCGCCGCGCAAGCCCGCCAGTTCGGCTTCAACTGCGACTTCGCCGCCCTGCTGCCGCTCGACCGGACCGGCGGCGCGCACCTGCTGGTGACCAACCACGAGTACACCAGCGAGCAGTTCATGTTCCGCAGCTACGACGGGGAGGACCCGACCCGCGAGCAGGTCGAGATCGCCTGGGCCGCGCACGGCCTGTCCGTGCTCCGGGTCGACCAGGACGGCGACGGCCGCCTCACCCCGGCCTTCTCCGACCGGAACCGCCGGATCACCGCCACCACGCCGTTCCTGCTCACCGGCCCGGCCGCGGGCTCCGACCTGCTCAAGACCTCCGCCGACCCGACCGGCACGCGCGTCCTGGGCACGCTGAACAACTGCGCGGGCGGCGTCACGCCGTGGGGCACGATCCTGTCCGGCGAGGAGAACTTCCACCAGTACTTCGCCAACGCCGACGAGCTGGACGACCCCCGCCTGGCCCGCTACGGCGTCACCGGCGCCGCCACCGCCCGCAAGTGGGAGCGGTTCGACCCGCGCTTCGACCTCGCCCGGGAGCCGAACGAGGCCAACCGGTTCGGCTACGTCGTCGAGCTCGACCCGCACGACCCCGACTCCACCCCGGTCAAGCACACCGCCCTCGGCCGCTTCAAGCACGAGTGCGCCAACGTCCGCGTGGCGCGCGACGGCCGCGTGGTCGCCTACTCGGGTGACGACGAGCGCTTCGAGTACATCTACAAGTTCGTCTCCACCGGCAAGCTCCGCAGGGGCGACAGCCGGTCCGCGCGCCGCCACAACATGACCCTGCTCGACGACGGCACGCTGTACGTGGCCCGCTTCACCGGCGACAGCCCGGCGAGCGAGGTCGACGGCTCCGGCGAGCTCCCGGCCGACGGCCGCTTCGACGGGCACGGCGAGTGGGTGCCGCTGGCCGCCGGCGACCGCTCCTTCGTGCCGGGCATGACCGCCGAGGAGGTCTACGTCTTCACGCGCCTGGCCGCGGACCGGGTCGGCGCGACCAAGATGGACCGCCCCGAGGACATCCAGACCCACCCGCACACCGGTGTCGTCTACTGCGCGCTGAGCAACAACGTCGACCGCGGCGAGGAGGGCAGAAAAGAGGGCGCCACCGAGCCGAACCCGCGCGTGCGGAACAAGCACGGCCAGGTCCTGGAGCTGACCGACCGGGGCGGCGACCCGCTGTCGGCGGTGTTCTCCTGGAACCTCATGCTGGTGTGCGGCGACCCGGACTCGCCCGACACGTACTTCGCGGGCTACGACAAGTCCCGCGTCTCCCCGATCTCCAGCCCCGACAACGTGGCGTTCGACCGGCACGGCCACCTGTGGATCTCCAGCGACTCCGACGGCGCGCTCAAGGGCTACAACGACGGCCTGTACGCGGTGCCGGTGTCCGGGAGCGAGCGCGGCCACCTCAAGGCGTTCCTCACCGTACCGCGCGGCGCGGAGACGTGCGGGCCGGTGATCGGCGAGCGCGTGGTCACGGTGTGCGTGCAGCACCCCGGCGAGGTCGACGGCGCGTCGGCCGACGCGCCGGCGTCGCACTGGCCGGACGGCGGCGACTCCCAACCACGGCCGTCGGTGGTCGCGGTGTGGCGCCCGGGGCGCCGCATCGGGGAGTGACACGTGCCGTGACCAGCCGGTTCCGGTCGGTGGTACCGCCAGGTGTTCGTCCCGCGTTCACCTCGAAGCCCGCTGTCGGTGGACTTGCGCTCCTACGGTCGCCCGGTTCCCACTGAAGCGATCCCGGAGGTCCGCGTGTCCTCATCCACCGATCGGGGCCGGCGCCTGTTGCCCCTGCTGCCCAACCACCCCCTGGGTAGGTCGGCGGTGACCTGCAAGTTCCGCTGCGGTGACGCGTGTGCCCACGAGGCGCCCAACACCTCCGACAACACCTACTTCGGTGACGTCGTCGGCGAGGTCGTGCGCCGCCGCGGCCTGCTCAAGGCCGGCGCGGTGCTGGCCGTCGCGGGCGCCGGCGCGGGCCTGGTCGGCACCGGCACGGCCGCCGCCGCGCCGCGCGTCGACCGCGACCGCGACATCGACGTCGACCTGGGCGGCGGCCGGCGCAAGGACGGCCTGAACTTCACCGCCGTCGCGCCCAACACCGAGGACCGCGTGGTCGTCCCCGACGGCTACGAGCAGTCGGTGGTCATCCGCTGGGGCGACCCGGTGCTGCCCGGCGCGCCGAAGTTCGACTTCGACCGGCAGACCGCCGCCGCGCAGGCCGGGCAGTTCGGCTACAACAACGACTTCTGCGGCCTGGTGCCCCTCGGCTGGGGCGACCGCTGGCTCATGGTCAGCAACCACGAGTACACCACCGAGGAGTTCATGTTCAAGGGGTGGCGGGCGGACGCCACCACCCGTGAGCAGGTCGAGATCGCGTGGGCCGCGCACGGCATGTCGGTCGTGCTCGTCGAGCGCGACCGCCGCAGCGGCAGGCTCGTGGCCAAGGTGGACCGCCAGTACAACCGGCGCGTCACGGTCAAGTCCGAGTTCCGGCTCACCGGCCCGGCCGCGGGCTCCGACCTGCTCAAGACCTCCGCCGACCCGACCGGCACGCGCGTCCTGGGCACGCTGAACAACTGCGCGGGCGGCGTGACCCCGTGGGGCACGATCCTGTCCGGCGAGGAGAACTTCAACCAGTACTTCGCCAACGCGGGTTCGGTCACCGACCCGGTGGCCAAGCAGCGCCTGTTCCGCTACGGCCTGTCCGGTGGCGCGTCCCAGCGGCGCTGGGAGGAGTTCGACGAGCGCTTCGACGTGGCCCGGGAGCCCAACGAGGTCAACCGGTTCGGCTGGGTCGTCGAGATCGACCCGCTCGACCCCGGCTCGACGCCGGTCAAGCACACCGCGCTCGGCCGCTTCAAGCACGAGGGCGCGAACGTGATCATCGCCCGCGACGGCCGCGTGGTCGCGTACATGGGCGACGACGAGCGCTTCGACTACATGTACAAGTTCGTCTCCGACGAGCGGTACAAGCCGGGCAGCAGCAAGCACGCCCGCGAGCACAACAGGAAGCTGCTCGACCGGGGCACCCTCTACGTGGCGAAGTTCAAGGGCGACAGCCCGGCCGCCGAGTTCGACGGCTCCGGCAGGCTGCCGTCCGACGGCGAGTTCGACGGCACCGGCGAGTGGATCCCGCTGGCCTCGGGCAACCGCTCGTTCGTGCCCGGCTTCACCGCCGAGGAGGTCTACGTCTTCACGCGCCTGGCCGCGGACGCGGTCGGCCCGACCAAGATGGACCGCCCCGAGGACGTCGAGCCGAACCCGCGCAACCGCCGCGTCTACGCCGCGCTCACCAACAACACCGACCGGGGCAAGGCGGGCAAGGAGGGCGCCACCGAGCCCAACCCGCGCGTGGGCAACCGGCACGGCCACGTGCTGGAGCTGGAGGAGCGCCGCGGCGACAACACCGCGACCGCGTTCTCCTGGAAGCTGCTGCTGGTCTGCGGCGACCCGAACTCCGCCGACACCTACTTCGGCGGCTACGACAAGTCGCAGGTCTCGCCGATCTCGTGCCCGGACAACGTGGCGTTCGACTCGCGCGGCAACCTCTGGATCTCCACCGACGGCAACGCCCTCGGCTCCAACGACGGCCTGTTCGCCATCCCGGTGGAGGGTCGCTACCGCGGCCGGGTCAAGCAGTTCCTCACCGTGCCGCGCGGCGCGGAGACCTGCGGCCCGGTCGTCGAGGACGACTTCGTGCTCGTCTCGGTCCAGCACCCGGGCGAGGTCGACGGCGCCTCGGCCGACACCCCGCTGTCCCACTGGCCGGACGGCGGCGCGACCCAGCCGCGCCCGGCCGTCGTGGCGGCGTGGAAGAAGGACAAGGGCCGCATCTGCGGCTGATCCCGGGAGGGGGGCTCGCGCCACCGCGAGCCCTTCACCCACCCCGCGTCGTCCCCCGGTCCTCCCGGTGGGGCGGCGCGGAACCACGGGTTAGGGTCCTCCCATGACCCGACCCGTTGCCCTGGTCACCGGCGCGTCGCGCGGCATCGGCGCGGCGACCGCGCGCGCCCTCGCCCCCACGCACGACCTCCTGCTGGGCGGTCGGGACGGGGCCGCGCTGGCCGGGCTGGCCGGGTCGCTGGGCTCGGCCACCCCCTGGCCGGTCGACCTGACCGACACCGGGGCGCTCGCCGCCGCCGTGTCCGGCCTGGACCGCCTCGACGTCCTGGTGCACAGCGCGGGCATCGCCGAGCTGGGCCCCCTCGCCGAGGCCGACGCCGACACCTGGCGCCGCACCCTCGACGTCAACGTGGTCGCCGTCGCCGAGCTGACCCGCCTCGTGCTGCCGCTCCTGCGCGCGAGCCGCGGCCACGTCGTGCTGGTCAACTCCGGCGCGGGCCTGCGCGCCAACCCCGGCTGGGGCGTCTACGCCGCGAGCAAGTTCGCCCTCCGCGCCTTCGCCGACGCCCTGCGCGCCGAGGAGGAGGACCTGCGCGTCACCTCCGTGCACCCCGGCCGCGTCGACACCGACATGCAGCGCGGCGTCCGCGCCCAGGAGTCCGGCGACTACCAGCCGAACCTGTACCTGAGCGCGGACTCCGTCGCGCGGGCCGTGGCGGGCGCGGTCACCGCGACCGACGACGCCCACGTCACCGAGATCGTGCTGCGGCCCCGGCCACGACCGGCCTGAGCGGTGTTGGCCTGAGCGGGGCCGGACTCGGCTGGGCCGGACTCGGCTGGGCCGGACTCGGCTGGGCCGGACTCGGCTGGGTCGAACTCGGCGGGGCCGGCCTCGGCGGCCCAGGCCGCCTCCGGTTCCGGCCACCGCTCACCGCAGCCGCGCGGCCACCTCCCGCACCCCGGCCTGCGCCTCGCGCCGGTCCACCCGGGTCGTCTCGCCGTCGGCCACGACCCGCTCACCCGCGACCCACACGTCCTTGACCCGCCGCGTCCCGGACGCCCACACGAGGTTCGCCAGCACCTGCTCGTCCGGCGCGTCCAGCCCGGTGGCGAACGCCGGGTCGTCCACGTCCACGTGCACCACGTCCGCCCACCGACCGGGCTCCAGCGCGCCCAGGTCGTCCCGGCCCAGCGCCGCCGCGCCGCCCCGGGTGGCCAGCAGCAGCGCGTCGGCCGCCCGCACCGCGGTCGCGTCCCGCGAGGTCACCCGCGCCAGCAGCGCCGCCAGCCTGGCCTCCTCGAACAGGTCCAGGTCGTCGTTGGACGCGGGCCCGTCCGTGCCCAGCCCGACCTTCACACCCGCGTCGACGTACGACCGGATCGGCGCGATCCCGGACGCGAGCTTGGTGTTCGACCCGGGGCAGTGCGCCACGCCCACGCCGTGCCGCGCGTAGATCAGCACGTCCTCCGGGGACAGGTGCACCGAGTGCGCCGAGAGCACCCGCCCGCCCAGCACGCCCGCCCGCTCCAGCAGCCGGGGCACGGAACCGTGCGACTCGCGCTGCGCCAGGTCCTCCTCCACCGACTCGGCGACGTGCACCTGCACCAGCGCCCCGCGGTCCCGCGCCAGGCCGGCCACCTCGCCCAGGGCCTCCGGCGACAGGGTGTACGCCGAGTGCGGCCCGTAGCTCAGCTCGACCCGCTCGTGGGGCCCGAACCGCAGCCCGTCCGCGTCGATCCACCGGGTGATCCCGTCCGCCATCGGCCGCCACGGCACCCCCGGCAGGTCCATGATCGCCGCGCCGAACAGCACCCGCGACCCGGCCGCCAGCACCGCGTCGACCAGCTGCTCGCCGTGGAAGTACATCTCCGCGCTGGTGGTGACGCCGTTGCGCAGCATCTCCACCGCGCCGAGCAGCATCCCGGCCCGGACGTCCGACGGCACCATCTTCGCCTCGGCCGGCCACATGGCCTCGCGCAGCCAGCGCAGCAGCGGCAGGTCGCCGCCGAGCCCGCGCAGCACCACCATCGGGCTGTGCGCGTGGGCGTTGACCAGGCCGGGCAGCAGGATGCCGCTCAGCTCGCGGACCTCGCCGTCGAACGCGGGCGCCCCGGCCGCCGGGCCGACGTGCGCGACGCGGCCGTCGACGACGTCGACCACCGCGTCGCGCAGGACGGAGCAGGAGGGATCGCAGGGCAGGACCACCGGGGCGTGCAGGCGCAGCGACATGGTCCGAATCCTGCCGCACCCGACCGGGTGTCACCCGGACCGATAACCCGAAGAGCTGGTTTGACCCGCTCGACGGGTGCGGTCCACCGGTCCGCCCGTAGCCTGCCGAACGGAAGGCGGCGCTGGTCGGGAGGAGCGACGGTGGCTGGTGGCAGTGGGAACCGACGAGGTCAGCGAGCGGTGGCCGCACTGCGGTCCGAGACCGATTTCACCGATCCGGGGCTGTCCCGCGACCGCCGCCGGCTCGCGCTGTACCTGCTGGTGCACCTCGCGGACGAGCACGGTCGGATGACCGGCGCGTACCAGCGGGTGCTCGAGCGGGCGGCGGGCGACCCGGGGCACTGGGCCCACGGCCGGTCGCCGGGCGCGGTGCGGGCCGAGGTGGCGCGCTGGATCGGCGCGGGGGCCCGCCAGGACTGCCGGCCGCCGTGGGACCGGATCGCGGACCTGGTCGAGGTCGCGGTGGAGCCCGGGAGCGTGCCCGAGGTGCTGGCCGTGGCCCGCCACC
Source organism: Saccharothrix sp. BKS2 (assembly GCF_047689505.1). Classification (NCBI taxonomy): domain Bacteria; kingdom Bacillati; phylum Actinomycetota; class Actinomycetes; order Pseudonocardiales; family Pseudonocardiaceae; genus Saccharothrix; species Saccharothrix sp. BKS2. Next base: position 221,747 of record NZ_JAUQOL010000002.1, on the reverse strand, counting down.
TGCACTTCCTCGCCACCGGGGAGCCGGTGCCCGAGGGCGAGCCGCTGAAGTGCCCGGACTGGGCGGCGGCCGACCACGTCACCACGACGCTGATCGGCGGCCCGGAGTGGGCGCGGCGGCACCGCCTGACCGAGGGGGCCGGGCCGCGGGTGAGGTCCCGGGCGGCCAAGCCCAAGGCGCCCGCGGTTCCGCTCCAGGCGGGCCAGGCGCCCCGGGCCCCGATGCTCGACCTCCAGGAGCCCGAGACCGGGAATCCCGTCACACGTCTGCCCGAACCCCGCGCCGCCGAACCCCGCGCCGCCGAACCCCAGGCCGCAGCTGTCCAGCTCATCGCTGCCGAGGCCGTCCCCGGGATCGCCGCCCTCACCCACCCCAAGCAGGAGCAGAGCGCCTACGAGCTGCTGTGGTCGGTGGTCCGGGTCCACCGGGAGATGGAGGAGCGCCACCTGGCGCACATCACCGCCCTGGAGGAGGAGGTGCTGGCCCTGCGCGCGGAGAACGCCCGCCTGACCGGCGACGTCACCTCGTGGCTCGGCTCCTACCGCCCGGACATCCCGGCCCAGCGCCGCCGCGCCGTCGCGAGCCGCCACCTGGCGCTGGAGGACCCCTCGCAGGCGTTCACCTACCCGCTGCCGGCGGAACTCCCGAACCCGCGCGCCTGAGGGAACCGCGCCTCACCCACCGGGAGGAACCGCGCCTCACCCACCGATCGGCAGGGAGGCCCGCACCTCCCAGCCGCCACCCGCGCGCGGGCCCGCCCCGAACTCCCCGCCCAGCAGCTCGACCCGCTCCCTCATCCCGATCAGCCCGTACCCACCCGACCCGCCGACCGGCGCGGCCCGGCGCTCCCGCCCGTCGTCGGCCACGACCACGTGCACCTGCCCGTCCGCCACGGTCACCGACACGTCCACCCGCGACACGCCCCCGGCGTGCTTGCGGCTGTTGGTCAGCGACTCCTGCACCAGCCGCAGCACCGAGCGGCCCAGCGACGGCGGCACCGCCACCGGCAGGTCGAGGCGCAGCCGCACCGGCTGGTCGGACTCCGCCACCACGCCGCGCACGTCGTCGGCCAGGTCGCTGGTCGCGGCCGGTGCCGGGGCGTCGGCCTCGGCGCCGCGCAGCGTCCCGACCAGCCTGCGCATCGCGGTCAGCGCCTCGTTGCCGCTGTGCACGATGATCGGCAGCACCTCCTGGGCCGCGGCGGGCACGGCCTGCGCCGCCTGCGCGTGCACCACGATCCCGGTCACGTAGTGCGCCACCACGTCGTGCAGCTCGCGCGCCAGCGCCATCCGCTCGGCGTGCTGGGCCGCCGCCACCTCGGCCCGCACCGCGGTCGACCGCTCGCGGTCGCGGGCCCGGAAGTACAGCCCGGTGCCCACCGACAGCGCCAGCAGCACCCCGCCGCCGAACAGCTGCTGCCACAGCTCGGGCCGGTAGTCGGGCCACTCCGCCGCCCAGTAGCTCGGGCGCACCCACAGCGTCGCCGCGGACACCGCGACCAGCACCACCACCGAGACCACCGCCCGCACCGGGGACGCCTGCCGCACCGCGACGGCGATGATCGCCATCACCGCCGCCGTCTCGGAGATCACCAGGCCGCTGACCACGGGCACGCCCGCCGCGGCGCCGGCGACCAGCAGCACCACCGAGCTCGCCGCCACCGCGGTCGCGGCGGCGAGCGCGGCGTCGAACGGCCGCCGGGGCGCGAGCACGGCGAGCACGGCCACCACGACCGACCCGGGCGCCTGCCACCAGGAGCCCTGCTCGCTGAACAGCTCGCTCGCGAGGAAGAAGACCAGGGCGCAGGCGAGGGGCCACTGGCGGCGGAGCAGCGCGCGCCCCCCGAGGTCAGTGCTCTCCACGACGAATCACCGTAAGACCTCCGGACGGATGCCGCGTCCTACCCCGGTCGGGTGGCCCATCGGTCGCCAGGCTGACCCGAACGCCCGGGGATACACACCAGTGGCCGATGTCGGATGACGAAACCCGGGGTGACCCTGGAGGCAGTCGGGGAACGGAGGACGCGATGTTCGGAGTGGTGGTCACCTGGGCGGGCGCCGTGGTGGGCCTGCTGGTGCTGGTGTTGATGGCGTTGTCGGGCGTGTTGATCGACTCGCAGCGGTAGGGGGTCCCGTTCAGGTCCCCGCGTGGCGGCGCAGCAGCTCGGCCAGGCGCCCGGGGTACTGGGGCCGGGTCGTCTCGACGGGGTGGGGCGAGAAGCGCGCCGGACCGCCGGCCCGGGCGCGCCGGGCGGCGCCCGGGTCGAGCCGGAACGCGGGCCGGTTGCCGGCCGGCCGCTGGCGCGAGCGCAGCCACGACAGCCGGTGCAGCGACTCGGCGTGGTGGTCGGTGATGGTGACCTGCGCCAGGTCGAACGAGTGCAGCACGGCCCGGTTCAGCTCCACCACGGCGCGGTCGCGCCACAGCGAGCGCTCGGTGCTCGTGTCGAGGCCCATCGCCTCGGCGACCTCGCGGGCCGCGCCGTGGGCGTGCTCGTCGGCCAGGCTGCGGGCGCCGATCTCGGAGCCGACGAACCACGAGTTGAACGGCGCGGCGGGGTAGTGGACGCCGCCGATGGACAGCCGCATGTTCGCGATCACCGGCACGGCGTGCCAGCGCAGGCCCAGCCGCCCGAACCAGGGCAGCTCGGGGTGCTCCAGGCGCACCTCGTGCACGACGTCCGGCGGGACGGTGAACAGCTGCGCGCCCTCGTGCGCGGTCTCCACCACCAGCGGCAGCACGTCGAAGCGGCCGCGCGCCTCGGGCGGCTGCCAGCCCATGCCCCGCACGGCGTCGGTGAACGCGGCGTAGCGGCGGTCGCCCAGCCAGCGGTCGGGCCCGTCCGGGTAGCCCGCGTACCGGATGAGCTGCTCGTTCCAGATGCACGGGCCGGGCGCGGTCGGGCCGTCCGGGGCGAACACGGTGATCAGCGGGCGGATCTCGCCGCCGTTGCCGGCCAGGCGCAGGTGCTCGACGCACTCGCCCGCCACGGCGGCGGCGTTGCGGAACCCGCGCAGGTCGCGGACCTTGAGCCGCCGCCACGGCACGCCGCTGGTGCACCAGCCGCTGTCGCGCAGGGCGATCCGCGCGCCGTAGGACAACTCCTCGGGGGTGTGGCGGTAGGTGCCCGTCCCGGCCACCTCGTTGCGCACCCGGCTCAGGCGCGGGCCGACCGGACCCGCCTCGGGGTGGGCGACGTGGAACATGCGGAGGAAGCCCTCCGCGGCGTCCAGGTCGAACGTTATCGGTTCGTTGTCCACTGCGGTCACGGGCGGCAACCGTAGTTGCGGGAGCGCCTTACTCGTCACTGCCGGACGGGGCACAACGGGTGATCAACAAAATTCGCACCATCGAGTGACGAAACGACCCGCAGTGCCCACCTCGGCGGAAAGGGGGCGCACCTTGATGCCACGGTCAGGTGAGTTCGACCCGCTCGAACATCAGGTCGTGGCTGATCCGGTCCTCCTCGACGGCCCGCTGCTCGAACTTCGTGACCGGTCGCCAGTCGGGCCGGGGCGCCCACCTGTCGAACCGGTTGCGCAGCAGCGGCTCGGCCGAGCACACCTCCAGCATCTGCTCGGCGTACTCCTCCCAGTCCGTGGCCAGGTGCAGCGTGCCGCCCGGCCGCAGGCGCGTGGCCACCAGGCGCACGAACTCCGGCTGGACCAGCCGCCGCTTGTGGTGCTTCTTCTTGGGCCACGGGTCGGGGAAGAAGATCCGCACCCCGGCGAGCGAGCCGGGCTCCACGTGGTCGGTGAGCAGGTCGACGGCGTCGCCGCGCAGCACCCGCAGGTTCTCCACCCCGAGGGCCTCGGCGCGCAGCAGGAGCTGCGCCAGGCCGGGCTTGTAGACCTCGACGGCGACGTAGTTGAGCTCGGGAGCGGCGGCGACCAGCTGCGAGGTCGTCTCGCCCATCCCGGAGCCGATCTCCAGCAGCAGCGGCGCCTCCCGGTCGAACCACTCGTCGAACCGCACGGGACCGGCCGGGAGCGCTTTGACCTCGCGGCCCCAACGCTCCCAGTGGCGGTCCCATGCGCGCTGCTGCCCCACCGTCATCCGCTCCCCGCGCTGCACGTAGCTCACGACGGATCGGTGGTGGGGCGGTCGCTGGTGGCTGGACGTCACGGGCGTACAGCCTATGGCGGTGCGTTAAGCGATGTTCTCCAGGTCCTCGATCTGCTCGCGCAGCTCGCCCGGGGTGAACTCGATGGGTTGGCGCTGACCGGGGCCCCGGTGCGCGGGGAGCAGGTCCACGAAACCGGGGTGCCGGTCGGTGAACTGCACGGTGGTCGGCTCGGCGGGCCCGTAGACGCCGCTCTCGGACGGCACGAACTCCCAGTAGCCGACCTCGCCCTCGGATGCCCAGGGCACGAACACCCAGCCCGGCCTGGTGGCCAGCAGCCGGGTCACCTCGTCCTCGACGGCGAACGCCGCCGCGCGCGAGGCGATCTTGCCGCGGTCGAGCGCCCGCAACCACCAGGGTGCCGGGGCCTGGGGGCCGACCGCGCGGAACAACGTGAGCACCTGCTGCTCGTCGGCCCGGTGGATCCAGGCTCGACGGCTCTGGGCCGGGGAGTCGGCGATGCCGTCCCCTCCCGCGGCCTCGATCGCGTGCGACCATTCCAACGCCATCATCGGTTCGACGCGAAGGGCGTGGTCGCGCTGCCGTGGCAACTTCTTCGACCCGGTGGCCGAGGAGTCGGCGTTCAGGTCGGGATCAAGCACCGTCACGGGTTCACCTCCGGAGGGTTCCTTGACGGGGGGCACGAATTCGCGTGCGGGCGAGATGCCCACCTCACGATTCGCTGCTTTCCATCTGACCGGGTTCAGAAGATTTTGTCATGGCCCTGTGCCGGAGTTCACGACGTTTTAACGAACGTCTTACTCCAGTCGTCCCAGCCCGGAACTGTGAAACATGACCGACATGGAATATTTGTGACATCGAGCACAGGGGGAATTGCGTGGTGGGGAGAGCGGTTCCGGTCGTGACCGCGGTGGTCGCGCTGCTGCTGACCGCGCCGGTGGCCGGCCACGCCACCGGACCCGGGCAGGGGGTCCGGGCGCAGACGATCCGCGAGCAGCAGTGGCACCTGGAGGCGTTGGGCGTGCCCGAGGCGCACGCCACGACGCGCGGCGAGGGCGTGGTGGTCGCGGTCGTCGACTCGGGCGTGGACGCCACGCGGCCCGACCTGGCCGGGGCGCTGCTGCCGGGCGCCGGCTTCGGCTCCGCGAGCGGCACCGACGGCACGCGGGACGGCGACGGCCACGGCACCGCGATGGCCGCGCTGATCGGCGGCCGGGGCGTCGACGGCGGCGTGCTCGGTGTCGCGCCGGCCGCGCGGATCCTGCCGGTCTCGGTCGGCGCGGACGGCGAGAAGTTCACCACCACGTCCGTGGCCGAGGGCGTGACCTGGGCCGTCGACCAGGGGGCCGACGTGGTCAACCTGTCCCTGACCTCGGCCGCCACGCTGACCCCCGACCTGCTGCGCGCGGTGAACCACGCGTTCGACCGGGACGTCGTGGTGGTCGCCGGCACGGGCAACGACGGCCAGGAGCACGTGGGCGCGCCCGCCAACATCAAGGGCGTGGTCGCGGTGTCCGGCACGGTGCGCGGCAACGGCCCGTGGCCGGAGTCGAACACCGGCCCGGAGACCGTGCTCGCCGCGCCCGCGGAGGACGTCGTCACGGCTATCACGCTGGACGCCTCCGCCACCGGGTTCGCCCAGGTCGACGGCACCAGCGCGGCGACGGCCCTGGTCTCCGGGGCCGCGGCGCTGGTCCGCGCCCACCACCCCGACCTCGACGCGGGCAACGTGGTCAACCGCCTGATCGCCACGGCCACCGACCTCCAGGCGCCGGGCCGCGACGGCGCGACCGGCTTCGGCCTGGTCAACCCGGTCGCCGCGCTGACCGCCGAGGTGCCCCCGGTGGACCACAACCCCCTGGCCCCGCCCCCGCCGCCACCCCCGACGACGACCACCGCGCCCCCGCCGCCGGTCGAGGCGCTGCCGACCGCCCCGGGGGGCGACGACCGCCTCCCGCTGGTCGCCGGCGGGCTCGGCGCGGCCGCCGTCCTGGTGGCCGCGCTCGCCCTCGTCCGGGCGCGCCGGAACAGAATCCGCCGGGCGCCGGTCCCGGTCGTCACCGAAATCCCGCCGCCGGACGACGACTTCTGGCGCACCGACCGCTGGTGACAAAAGGCCGACGCTATTCCGCGGTACCGCCTATTGGGCGGCGTGGTATTCCACTGATTCCTTGGTCAGCTGCATGAACGCCTGTTCGAGCGAGCCCAGCCGGGGGCTCAGCTCGTGCAGGGTGATGCCGTTCGCGGCGGCCAGCTCGCCGATGGCCGCGGATTCCACCCCGTGCACCACGAGCGCGTCGGCGTCCGCCTCCACGCGCCCCCGCTCGTCCAGCAGGGCCCTCAGCCGGTCCAGCTGGGGCGAGCGGACGCGGACGGCGCCCTCGGTGGCCTCCTGGATGAACTGCTCGGTGCCGGTCTGCGCGATGAGCCTGCCGCGCCCGATGACCACCAGGTCCTGCGCCGTCTGGGCCATCTCCGACAGCAGGTGGCTGGACACGAACACGGTCCGCCCCTCGGCGGCGAGCCGGTGCATGAACCGGCGGATCCAGAGGATGCCCTCGGGGTCGAGGCCGTTGACCGGCTCGTCGAACAGCAGCACCTCCGGGTCGCCGAGCAGCGTGCCCGCGATGCCGAGCCGCTGGGACATGCCCAGCGAGAAGGTGCCCGCGCGCCGGTTGGCGACCTCGGTCAGGCCGACCGCGTCCAGCACCTCGTCGACGCGGGCGACCGGGATGTCGTTCGACCTGGCCAGCCACCTGAGGTGGGCGCGCGCGGAGCGGTTGGGGTGCACCCACTTGGCGTCGAGCAGCGCGCCGACCACGCGCAGCGGGTGGCGCAGCGCCCGGTAGTCCTGCCCGTTCACGGTGACGCGGCCCCGGGTGGGGCGGTCCAGGCCGATGACCATGCGCATGGTGGTGGACTTGCCCGCGCCGTTCGGTCCGAGGAAGCCGGTGACCCGGCCCGGTGCGACGGTGAACGACAGGTCGTCCACCGCCACGGTCTTCCCGTAGCGCTTGGTGAGGCCGGTCGCTTCGATCACGACTTCTCCCGTCCGGTCGAGGAACGCCGAGAGCGGGTTCGGGCCACCTCCCCGAAGGTGGCCCGAACCCGCCTTTCCCTACCCCCGATCATCCGCGCGACCGACCCCCTCGGCACGGCCGCGCGTCCCCCTACGCGTCCCGCCGCTTCACGACCACCAGCGAGATCACGTACACCGCGAGGGCGATGGCGGCGAAGTACGCCAGCGATCCCCACGGGCTCAGTTCCCCCACGGTCGGCGGGCCGGCCCCCTCCGGGAGGGCGCTCAGGTCCGGGTCGCCCATGACGAACTTGTTGGCCACGGTGAACGGCATCCACTTCTGGATGTCGTCACCGACGTTCGGGATGAACCCGACGACGCTCTCCACCACCAGCGCGAACACCAGGATGATCGACACCGCGCCCGCGGTCTGCCGCACCAGCGCGCCCACGCCCAGCGCGAGCAGCGCGCCCGCCCCGTACACCAGGCCGACGCCCGCCACGTGCCGCCAGTCGTTGGCCGTGGTCAGCGCGAGCTCCGAGGTGTTGTCGGCCAGCAGCCAGCTCAGGCCCCACGAGCCGAACGCGGCGGCCAGGCCGACGAGGGTGGACAGCAGCACCACCACGACGGCCTTGGCGACCATCGGCGAGGTGCGGTCGGGCACCGCCTGGAACGTCGACTTGATCGTGCCGAAGCGGTACTCGGTGGTCACCGCCAGCGCGGCCATCACCATGATCACGTACAGGCCGAACGAGTGGGTGAACACCGAGGCCAGCACCGGCATCGGCGAGTCGCCCCAGTTGGCCGCGATGATCGCGGTGACGCCCACGGTCAGGCCGAAGGCGAGGAGCATGCACCACCACGGCGAGCGGGTGGAGAAGAGCTTGATGCGTTCAACGGCGAGCAGAGTCATCGCGCGGTCACTTCCCCGGTCTCGACGAGTTCGGCGTGGTACTCCACGGAATCGCCGGTGAGCTGCATGAATGCCTGTTCCAGCGAACCGCGCTGCGGGCTCAACTCGTGCAGCACCACGCCGCCCGACGCCGCGATGTCCCCGATCTGGTCGCTGCTTGCACCCGACACGGTGAGCGCGCCGTCCTCGCCGTCGCGGACGGTGAAGCCCTTGTCCACGAGCATCGCGCCCAGCTTGTCGGCGTGCGGGCTGCGCACCCGCACGCTGTTCTCGGTGGCCTCCTGGATGAACCGCTCGGTGCTGGTCTGCGAGATCAGCCTGCCGCGCCCGATGACCACCAGGTCCTGGGCGGTCACCGCCATCTCCGACAGCAGGTGGCTCGACACCAGCACGGTGCGCCCCTCGGCGGCCAGGTTCTGCATGAACCGGCGGATCCAGAGGATGCCCTCGGGGTCGAGGCCGTTGACCGGCTCGTCGAACAGCAGCACCTTCGGGTCGCCCAGCAGGGCGCCCGCGATGCCGAGCCGCTGCGACATGCCCAGCGAGAACCCCCCGGCGCGGCGCTTGGCGACCTTGGTCAGGCCGACCATGTCGATCACGTCGTCCACCCGGCGGGCCGGCAGGCCGTTGGACTTGGCCAGCCACTCCAGGTGGGCCTTCGCGGAGCGGTTCGGGTGCACCCACTTGGCGTCCAGCAGCGCGCCGACGGTCCGCAGCGGACGGTCGAGGCTCGCGTAGGGCTTGCCGTCGATGAGCACCTTGCCGGCGGTCGGCCGGTCGAGGCCGAGCATCATCCGCATGGTGGTGGACTTGCCCGCGCCGTTCGGACCGAGGAAGCCGGTGACCCTACCCGGCGCGACGGTGAACGACAGGTCGTCCACCGCCACGGTCTTCCCGTAGCGCTTGGTGAGGCCGATAGCCTCGATCATGGTTTCTCCCCTGGACCGCACATCCCCCGTGTTCGGTCATACCCTGCCCGGCAGGAGGGGGTCGGCACATCGGTCTGTAGTTGACTCGTGGGTGCGACTTCAGTCTTATCGTCTTCGCTACCTCGGTCGTAGTAATCCGTGATCACCCTGAGTCGTCCCTGCCCTTCCCCCCACCTCCCCTCAGGGTTACGAAACCATCGCGAGTCGTACGTTCAGGCCCACCGTGTCGTACGTCCAGGACCCCCGAGTTCAACGTTCGCGACCCCGGGACCGGGGCCGGCACCCCGGGGCAGGCGGGGTTCGGCAGGGGGCCGGCACCCCGGGCAGCCGGGGTTCGGCAGGGCCGTCCAGTGTTCGGCAGGGCCGGCCGGGGTTCGGCAGGGTCCGCCCCCGAGGTCTGCCCCCGGGACCCGCTCAAGCCGCGAAGTACCGGTCCAGCACCGCCGCCGCGCCGTCCTCCAGCACGGTCGTCGTCACCGCGTCCGCCGCCTCCCGCACGGCCACCGGCGCCTGCCCCATCGCCACGCCGTGGGCCGCCCACCGCAGCATCGCCACGTCGTTGTCGCCGTCCCCGATGGCCAGGGTGTCCGCGGCCGGCACCCCCAGCGCGGCCCGCAGCTCCTCCAGCGCCGCGCCCTTGGTCACCCCGGGCGGCGTCAGCGTCAGCCACGGCTCGGTGTGGTCCACCGAGCTGGTCACCCCCGGCAGCTCCACGTCCACCAGCCGCAGCCGCAGCTCCTCCGGCGTCCGCCCCACCCACCGCACGACCAGCCGCGACGTCGGCTCGGCCACCAGCTCCGCGAACGGGACCTCCCGCACCTCGCCCCACAGGTCGCCGTCCGGGAACCGCCCGAACGACAGGTTCCCCACCCCGGTGAGCTCGGCCGCGAACACCGCGCCCGGCAGCAGCGCCCGCAACCGCTCCACCGACGGCCCCGGGTCGAACGCCACCTTCCGCACCACCGCCCGCGCCGCCGCGTCCCACCACACCGCGCCGTTCGAGCAGATCGCCGTGCCGACCAGGCCCAGGTCCTCGGCCACGGGCCGGGCGCCGATGAGGCTGCGGCCGGTGGAGAGCACCACGTGGGCGCCGTGGTCGACGGCCCGCCGGATCGCCGCGCGCACCGCGGGGGCCACGTCCTCGCGCCCCACCGGGGTGATCGTGCCGTCGATGTCCAGGGCGATGAGGCGGGGTCTCCAGGTCATCGCCACACCCTAGGCGCGAGCCATTACTGAACCGTGGTTCAATAACCCCGTGCCCCGACCCAGGACGATCACGGACGAGCGCCTGCTCGCCGCGACCGCGCAGGTCATCGGCCGCCGGGGACCCGGCTTCACGCTCGCCGACGTCGCCGCGGCGGCCGAGGTCTCGGTGGGCACGGTGGCGCAGCGCTTCGGCTCCAAGAGCGGCCTGCTCCAGGCCCTGACCCGGCGCACCAGCGCCGAGCAGGTGGCCCGGATGCGCGCCGCGGCCGACGTGCCGGACCCGGTCGAGGGCCTGCGCGCCGCGCTGCTGACCTGGTTCGAGGGCATGAGCGACCCGAACGAGGCGCAGAACCACCTGGCGCAGCTCGGGGTGGACCTGATCGACCCGGAGCTGCGGGCGCTGCTCGCCGACCTGTACGAGGCGACCGGGCGGACCGTGCTGGAGCTGACCCGCCGGGCCGACCTGCCGCGCGCGCCGTCCCCGGAACGCGCGGCCAGGGTGCTCACGGGCCTGCTCTACGGGGTGTCGATGGACTGGTCGGTCCGGCCGCGCGGCGCGCTGGCGGACCGGCTGCGGGAAGACGTGGACGCGGTGCTGGACGCGTGGAAGGGGAGATGACGGCAGTGGAGCTGAAGGGGAAGGTCGCCGCGGTGACGGGGGCGACGCGCGGCGCGGGCCGGGCGATCGCGGTCGAGCTGGGCGCGGCGGGCGCGACGGTGTTCGTCGGCGGCCGGTCGACGCGGGAGCGCAGGTCGCCGATCGGCCGCGACGAGACGATCGAGGAGACGGCCGAGCTGGTCACGGCGGCCGGCGGGCGCGGCATCGCGGTGCGCTGCGACTTCACCGTGCCCGAGGACGTGGACGCGTTCCGCGCCCGGGTCGAGGCCGAGGGCGACGGGCGGCTGGACGTCCTGGTGGACGACGTGTGGGGCGGTGAGGCGGACACCGAGTTCCGCGTGTTCTGGGAGCAGGACCTGGACAAGCAGCTGCGGCTGTGGCGCAACAGCGTGCAGGCCCACCTGGTCACCCTGCACCGCCTGCTGCCGCTGCTGGTCCGCCGGCCGGGCGGCCTGCTGGTCGAGGTCACCGACGGCGACAGCGACGAGTTCTACTCGGGGTCCCTGGCCTACGACTCGGTGAAGGTGGCGATCCGCCGCTTCGGCACCGTGATGGCCAAGGAGCTGGAGCCGCACGGCTGCACGTCGGTCGCGGTCACGCCGGGCTTCCTGCGGTCGGAGCAGATGCTGGAGCACTTCGGCGTCACCGAGGAGAACTGGCGCGACGCGATCGCCGAGGACCCGCACTACGCGATGGCGGAGTCGCCGCACTACGTGGGCCGCGGCATCGCCGCGCTCGCGGCCGACCCGGACCGGCACCGCCACAACGGCAGGGCGCTCGCGTCGTGGACCCTCATGCGCGAGTACGGCTTCACCGACCTGGACGGCTCGCGGCCGGACTGGGGCCGCTGGTACGAGGAGGTCTTCAAGGCGGGCGTCGACCCGACCTCGGTGGACGCCGCGAAGTACCGCTGACCGGGTGCCCGGCCCGGCGGCCTCACACGTCGCCGGGCCGGACCAGCCCCGTCTCGTACGCCAGCACCACGGCCTGCACGCGGTCCCGCAGCTCCAGCTTCGCCAGGATGCGCCCCACGTGCGTCTTCACCGTCGCCTCGGACAGGAACAGCTTCCGCGCGATCTCGGTGTTCGACAGGCCCTTGGCGATCAGCACCAGCACCTCGCGCTCGCGCTCGGTCAGCGCCTCCAGCACCGACGCGTCCCGCAGCTCGCCACCGCCCTCGCCGAGGAACCGGCTCAGCAGCCGCTTGGTCACCGAAGGCGAGACCACCGCGTCCCCGCTGGCCACCGCGCGCAGCGCCGACAGCAGGTCACCCGGCGGGGTGTCCTTGAGCAGGAACCCGGACGCCCCGTTGCGCAGCGCCGACAGCGCGTACTCGTCCAGGTCGAACGTGGTCATCACGAGCACCTTCGCGGTGCCCGCCTCCACGATCCGCTTGGTCGCCTCCACCCCGTCGAGCACGGGCATCCGGACGTCCATCAGCACCACGTCGGGCTGGAGCGAGGCCGCGAGGTGCACGGCGTCCAGGCCGTCACCGGCCTCGCCCACCACCTCGATGTCGTCTTGGGCGCCGAGCACCATCCGGAAGCCCATCCGCATGAGCTCCTGGTCGTCGACGAGCAGTACCCGGATCACCGGACCACCCTATGACGGCGCCAGGGGGAGCACGGCCCGGACCCGCCACCCGCCGCCGGGGTTGGGGCCCGCGTCCAGCGTGCCGCCCAGCACGCCGGCGCGCTCGCGCATCCCGATCAGACCGTTCCCCCCGGATACCGCGACCAGGTCGTGGGGCGTGCCGAACCCGTCGTCGGCCACCTCCACGGCCAGCTGGTCGCCCGTCCGGGTCACGCGGACCACCGCCGACGCGCCGGACCCAGCGTGCTTGAGCGTGTTGGTCAGCGCCTCCTGCACGATCCGGTACAGGCCCAGCCCGAGGCCCGCGGGCAGCGCGCCCAGGTCGTCCGCGACCTCCAGGCGCACCGGCAGCCCGGCCGCCCGGCAGTTCTCGGCCAGCTCCTCCAGGTCGTTCGCGCCCGGCTGCGGCACCCACTGCGTGCCCGACCCGTCCTCCGACCGCAGCACGCCCAGCAGCCGCCGCAGCTCGGTCAGCGCCTGCCGCCCGGTGTCGGCGATGGTCCGCACCGCCGCCTCGGCCAGCTCGGGGTTGCCGCGGATCGCGTAGCCCGCGCCGTCGGCCTGCACCACCATCACGCTCACCGCGTGCGCCACCACGTCGTGCAGCTCGCGCGCGATCCGGGACCGCTCCTCGCCGACCGCGATCCGGGCCTGCTGGTCGCGCTCGGTCTCCAGCAGCCGCAGCCGCTGCTCCAGCTCCGAGTGGTAGGCCCGCCGCGCGCCGACGAACTCGCCCAGCGCCCAGCTGAACCCGAACACGACCGCGACGACGAACAGCACGAACACGACCTCGGGGCCCGCGTTGACCCGCCAGAACGCCCAGATGAGCGAACCGAGCGCCAACCAGACCGCGTACAGCAGGCCCTGCCGCCGCCCCGCGTAGGCCACGACCGTGTAGAGCGCCACGGCCAGCGCGAAGTCCGAGGCCCGCACCGGCACGCCGGTGTCCAGGTCGCCGTGGGTGACCAGCTGGAGCGCGCCGCCGGCCAGGATGACGTAGGCCGACCCCAGCGGGTGCCGCCGGCGGAACACGACCGGCACCACCATGAGCAGGCCGACCAGGAGCATCGTGCCCGGCGACACGAAGTCCGAGGCGGCGACCACGGTGCCCAGGTCCATGACGAACAGCAACCCGGCGATCAGGGAGTCCCCGAACGCCGGGTGCGCTCGCATCCACAGGCTCAGCCGCCGCACGCGACCAGGTTAGGCAGCCGGGGCCCCGTCGCGCGTCGCGCCACGGGTTGACCCGGACTAGTCCTCCGGTCGGAGTTCCCGACCGGAGGGCGACCACCCCTAGCGGATCGTCCTGACCTGCGTCGGGTCGACCTGCTGCTCGGCGGTCGGTGCGGGCTGCTCCACCCGCGGCTGCGGCGCCGCGGGGGTCGCCGTCGGCGCGGTGGCCGCCGGCGAGGTGGTGGTCGGGTGGGCCAGCGGCTCCACCCGGGTCTGCGCCGGCACGCGCTGCTGCTGCTGCTGCTCGAACTGCCGGTGGTCCTCGGCCATCTCGTCCGCGAGCTGCTGCTGGATCTGCCGGTCGCGGATGCGGCCCAGGATGACCATGGTCACCGCGTGCACCGCCGCGAGCACCAGCAGCATGATGCCCAGCCTCGCCACGACGTCCTTGACCGGGTCGCCGGTGCTCACCGTGATCATCGACACCAGCGCCAGCAGACCCAGCACCACCAGGTGAAAGAGCACGGTTGCGAGGCGGGTCATCGACCTGGCCGCCTCCGGGTCGCCGTACGCGCGGTTCATGTAACCCTTGCCGCTGCGGTAGATGAGCTGGCCGTCGATGAGCACCAGCACCACGCCGAGCAGCAGGAACGCAGCGTAACCCTGTTCCATGACGTGACCTCCCTCGTCGCTGGCGGAAATACCCCCGAATCGCCGTGCACAAACTGGACTTCACCCGCGCGTGGCACGATTCGGGCGTGACGACGCAGGCCCAGCCGCTCGCCGGACCGCTCTCGGCGGCCGTGGCGACCCTGTGCGCCGGGTTGCGACCGCAGGTCTCGCCGGCCACGGCCGCCGGCTTCGGCGAGGTGCTGCGCCGGCTGTCGGCCCCGCTCCAGGTCGCGGTGGCCGGCCGGATCAAGTCGGGCAAGTCGACGCTGGTCAACGCGCTCATCGGCCGCCGGGTCGCGCCGACCGACGTGGGTGAGTGCACGCGCCTGGTCACCCGCTTCCAGTACGGCACCGTGGACCGCGTCGAGGTGGTGTTCACGGACGGCCGCAAGCAGGTGCTGCCGTTCGGGCCGGACGGGTCGATCCCGCGCGACCTGGGCGTGGACGTCGACCGCGTCTCGCACGTGGAGGCGTACCTGACCAACGCGGTGCTGCGGGACCTCACCGTGATCGACACCCCCGGCCTGGGCTCCCTGGACGCCGCCTCGGTGGCCCGGACCGAGGCGCTGCTCGGCGGCGAGCTCGACCCGGTGTCGCGCAACGCGGTCGCGGGCGCGGAGGCCGTGCTGTACGTGGTCACCCAGGGCGTGCGCGCCGACGACCAGCAGGCGCTGGCCGCGTTCACCGCCGCCACCGCGGGCCGCGAGGCGGGCCCGGTGAACGCGATCGCCGTGCTCAACAAGGCCGACACGATCGCCGCGGAGACCGTGTCTGGCTCGGCCGGCGACACGTGGCGGGCGGCCGTGCTGCTCGCCGAGCGCCAGGCGCTCACCCTCAAGCCCCGGGTCGCGGACGTGCTGCCGGTGATCGGCCTGGTCGCCGAGTCCACCGAGACCGGCGGCTTCACCTCGGCCGACGCGGACGCGCTGCGCGGGCTCGCCGGGCTGGACGCCGCCACCCGCGAGACCATGCTGATCTCGGCGGACCTGTTCACCTCCTGGGAGTGCGCCGTCCCGGTCGGCGTCCGCACCCGCCTGCTGGAGAAGCTGGACCTCTACGGCGTCCGCAAGGCCCTGGAGGTCCTGGACGCGGAGCCCGGCATCACCGCGGGCGCGCTGCGGCGCCGGCTGCTCGACGCCTCCGGCCTGGACGGGGTGCGCGCCAAGCTGAACGCGGTGTTCCGCTCACGCGCCGACGGCATCAAGGCCGCCGCCGCGCTGGCGTCGGTGACCGCGCTGGCCGCCGCGTCCGGCGACCCGAACGAGCGGCAGCGCGTGCACAACGCCATCGAGGTGCTGCTGGCCAAGCCCGAGGCGCACCAGCTGCGGCTGCTGGAGGCGTTGACGCTGGTGTCCTCCGGCGCCGTGGCGATGCCCGACGACCTGCTGGAGGAGGTGCTGCGGTTCGGCAGCTCCCCGGACGTGGCCGAGCAGCTGGGCCTGCCCGGCCGGCCGGCGCAGGAGCTGATCGCGCACGCGCTGGAGCGGGCCGGCTGGTGGCGGTCCTTCGCCTCGTTCGGCGCCACGCCCGCGCAGAGCCGCGTGGCGCACGTGGTGCACCGGGCGTACTTCCTGATCTGGCAACAACTGCGGGGGCGGCGGTGACGGGATCGGTACCGGGCGGCGGAACGGAACCGGGGGCGGCGGCGTCCGAAGCCGGTGTGAACAGCACCATCGCCGATGAGCTGCTGGACCAGGCGTTGGCCGAGCGGCGCGCGTTGGTGCAGCTCTGCCTGTACGCGCTGGACCGGGCCCGCAGCTCCGGCATCGTCGAGCGGATCGAGGAGGGCCTGGCCGGGATCGGCGTGACGGCGCTGCGCCCCGACGGCGAGCGCTTCGACCCCGCGCGGCACGAGGCAGGCGGCACCCTGCCCACGGACGACGCGTCGCTGGCCGGCGTGGTCGCGGAGACCGAGGTGGTCGGCTTCGTCGACCGGGGCCGCACGCTGCGCGCGCCCGTCGTCACCGTCTACACGACCCGATGACCGGCCTCCCGCAGACCGTCCGGCAGACCAGGGAGAGGCTGACGACCCTGGTCCGCTCGCTGGACCCCGCCGCCGCGTCGTTCGTGGAGACCCGCCGCGGCGGGCCCGCCTCGGTGGTGGTCGTCGGCGAGACCAACCGCGGCAAGAGCTCCCTGGTCAACGCCCTGCTGGCGACGCCGGGCCTGTCCCCGGTCGACGCGGAGGTGGCGACCGCGGCGTACCTGGTGTTCCGGCACGGCCCGGAGTGGGCGGCGCGCGCCTGCTACGCCGGGTCGATGTCGCCGGTGCCGTTCGACCGGGCCGAGCTGCCGCGCTGGGTGTCCGCCGCGCACGACCTGCCCGAGGGGATGCTGCCGCCCCGGTACGTCGAGGTGGAGGCCCCGATCCCGCTGCTGGAGCGGCTGTCCGTGGTCGACACCCCCGGCGTCGGCGGCCTGGACGCCGCGCACGGCGAGCTGGCCGCCGAGGCCGCCGCCGACGCGACCGCGCTGCTGTTCGTGGTCGACGCCTCGGCCCCGTTCACGCGGGGCGAGCTGGACTTCCTGCGCGCGCTCGGTGAGCGCGTGGAGACCGTGGTGTTCGCGCTGGCCAAGGTCGACCAGTACCGGGGCTGGCAGCAGGTGCTGGAGGCGGACCGGGCGCTGCTGGCCGAGCACGCCCCGAGGTTCCGCGACGCGCGGTTCCACCCGGTGTCCTCGCGGGTGTTCGAGCTGGCCGCGAACGCGCCGAACCCGGACGCGGCGGCGATGCTGCGGGAGCGCTCGGGCGTCGGCGCGTTGCAGGAGGCGTTGCAGGAGCTGGTGGTCGGGCGGGCGGCGATGCTCGGCGAGGCCAACGGGCTGCGCGCGCTGGCCACCGTGCTGGACGAGCTGGTCGCCCGCACCGAGGCCGACAAGCGCGCCCTGTCCTCCGGCGAGGAGGAGGCGGAGGCGCTGCGCGCCCGGCGCGACGAGCTGAACTCGCAGCGCCGCTCGTCCACGCGCAGCTGGCAGGTGCGGTTGCGCGGCGAGGTGCAGCGGGCCCGCGTGGAGGGCGCGCACGAGGTGAGCCGGCAGGTCCGGGACGTGCAGACGTGGTTCCGCACGGCCATCGACTCGGCCTCGCGGGAGCGGCTGGCGTTGCTGCCGCAGCAGGTGGACGCGGCGCTCCAGCTGGTGTCCGGGCGGATCAGCGCGGGGTTGGGCGCGCGGCTGGCGCGGGTGGCGGACGCGGCGCTGGCGGACCTGTTCTCGCCCGAGGAGCTGGCCGTGATCCGGGGCCAGTTCGCGCGCGGCGCGACCCCGCCGGTGGTGCTGCGCCCGCCGGAGAAGCGCGTGCCGACCGCCGAGGACAAGCTGCTGGTGTTCATGGGCGTGTCCGGCGGGCTGGGCGCGGGCAGGCTGGCGACGCTGCCGCTGGCCGGGCTGGGCGTGGCGGCGCTGAACCCGGTGGTGCTGCCGGTGACGATCGTGCTGGGCCTGGGCGCGGGCTGGTGGATGGCGCGCACGCGCAAGCACTCGGCCGACAAGCAGCACCTCAAGCAGTGGCTGTCCGACGCCATCGCCGACGCGCGGTCCACCGTGGACCAGCTGGTGGCCGAGCAGCTGATCGAGGCGGAGCAGCAGCTGTCGCTGGCGCTGGACGACGCGCTGGGCCGGCGGGTCGACGCGATCGAGGCCGAGCTGCGCGAGGTCGACAGGG
The DNA here is from genome assembly GCF_047689505.1 of Saccharothrix sp. BKS2. NCBI lineage: Bacteria > Bacillati > Actinomycetota > Actinomycetes > Pseudonocardiales > Pseudonocardiaceae > Saccharothrix > Saccharothrix sp. BKS2. Next base: position 203,875 of record NZ_JAUQOL010000002.1, on the reverse strand, counting down.
CGCTGCGGATGAGCGCGGGCGAGCGGACCCGGGCGTTGCAGGCGGTGACCAGGCGGCTGGCCGAGCTGACCGCGGGGCGCGCCAAGGTCGACGAGCTGCTGGCGCGGATCAGGGCGGTGCGCGACCGCGCGTGACCGGGTGCCCGCGCTGCGCGCCGGGAGCTTCCGGGCGGAACCGAACCGGCATAACGTGAGTCGTACCGGGCACACGCGAACGGGAGGGTGGACACGGTGTACATCGACGAGACGGGCACGACCGACGGCGAGCTGAAGGTCACGGTCGGCGACGAGGAGTACACCGCCGAGGCCAACTACGACCTCGACCAGGACGGGGTCGAGGAGAGCGCCGTGGTCGAGACCGACGAGGGCGGCCACCTGGCGTTCACCGACACCGACGGCGACGGCGAAGCCGACCTGATGACCAGCTTCGACGCCGAGGGCGAGGTCACCGCCCAGGCCGAGTTCGACGAGGACTCCGGCGACTGGGTGGCCGTGGACCCGGCCGACGATCGCGACCAGCGCACCAACACCAACGACGGCCGGTCGATCGTGGTGGACGTGGAGGACGGCGCGGACCAGAACATCGGCCCGGCCACCGAGGACACCGACGGCGACGGCCGCGCCGACACCGCCGTGGTCACCGACGAGGAGGGTGACACCTGGCTGTTCACCGACTCCGACGGTGACGGCCGGGCGGACCTGGCCACCGAGATCACCCGGGACGGCGAGGTCACCGTCACGCGGCACACCGGTGAGGACGAGTGGACCGAGGTCGAGCACGGCCGCATCGGCGAGGACGGCAAGTACTCGCCCGACAGCGACGGGTTGTGGGGCGGGGACGGGCGGGTGACGGTGTCGGGCGTGGTGCGCATCGACTCCGTGACCGGGCAGTGGATCAGCCCGAACTGAGCGGCGGCCGCACCGCGACCCCCACCACGGCCCGGCGGCGGCGGAGCCCGACTCCCCGAGCCCGGTAGCGCACGTCACCGAACCCCCTGCCCGCAGCCCTCGTCCGGCCGCGCGCAGGGGTTCCCGGCGTGCGCGCGACGACCCGTCACCCCAGGTCGGAGCCGACTTGATCGAACACCCGCCCCCACCGCCGCACCGCCCCGGAACCGTTCCCGCCCACATTTCTGGAACGGTCGAGAAATCCGGGCATTTCGTCAAGTCGACATCGAGGAAAATTCGCGTACCTGAACCGGGAGCGGTACCGGGCGTAACCTGGTCGACACCTCGGCCCTGTGGTGATCGACGCACCGCCGCGCCCTTGCATTACGTCAACTAAAGCCCAGGTCACATGAGCTTTTTAAGGTGATCGGGTGCTGAATCGATTACAGGATCGGTTTTGTGAGCCAGCCGACAGGTCGGATGTGCGTTACCGGTGATTAACCCGGCTAACCTCCGTCTATCCCTTAAACGGCACGCCCTCCACCGGGCGGGCGGAGCCATTCCCGAGGACGTCCCACCCGGACATCGACGTCCACCGTGGGCTGGCGATCGGCTAGGAGACGAGACGAGATGACGGCAGTGACCATTCCCGGTCTCGACCAGGCACCCACCGACCACCCGCGCCTGCTGTCCTGGGTGCACGAGGTCGCCGAGCTCACCTGTCCCGACCAGGTCGTGTGGGCGGACGGTTCCCAGGACGAGTGGGACCGCCTCACTGCCAAGCTCGTGGACGCGGGCACCTTCGTCCCGCTGAAGAAGAAGCCCAACTCCTTCTGGGCGGCCAGCGACCCGACCGACGTGGCCCGCGTCGAGGAGCGCACGTTCATCTGCTCGGTGGACCCGCAGGACGCGGGCCCGACGAACAACTGGATGGACCCCGCCGAGATGAAGGGGGTCATGACCGAGCTCTACCGGGGCTCGATGCGCGGTCGCACGATGTACGTGATCCCGTTCTGCATGGGCCCGCTCGACGCGGAGAAGCCGATGCTGGGCGTGGAGATCACCGACTCCGAGTACGTCGTCGTCTCGATGCACATCATGACCCGCATGGGCACGAAGGCGCTGAACCGATTTGGCCACGACGCCGACTTCGTGCAGGCGCTGCACTCGATCGGCGCGCCGCTGGAGCCGGGCCAGGACGACGTGCCGTGGCCGTGCAACGAGACGAAGTACATCACCCAGTTCCCCGAAGAGCGGATGATCTGGTCCTACGGCTCGGGCTACGGCGGCAACGCGCTGCTGGGCAAGAAGTGCTACTCGCTGCGCATCGCCTCGGTGATGGCGCGCGACGAGGGCTGGCTGGCCGAGCACATGCTGATCCTCAAGCTCACCTCGCCGGAGCGGAAGACCTACTACGTCGCGGCCGCGTTCCCCAGCGCCTGCGGCAAGACCAACCTGGCCATGCTGGAGCCGACCATCCCCGGCTGGAAGGTCGAGACCCTGGGCGACGACATCGCCTGGATGCGGTTCGGCGAGGACGGCCGGCTGTATGCGGTGAACCCGGAGAACGGCTTCTTCGGCGTCGCGCCCGGCACCGACTACCACACCAACCCCAACGCGATGCGCACCATCGAGAAGGGGAACTCGCTGTTCACCAACGTCGCGCTGACCGACGACGGCGACGTGTGGTGGGAGGGCATGGGCGAGCCGCCCGCGCACCTGACCTCGTGGAAGAAGCAGGACTGGACGCCGGGCGGCGAGGAGCTGTCCTCGCACCCGAACTCGCGCTACTGCACGCCGATCGAGCAGTGCGACATCAAGGCCCCCGAGTGGGACGACCCGAAGGGCGTGCCGATCTCGGCGATCTTCTTCGGCGGCCGGCGCGCCACCACGATCCCGCTGATCACCGAGTCCCGCGACTGGCAGCACGGCGTGTTCATGGGCGCCACGCTGTCCAGCGAGACGACCGCGGCGGCCGCCGGCAAGGTCGGCGTGGTGCGCCGCGACCCGATGGCGATGCTGCCGTTCATCGGCTACCACGCGGGCGACTACTTCCAGCACTGGATCGACACCGGCAAGTCGGCCGACGCGGACAAGCTGCCGAAGATCTTCTACGTCAACTGGTTCCGCCGCGGTGAGGACAAGCGGTTCCTGTGGCCGGGCTTCGGCGAGAACTCGCGCGTGCTGAAGTGGGCCGTCGAGCGGATCGAGGGCAGGGCCGCCGCCGTGGAGACGCCGATCGGCCACGTGCCGACCGCCGAGGCGCTCGACCTGGCGGGCCTGGACGCGGCGCCCGGCGACGTCGAGGCGGCGCTGGAGTTCGACGCCGACGAGTGGCGGGCCGAGATCCCGATGATCGAGGAGTGGTTCGCCAAGATCGGCGAGAAGGTGCCGACCTCGCTGCGCGACGAGCTGGAGGCGCTGAAGCTCCGGCTCGGCTGATCCTCCCCCGAACCACCGCGGCGAACGTTCCCGCGGTTCAAGGGACCCGGTGGCCAACGGCGCCCACCGGGTCCCTTTTTTCGTCACCGCGGGTGATTTCCGGCTCGTTCGGGGAGGCTCTGGCGTACCAAGGAAGGGTGACGCAGCGGGAGGACTTCCTCGGCGGCCTGCACTTCGACGGGCCGCGAGAGGCACGCCCCGGACCCGATCCGGGCATCGTGCGCTATTACCCGGTTGAACCGGGGCGGGAGCGGGTAGTGCTGGGGTGGCACCTCGGTGGGGCTCTGCTCGGGGTGGTGGCCGCGGGGTTCGCGGCGTTCGCGTGGGGCTACGGGATCGACCAGCTGGACGAGGTGCGGGCACGCGGTCTGGTGGCGCTGGGGCTCGCGGGCCTGCTGGTGGGTCTGGTGTGCGCGGGGAAGCTGTCCCCAGCCGCTCCCCTGACCGCGGGGATCACCGCAATCACCTGTTCGGTGGTGTACGAACTCGGGTTCGTCACCCTTTTGCCGGTGCTCAGGGGCGTGTTCGACAGCGGAGCGTCGATCTTCGCGGGGGTCCTGCTCGTCGTGTCCGCGTTCCGCCGGCGATAGTTGTCCACAGGTTGTGGACAGAGCTGTGCACAGCCTGTGGGTGGTGTGCACAACCCGGCCTGTGGACAACTCGGCCGGTCCGGTCAGGCGGGCAGGGGGTTGCGCCCGAGGCCCCACAGGCGACCGGTGAACGGGCGGGTCGCCTCGGCGAAGCAGATGACCGAGGTGTAGCCCTCGGACCAGGCGAGGCTGCCGAACGAGCGCCACGAGGCGAACACGTCGTCGCGCGGCGCGCCCACGTAGGCGGTCACGGCCCGTGAGCAGTGGTCGGCCGCCTTCTGCCTGACCTGGTCGAGTGACGGCGCGGGGTCCCGGGGGCCGCCGACGGCCAGCACGCCGGGCACGGCCTCGGCGCGGTGCGCCTGGTCGCAACCGGTGAGCCCGGCGTCCTCGTCCACGCCCGGCGAGCCGGTCGCGCACAGCTGGAGGGTGCTGAAGCCGGCCGCCGCCAGGACGCCCCGGACGGTGCCGGTGCGCCGCACCCGCGTGCCGTCCGGCGCGACCTCGACCACCGCGCACACCAGCCAGCGGTCGCCGCGCGCCCAGCCGTCGCGGCTCGGCCAGAACGCCCGCGCCTGGAGCCGGGTGGCGTCGTGGTCGGCGCTGCCGACGTAGGCCGTCAGCGCGGTCCGGCACGCCGGGACGGCGGCGCGGCGCAGGTCGCGCTCCTCCGGGTAGGCCGTGCCCAGCTCCGGCAGCTGCCCGACCTCGGTGACCTCGGCCTCGTGCGGCGCGGCGCAGTCGAGCACCTCCACGCCGGTGTCGGTGCACCCGCCCGCCTGCGGCAGCTCCCGCGGCGAGGGGGTGAGCGAGGGGCGGACCACCTCGGCGTCCGGCGTGCCCCCGACCCGGGCGGTGCAGGCGGCGAGCGACAGCACGGCCACCGCCACGACCGCCGCCCGCCGTCTCCTCACCCGGTCAGGTTACTGACACCAGGGCGACCACCTGATCGGCGATGGCCCGGCGCTCCCGCTCGAACGCCGCGTCGGTCAGCGCGGTCGGGTCGGCCGGCTGGCCCAGCTCGGGCGTGTGCAGGTGACCGCCCGCGACGGTGGTCGCGCCCAGGCCGAGGCGCAGCCGGTTCGCCCGGTACACCGACTCGTTGGACAGGTAGTCGCCGCCACCGCCCGACGCCGCCGCCGCGCCCGGCGTCGGCTCGTCCTCGCGGCAGTCCACCGGACCCGCGCCGGGCGGGGAACCGGGCCGCCACTCGCAGAACGAGCGGTTGAACAGCACCGGGTACGGCGCGGTGCCCGCGTTGACGAGCCGGTCGACCGGCAGCGTCGTCTCGATGAACTCGTGCGCGGGCTGCGGCCACCCGGCGGCGTCCGGCACCGGGCCGAACTCGCCGACGTCGTTGTTGTCCTGGAACCCGCCGCGCCAGCGGGCGGCCCACCGCTCCACGTCGAACCGGCCGGGCCGCCCCTGGCTGACCGTCACGAACGCGTGCGGCGCCTGGTCCGCCGCGGTGCCGAAGAACCGCTCCACGATCCCCTGGTCGAACGACCCCCAGAGCACCGGCAGCACGGCGGCCTGGAGGACCACCCGGCCCCGCGGGGTGTCCACGACCAGGCCGTCCAGCCGGAGCGCCGCCGCACCGGACGGGTTGCTGCGCCGCACGGACGTGCCGAACAGCTGGAACGGGTCGAACCCGGTCACCGCGACCCGCCGGACCCCGGCGCCGAACCGGGCGTCGGTGATGCCGCGCGACGCCCGGTCGAACCGGTCGACCAGCTCGGCGCGCTCGGCGGCGGTGAGGGTGAAGGGCGGCTGCCACTGCCGGAGCGCCCGGGTGGCCTGGAGGCGGGCCCAGTACAGGGGCCGGTCGTCGTAGGCGTCCCAGGTCTGCGGCGTCCGGGCCCGCTGCACGGCGGCCCGCCACAGGTTCGTGCCGGCGCCGTCGGCGAGCTGCCGCGCGGCGGCGCGGGTGGTGGTCGCGCAGAGCCGGGTGGTGAAGAGGGTGACGTCGTCGTCGAAGCCGCCGAGCCGGGTCAGCTCGGGGCCGACCGCGGGGCCCTCGGGGGTGAGCCGGTCGTCCAGGCGCTGCTCCTCCACCGTGGTGGGCGCGTTCGGGTCGAGGCACGGGGCGGACTGCGCGTGGGCGGTGGGCGCGAGGACCGCGGCGAGCAGGGACAGGCCGAGGGCCAGCGGGAGTGCGGTGCGGAGTTCTCTGATCACCCCTTCGATGCTCTCGACCGGCGGCGCGGGGAGGAACCCCCGATCAGCCCTGAAAATTCGGGCACCCCGGGTTCGGCGGCTCACCGGTTCGGGCGACCGGCCGGCCACACTCCCGGCCGACCACACTCCCGGCCGGTCACGCGCTCACCCGGTCCGCCCCGCCCGCGAACGGCCCCAGCGGCACCCCGACCCCGGTCAGCGCCTCGCGCACGGCCCGCGCGAGACCCACCGCCCCCGGGGTGTCGCCGTGCACGCAGATCGAGTCCGCCCGGATCCGCAGCAGCCGCCCGTCCACCGCCCGCACCTGCCCGTCCACGGCCAGCGCCACGCACCGCGCCGCCACCTCGCGCGGGTCGTGCAGCACCGCGCCGGGCCGCCGCCGGTCCACCAGCGCGCCCCGCGACGTGTACGCCCGGTCGGCGAACGCCTCGTGGCGCACCGGCAGCCCCGCCACCTCGGCCCGCTTCAACCACACCGCGCCGGGCGGGCCGAGCACGGGCAGCGCCGGGTCGTACGCGCGCACCGCGTCCACCACCGCGTCGGCCTGCGCCTCGTGCTCGACCAGGGCGTTGTAGAGGGCGCCGTGCGGTTTGACGTAGGCCACGCGGGTGCCGGCGGCGCGGGCGCACGCGTCCAGGCCACCCAGCTGGTAGAGCACCTCGGCGGTGAGCGTGCCGGCCTCCACGTCCACGAACCGCCTGCCGAAGCCGTTGAGGTCGCGGTAGCCCACGTGCGCGCCGACGGCCACCCCGCGCGCCGCCGCCCACCCGCAGGTCCGCCGCATCGTCTCCGGGTCGCCCGCGTGGAAGCCGCACGCGACGTTGGCGCTGGTCACGATGTCGAGCAGGGCCCGGTCGTCGCCCAGCGACCAGCGGCCGAAGCCCTCACCCAGGTCCGCGTTGAGATCCACGGCCAGCCCCCTCTCGTCGCCCCCGTCCAGTGTGGGGATTGTTCAACAATCCTGCAATACTCCATGTGATTCGTCCGAGGAGGGAGTTGTTCAACGAGTAGACTCGACCGCCATGACGACCGTCGAGTCCGACGACTGGCTCAGCAACCTGGCCAAGGAGCGGGCCGACCTCGACCGGTCCACCACCGCCGAGCGGGTCGCGGACAAGCTGCGCGACAGCGTCCTCGCCGGCCACATCAAGCCCGGCAGGCAGCTCAACGAGAAGGCGCTCGGCGAGGCCCTCCGGGTCTCCCGCAACACGCTGCGCGAGGCGTTCCGCCTGCTCACCCACGAGCGCCTGCTCGTGCACGAGTACAGCAGGGGCGTGTTCGTGCGCGTCCCCGAGGTGGCCGACATCCGCGACCTCTACGCCGCCCGCCGCGTCATCGAGACCGGCGCCGTCCGCCACTGGGACCGCGCCCCCGAGGCCGCCCGGCAGGCCGTCCGCGACGCCGTCGCCCTGGGCGTCGGCCGGCGCGAGCGCGACGACTGGTCCGGCGTCGGCACCGCGAACGTCCGGTTCCACCAGGCCGTCACCGCCCTCGCCGGCAGCTCCCGCCTCGACGAGGAGATGCGCCGGCTGCTGGCCGAGCTGCGCCTCGCGTTCGTGGTCATGGGCGACTCGCGCGTGTTCTACGAGGACTACCTGACCCTCAACGAGGAGATGCTGGCGCACCTCGACGCCGGTCAAGTCCCGGAGGCGGAACGGGCCATGCTCCGTTACCTCGACCGCGCCGAGGAGCACCTGGCGACCGGATTGCGCGACAGCTGACGGGGGCATGGTCACGATCCAGCTACGTCACCCGTAGGTAACCCACTCGACATGGTGACTGCGATCCCCCTCCCGGCCTAGCATCGCGCGACACCGTGTCACCAGGGCCGTACGGAGGGCGCACATGCCGTCTGCTCGAAAATCCAGCCTCCGCTGGAGCAACTGGAACCTGCTGCTGCTCATCCCGCTGCTCATGCTCGTCACACCGTGGTTCAACTCCGACGAGCCGCGGCTGCTGGGGTTGCCGTTCTTCTACTGGTACCAGTTCGCCTGGGTCCCGGTCGGTGTCCTCTGCGTCGGCCTGGTCTACCTGAAGACCAAGGACGAACCGGTGGTCAAGGGCAAGCCCGACCTGCTCGGCGTGGACGACCTGGACGAGGGGGCGAAGTAGAGGTGCAGTGGGTCGAGTTGGCGGTCTTCACCGCCCTGTTCCTGTTGGTCACCGTGCTCGGTTTCCTCGCGGCGAGGTGGCAGGCCGGCAGCACGCTGGACCACCTCGACGAGTGGGGCCTCGGCGGGCGGAAGTTCGGTTCCTGGATCACCTGGTTCCTGGTGGGCGGTGACCTCTACACCGCTTACACGTTCGTGGCCGTGCCCGCGCTGGTCTTCGGCGCCGGCGCCACGGGCTTCTTCGCCCTGCCTTACACGGTCGTGCTGTACCCGATCGTGTTCCTGCCGCTGGTGCGCATGTGGTCGGTGTCCCGCGTGCACGGCTACGTGACGCCCGCCGACTTCGTCCGCGGCCGGTACGGCTCGCACTGGCTGGCGCTGATCATCGCGATCACCGGCATCGTCGCGACCATGCCCTACATCGCGCTCCAGCTCGTCGGCCTGGAGGCCGTGCTGCGCACGATGGGCCTCAACGGCTCCGGCCTCCTCGGCCACCTGCCGCTGTTCATCGCGTTCGTGATCCTCGCGCTCTACACCTACCAGTCCGGGCTCCGGGCACCCGCGCTGATCGCGTTCGTCAAGGACACCCTGATCTACATCGTCATCCTGGTCGCGGTGATCTACCTGCCCGGCAAGTTCGGTGGGTGGGGCGCGATCGTCGACAGCGCGCAGGCCAAGTTCGACGCGTCGCCCGCCCCGAGCGACGGCGTCCTGCTCAACGCCAACAACCAGCTCCAGTACGCGACCCTCGCGCTGGGCTCGGCGCTGGCGCTGTTCCTCTACCCGCACTCGCTGACCGGCATCCTGGCCTCGCGCGGGCGCAACGTGATCAAGCGGAACATGGTCGCGCTGCCCGCGTACTCGCTGCTGCTGGGCCTGCTCGCGCTGCTCGGCTTCGTCGCGATCAGCGCCGGCGTCAAGCCCATCACCAACCAGGCCACCGGCCGCCCCGACACGAACACCATCGTGCCGGTGCTGTTCGACATGGAGTTCCCGGACTGGTTCGCGGGCGTCGCCTTCGCGGCGATCGCCATCGGCGCCCTGGTGCCCGCCGCGATCATGTCCATCGCGGCGGCGAACCTGTGGACGCGCAACATCTACAAGGAGTACCTGAAGAAGGACGCGACGCCCGCGCAGGAGGCCAAGCAGGCCAAGCTGGCGTCGCTGGTGGTGAAGTTCGGCGCGGTCGCGTTCATCGTGTTCATCGACCCGCAGTTCTCCATCGACCTCCAGCTCATCGGCGGCGTGATGATCCTCCAGACGCTGCCCGCCGTGGCGATCGCGCTGTACACGCGGTGGTTCCACCTGTGGGGCCTCATCGCCGGCTGGGTCGCCGGCATGGGCTACGGCATGTGGCTGCTCTACAACATCGGCAACCCGGCGGTCGGCAAGGCGCACTTCGCCGGGTCGGCGCTGCCGCTGGGCAAGCTGTCGCTGTTCGGCTGGCACCCGTTCGGCGGGTCGACGGTGCAGATCTACGTCGGCGCGGTGGCGGTCGTGGCGAACCTGCTGGTCGCCGTCGTGGTCACGCTGATCGCGCGGAAGGCCCGGCTGTTCAACGGCACGGACGAGACCGCCGGCGAGGACTACCACGTGGACGAGGACAGCGACCGCGTGAAGCCCGTGGCCGCGCACTGACCTGGTCCCGGGTCCGGTCTCCGGTCCGATCCCCGGCCTGGTCCCGGGTCCGGTCTTCGGCCCGGTCCCGGTCCCGGCCCCCGGCCCCGGCGCTCCCCGCGCCGGGGCCGGGGCGCGTTTTCAGGCCCCCAGGACGAGCGCGGCCGCCCCGACCAGCCCGGCCCGCTCGTCCAGCTCGGCCCGCTCCACCCGGAACCCGTCCAGGTAGGACAGTCCACAGTGCTCGGCGACGGTGCGCCGGACCGGGTCGAGCAGCAGCTCCCCGGCCCGCGCCACCCCGCCGCCGACCACCGCGAGGTCGAGGTCCACCACCGCGGCCGTGGCCGCGATCGCCAGCCCCACCGCCCGCCCGGCCCGCTCGAACGCGGCCCGGGGGATCTCCTCACCGGCCCCGGCCGCCGCCGCGAGCAGCGCCGCGTCCGCGTCGTCGGGCGCCAACCAGCCCTGCCGCCGCGCCCAGTCCACCATCCGGGGCCCGCCCGCGACCGTCTCCGCGCACCCGCGCCCACCGCACGCGCAGGGCTCGCCGCCCGGTTCGACCACCACGTGCCCGAGGTGCCCGGCGTTCCCGGTGCGCCCGCCGAACGCCCGCCCGCCCAGCACCAGCCCGCCGCCGACCCCGGTGCTCACCACCAGCCCGACCATGAACCGGCTGCCCCGGCCCGCGCCGAGCCAGTGCTCGCCCAGCGCCATGCACGGCCCGTCGCCCGCCAGCTCCACCGGCACGCCGGGCAGCAGGTCGGCGACGCGGTCGCGCAGCGGGAAGCCGCGCCACGCCGGGACGTTGATCGGCCCGACCGTCCCGGCCGCCGTGTCCACCGGCCCCGCGCAGGCGATGCCGACGCCCGCCACGCCCTCGCCGCGCAGCACCTGCTCGACCACGTCCACCACGGCGGCCCACGTCCGCTCGGCGCTCGCGCGCGGGGTGCCCACGCGCGCCGCGCGCAGCACCGCGCCGCTCCGGTCGACGAGCGCGCCGGCGATCTTGGTGCCGCCGACGTCCAGGGCCAGCACCAGGTCCGTCACGCGGATCAGACTAGGTCACGCCGCGCCCGCCCCCGGCGGACGACCGACGCCCACCCGATCCCGGCTCACCGCTTCAGCACCCGCGTCAGGCCGGCTGCCACCGTGGTCGCCAGCACCCACCCCAGCACGATCAGCCCCGACGCGATCCACTGCGACGCCCCCGGCGTCTGCCACCGGTTCTTGTTCCCGAAGTCCACGATCGGCACCACCAGGTCGATGGTGAACAGCCACGGGTTCCACGGCAGGTGGTCCTGCTCGTTGATCTCGTCCAGCGGCGGCCCCGCCGCGAACCACGCGCTGCCCAGCAGCCACGCCACCACCAGCCACCCGACCGCCCGCGCCGGCCGGTACCCGTACCCCACCATCGCCCGCTGCGCCCAGCTCCACACCAGCACGAGCGGCCGCCGCCAGCCGCGGCCCTCGGCCACCGCCCGGTACCTCAGCCGCTGCTTCTCCACCAGCACCGCCGACGCGTGCTCGTCGTTGCCGCTCGCCCTCAGCATCTCCGCGAACTGGTCGTAGGGCCCCGGCCGGTACGTGCGCCGCATGGCCTGGCTCAGCCACCGCAGCCGCCGGGCCACCTCCTGGTCGTCGCGCAGGTCGATGGGGCGCCGCAGCGAGTCGTACCGGAACTCCTCCAGGTCGATCCGCCCGGTCGCGCCCCAGAAGTTCTCGTTGTCGTCCAGCGACGTGCAGCGCACCTGCCGCAGCGTCACGTCGCCGCGCGGCGGGGTGATCGGCGTGACCACCAGCTCCTGCACCTGCATCCCCAGCACGTTCAGCGCGTGCGCGTCGAGCTTGTCGCCGAGCACCGCCCCGGCGAACGTCGCCATCCGCCCGACCTGCGCCCGCCGCGCCCGCACCCCGCCGTGGGCCACGAACTCCTTCTCGCCGCGCGCGCAGATCAGGTCGCGCCCGATCACCGCCCCGCCGACGTCCAGGGACGGCTTCCCGGCGGGCTGGTGCCGGTACCGGCCGGGCCGGGTGAGGCGGCTGCCGCGCAGGTCGAGGTTGGCGCCGACGTGGACGCCGCGCAGCTCCAGCCCGCCGGTGACCTCGACCTGGCGCGCGTTCAGGTTGCTGCCGACGCGCGACCGGTTGCCCAGCACCGCGTCGGCCCGGGGGTTGTCCAGGGTGGACCCGTCCAGGACCAGGCTGCCCTTGGCCTGGAGGTCCACCATCCGCAGCTGACCGCGCACCCGCGCCTGCCGCCCGATGATGTCCCCGCCGACCTGCGCGCCGTCCAGGTGCAGCGCGCGCCCGTACCCGGTGGGTTCGGCGACGTCGGTCCGCAGCGCCCGCCCGTAGCCGGTCGGGTCGTCCGCCTCCGGGCCGCCCGCGTCGAACACCCCGCCGGACAGCGACAGCGTGCCGCCGAGCGCGGCGTTGACCATCCGCACCGTCCCCGTGCTGCTGAACCCCCGGTCGAGCTGCACGTCGCCGTCCACGGTGAGGCGGTCGAACACCAGGGTGGCGTTGGGGTCGGAGTGCGGGTCGAGCGCGTCGTCGTCGGCCCGGCCGTCGGTCGCCACCGCCCCGCGCAGCGTCAGCGCCGAGGACACCCGGGCGCCCGCGAGCAGCACGGTGCCGCGGAACCGGCAGTCGGCCATCAGCAGGTTCCCGCCCACGTGCAGCCCGGTGCCGTTGACCGAGTGCCCCCGCGGGTTGTCCAGCTCCCCGCCGCTGAGGTTGCAGTACCCGCCGACGCGCCCGCCCGCCAGGCGCAGCTCGCCCGAGACCCGCACGCGCTGCGCCAGCAGCCCGCCCGCGAGCTTCAGCCGGTCGGCGTGGAACGCGATGCCGTCCGGCGCGGCGCCGCCCGACGCGCGCAGCACCGCGTCCCGCAGCGACAGCGACCCGGCGACGTCCGCGTCCACCAGGTCCACCAGGCCCTCGACGGTGCTGCCGGCCAGCGAGACCTCGTTCGCGCAGGACAGGTTGCGCCCCATCAGGCCGGGCAGCCGGCAGCCCTCGAACCCGATGCCCGCGAGCTTGCCCTGCCGCAGGTCCGGCGGCGCCTCGAACCGGCACCGCACGAACTCCAGCAGGTACGGGAACTCCACCGCCCGCAGGTCCAGCTGCCCGGTCAGGTACCGGTCGGCCACCCGCACCACCGGCGGCATCCCCGCCCGCCGGCGCGGCAGCCGCCACGCACCCTCCTGCTCCCCGACCCCGCGCAGCACCTCGGCCGCCGACAGGCGGGAGGAGCGCGGCGGGTCGGGGTCGAACACGTCCAGCCGCGCCCCCTCGCCCATGTGATCGACAATGGGGGTTGCGCGGGTGCCCGCGCAAGGTCAGGGAGCGGTCGGTCCCTGGTGGGTCGGGTTGAGCACGCGGGCCAGGAACGATCGGGTCCGCTCGTGCTGCGGCGCCCCGATGACCTGCTCGGCCGGGCCCTCCTCGACCAGGTACCCGCCGTCCATGAACAGCACCCGGTCGGCCACCTCGCGGGCGAACTGCATCTCGTGCGTCACCACGAGCATGGTCATGCCCTCGTCCGCGAGCTGCCGCATCACGCCGAGCACGTCGCCGACCAGTTCGGGGTCGAGCGCCGAGGTCGGCTCGTCGAACAGCATCACGTCCGGGTCCATCGACAGCGCCCGCGCGATCGCCACGCGCTGCTGCTGGCCGCCGGACAGCTGCGCCGGCATGGCGTTGACCTTCTCCGACAGCCCGACGCGCGCGAGGTTGCGCAGCGCGACCTCCTCGGCCTGCTTGGCGTCCCGCTTGAGCACCTTGCGCTGCGCCACGGTCAGGTTGTTCAGCACGCTGAGGTGCGAGAACAGGTTGAAGCCCTGGAACACCATGCCGATGCGGGTGCGGGCGGCGTCGATGTCCGCGTCCGGGTCGGTCAGCTCGACCCCGTCCACCACGATCTTGCCCGCGGTGGGCTCCTCCAGCAGGTTCACGCAGCGCAGCAGGGTGGACTTGCCCGAGCCGGACGGCCCGATGACGCACACCACCTCACCGCGCTCGACCCGCACGTCGATGCCCTTGAGCACCTCCAGCGGGCCGAAGGACTTCTTCAGCCCGGTGATCTCCACCGCGATCTCGGAGCTCACTTCCTCACACCTCCGTCGATGCGGGTGTCTTGATCTTCTTGCCGCCCGTGCGGCGCTCCAGGTGCCGCGACAGGTGGCCCAGCGGCAGGGTGATGATCAGGTAGCACAGGCCCGCGACCAGGATGGGCGTCAGCGTCGGGTTCTGGCTCAGCGTCTCGCGGCCGAACTTCGTCAGCTCGTACTCGGCCCTGGTCAGACCCACCACGCTGATCAGCGAGGAGTCCTTGGTGAGCAGGATCAGCTCGTTGGTCAGCGGCGGCAGGACGATGCGGAACGCCTGCGGGATCACCACGGTGACCGTGGTCCGGAACGGGGACATGCCGAGCGACCTGGCCGCCTCGATCTGCCCCTTGGGCACGGCCTGGATGCCCGCGCGGATCGTCTCGGCGATGTAGGCGCCGCCCGCGAGGCCCAGCGCCACGCCCGCCTTGGACGCGGTGTCGAAGGCGATGCCGAACGCCAGCGGCACCGCGGTGTCGATCGCGATGAACACCAGCAGCGCGGGCACCCCGCGGAAGAACTCGATGTAGATGGTGGCGAGCCAGCGGTAGGGCGCCACCGACGACAGCTTCATCAGGGCCAGCACCAGGCCCAGCGCCAGGGCGATGGCGAAGCCGAACGCCGTGTAGAGCAGCGTGTTCTTGAACGCCACCGTCAGGATGCCCGGGAACATCTCCCGGGCGGTGTCGACGTCGAAGAACGACCGGCGCAGCTCGCCCCAGTCGGCGATGAACGCCAGCAGGAGCGCGACCACGAGCAACAGGACGTACTGCGCGCGGCGGGAGAGCGTCGACCTCCGCCGCTTGGACATGGCCATGAGGGATCTCCTCCGGGAAGCGGGGACAACGAGAGGGGCCGGTGCCCGACGGCACCGGCCCCGGGGTCAGCCGGTTACTTCGACTCCGGCTTCTTGCCGAACCACTTCTCGTAGATGCGGTCGTACTCGCCGCTCTCCTTGGCCTTCTTCAGCACGTCGTTGACCTTGGTCTGGAGGGCGGTGTTGCCCTTCTTCATGCCGATGCCGTACTGCTCGTCGGTGGCGAACTCGGCGGTCACCTCGGTGTCCGGGAACTCCTTGGCGTAGTCGAGCATCACGCCGTTGTCGTTGATCGCCGCGTCCACCGCGCCGGTCCGCACCGCGGTCGTCAGCAGCGGCAGGTCCTCGTACTCGACGACCTCGTAGCCGTTGGCCTCGGCGTTCGCCCGCCCGTACTCCTCGCCCGTGGTGTCCTGCTGGACGCCCAGGCGCTTGCCCTTGAGGGCCGGCAGGTCCGCGATGCCGGAGTCCTTCTTGACCAGCAGCACCTGGCTGGCGTCGAAGTACGGGTCGGAGAAGTCGATCGCCTTCTTGCGGTCCTCGTTGATGGTCATGCCGGCGGCGGCGAGGTCGCAGTCGCTGGTGCTGAACACCGAGCCCGAGGTGATGTTGTCGAACGGCGTGTCGAAGATCTCCTGCGTGACGCCCAGGTCCTTGGCCACCAGGTCGACCAGGTCCACGTCGAAGCCGACGGTCTTGTCGCCCTCGGTGTACTGGAACGGCTTGTAGGACAGGTGGGTGCAGGTGATCAGCTTGCCGTCCTGGACCAGGTCGATGGTCGAGCCGTCCCCCTGCGAGCCGGTGTCCACTCTGGTGGCGCACGCCGTCATCGTCGCCGCGAGGGCGAGCACGGGGAACAGGGCAAGCGCGGCGTGCCGGGTACGACGGGCCACGGCGTCACTCCTCGTAACTGTGTCGGTAGAGTGTTCGGCATACTGCCACTTGGGTGACACCAGGGACAGCACGTGCGTGTTACGGACCTTCGGTTCCCGGCTTTCCTGTGTCACAGGTGGCGAAAGACCGCAAAATATGCGGCCATTTGGGTTAAGTCACACAATTGGTGCACTCGCCGCGCCGGTTTGGCGACTGTCCGTCAGCAGCGAGGCGACCAGCGCGGTCCACCCCGTTTGGTGGGTCGCGCCCAGTCCCTCGCCCGTGTCGCCGTCGAAGTACTCGCTGAAGGTGACGTGGTCCCGCCACAGCGGCGAGTCGGTCGACTCGATCCGCTTGCCGTCCGCCGGGCGGCGGCCGTCGTGGTCGGGCAGGAACAGCGACACCAGGCGGCTGACCAGCTCGTCCGCCGCCCGACCGGCGGTGACGAAGCGGGTCGAGCGGGTGGGGAGTTCCACGTGGAACCTTCCGCCGTGGAACTCCTCGACCGTGCGCAGGGCCTCCACGAGCAGCGCGTTCGTCGGGAACCACACCGGGCCGCGCCAGTTCGAGTTGCCGCCGAACATCGGCGTGCGCGACTCGCCCGGCTCGTAGCCGATCCGGTGGTCCTGGTCGGCGACCTGGACCTCCAGGCCCTCGCGGTGCGCCGCGGACAGGCTGCGGATGCCGTGCGGCGACAGGAACTCGCCCTCGTCGAACATCCGGGTCAGCACGCGCCGCAGCTTGCGCTCGTCCAGCAGGCTCAGCAGCGCCCGGCCGTCGTGGCGGGTGACGAACTGGCGCAGCTCGGGGCGCCGCGCCAGGCAGTGCTCCAGGCGGCGCACGAACCCCGGCAGCTCCTCGAACACCCACGGCTCCAGCACCGCGCACGCCAGCACCGGGATCAGCCCGACCATCGACCGCACCCGCACCGGCTTGGACTCCACCGTGCCGTCCGGCAGCCGCCGCGACACCACGTCGTAGCAGAAGCCGTCCGTCTCGTCCCAGAGCCCGCGGCGGCCCGAACCGAACTGGGTGGACGCCTCGGCGATGCTCATGAAGTGCTCCACGAACTTCGTGGCCACGTCCTCGTACGACTCGTCGTGCCGCGCCAGCTCCAGGGCCATCTGCATCAGGTGCAGGCTGTAGGCCGCCATCCACGACGTGGCGTCGGACTGCTCCAGCCGCCACTGGCCGAGCATCGGCTCCGACCGGTTCACCGGGCCGATGTTGTCCATGCCGAGGAAGCCGCCCTCGAACAGGTAGCTGCCGTCGGCGTCCTTGCGGTTGACCCACCAGGAGAAGTTCAGCAGCAGCTTGTGGAAGACCTTGGCCAGGAACCTCCGGTCCCCGACCTCCTCGGACCGGTACACCTGGAGCGCCGCCCACGCGTGCACCGGCGGGTTGACGTCGCCGAACTCCCACTCGTAGGCGGGCAGCTGCCCGTTCGGGTGCATCAGCCACTCCCGGCACAGCAGGAGCAGCTGCTCCTTGGCGAACGCCGGGTCGACCCGGGCCAGCGGCACGGTGTGGAACGCGAGGTCCCAGGCCGCGAACCAGGGGTACTCCCACTCGTCCGGCATGGAGATCACGTCGGCCACGTCGAAGTGCCGCCAGTGGGCGTTGCGGGCGTGCGGGTTGCGCCGGGACTGGGGCGCGGCGGGCTGCGCCGGGTCGCCGGCCAGCCACTCGGCGGCGCGGAAGCGGTAGTGCTGCTTGGTCCACATCAGGCCCGCGAGCGCGCGCCGCACCACCGCGGCCCGCTTGGGGTCGAGGTCGGTGCGGTGGAACTCGTCGGCCTCCTGCTCGCGCTGGTCGAGCGTGTCCTGGAAGCTCGGGCCGAACGCGTCGAGGTGGCCGTCGTCCTGGACCAGCCGCAGCCGCACGGTCACCGACTCGCCGGGCTCGACCGGGTCGAACGAGTACCAGGCGGCCACCTTGGTGCCCGGTTCGCCCGCCTCGTCCGGGCCGATCACCCGGCACGCCCGGCTGTCGCGGCCCACCACGTACCGGTCGATGCCGTCCTTGGTGTAGCGGGTGGGGTTGGCCTGCTTGCCGAACAGCTCGACCTCGTTGGTCTCGTTGTCCGTGACCAGCAGCGTCGGCGTGCCCTCGACGTGCAGCGTGTAGCGGCCCAGCGCGCCGTGCTCGGCGGTGATCCGGCGCCAGCCGTCGGTGGTGCGCGCGACCAGGGAGGGCTTGCGGTCGTCCCGGCCCCACGCCCAGGTGTTGCGGAACCAGAACTGCGGCAGCAGGTGCAGCGGGGCCGGGTCCGGGCCGTGGTTGGTGGCGGTCAGCTCGACGCAGATGTCGGTCGGGCCCGCCTTCGCGTAGGTGACCGCGACGTCGAAGAACCGGTTCTCGTCGAGCGCGCCGGTGTCGGACAGCTCGGGCTCGCGGTCGGTGCGGCTGGCCAGCCGGGCGCTCTCGCGCAGCTCGGCGTAGGGGAACTCACCCTGCGGGTAGCGGTAGACGACCCGCATCCAGGAGTGCGTGGGCGTGCCGTCGGTCACCCACCAGTGCTCCTTGGCGTCCTCGCCGTGGTTGCCCTCGTTGTTGGTCAGGCCGAAGTACCGCTCCTTGAGGATCGGGTCCCGGCCGTTCCAGAGCGCGACCGCCAGGTTGAGGAACCCGTGCACGTCGCAGATGCCCGCGATGCCGTCCTCGCCCCAGCGGTAGGCGCGGGAGCGGGCGTGGTCGAACGGGAAGGACCGCCAGGCGTCACCGCCCGCCGAGTAGTCCTCCCGGACCGTGCCCCACTGGCGTCCTGCGAGGTAGGGGCCCCAGAAGCGCCAGGGAGCGGTGGGGGAGTCGGACCCCGCCAGTCGCGCCCGCTCCGCCTGCCGGTTGAGCTCGTTCACTGGGCCAGTGTGCGGCATCGGTTCAGTAAAGCGGTTACCGGTGAGTTAGGTCATTGCCGTGAAAGGTGTTGCGAACACCGTTTTCATCACTCTCCGTGTTGGCCGGCCCGGCGCTGGGCCATCCGGGGCGCGGTGCGCGCTCCACCGCAGGTCGGGCGCGGCTCCGGCCGCGAATCCGGCCGCGGGTCTCGATCTCGTGGGCGGTCCCACCCGAAGATGGGGCGCATGACCCAGCAGGACACGACCTGGCGGCGGGACCGGATCGGTTCGGCGCTGCGCGGGGACAACCCCACCGTCCTCGCCCGCCTCGAAGCCGGCTTCGCCGTGGTCGGGGACGCCCAGTTCCTCCCCGGCTACTGCGTGCTGCTCGCCGAAGACCCGCGCGTCGGCCGGCTCACCGACCTGCCCCGGCCCCGCCGCCTGCGGTTCCTCGCCGACGTCGACCTGCTGGCCGAGGCCGTCGAGGTGGTGTGCGGGCGGCGCGACCCGGGGTTCCGCCGGGTCGACGTCGAGATCCTCGGCAACGCCGTCCCGCACCTGCACGCCCACGTCCGCGCCCGCTACGGCTGGGAGCCCGCCGAGCGCGTGGACGACCCCGTCCACCTCTACCCGCCGGAGGTCTGGGCGGACCCGGCCACCGCGCTCGGCCCGCGGCACGACGAGCTCCGCGGCGACCTCACCGCGGAGCTCGACCGCCTCCAGAAGCTCTAGGTCCCCGGCGTTCCGGGGTTCTAGCGCTTGGCGTGCGCGTCCAGCACCACCGACACGGCCTCGGTGATCCGCGTCGCGTGCGCCAGGTGCAGCCACTCGTCGGGCACGTGGCAGTTCGAGTCCGGCCCCACCGCACCCGTGACCAGGAACTGCGCCTCCGGGTACGCCTCGTGCAGCAGCCCCATGAACGGGATCGACCCGCCCAGCGAGACGGTCCGCCAGGGCGCGTCGAACACCTCCTCGCCGACCACGTCCAGCGTCCCGCGCAGCCACGGCGCGAGCTCCGGGGCGTTCCAGCCGTCCGCGTGCTCCACGCGCGACAGCTCGACGGTCGCCCCGTAGGGCACGTCGGTGGTCAGCGCCCGCTCGACCGCGCGCAGCGCCGCGCCGGAGTCGGCCGTCGGCGGCAGGCGGAAGCTCAGCACCAGCGTGGTGAACGGCCGCAGCACGTTGCCCGCGTCGTCCGGCTGGGGCAGGCCCGCCGCGCCGGTCACCGACAGCGTCGGCCGCCACCCGGCGTTCAGCGCCAGCTCGACCTCGTCGTCGGTCACCGGGCGCGTCCCGCCCGCCCACGGCACCGGCTCCACCAGCATCCCGGGCGCGCTGGCCACCGCCTCGCGCACCTCGGCCACCCGGTTCGCGGGGACGTCCACGTGCGTCTCGCGCACCAGCACCTCGCCGGTGGCGGAGTCCTCCAGCCGGTCCAGCAGCTGCCGGGCGATGCGGAACGACGACGGCACGATGCCGCTCGACATGCCCGAGTGCAGGCCGCTCTCCAGCACCCGCACGGTCATCGTGACCTGCGCCAACCCGCGCAGCGAGGTGGTCAGCCACATGCGGTCGTAGTCGTTGCCGCCCGAGTCCAGGCACACCACCAGCGAGACCCGGCCCAGCCGGGGCCGCAGGTGGTCCAGGTAGGCGGGCAGGTCCGGGCTGCCGGACTCCTCGCCGGTCTCCAGCAGCACCACGCAGCGCGCGTGCGAGCCGCCCGAGCGCCGCACGCCCTCGATCGCCGCGATGGCGGCGTAGCCCGAGTAGCCGTCGTCGGCCGCGCCGCGCCCGTAGAGGCGGCCCTCGCGCACCACCGGCGTCCACGGCCCGAGCCCCTCGGACCAGCCGCCCACCGGCGGCTGCTTGTCCAGGTGCCCGTACATCAGCACGGTGTCGGTGTCGGTGTCGGTGCCGGTCGGCGTCCCGGCCGGGTCGGCGGTGCCGGGCACGTCCACCAGCAGCAGCGGGGTGCGCCCGGCCAGCTGGACGACCTCGACGGTCGCGCCGGGCAGCTCGCGGTCGGCGAGCCAGGCGCGCACGTGCTCGATCGCGGCGGCCAGGTGGCCGTGCGACTCCCACGCGGGGTCGAAGGCCGGGGAGATCGCGGGTACGGCGACCAGGTCGGACAGGCTGGGGAGGATGTCGCCCTCCCAGAGCTCGCGCACGGTACGGGTCAACGCTGAACGGTCCACCACCCGATCCTGTCACGCCCGACCGCCGTTTCGGTTGGTGGAAACACCCCGTGCCCCCGATGGTCGGTAGTCCACCCGTCCATCGGACGCGGACATGGGTGTTCCCCACGCGGACCGGGTCCCGCAGTGGTGCCCCGTTCTGGTTAACGAACGGTAACCAGGACAACGCTGTCCGTTGACCGGACGTGCTGCTCGGACGGCCGAAGATTGGCCTTCCTACCGTTACCGCACGTCAGGAGCTTGGGCATCCCGTAACGAAGTGGGACGGGGCTCACCAACCCGGGTGAGGCCATGTCAGGATGTGGATGAGAACACCGTCAGCGCCGACGGTTGCCCGACCCCCGACACCCAGGGGGCGACGGCGACTGGCGGTGCCGCCGCGCACGGTTGCCACAAGCGACCCGGGCGGCCTCGTAGACGAGGAGACAAGGCGCATGTCGTCCCCCGAAGAATGGACGCACCCCGGGCCGGACGTCCCGCCCGCCACCGGTGCGACACCGACCCCGGAACAGGTGATCGCCGGCTTGCGAGCGACAGACGAGGGCGGCGCCGACCTGGTGCAGCTGCTCACGCCGGAGGGCGAGCGGGTCGAGCACCCGGACTTCGACATCGACGTGACGGCCGAGGAGCTGCGCGGCCTGTACCGGGACATGGTGCTGGTCCGCCGCGTCGACCGCGAGGCCAACGCGCTCCAGCGCAAGGGCCAGCTCGGCATCTGGGTCCCCCTGCTCGGGCAGGAGGCCGCGCAGATCGGCTCGGGCCGCGCGATGCGACCGTCCGACATGGCGTTCCCCAGCTACCGCGAGCACGGCGTGGCCTGGTGCCGCGGCATCAAGCCGACCGACCTGCTCGGCATCTTCCGGGGCACCGACCACGGCACGTGGGACCCGCTGGAGCACCGCTTCCACCCTTACACGATCGTGATCGGCAACCAGGTCCTCAACGCCGCCGGCTACGCCATGGGCCAGAAGTTCGACGGCGCCGTCGGCGACTCCGACGGCGAGGCCACCGTCTGCTACTTCGGCGACGGCGCCACCAGCCAGGGCGACGTGCACGAGGGCTTCGTGTGGGCCGCGGTCTACGACGCGCCGCTGGTGTTCTTCTGCCAGAACAACCAGTGGGCCATCTCCGAGCCGACCGAGCGCCAGTCCCGCCTCCCGCTCTACCAGCGGGCCCGCGGCTACGGCTTCCCCGGCATCCGGGTCGACGGCAACGACGTGCTGGCCACCCTCGCGGTCACCCGCTGGGCGCTGGAGGAGTGCCGCCAGGGCAACGGCCCCGTGCTGATCGAGGCGTTCACCTACCGGATGGACGCCCACACCACCTCCGACGACCCCTCCCGCTACCGGCTGTCCGACGAGCTGGAGCTGTGGAAGCTCAAGGACCCGATCGAGCGGGTCAAGGTGCACCTGGTCAAGCAGCAGTGGGCCGACCAGGCGTTCTTCGAGTCGATCGAGCGCGAGGCCGACGAGGTCGCGGTCGAACTGCGCGACTACTGCGTCTCCCTGCCCGACCCACCGGCCGGGCGGATCTTCAGCGAGGTCTACGCCGAGGGCAACCCCGTCCTCGAAGCGCAGCGCGACGAGTTCCTGGCCTACCACGCCGGGTTCGCGGGAGGTGACCACTGATGGCCGCTCCGACCATGGACCGCCGCGCCGCCGACACCGGCGCGCCCGCCGCGGTGCAGACGCTGACCATCGCCAAGGCCCTGAACAACGGCCTGCGCGCGTCGATGGAGGCCGACCCCAAGGTCATCGTGATGGGTGAGGACGTCGGCAAGCTCGGCGGCGTCTTCCGCATCACCGACGGACTCCAGAAGGACTTCGGCGAGCAGCGCGTGCTGGACACGCCGCTGGCCGAGTCGGGCATCATCGGCACCGCGGTCGGCCTGGCCATCCGCGGCTACCGGCCGGTGTGCGAGATCCAGTTCGACGGCTTCGTCTTCCCCGGCTTCGACCAGATCGTCAGCCAGGTCGCCAAGCTGCACTACCGCACCCAGGGCCGCGTCAAGCTGCCCATGGTCATCCGCATCCCGTTCGGCGGTGGCATCGGCGCGGTCGAGCACCACTCCGAGTCGCCCGAGTCGTACTTCGCGCACACCGCCGGCCTGAAGGTCGTGGCGTGCTCGAACCCGGCCGACGCGTACTGGATGATCCAGCAGGCCGTCGACTGCGACGACCCGGTGATCTTCTTCGAGCCCAAGCGCCGCTACTACGAGAAGGGCCAGGTCGACACCACCGCCGAGCCGGCCCCGCTGTTCACCTCCCGCACCCTGCGCACCGGCACCGACGTGACCCTGGTGGCCTACGGCCCGATGGTGCGCACCTCGCTCGACGCCGCCGCGGCGGCCGCGGAGGAGGGGAGGTCGCTGGAGGTCATCGACCTGCGCACGCTGTCCCCGCTGGACCTGGCGCCGGTGTACGAGTCGGTGCGGCGCACCGGCCGGCTGGTCGTGGTGTCCGAGGCGCCCAGCGAGGCGTCCCTGTCCTCGGAGCTGGCGGCCAGGGTGCAGCAGGAGTGCTTCTACTCGCTCCAGGCCCCCGTGCTGCGCGTGACCGGGTTCGACACCCCCTACCCGCCGTCGAAGCTGGAGGAGGAGTTCCTCCCGGACCTCGACCGGGTGCTGCACGCCGTCGACCGCTCGCTGGCCTGGTAAGGGGATCGCTGTGCCGCAGTTCAAGCAGTTCCCCCTGCCCGACACGGCCGAGGGGCTGACCGAGGCCGAGATCCTCACCTGGCACGTGCGGCCGGGTGACGAGGTCAAGGTCAACCAGGTCATCTGCGAGATCGAGACCGCCAAGGCCGCCGTCGAGCTGCCGTGCCCGTGGGACGGCGTGGTGACCGAGCTGCTGGCCGAGGTGGGCCAGACGGTCGAGGTCGGCTCGCCGATCATCACCATCGACCTGGACCCGGCGGGCGCCGCCGCGCCCGCCGCCGCACCGGCCGGGTCGAACGGCAAGATCGCCGAGGAGACGGCGGACGGCCGGGTCGCCAACCTGGTGGGTTACGGGCCCAAGTCGGGGGCGGCCAAGCGCCGCCCGCGCAAGGGCGGCACCGCCGTGGCCCCGCCCGTGCCCGCCGTCGCGCCGCCGGTTGTCGCGCCGCCGCCGGTCGCCGCGCCGCCGGTCGCGCCCACCCCGGTCGTCCGGACCCCGGCCGTTCCCGCCCCGGCGTCTTCCCCGGCCCCCGTCCCGGCCCCCACCCCCGCCTCCGCTCCGGCTCGCGGCGGCTACGTGCCGCTGGCCAAGCCGCCGGTGCGGAAGCTGGCGAAGGACCTGGGCGTGGACCTGTACGCGCTGTCGGGCTCGGGTCCGGGCGGCGTGATCACCAGGGAGGACGTCGAGCAGGCCACCGCCCCGGCCCCCGAAGCCGTCCCCGGCCTCGCCCCCGCCGGCTCGCGGGAACGCCGCGTGCCGATCAAGGGCGTCCGCCGGGCCACGGCCCAGGCGATGGTGGACAGCGCGTTCACCGCACCGCACGTCACGGAGTTCCTGACCGTGGACGTGACGCCGATGATGGAGCTGCGGGCGCGCCTGAAGAACGCGCCGGAGTTCCGGGACGTCAAGCTCACACCGCTGGCGTTCGCGGCGAAGGCCGTGGTCCTGGCCGTGCGCCGCACGCCCGACGTCAACGCGACGTGGGACGGGGCGGCGCAGGAGATCGTCTACAAGGACTACGTCCACCTCGGCATCGCCGCCGCCACCCCGCGCGGCCTGGTGGTGCCGAAGGTCCGCGACGCCGACGGCATGTCGCTGCGCGAGCTGGCGGTGTCCCTGGAGGACCTCGCCACGACCGCCCGCGAGGGCAGGACCACGCCCGCCGACATGGTGGGCGGCACCATCACCATCACCAACGTCGGCGTCTTCGGCGTCGACACCGGCACGCCGATCATCAACCCGGGCGAGGTGGCGATCCTGGCCTTCGGCGCCATCCGCGACATGCCGTGGGTGGTGGACGGCCAGGTCGTGCCGCGCAAGGTGTGCCAGCTGGCGCTCAGCTTCGACCACCGCGTGGTCGACGGCCAGCAGGGCTCGCGGTTCCTCGCGGACGTCGGCGCGCTCCTCGCCGACCCCGGTGTGGCGCTGACGTACTGAGCCCGTCGGGGGCCGCTCGACCCGAGCGGCCCCCGACGCGCGTCAGCTCACCGACGCGTTGAGGGCCTCCATGCGCCGGTTCTGCCCGGCGGTGCCCATCAGCGCCACGGAACCGGGCGGCGCGCACCGCACGACCTGCCAGCCGAAGTCCTCCACGTGACCCCGGCCGCAGGTCGTGGCGAGCGGCGCGCCGATCCCCACCGCCTCCAGCTGGAGGTGCAACCCGGTGCTGCCGACCGTCGCGGTGCCGCCGTCGGGAACGCAGATCTGGTCCAGCCAGCCCACGTCGCCGACGTGGGCCTGGGCGCAGATCCCGCCGGTGCCGGAGGAGGACACGGCCAGCGCCTCGATCCGGCGGTGCTGCCCCGTGGTGCCGACCAGCGCCATCGTGCCGTCGGCGCCGCAGGCCCACCCCTGCCAGCCCACGTCGGCCAGGTGCGCGTTGAGGCAGATGGTTCTGGCCTCCTGCGCGCCTGGTCCGACCTCGGGTGCCGCCACCCGGACGGACGAGTTGGTCGTCGGCGCGGCGCCTCCGCCGACGACGACCGCGGTGGTCACCGGTCCCGCGGTGGTGCCGGCCGGCGCGGCGTTGGCCGGCGCGGCCGACACGGCCAACGTCGTGAGCAGCGTCGCGATCAGCGCGGCGGTTCGGTGCTTGGTGTACAAGACGGACTCCTTGCGATCGACGGGATGTTCCTCAACCGTGGCACTGCGGGCCCGGTGGACGCCTCGGCTGCCCGGGCACACTTCGCTGAGCCGTTCGAGGTCAATCGGGTTGAAGTTCCAGTGACTGGAGAGTTCAGGGTGTCCCCGTGACGCACTACTCGATCGGCGACCTGGCGCGGATGACCGGCCTGTCCACGCGGACGATCCGGTTCTACTCCGACTCCGGCCTCATCCCCGTGGCGGGGCGGACGGTCGGCGGCTTCCGCACCTACGACGTCGACGGGCTGGCGCGGCTCAAGCTCGTGAGGACCCTGCGCGACCTGGGCGTCGACCTGCCCACCGCGCGACGGGTGCTGGCGAGCGAGGTGTCCGTGGCCGAGGTGGCCCGGGCGCACGCGGAAGCCATCGACGCGCAGATGCGCACGCTCCGGCTGCGCCGGGCCGTGCTGCGGGTCGTGGCGCGGAACGGGGAGGTGGAGATGGTGCACGAGTTGGCGCGGCTGTCGGAGCAGGAGAGGCAGGCGGTCCTGGACGACTTCTTCGAGGAGGTGTTCGGCGGGCTGGACCTGGAGCCCGGCTTCGAGCAGGGCATGAGGTCCGTCCGGGTAGAGCTGCCCGACGACCCCGCGCCCGAGCAGCTGGAGGCGTGGATCGAGCTGGCGAACCTGGTGCGGGACCCGGACTTCCGCGCGTCGATCAGGAGGATGTCGGTCCGCCACCAGGAGCTGAGGGCGGAGGGCGCCGACATGTCCGGCCCGGCGCCGGAGCAGCAGGAGGCGTTCCGGTACGCGATGGCCCAGGCACGCGAGGCGATGACCGCGGGTGTCTCCCCGGGCTCTCCCGAGGCCGCCGCGATCGTGCGGCGCGTCAACGAGAAGTGGTCGACCGTCCTGGACGTCCCGGTGGGCCGGGAGTTGGCGCGGCGGCTGGAGGAGTTCGGCGACCCGAGGGCCGAGCGGTACTGGGCGCTGATCGCGAAGATCAACGGCTGGCCGGCGGTCCCGGACACGACGGCCGAGCGGGCCTGGTTGGCGGAGGCGATGCGGTAGCCGTCCGGAAAGCGGTGGGCGGGGTCTTCCGCGTCCCGAAGACCCCGTCCCGCTCCCAGACGGCCTGACGACGGCCTGAGGCGATCAACTACCGAATCGTCATCCCGGAGATGGCCCGTGAAATGACCAAACGCTGGATTTCGCTGGTCCCCTCGAAGATGGTGAAGATCTTCGCGTCCCGGTGCATCCGCTCCACCGGGTGCTCCCGCGTGTACCCGGCCCCACCCAGCACCTGGATCGCCCGCTCCGTGACCCACACCGAGACCTCACCGGCCTTCAGCTTGGACATCGACCCCTCACCCGCCGTGAACGGGACGTTGTTGCGGCCCATCCACGCGGCCCGCCACACGAGCAGCCGCGCGGCGTCGATCTCCATCCTCATGTTCGCCAAGTCGAACGCGATCGACTGGTTCTCGATGATCTTCCGCCCGAACGCCTCGCGGTCCTTCGCGTACTCCAGCGCGTACTCGTAGGCCGCCCGCGCCACGCCCACCGCCATGGCCCCCACCGTGGGACGCGTGGTCTCGAACGTCGCCATCGCCGCCTGGCCACCGGCTCGCTGACCCTCGCGGGCTCGGGCCAGCCGCGCCTCCAGCCGCTCCTTGCCGCCCAGCAGGCAGCGACCCGGCACGCGCACGTCGTCGAGGAACACGTCCGCCGTGTGCGACGCGCGCATCCCGTGCTTCTTGATCTTGCCCGGCGAGGACAGCCCCGGCGTGCCGGGCGGGATGACGAAACCGGCCTGCCCCCGCGCGCCCAGCGCCGGGTCGACCACGGCCGTCACCACGTGGACGTTGGCGATGCCGCCGTTGGTGGCCCACGCCTTCTGGCCGTTGAGCACCCACTCGTCGGAAGCCTCGTCGTACACCGCCCGCGTCCGGTAGCCCGCCACGTCGGAGCCCGCCTGCGGCTCGGACGCGCAGAACGCGGCCAGCTTCGGCTCGTCCTCCGTGCCGAAGCACTCGGGCACCCACTCGGCCAGCTGCTCGGGCTCGCCGGACGCGAAGATGCCCGCCGCGGCCAACCCCGTGCCCATCAGCGCCAGCGCGATCCCGGCGTCACCCCAGAACAGCTCCTCGGTGGCGATCGGCAGCGACAGCCCGATCGGGTCGGCGAACCACGTGGCCAGCGACTCGAACCCGTACAGGCCGATCTTGGCGGCCTCCTGGATCACCGGCCACGGCGTCTCCTCGCGCTCGTCCCACTCGGAGGCCGCCGGTCGGATCACGTCCTTGGCGAAACCGTGCACCCAGTCGCGCAGGTCGACCTGGTCCTCGTTCAGCTCAAGCGAAAAACCGCCCATGTCCCCTCACGCCTTCGGGATGTTGAACAAGCTCATGAAACCGGCCGCGAAGCCCAGGTCGCCCTTGACCTTCAGCTTGCCGGTCATGAACAGCACCGGGGCCGACGCGTTGCCGGTCGCGAGCTTCAAGAACTCCACCGGTCCCAACGTCACCGAGGCCCTGGGGTCACGGGTCGCGGACTTGTTGATCACGCACGCGGCGTTCTCGATGATCACCTCGTACAGGTCCTCGGGCGACCCGCCGGTGAGGTGGAAGTGCACCACGGCCCGCGTCGCGCCGGCCCGGTCGCCGCGGAAGTGGGCCTCCATCCGCCGGAACACCTCGTCGAGCACGCGCGTGCGCAGGCCGGGACGGGACGTGACCGCCTCGACCTGGTCCTTGGACGCGCGGGAGATGATGCGCGCGAAGTTCTGTGGGTCCATCCGCGCCAGGTCCAGGGCGGCGCCGCCGTCGGCCAGCGCGCCGAGCGCGTCCAGCAGGTCGGCGAACTCGTCGCGGCCGAGCTTCTGGGGGTCGATGGCGCGCGCGATGACGTCGATGTCGACGTCCCGGAGCGCCGGGTCGTCCGGGTCGACCTGCTGGAGCGTCGAGATCAGCTCCCGCGGGCTGAGCTTGGCGATCGCCTCGGTGGAGAGGTCGATGGTCATGGGTGGCACCTCCGCTACCTACTAAGCGGTAAGCCTACTGGCCAGTAGGTAGGGGGGCAAGCACTTCGGAGTAACCTTGCCGCAGTCTTCAGGGGGTGTGATGCACGCTGAGCAACCGGTACGCGCCGGCCGGGCGAAGAGGCTGCCCCGCGCGGTGCGCGAACGGCAGATCATGGACGCGGCCGTGGACGTCTTCTCGCGCCTGGGTTTCCACGCCGCGTCCATGGACGAGATCTCCGAGGTCGCGGGCATCTCCAAGCCCATGCTGTACGCGTACCTGGGCTCGAAGGAAGAGCTGTTCGCCACGTGCATCCGCCGCGAGGCCACCCGCATGATGGAGGCCATCGCCCACGGCGTCGAGGCCGAGTCCCCGCCGGACGTGCAGCTGTGGAGCGGGCTGCGCGCGTTCTTCGGCTTCGTCGGCGAGAACCGCGCCGGCTGGCAGGTCCTGCACCGGCAGGCGTCCTCGCAGGGCGGGCCGTTCGCCCGGGAACTGGCCGACATGCGCGGCCGGGCGATCAGCCTGGTGGCCGCGCTGCTGGTGCACTCCGCCGACTTCGCGAACGTGCCGCGGGCCGGCGACAAGGAGGCCGAGTCGCTGGCCGCGGCACTGGTGGGGGCGGGCGAGTCGCTGGCGGACTGGTGGCTCGACAACCCCGAGGAGCCGGCCGGCGTCGTCGCCGCCCGGCTCATGAACCTGGTCTGGATGGGTTTCGGGGACCTGGTGGCGGGCGACGTGTGGCACCCGCCGTCACGGCGGACGACGGCCGGCTAGTCCGAGCCGGCTGGTCCCGGGCCGGACCGGGCCGGTCAAGCCAGGGCGTCCTTCAGCACCGCGACGGCCTGGGCGATGGCTGCCCCGGCGGCGTGGGTCTCGCGCAGCGCGTTGAGCATCACGAAGTCGTGGATCACACCCTGGTAGCGGACCGCGGTGACCGGCACGCCCGCCTCGCGCAGCTTGGCGGCGTACGCCTCGCCCTCGTCGCGCAGCACGTCGGCCTCGGCGGTGATCACCAGCGCCGGCGGCAGGTCGCGCAGCTGGTCCACGGACGCCCGCAGCGGCGAGGCGGTGATCGCGGCCCGCTCCTCCGCCGAGGTCGTGTACTGGTCCCAGAACCACTGCATCGCGTCGCGGCGCAGGAAGTAGCCCTCGGCGAACTCGTGGTACGACGGCGTGTCGAAGGCCGCGTCGGTCACCGGGTAGAACAGCACCTGCTGCACGAAGCGCACGTCGCCGCGCTCCTTGGCCAGCAGGGTCAGCGCGATCGACATGTTCCCGCCGACCGAGTCGCCCGCCACCGCGAGGCGCGAGGCGTCGAGGCCCTTCGCGGCGCCCTCGGTGGTGATCCACCGCGCCACGGCGTAGCTCTCCTCGATCGCGGTCGGGTACTGGGCCTCCGGGGAGAGGCTGTAGTCGGGGAACACCACGGCCGCGCCGGTGCCGACGGCCAGTTCGCGGACCAGGCGGTCGTGGGTGTGGGCGTTGCCGAACACCCAGCCGGCGCCGTGGACGTAGAGGACCACGGGCAGCGTGCCGGTGGCGCCGAGCGGGCGCACGATCCGGACGGGCACCTCGCCGACGGTCACCCGCTCCTCGTCGACCTCGGGCTTGACCACCTCGCCCGACTGCACCTCGTCCACGGCCTTGCGGCCGTCGACCGGGCCCAGGTCGAACAGGTACGGCGGGTTGGCGGTCGCGGCGGCGAACGCGGCGGCGGCGGGCTCCAGGAAGGTCATCTCGGGCTCCTTGTCCCTCGTTGCGGGCTGACGGTCAAAAACATAGCTTGCACTTAGATTGTGCACAATCTAAGTGGGTGCTGGTGTACCGTGGGCTCCCTCACAAGGGGCACCCGGAGGAGGAACGTCGTGCGGGACTTCAGCCTGGAGCTGGACGACCAGCTCTGCTTCGCGCTCTACGCCGCCTCGCGGGCGGTCACCGCGCGGTACCGCCCGCTGCTGGACGAGCTGGGCCTGACCTACCCGCAGTACCTGGTGCTGCTGGTGCTGTGGGAGCGCGGCTCGGTCCCGGTCAAGGACCTCGGGACCGCGCTCCAGCTCGACTACGGCACGCTCTCGCCCCTGCTCAAGCGGCTGGAGGCCAACGGCCTGGTGCGGCGCGAACGCCGCGCCGAGGACGAGCGCTCGGTGCGCGTCGTGCTCACCGCGCAGGGCGAGGAGCTGCGGGAACGCGCCAAGGACGTGCCGCCCGCGATGGGCGCGGCCATGGACCTCGACCCCGAGCGGACCGCCCTGCTCCGCGACCTGCTGCGCACCCTGGTCGCCAACGTCAGCCGCTGATCACGCCCTCCAGGTGCGGCTTGCGCGACCACAGCGCGAACCGCCAACCGCTCCCGGTCGGGGTGGTCGAGAAGCCCACCCGGCCGGGCAGGGCGAGCGGGGCCTTGAACCGCACGTCCACCTCGCACGCGTCCGGCAGCCGGCCCTCGAACGCCGCCACGCACCGGGCCTTCGACCACATCCCGTGCGCGATGGCCCGGGGGAAGCCGAACGCCCTCGCGGTGAGCGCGTGCAGGTGGATGGGGTTGCGGTCGCCCGACACCTCGGCGTAGCGCCGCCCGGTGTCGGCCGGCACCCACCACACCGCGGTGGGCTCCGGCGCCCCGGCCCGCTCGCCGCCGGTCCGCCCGCCGCCGCCCTGCCCGCCGCCCCGCTCACCCCCGGACCCGCCGCCGACACCCCCGTCCCGCCGCAGGTAGGTCGACACGTCGACCCACACCTCCTCACCGTCCACGGCGGCCGTGGTCACCACGTCGAACTGCCGCCCGCGCTCGTGCGGCCGCAGGTCCACCGCCTCCACGCGCAGCGACAGCGGCTCGCCCACCAGCAGCGGCCGGGTCCGGGTGATCCGGTTGGCGACGTGCACCAGGCCGGGCAGCGGGAACGGGAACCCGGGCCCGGTCATCAGCGCGACCTGGAGCGGGAACCCGAGCACGTGCGGGTAGGTGATCGGCAGCTCGTCGCGCACGCCGAACCCGCATACCCGGCCGTAGCGGGCCAGGTGCCCCGGGTCCACGACCACCTCGGCGGCCGGCGAGGTCCCGGGCAGCTCGGAGCCGCGCCGGGTGAACCCGGTCAGCGCCGCCTTCGCGTACAGCCACGTCAGGTTCGCCATCACGCGCCCAGCAGGCTCTGCCCGCAGACCCGCACGACGTTGCCGTTCACGCCGGCCGACGCGGGGTGCGCGAACCACGCGATCGCCTCGGCCACGTCGACCGGCAGCCCGCCCTGCGACACGCTGTTCATGCGCCGCCCGGCCTCGCGGATCACCAGCGGCACCGCGGCGGTCATCCTCGTCTCGATGAACCCGGGCGCCACCGCGTTGACCGTGGCGCGGCCCGCGACCTCGGTGGACAGGGCGTCGACCAGGCCGATCACGCCCGCCTTGGTGGTGGCGTAGTTGGTCTGGCCGACGTTGCCCGCGATGCCCGCGATGGACGACACGCCGATGATCCGGCCGTTGGCCCGCAGGGCGTCCGCGGCCAGCAGCGCCTCGGTCACCCGCACCGGTGCGGCGAGGTTCACCGCCACCACCGCGTCCCACCGGTCCGCGTTCATCCGGCCGAGCGTCCGGTCCCGGGTGATGCCCGCGTTGTGCACCACGACGTCCGCGCCGCCGTGCCGCTGCACGAGGTGCTCGACCAGCCGCCCCGGCGCGTCGGCCGCGGTGACGTCGAGCTGGAGCGCCGTCCCGCCGACCCGGTTGGCCACCCCCGACAGCTCCTCGCCCTGCGCGGGCACGTCCAGGCACACCACGTGCGCCCCGTCGCGCCCCAGCACCTCGGCGATCGCCGCGCCGATGCCGCGCGCCGAGCCGGTGACCAGCGCGACCTTGCCCGCCAGCGGCCTGTCCCAGTCCGCCGGGACCTCGACCTCGGCCGGGTCGACCCGGATCACCTGGCCGGACACGTACGCCGACCGCCCGGACAGCAGGAACCGCAGGGTCGACTCGATCGCGTCCTCGGCGCCGGGCGCGACGTGCACCAGCTGCGCCGTGCCGCCGCGCTTGAGCTCCTTGCCGACCGACCGGGTGAACCCCTCCAGGGCGCGCTGCGCGATCCGCGACACCGCCGACTCGGGCGGCGTGCCCAGGACGACCACGCGCCCGGACGGGCCGAGCGACCTGATCACCGGGTGGAAGAACCCGTGCAGCTCGCGCAGCCGCTCGACCGAGTCGATGCCGGACGCGTCGAACACGAGCGCGGCGTACCGGCCCGCGCCCGCGCCCGAGCCGGCCTCCGGCCCCGCCTCCACCACCCGCGCGCCCATCGACCCCAGCGCCGAGCGGACGGGTTCCACGAGCCGCCCGCCGCCGCCGAGCAGCACGGGGCCGTCGAGCGGGGGTTGGCCGGGGACGTGGCGGCGCAGCGGGTGCGGGTGGGGCAGGCCCAGCCTGCCCACGACGAACCGCCCGAACCCGGAGTTGGCGAACGACTGGTACCGATCCATGCGGACATTCCACCCCCTACTCGTTGGTAAGTCTACTGATCAGTAGGTAAGATCCGGGCAGCACCCGCCCACACCCCCGGAGGACGACATGGCGCGCGTAGCGATCCTCGGCGGCAACCGCATCCCCTTCGCCCGCTCCAATGGCCCCTACGCCGCGGCGTCCAACCAGGACATGCTCACCGCCGTGCTCGACGGCCTGGTCAGCCGCTTCGGGCTGCGGGGCGCGCGGCTCGGCGAGGTCGTCGCGGGCGCGGTGCTCAAGCACAGCCGCGACTTCAACCTGGTCCGCGAGGCCGTGCTGGGCAGCGGGCTGGCCGCCGAGACGCCCGCGCACGACGTGCAGCAGGCGTGCGGCACCGGCCTCCAGGCGGTGATCGCGGTGGCCAACAAGATCGCCCTCGGGCAGATCGAGGTCGGCATCGCGGGCGGCGTCGACACCACCAGCGACGCGCCGATCGCGGTGAACGAGGACCTGCGCGCCGTGCTGCTGGAGTTCAACCGGGCGCGCACCGCGGGCGCCCGCCTCCGGGCCGCGCTCAAGCTGCGCCCCCGGCACGTCGTGCCCGAGGTCCCGCGCAACGGCGAGCCGCGCACCGGCCTGTCCATGGGCGAGCACGCCGCCGTCACCGCGCGCGAATGGGGGATCACCCGGGAGGAGCAGGACGAGCTGGCCGCGGCCAGCCACCGCAACCTCGCCGCCGCCTACGACCGGGGCTTCTTCGACGACCTGGTGACCCCCTTCCAGGGGCTGACCCGCGACCAGAACCTGCGGCCGGACTCCAGCGCGGAGAAGCTGGCCCGGCTCAAGCCGGTGTTCGGCCGCGGCGAGGGCGCCACCATGACCGCGGGCAACTCCACGCCGCTCACCGACGGCGCGTCCGCGGTCCTGCTGGCCTCCGAGGAGTGGGCCGAGGCCCGGCGCCTGCCCGTGCTCGCCTACCTGACGTTCAGCGAAACCGCCGCCGTGGACTACGTGCACGGCGGCGAGGGCCTGCTCATGGCCCCCGCGTACGCGGTGCCGAGGATGCTCGACCGCGCCGGGCTCACCCTCCAGGACTTCGACTTCTACGAGGTCCACGAGGCGTTCGCGTCCCAGGTGCTGGCCACGCTCAAGGCGTGGGAGGACGCGGACTTCTGCAAGGGGAGGCTGGGCCTGGACGCGCCGCTGGGCGCGATCGACCGGTCGAAGCTCAACGTCACCGGCTCGTCGCTGGCCGCCGGGCACCCGTTCGCGGCGACCGGCGGGCGGATCGTGGCCACGCTGGCGAAGCTCCTGGCCGAGCGCGGCAGCGGGCGTGGGCTCATCTCGATCTGTGCGGCGGGTGGTCAGGGCGTTACGGCGATCGTGGAGCGATAACCCGAACGTTACGCCAATAGAGTGATGCAGGTAACACTGAGCGTTCCGCCGTCGCTGGACAGTCATGGACCACTCACGGCTCTTCGCCGCGGTCGTGCTCGTGGCGGCGACCTGTGCTGCCTGCGGCGGGGACTCCGGCGACACCACCACCGTGCGCATCGGGGTGACCGCCTCGGCCAACGAGCCGCGCGTCGAGCTGACCAGGACCGTGGCCGAGCGGCTGACCACGGCGTTCGAGGACGGTCAGACGCGCCTCGTCGTCTACCGCGACGGCGAGGCGGCGGGCGGCGCCCACTCCGACGAGGTCGTCTCGGCCGACTCGGACGACGGGCTCGACGCGGCCGGCCGGGTGGCCCGGCTCAACGGGCAGCTCGCCCGGATCGGCGGCTCCGGCTCCGCGCTGGACCCGCTGTCCGTGCTCGCCGACATGGCCTCCGCCGAGGGCCCCGCCCTGCTCGTGCTGCACAGCAGCGGGCTCCAGACCACCGACCCGCTCGACCTGACCAGGCTCGGCCTGGACCTCGACGTGGCCGCGCTGGTCGACGCGGTGCCGGACGACGCGCTGCCCGACCTCGCGGACAAGGAGGTCGTGTTCTCCGGCCTCGGCCAGGTCAACGGCGCGCAGCGGCCGCTGCCGCCGGGCGCGCAGGCGGCGCTGGTGCGGCTGTGGCTGGGCATCTGCGAGCGGTTCGGCGCGGCGAGCTGCACCCACGACCCGGACCCGGTGCCGCCGGGCGGGCCGGTCACCCGGGTCGAGGTGCCGACCGTGGACATCGGGGAGGTGCAGCACCAGGACGCGCTGGTGAGCATCCCCAGCTCGGTGCTGTTCGAGGCGGGCGGCGTCGAGCCGGCGCCGGGGGCCCGCGAGGTGCTGCGGGAGGTGGCCCAGAGGTTCGACGGCCGCACCACCGGGCGGGTCATCGTCCGCACGGCCACCGCGGACTCGGCCGAGGCCGCGCTCGACCTGACCCGGCGCCGCGGCGAGCGCGTGGCGGCGGAGCTGGTGGACCTCGGCGTGAGCCGGTCGGCGCTGACCGAGGTCGTCGGGGCCGGGTTCGGCGCGCCGCTGGCCGTGGACCTGGACTCCTCGGGCGACCTGGTCCCCGACGCGGCCGCGCGCAACCGGTCCGTGGTGGTGGAGCTGGCGCGGCCGGGTTCCAACAGCTAGCGGGCCGGGGAGGTCAGTCCAGCAGCGACCAGGTGGCGGTGCAGCGGATCGTGACGGTGATCTGCTGCGCCTCCAGGTTGAGCCGCCCCACCTCCGGTGCGGCGCCGGGCGAGCCACCGCCGTAGGCGGCCATCATGCGCGACGAGTCGCCCGCCCACGTCTCGGCGTCGCCGTCGGCGAGCCGGTGCAGCGGACCCAGCCGCGCGCCCAGGGCCTGGACGTAGCCCTCGGCCCGGCGGCGCGCGTCCACCACGGCCTCGCGCTGCGCCTCGCGGACGGCCTCCGAGTCGTCGGCGAGCTGCCAGTTCGGGCCGCCCAGCCAGCTCGGCTCGGCGGTCACCAGCGCGGCCAGCAGGTCGTCGAGCCGGGCGAGGTCGTCGACGCGCACCACGTAGTTCTGCGTGGCGCGGCTGCCGGACCGCCGCTTGCCGTCCCAGTTGTCGTGCACGTGGAGCTGCCGCGAGCGGACCTCGACGCCCGGCCCGGTCAGCGCCGCCTCCACGCCGGTGATCCGCGCGGTCAGCGCGTTCACCGCCTCGTCGCGGGTCGAGCCCGTCGTCTCGAAGCCCACCTGCACCTCTGCGCGGTCGGCGGTCCGCTCGACCCTGCCGACGCCCTTGGTCACCACTTCGGCCACGAGGCCACGCTACCGCCGATGACGTTCGACGGGGCCGCGCAGCTCGATCACCTGTTGACCGGTGGTCCGCCTTCGGACGCGCCGACAGCGGTTTGTCCCGGGACGCGCCGACGGCGTGCGGGAGCGGACCCGCCGCGCCCTCGTCCGTCCCCGGTCCCCGGCGGTCGGAGCGTCCGCCGGACAGTCGAAGGCGCATCCGGTACAGGAGGTGTCTGCCACGCGAATCGTCGGCATCTATGCGGTTGCGACCGGTGATTCATCGGCATGTGCGGTACCTCACCGGAAAATCGGGTGCGCTTCCACCCCTGAAGGGTGCATACTTGAGGCACACCACCAAGAGATGTCTGAGAGGGATGAACCCCCGATGAACTTCACTGCGAAGCTCCGCGCTCGTCGTGTCGAGGCTCGCAACCGCAAGGCTGTCGCCCGAGCGATCGACATGGCGCCGACCCCGTCGATGCGCCACGAGCTGATGGCGATCGCCCAGTCCCAGGTGACCGGCCTCCGCTGAGGTCAGGCCCTCGACGCCTCCACCGGCCCGCGCGACGGCCGCCCGATCGACACCGGGCGCACGCCCCGCCGCTCGCGCGCCGGTGGAAGGGGAACGACGAAGCCCTGCCGCACCTCCCGCGCGGCAGGGCTTCGCCACATCAGAAAAGTGATCTCCGTCACACCCGATAGCGGATGTAACAGTCCACGATCGTGTCCCGATGTTCCTGATGACCCCGCGGTGCTGTCGGACCCCCGACCTGGCAGCACCGCGGGGTTTCCCGTGTCCCGGCTACTCGGCCGTGGCCGAGCCGTTCCAGGTGTCATCCGTTCTGCGGGCACGCCTGATCGTCACTGCTTCCCCCTGGTTGTTCTGCTTGTCCCCCATGGACAACTCCATCGTGCCACCGGGGTACGACAGTTTCTTGAGCGTTTGCTGAGAGCATGAACCGGTGAGGCTCCCGCTCCTGGTCGTCGACGCGGCCAACGTCGTCGGCTCCGTCCCCGACGGCTGGTGGCGCGACCGAGCCGGCGCCACCACCCGGGTGAGGGACAACCTCCTGGGCGTGGTCGACCCGGGCCTCCCGACCTTCCCCGGCCCGCTGGAGATCGTCCTCGTGGTCGAGGGCAGGGCCCGCGGCGTCGAGTCGGTCCCGGGCGTCCGGGTGGTCGCCGCCGGCGGGTCGGGCGACGACGAGATCGTGGCGGTGGTCCGAGCCGAGGGCGCCGACCGCCCCTGCGCGGTGGTCACCGCGGACCGCGCGTTGCGCGAGCGGGTGACGGCGCTGGGCGCGGAGGTGCTGGGTCCCCGCTCGGTCCGGTGATCTCGCGTTCCGCTCCCGCCGCCGTGCCCGTGTCCGAGTCCCCGAGTCGGTCGGGCGCGGGTGGTTCAAGACGGGTGGCCGCGAACTCGCCGACCTGCGCGGCAAGCTCGTGCCGCTCGACTTCCGGACCGCCTACCGCCGGTAGGTCAACTCCCGCTCGTCGGTGGCCGCACTCACGCTTTCCGGTACACCTCGCGTCGATGCGCCACCCGCACGACCGTCACGAGCACCTTGGTGTCTTCGACCTGGTAGACCACCCGGTGGTCGCCGATCCGGATGCGCATCACGCCTGCCGGTTGACCCGTGAGCGCTCGGCACCCCGGCGGGCGTGGATCGGTTCCCAGGGCCGTCACCGCCAGGGCGATCCTGCGTCCGGTCTGCCTGTCCAGCTCGCGGAGCTCCCGCAGGGCGGAAGTCGTCCACTCGATCTCGTACGGCACGGGTCAGGCGTCACCGAACTCGGCGAGCACGTCGCGGTGGGGAACCCGTGGTTCGGCAGAGGCGAGCGCCTCCCGTGCCGCGGCGAGATCGGCTTCGTCCTCGGCCGCTTCGAGCCGCCGGAGGTCGTCGATCGAGACGACCGCGGCCACCGGTCGACCGTGCCTCGTCAGCACCGCTCGTTCGTGTGCGTGCTCGACCCTGGAGACGACCTCGCCGAGCTGGTCCCTCGCCACGCTGATCGGCATCTCACTCATTCCCCAAATTGTACAAAATGGGGATAACCTGGGCAAGGTCGAGCCGCGCTCGAACCGCTGCCCGCATCGTGGACACCGGAACAGACCGGCCTCGACGTCGTGTTGACTCCGGACGTGACGACCGCTCCACGCCGCCGTGCCCGTGTCCGCGCCCCCGAGCTCGTCGGGCGCGAGTGGTTCAACACGGGTGACCGCGAACTCAAGCTCGCCGACCTGCGCGGCAAGCTCGTGCTGCTCGACTTCTGGACCTTCTGCTGCATCAACTGCCTGCACGTGCTGGACGAGCTGCGCCCGCTGGAGGCCGAGTTCCCCGACGTCCTGGTGACGATCGGCGTGCACTCCCCCAAGTTCGTCCACGAGGCCGAGCGCGCCGCCGTCGCCGCGGCCGTCGAGCGGTACGCCGTCGAGCACCCCGTGCTCAACGACCCCGAGCTCACCACCTGGCAGAACTACGCGGTGAAGGCGTGGCCGACCCTCGTCCTGGTCGACCCGGAGGGCTACGTCGTCCACGTCGCGGCCGGTGAGGGCCACCTCGACGCGCTGCGCCAGGTCGTCTCCGAGGTCGTCGCCGAGCACGAGGCCAGGGGCACCCTCCACCGCGGCGACGGCCCGTACGTCGCGCCGCCGCCCGCCGCGACCGAGCTGCGCTTCCCGGCCAAGGCCCTGCTCACCCCGCGCGGCACCCTGCTGGTCAGCGACTCCGCCCACCACCGCCTGGTCGAGCTGGACGCCGACGGCGAGACCGTCCTGCGCCGCTTCGGCACGGGCGAGCGCGGCCGCCGCGACGGGCCGGACCCCACCTTCTCCGAGCCCGCCGGCCTCGCGCTGCTGCCCGCCGGGGTCGCCGAGCGGGTCGGCTACCACGTCGTCGTCGCGGACACGGTCAACCACCTGCTGCGCGGCCTGGACCTCGACACCGGCGAGGTCACCACCGTCGCCGGCACGGGCGAGCAGTGGCGCGACGGCGCGACCGACGGCCCTGCCGACGGGATCGCGCTGACCAGCCCGTGGGACGTGGCCTGGTGGGAACCGGCCGGCGGCGTGGTCGTGGCACTGGCCGGGAACCACACGCTCGGGCTGTTCACGCCGCTGGAGGGCCGCCTCGAACGCCTCGCCGGCACCACCGTCGAGGGCCTGCACGACGGGCCCGCGGCGGAGGCGTTCTTCGCCCAGACCTCGGGCCTGGCCGCGGCCGGCGACCGGCTGTGGCTGGTCGACTCGGAGACCTCCGCCCTGCGCTGGCTGGACGCCGACCGCACCGTGCACACCGCCGTGGGCAAGGGCCTGTTCGCCTTCGGCCACCGCGACGGCGACGCCGAGCAGGCCCTGCTCCAGCACCCGCTGGGCGTGACCGCCCTGCCGAACGGCCAGGTCGTCGTCGCCGACACCTACAACGGCGCCCTCCGCCGCTACGACCCGGCCACCGGCGAGGTCTCCACCCTGGCCACCGACATCGCCGAGCCGTCCGACGCGGTCCTGGTCGACGGCGAGCTGGTCGTGGTGGCCTCCGCCGCCCACCGCCTGGAGCGCCCGATCGCCCCCGGCGCCCGGCTCAGCGTCAGCGGCGACGCCCACGAGGTCCGCCGCCCGCCGTCCGTGGTCGGTCCCGGGGTCCTGGAGCTGGCCGTCGTGTTCACCCCGCCCACCGGCCAGAAGCTGGACGACCGGTACGGCCCGTCCACCCGCCTGGAGGTCACCAGCTCCCCGCCCGGCCTGCTGGCGGGCGGCGCGGGCGTCGGCACGGACCTGGTGCGCGAGCTGCGCGTGGCCGAGGGCTTCACCGAGGGCGTGCTGCACGTCGTCGCGCAGGCCGCGAGCTGCACGGACGACCCGGCGGTCGAGCACCCGGTGTGCCGGCTGGCCCGCCAGGACTGGGGCGTGCCGATCCGGGTCGAAAAGGACGGACCGGACCGCCTACCCCTCATGATGGGTGGCCTCGACGAGTCCATCTAGACTCTGCGGGTGGCCGATGTCAAGCTCGAGA
Organism: Saccharothrix sp. BKS2; assembly: GCF_047689505.1. Lineage (NCBI taxonomy): Bacteria > Bacillati > Actinomycetota > Actinomycetes > Pseudonocardiales > Pseudonocardiaceae > Saccharothrix > Saccharothrix sp. BKS2. Next base: position 163,838 of record NZ_JAUQOL010000002.1, on the reverse strand, counting down.
TCCAGATGCTGCACGACCGCGTGATGGTGCGGATCTCGCCGGAGGACGGCGAACGCCGCAGCAGCGGTGGCATCGTGATCCCGGCGACCGCCCAGATGGCCAAGCGCCTGGCCTGGGGCGATGTGATGGGGGTCGGCACCAACGTGCGGCACGTCAAGGTCGGTGACCGCGTGCTGTTCAACCCGGAGGAGCAGTTCGAGGTCGAGGTGCAGGGGCAGACCTACCTCGTGATGAGGGAGCGGGACGTCCACGCCACCGCCACCGAGCGGACGGACCAGGGAACCGGGCTTTACCTGTGAACTGCCCGAACGTGATCGTCGCGTGACGGCGGTCGGGTAAGCAGTCCCAGGACCTTGCGGAGAGGCAAGAGGGGGAGCGGTGCCGGAGAACCAGCGACCGGAGTACGACGCTGAGCGGACCAAGGCGATGGAGCCGGTCCGCCCGTCGGGCACCGCTTCGGAGCGCACGACGCAGATCGCCGCGTCGTCCGTCCAGGAGGCCGGGTGGCCCCAGGCCGAGTGGCCGCAGGAGGAGCCGGACACCGAGGCGGGAGCCGGCTCCGACGCCAACGCGACCGTCCGGAACGTCACGCCGCCCGGACCGCCGGCCAACGGCGCCGCGCCGGCCGGACCGCGGCCCAACGGCAAGGCCAACGGCCCGGCCAACGGTCAGGCCACCGCCAAGGCCGGCGGCCAGGGGATCGAGGCCACGCAGGTGATGCAGCCGGCGGTGGACGTGACGCGCGCCCTGTCGGGTGAGCAGAACCGCCAGGCCGAGCAGAACCGCCCCGCCGACGCCACGCAGGTCGTCCCCTCCGACGCGACCCGGGCGCTCCCGGCCGACGCCACGCGCGCGCTGCCCGTCGACGCCGCCCGCGCCACGTCCGCGCCCCAGCCCCAACCCACGCCCCAGCCCCAACCCACGCCCCAGCCACACCCCGCGCCGTCCGCCGACGCGACCCGCGCCATGGCCCCGCCGCCCCCGCCCGCCGAGCAGACCCGGGCCATCCACACCCCGCCCGGCGGCTTCGCCCGCGGCCCGTCCCCGTCCGAGGCCACCACGGTGTTCAGCACCCCGGTGTCCGTGCCGGAGCCCGAGGCCACCGTGCACGGCCCCGTCATGGTCGACGAGGGCGCCGAGGCCGACGAGGCGGGCGCCCGCCGCCGCGGCAAGCGCAGGATCGCCCTGGTCGCCGCCTCCGTGCTGGGCGTGCTGGTCGCCCTCTACGGCCTGGACATCCTCATCTCCAGCGGCAACGTGCCGCGCGGCGTGAGCGTCGCGGGCGTGGACGTCGGTGGCATGAGCCGCACCGAGGCCGAGGAGAAGCTGCGCGCCGAGATCGGCCCCCGCCTGGCCGCGCCGGTCAAGGCGCGCGCCGGCGACGTGGACGCCGAGCTGGACCCGCAGGCGGCCGGCCTGGAGCTGGACTGGGCCGCGACGCTGGACCGCGCGGGCAGCCAGCCGCTGTCCCCGGTCACGCGCGTCACCTCGTTCTTCACCTCCCACGAGGTCGGCTTCGCCACCCGCAGCGACGAGGCCAAGCTGACCGCCGCGGTCGAGGGCCTGCGCGGCACGACCGACCGCGAGCCCGCCGAGGGCGCCGTCCGCTTCGAGGGCGCCACCCCGGTGGCCGTCGAGCCGAAGCAGGGCCAGAAGCTGGACGCGCCGGGCTCCGTGGGCGCGCTGCTCGCCGGCTGGGCGGACGGCGGCACGGTCGAGCTGCCGGTGGCCACCACCCCGGTCAAGACGACCAGGGAGGGCGTGGAGCGGGCGGTGGCCGAGGTCGCCCGGCCCGCCACGGCCGCGCCGCTGATCATCAAGGGCGAGGGCAAGGACGCCACGCTCACGCCCGAGCAGCTGGCCACCGTGCTGGTGTTCGAGCCCGCCGACGACGGCGGCCTGACCGCGAAGGTCGACAACGGCAAGGTCGTCGAGCACGCCGGCCCGCAGCTGAAGGAGACCGAGAAGGAGGGCAAGGACGCCGAGATCGTGTTCGAGGGCGGCCGACCGACGGTGAAGGAGTCGGTGGACGGCCTCGGCATCGACTGGGAGAAGTCCCTGCCCCCGATGCTCGACGTGCTCAAGCGCGAGGACGAGCGCGTGCTCAAGGCCGAGTACAAGCACACGCCCGCGAAGGTGACCACCGAGCAGGCCAACAAGATGGGCATCAAGGAGGTCATCGGCGAGTTCCAGACCGGTGGCTTCGCGGCCGACTCGGGCACGAACATCCGCGTGGTGGCGCAGAAGGTCAACGGCGCGATCGTGAAGCCGGGCGAGACCTTCAGCCTCAACGGCTTCACCGGTCCGCGCGGCCGGGCCCAGGGCTACGTCGACGCGGGCATCATCGAGAACGGCATCCCCGGCCGCGCGGTCGGCGGCGGCATCTCGCAGTTCGCCACGACGCTCTACAACGCCTCGTACTACGCGGGCATGAAGGACGCGGGCCACAAGGAGCACAGCTACTGGATCTCGCGGTACCCGGCGGGGCGCGAGGCCACGGTGTTCATGGACAACGCGGGCAACAGCCTGATCGACATCAAGTTCACCAACCCCGACCAGACCGGGGTGGCGATCCAGACGATCTGGACGCCGTCGTCGATCAAGATCGTGCTGTGGGGCACCAAGAACTACGACGTGACCGGGTCGACCAGCGAGCGGTTCAACTTCACCGAGCCGCAGGAGCGCAAGGTGACGACGAAGCCGTGCAGCCCGAGCAACGGCGCGCAGGGCTTCTCGGTGACCGACACCCGGACCATCACCGACCGCCGCAGCGGCCAGTCCCGCAGCGAGTCCCGCACGGTCCGCTACGACCCCTCGCACAAGATCATCTGCGAGGGTTGACGCCCGCTGATTCGCGGTAGCCACGATTGGGTATCACCCGATCGTGGCTACCAGCGCGAGTGAGGTGCGGAGACATCCCGCGGTGCAGGTCCTAGGACGTGCCGGGATGGTGTGCTACGGGGTCGTACACGTGCTCTTGGCGGCGTTGACGGCGCAGGTCGTGCTCGGCGACAGCGGTGAGCGGACCGACCAGAAGGGTGCCGTCGCCGAGATCGCCAAGACCTCGTTCGGCCCGGTGCTGCTGTGGGTGCTCGCGATCGGCCTGTTCGCGTTCGCGCTGTGGCAGGTGACGCTGGCGATCTCCGGCTACACCTGGGACACGGAGAAGCGGAAGCGGATCTACCACCGCTTCGGCTCGGCGGGCCGCGCGATCACCGGCGTGGCGATCGGCGTCGCCGCGGTGAACTACGCCGTCGGCTCGTCCCAGAGCAGCTCCACCGAGCAGTCCCAGACCTGGACCGCGCGGCTGCTGTCCGTGCCGTTCGGGCAGGTGCTGGTCGGAGTGGTGGCGCTGGCGATCATCGTGCTGGGCGCGCTGGTCATGCGCAAGGGCGTGAAGAGGTCCTTCGAGAAGGACCTCGACATGTCCCAGCTGCCGCCGGGCAGCCGCCAGTGGGTGGAGCGCCTCGGCCGCATCGGCTGGATCGGCAAGGGCCTGGCGTACGCGCTGATCGGCGTCCTGGTCGGGCTGGCGGCGATCAACGCCGACCCGTCGCGGTCGGGCGGCATGGACAAGGCGCTGCACACGCTCGCCGCCCAGCCCTACGGCGTCTTCGTGCTGGCCGTCATCGCCGTGGGCTTCCTCGGCTTCGGCGTCTACTGCTTCGCCGCCGCCAAGGCCCACAAGGGCTGACCCGGCGCGGGCCGAACCCGCGCGAGTCGAACACCCAGGACCACCGTGTCGAACGTTCGGAACACCTGAGTTCGACGTTCGGGACGCGCGGGCCCCACGGCCCGCGACGCGAAAGGCGGCGCCCCTCCGTCCTCCGGGGGCGCCGCCTTTCCGCTCGTCCGGGTGAGCTCCCGGGCCGGTCCCGTCCGGGTCAGAACGCGGACTCGGCCACGTCCATCAGCGAGTTGTCGGTGGTCTCGGCGATCTTGCGGCGCGCGGTCAGCTCCGGCAGCACGTTCCGGGCGAAGAACGACGCCACCGCGACCTTGCCCTCGTAGAACGCCTTGTCCCGGGCCGACGGTGCGCCCGCCAGCGCGGTCAGCGCGACCTCGGCCTGGCGCAGCAGCAGCCAGCCCACCAGCACGTCACCCGCGGTCAGCAGCAGGCGGACGGTGTTCTGGCCGACCTTGTAGAGGTTGCGCACGTCCTCCTGCGAGCTGGTCAGGAACCCGACCATGGCGCCGAGCAGGCCCTGGAGGTCCTCCAGCGCCTGCTTGAGCAGGGCGCGCTCCTCCTTGAGCCGGCCGTTGCCGCCCTCGTTGTCCAGGAACGCCTGGATCTCGCCGCTGAGGAAGCCCAGCGCCTGGCCCTTGTCGCGGATGATCTTGCGGAAGAAGAAGTCCAGCGACTGGATGGCAGTGGTGCCCTCGTACAGCGAGTCGATCTTGGAGTCCCGGATGTACTGCTCGATCGGGTACTCCTGGAGGAAGCCGGAGCCGCCGAGCGTCTGGAGCGACTGCGCCAGCTGCTCGTAGGCCCGCTCCGAGCCGACGCCCTTGACGATCGGCAGCAGCAGGTCGTTGACCTTCTCCGCCAGCTCCGCGTCGGGGCCGCCCAGGGCGATCCGGTCCTGCTGGGTCGCGGTGTAGAGGTAGACCGCGCGCAGGCCCTCGGCGTACGCCTTCTGGAGCATCAGGCTGCGGCGCACGTCCGGGTGGTTGGTGATGGTGACGCGCGGCGCGGTCTTGTCGGTCATCCGGGTCAGGTCGGCGCTCTGCACCCGCTCCTTGGCGTAGGCCAGGGCGTTGAGGTAGCCGGTCGACAGGGTGCCGATGGCCTTGGTGCCGACCATCATGCGGGCGTACTCGATGACCTGGAACATCTGCGCGATGCCGTCGTGCACCTCGCCCAGCAGCCAGCCCTTGGCGGGCACGCCGTGCTGGCCGAAGGTCAGCTCGCACGTGGTGGAGACCTTCAGGCCCATCTTGTGCTCGACGTTGGTGACGAAGGCGCCGTTGCGCTCACCGGTCGACTCGCCGGTCTCGGGGTCGAAGTGCCACTTCGGGACCAGGAACAGGGACAGGCCCTTGGTGCCCGGCCTGGCCTCGATGCCGGGGCCCTCGGGGCGGGCCAGCACCATGTGCACGATGTTCTCGGTCATGTCCTGGTCGGCCGAGGTGATGAACCTCTTCACCCCGTCGAGGTGCCAGCTGCCGTCCTCCTGCCGGACGGCCTTGGTGCGGCCGGCGCCCACGTCGGAGCCGGCGTCCGGCTCGGTGAGCACCATGGTGGCGCCCCAGCCGCGCTCGATCATCAGCTCGGCCCAGCGCTGCTGCCGCTCGGTGCCGTTGCGGTGCACGATCGAGGCGAAGCTCGGGCCCGCCAGGTACATGAAGACGGCGGGGTTCGACCCGAGGATCAGCTCGGCCGCGGCCCACCGCACCGACGGCGGGGTGCCGTAGCCACCCAGCTCGTCCGGCAGGAACAGGCGGTACCACTCGCCGTCCCAGAGCGCCTTGTAGGACTTCTTGAAGGACTCCGGCAGCGTGGCCGAGTGGGTCTTCGGGTCGAAGACGGGCGGGTTGCGGTCGGCGTCGGCGAAGGACTCCGCCAGCGGGCCGACCGCCAGGTTGTTGAGCTCGGCAAGCACGCCGCGCGCGGTGTCCTCGTCGGACTGCTCGAACGGCCCCGTGCCGAGGTGGTCCTGCACGTTGAAGACCTCGAAGAGGTTGAATTCGAGGTCCCGGACGTTGCTCTTGTAGTGACCCATCTCGTCGCTCACTCCATGCTGGTCGGGGCGGTCCCCTACTGACCGGTAACAACAGGGTATTACCTGTCAGTAACCTCGGCAAGGCCGACCGGTGTGGTGTGGCGAACCGAACGGCGTTCAGGCCCGCGCCTGCGGCCCCCCGGTCAGCAGCCCCGCCTGGTAGGCCAGCGACACCGCGTGCGTCCGGTCCCGCGCCCGCAGCTTGCGCAGGATGTTCTTCACGTGCGTGCGCACCGTCTCCACCGAGACGTACAGCTCGCCGGCCACCGCCTGGTTCTCCAGCCCGTCCGCGATCAGCTGGAGCACCTCGTACTCCCGCCGCGACAGGGAGCGCCGCGAGCCCGCCTCCGCGGCGGGCGTGAACCCGGCCGCCAGCGGCGCCAGGGTCGGGTCCAGGTACATCCGGTCGGTGTGGGCCCGCACGATCGCCTGCACCACCTCGCCGACCTCCCCGGCCCGCGGCACCAGGCCGCGCACGCCCGCGGACAGGGCGACCCGCACGTACTTCGCCGTCCGGTGCGGCTCCCGGACCAGCGAGACCACCGCCAGCGCCGGGTCGTTGCCGGTCAGCAGGGTCGCCAGCTGGCCCTGCGGGTCCAGCACCGAGTCGATCAGCAGCACGTCCGGCCGCAGGCGCTCGTGCAGCCGGACGGCCGAGTTCGGCTGCCCGGTCGAGCCCAGCCAGTGCAGCCCGGGGGTCCGCCGCACCACCGCCGCCAACCCTTCCCGGAGCAGGGGCACGGGGTCGACGAGCGCCACGCCGGGCACGGGGGCACGTCGTTCACCGCCGCCCGTCGGGGGACGCACGTCGACACCGGTTCTCATGACCATGCGACAACGACGCCGATCGGGCATGACGTGGTTTCCTCGAAAAACTTTCCGTATCTGTCGGTCATGTACGTGAACAAGAGTCACAAGTGTGACTCAATGACCGCGGATGACCTTCCGCACCGGGCAACACCCTCGTAAGACCTACGTCACACAACCCATGTGGGACGCCGCGCACCGCCGCCCGTAGTTCCGGCGCAGCCACCCCTGGGCCGAGCACTAGTGGAGGCCGCATGGACACCCTCGACTGGGTCGTCGTCGGTGGGTACTTCTTCGTGATGGTGGCCATCGGCTACTGGTCACGCGGGCGGGTCAAGAACATCGCCGACTTCTTCACCGCGGGTGGCCGGATGCCGTGGTGGCTGTCCGGCATCTCGCACCACATGTCCGGCTACAGCGCCGTCATGTTCGTCGCGTTCGCCGCCGAGGCGTACCGGCTGGGCCTGACCGTCTACATCTGGTGGGCGCTGACGATCGGCCTGGGCGTCGGGATCGGCGCGTTCCTCTGGGCCGGCGCCTGGAACCGGCTGCGGTCCAAGCACGGGGTGAAGTCGCCGCTGGAGTACCTGGCGCAGCGCTACAACGTGCCGACGCAGCAGATCATGGCGTGGTCGGGCGCGGCCCTGAAGGTGGTGGACATCGCCGCCAAGTGGGTCGCGGTGGCGCTGCTGCTCCAGGGCTTCGCGGGCGTGCCGATCTGGATCGGCATCGCCCTCACCGGCGTGGTGACCATGGTCTACTCGGTGCTCGGCGGCCTGTGGGCCGACGCGCTGACCGACTTCGGCCAGTTCGTCATCCAGGGCCTCGCGGGCATCGTCATGTTCGTCGCGGTCGCCTCGCACTTCGGCGGCATCGACTTCATGTGGACGATGTGGGACCAGCTGCCCGAGTCGCACTCCGACCCGCTGTCCGGCCAGTACACGCTGATCTTCTTCATGGCGCTGTTCCTGATCAAGACGCTGGAGTACAACGGCGGCATGTGGAACCTGGCGCAGCGCTACATGGCCGCGCCGTCCGGGGCCGCGGCCAGGCGGTCCGCGCTGCTGTCCAGCGTGCTGTGGCTGGTCTGGCCGCTGGTGCTGTTCTTCCCGATGTGGGCCGCGCCGCTGATCGTGCCGGGCATGGAGGGCAACGCCGAGCAGGCGTACGTCGAGATGGGCAAGGCCATGCTGCCCGCGGGCATGGTGGGCCTGGTGCTGGCGGGCTTCTTCTCGCACACCATGGCCATGGTGTCCTCGGACGCCAACGTGATCTCCGCGGTGATCACCCGCGACATGCTGCCGAGGCTGTGGAAGGGCGTGACGCGCCTGGGGGAGGCGGCGCAGCTGCGGCTGGCGCGGATCACCACGTTCGCGTTCATCGGGTTGAGCATGACGATCGCGTTGACCGCGGACACGAAGGGCTTCGTGCTCAAGGTGGTGATCGCCCTGGTGGCGGCCACGATGGGCCCGATCGCGATCCCGCTGATGCTCGGCCTGCTGCCGTGGTTCCGCCGGGTCGGGCCGACCGCGGCGATCTCCTCCACGGTGGGCGGGTTGTCCACCTGGGCGGTGCTGTACGTGCTCCAGCAGAACAAGGTCGAGTTCGTCACCCAGGCGGTGATCGTGTCCTGGCCGCTGCTGGTGTCGCTGGTGCTCTACCTGCTGATCGGCCTGGTGATCAAGCCGGAGCCGTCGGCCGAGCGCGACGCGCTGATCGACTCCCTGCGCTCCGACGACGAGGACGAGCGGGTGCCCGCGCGCACCTGACCCGGGCCCCTTCCCGCCGTGCGGCCGCGGTCGTGCGGCGGGGAGGGGTGTCCCCTCTCACGCGGGGGAACGGCGGCCGGTCAGGTAGTGTGTGTACTAATGGTTAGTACGCAAAGTGTTGACGACCCGCTGGACCTGGACCGCCAGGTCTGCTTCGCGCTGGCCGTGGCCTCCCGGAACGTGATCGCGCTCTACCGGCCGCTGCTGGAGCCGATGGGGCTCACCCACCCCCAGTACCTGGTGATGCTCGCCCTGTGGGGCGAGGCGCCGCTGTCGGTGAAGGAGCTCAGCCGGAAGCTCGCCCTGGAGCCCGCCACGCTGTCGCCGCTGCTCAAACGGCTGGAGGCGGTCGGGTACGTGTCCCGGTCGCGGGACACCGCCGACGAGCGGCAGCTGGCCGTGGTGCTGACGCCGGCCGGGGCGGCGCTGCGCGAGCGGGCGTTGGAGATTCCTCCCGCGGTCGTGGCGCGGCTCGGCATGTCCCTGGAGGAGCTCCAGGGCCTGCACGCGGTGCTGACGCGGGTCATCGCGGCTTCGGAGCGTGATCGGTGAAACCTTCCTGGGCGTTGCGCTTCTGGTACCTGCTGGGCGGTCGACTGCCCCAGCGCTACCGCGAGTGGGTGTTCCACCAGGCGACCAGGCCGTCGTGGCTGGCCTGGTTCACCGCGCGGATGTTCCTCCAGGTGCTGCCGCTGACGATCGTCATCGCGCTGGCGCTCGTGCTCGGCCTGGGCGCGCCGTGGCCGCTGGCCATCGCGTGCGGCTCGCTGGGCCTCGTGGTCGGCGTGTACTTCGGCGTGTCCTACGCGATCGAGAGCACCGACCACCGGATGACGAAGTACGGCTACCCGCGCGGCGCGGCGGCGGCGGTGCGCAACGAGCGGAAGAAGCAGGACCAGGAGCGGTACGAGCGCGTGTGGCGCTCGCCTGGGGCCTGACCCCGGCCTAACGTCGTCGTCGTGGAAGCGGTGGCGGCGGCGTTCGGCCTGGGTGGCGCGATCTCGTGGGAGCCGGTGACGGGCGGGCGCTCGCACCTGGTGTGGCGGCTGCGCACGACGCGCGGCGAGTGGGCGGTGAAGCGGCTCAACCGGTCCCGCGAGGACTGGTGGCTGCGCGACCACGTGGTGTCGGCCGAGGTGCAGCTGGAGGCGTGGGAGCGCGGCCTGCCCATGCCGCGGCCGGTGCACCCGCTGACCCCGGCCGCGCCCCTGCTGGCGGACGTCGGCGAGCACAGCTACGTGGCGCACGAGTGGTGCGGGGGCCGGCCGTTGGCGGGCGACGTCACCGAGTGGGTCGGCCGGACGCTGGCGGCCCTGCACGACCTGCCCGCCCGCGGGACCCCCGGGTGGGCCCCGCACCCGGTGGCGGAGTGGCTGACGTGGCTGGACGAGGCGCCGGGCCCGTTCACCGACCGGGTCCGCGCCCACCTGCCGGACATCGCGCGGGCCGTCGCCGCGGGCGCGGACACCGCCGGCCTGACCCCGGTCGGCAGCCACCGGGACGTCAAGCCGGACAACGTGCTGGTGACCGCCCGCGGCCCGCTGCTGCTGGACTGGGACGGCGCGGGACCCGAGTACGCGGAGTGGGAGCTGACCCGCGCGGCGGTGCACTTCAGCGGCCGGGGCGAGGACCGCGCGGCGTTCACCAGGGTGATCTCCTCGTACCAGGCCGTCACCGGCAGGCGGCCCCCGGCGGACCCGTCGGCGTTCGCGGGCCTGCTCCAGGTGTACCTGGGCGGCGCGGCGTGGATGGTGTGGCGGGCCCTGGGCCACCGCCCCGTGACCGACGCCGAACGCGCCGCCGCGGGCCCGCACGCGCTGGAGCTGCTGGCCGACCTGCGGGTGGCGCTGGGTCGCCTGGACGAGTGGGTGGACTGGCTGGGTCAGTGAGGCACGACCACCACCTGGTGCTCGTCCTCGTAGACGACCCGGCCGGGGTCGGTGGAGCGGACGGTTTCGCAGGCGACGCCGTGGGCGGCGAGGATCTCCAGGTAGCCGTCGACGCGCTCGACGAGGTGCGCGGCGGTGTCGGCCTTGAACCAGGCCACCGCACCGGGGTTGACGGTCGGGTCGAACACGGTCGGGTCGACGTGCGAGGGCGTGGTGTAGGCGGCGTCGTACCAGGCGTTGTTGGTCCGCCGGAAGCGCTCCTGCTCCGCGGTCAGCACGCCGTCCCGGGCGAGGCGGTTGACCAGCCAGAACACGCCGGGGAAGAAGCCGTCCTCGTGGCGGGTTTTCCCCTGGAAGCGCACGTAGGTCGTCACCGCGCCGATCCTCCCGCACCGGGGGCCGGAGCTGCCATCGACGGCCATGCGGACGACGCTGGTCCTGGTGCTGCTCCTGGCGGCGGGGTGCACGGCCGGGCCGCTGGCGCCCGGGGTGGAGTCGTCGGTGCGGCAGCAACCGGCCGCCGGCGCCCGAAGGTGCCGGACGACCCGCTGGCGGAGTACCGGGACGTCGACTTCTGCCTCGACGGGGCGAGACCGCCTACCTCAGTGGGTGCGAGGAGCCGGAAGACCTCACCCACGGCCGGAGGTTCTGGCTGCCCCTCACCGCCGACCGGGCGCTGGAGATCCACGTCGAGGTGCGGCACCGGGGCGAGTACGCGGCCCCGCCCGAGGCGGTCGAGGCCGGGTGCGATCTGCTGGCGGGCTTCGTCGAGGCGGCGAAGCCCCTGCTGACCGACCTGCCGCGCTTCCCGGGGCACCGCGCTCCTGCGCCACGACCCGTGCGAGGCGGCGATGCCGAAGTTCGTCGAGCTCGTGCCGAACGGCGAGGTGAGGCGGGGCGACAACCGCATGGACCTCGGCTCGTGCCTGGTGGAGGGGCCGGAGGGGGTTGCGTACGTGGAGTACCAGCAGTCGTCGGGTGACGACAGCTTCGGTGCGGAGAAGATCCCGGTGGGGCGGCAGCAGCTGTACTGGTCGCACACGGCGGTGACCGCGGACTTCCCGGCGGGCGAGCAGCAGTGCGGGTACGCCTGGACACACGCCCCCCTGCCGGACGTGGAACTCCTGCCGGCCGAGCACGTGATCCGAGTCCTGGCGACGGTGGGCGACCTGGATGCCGCCTGCATGGCGGCCGAGGGGTTGGCGGAGCAGGTGATGGCGGCGCTGGACGGTTGAGCGGGTGGGGCCTGATCACGCCGGCCCGGTGTTGAGCACGGAGCGCCTTGAGCGTCGCGTGGTGCGGATTCGGCGGCCCTCCGCCTTGAGGAGGCGGAGGAACTCCTGGCGCGGTTCGTGGTGGCGGACGCGGTAGCGGACACGTCCGGTGACCGGGTCGGGTATGGCGAGCACGTGCACGACGCCGTGCCGGCAGTCGCAGGTGGATCCTGCGCGATGAGGCGAGCCGTCCGGGTGAAGAAAAACAATCGTAGGTTACCCGTCTCCCACCTGCGAGGAGCGACACCGGCGGTCTACTGCGGGGCAGGGCGCGACCATTCTCGACCAGGTCCGTTGAAAGGTGCCTGTGATTCAGCCGTGTACAGCTCCACCAGCTCGACGAATTCGGCATGGCTGAGCTGGGCTTGACGGAGGTCGTACAGATTTTTGATCTCCACTTCACCCGGAGTGGTCGTCACCTTGACGTAGTCGCCGCTCCAGCGCGGTACGCGTCCAGCGGCTTCCTCTTCTGTCGCCCGTTCCGGGTTGCGGGCGAACTCGACGGCTTCCAGTATGAAGCGCAGGGGGAGATCTTCGAACATCTCGGCGATTATTGATGCCTCCTTGTCGGGAAGCACTTGGACCTCGTTGACGTCATCGTCATCGTCATCGATCCGGCGCATGATGACCTTCATGGTTGCACCCTCAATTCTTCTTCTTTATTTTCTTCTGAACCGGCCATGCTGTGGAGACGTCTTCGAACACGGCGTCATCCGATTCCGTTCCTCGCGTTGCAAAACCCATGATCGTGATGCCCCGGTAGGTTCCTGCCCACTTTGTCGTCGGGTCACTCGGCTGGAAACCTGGCAGTGGCATGCGCCTACGGTTCTCGAATGCGCTGCGAACCGCATGTCGTACTTCCGGCGGCTTCCAGTCCGCCGGAAAAAGGCTGGTATTCGCCTTGATGTATTCGGCTCCGCCGATGACCGCTGTAACATCCGCTCTCCAAACGCCGAACTTGTCGGGCTCCGTCTCGTTCGAGAGAATATTTCCGGTGCTCGGGTCGTGGAAGTGATACCCGGTGAACTGCGCTCTCCCGTCCGCATCCTTTTCGAGCTCGCCGAAAAACAGGTGGGTGGTCAGTCGTTTTGGAAATGGGAGGTTGGGTACCGTCCAGGGGGTGGTGCCGGGGGGAATTTTGTATACAGGTCTGCCGTCAGCTTCGAAGCCGATCAAAGCTCTTATCGCGGACTTCGTGCACTCGACTCCCGAGGAAATCGTCGTGCAGAGGTGTTCACAATCGTCGATTGCGGCTTGGAGAATGCCTCGCAATTCTTCGGTGTCACTTCGGCAGCTGCCTTCGAATGCGATCGCGAGGAGCGCGGCGGAGTCGCGTAAATCGTCGTATACGGATTTAAGCAGGGCTTCGGTGGTGCTTGCCTTCGTCAGGGCCGCGCGGCACTGGGTCACCACCTGCTCCAGCGAAGCCATGCGAGTGATCATGACACTGCGCAACTGTCAAATGCAATGTCGATCACCTGATTGAACTACAGGTATTCCTCGGGTCGAGGCGGACGGGGGTTTGACGCGGAGATCGGAGAAATCTTGGTGCATCCGAGATCGTCGAACCGCCCATCCACCAGGAGTTCCGTCTGTCTTCCGGACGCCCGTGTCTTCACAGGCAAGGGGGGACAACCCTCCGCGCCGGAGCAACTTCGGACACGGCCGCTCGCACCGGCCATGCCCGAGCGGTGGAGGTGGCTGCCGCCGGACGACGACGGCGCGGCCGCTGCCCTGGTCCCGGCAGGCCGGTTGCATGGTGAGGGCCTGCATCCGGAAACGACGAAGGCCCAGGTCAACCGACCTGGGCCTTCGCCATGGATGAGCGGGTGACGGGAATCGAACCCGCCTCTACAGCTTGGGAACCCGATCTTATGGCCCTGGTGGAGGCTCTGACCTGCGCTCGGCTGCCGTCAGCGTGACCCCATGCTGACCGCCATTGACCAGGGCTTATTGCACGCAGATTGCACGGGTGGAATCGTCCTGAGTGGCATCGTGTGGAGCCCGATGACTGCGCCGATCGGGCGGTCTGCCGGCGTGGGCGCAGCCGTTCGCGCTGGTCCTCGGCTGGCGTTCCACGCCTGTTCCGCAAGCCCTGGGTTTACTGCGCCCTCACGGGGCAGCTGCTGGGCGTACGTCGGAGTGTTCAAGTGGCGGGAGTCCCCGTGCGGCTCTGTGCTGGGCGCAGAGCTTGAGCAAGCCATGACTGCGGCTCGATTCAGTACAGCCAGCACCACTCCAACGAAGCCTCAGCATGAAAAGTTGATGCCTGAACCTGCGGGTTGTGGATCTTAATTTGCCTATGGTTACCATCGTTCTTTGATGACCGATTCTGGCTGTATCTTTTCGGAAATTGAATAGCCACTGTGGGTTATCAGTTACGGTCGCCTGCGGCTACTATCGAATGGTAACTCCGATCTTTGGTACCGGCGACTGGTTGGCCCGTGGATTCTTGAGAAGGATTCGACGGATTATTTCGTAAGTCTCCGGATTGCAGTTTATATTCTGTCTTTCCCGGTGTTTCGTCTCCTGTTCCATGTGGGTTATCTGGGTGGCCCCTTGATTAACCAGGTCGGGTGGATCTGTAGGTGTAGCCGCAAAACTGCGGGTCGGTGTCGTGGTTCTTGAGGTATGGGTTGGCGGTTGCAGCATGCGTGCTACGGCTGCCAGCCTGTTGTGCAGAGGCGGGGTGGGTATGGGGTCACCGGGTGAGGTGCCGGGGCGGGTAGAGCAATCCGGTCAGGCGTCGGCGAGTGGCACGGTGTTCCAGGCTGGTCGCGATGTTCACTACTACGTGCCGTCGGCTAGGTCACTGACCGGAAAGGCGTGGCGGCTGCCTGCCCGGAATCCACATTTCACCGGCCGTGAGGAGTTGCTGACGCGACTGCACTTGGCGGTGAACGAGTCGGGGACGGTGGCGGTGCATTCGCTGCTGGGGTTGGGCGGGGTAGGCAAGTCGCAGGCAGCGGTGGAGTATGCGCACCGGTACGCGGCGGACTTCGACATCGTGTGGTGGATCCCGGCCGAACAACCCGCCCTGATCCCCGATCACCTGGCCGAACTGGGCCTCGTCCTGGGGTTGGTTGGACCGACAGACCTAGTGGCGATGGCTGGGGTGGTGCTGAGTGCGTTGCGGCACCGAGGCCGGTGGTTGGTGGTGTTCGACAATGCGGAGGACCTCGCCGCGTTGTGGCCGTACTTGCCGTCCGGTGACGGTCAGGTGCTGATCACCACACGGCGCGGCGGGTTTGGAGCGGTGGGCGCGGTGATCGACGTGGATGTGCTGGACCGCGCGGAGAGCATCGCACTGCTGCACAGCCGCATACCCGGTGTGCCGACCGACGCTGCGGAGGTGTTGGCGGAGTTGGTGGGCGACCTACCGTTGGCGATCGAGCAGGCGGCGGCCTACCTGGAGAGCACCCGACTACCGATTGGCAATTACCTAGATTTGCTACGTACCCAAACCTCTCGGATGCTGCCTCGCGGCCGGGTAGCCGGGCGGGGTGAGACTCTGGCGACGCTGTGGGACCTGTCGCTGACAGCGCTGGCTGACCAGAACGTCGCGGCGGTACAACTGGTGGAGATCCTGGCATGGCTGGCCCCAGAACCCGTCCCTCTGGACCTGTTCACCACCCACCCAGAAGAATTGCCTGAGCCACTGGCGACCGTGGTCACGGATCCGGTTGAACTCGTGGACACCGTTGGCGCGCTAGCCGACTGGTATCTGATTCGCCGCATTGGTAGCGAAGTGACCATCGCTCACCGATTGCTCCAGCAGTCTCTGCGAGTTCATCCCGACCGGCACCGAAAATCATCACTCGGCGTCGTAGCACAACGCCTGTTGCGGGCAGATTTGCCCGGAGATATCATGACCGCGCCAGAGAACTGGCCCCGGTGGCGGGCACTACTCCCCCACGTCTTGGCCCTCCACGACGACCTCACGCACAACCACACCACCGCCACACATGACACTGCATGGCTACTTGGCCGCGCCGCAACTTACCTCCAGACCCACGGCCGCCCAGACCTAGCCCTTCCTCTGTTTGAGCGTGCTTTGGCCATTGATGAAGCTGTCTATGGGTCCGACCACCCCGCCGTCGCATCCAACCTGGAGAACCTCGGCCTCGCGTTGCGCGACCTAGGACGCCCTGCCGAAGCTCGACCTTTGTTTGAGCGTGCTCTGGCTATTGATGAAGCTGTCTATGGGTCCGACCACCCCGCCGTCGCATCCAACCTGGACAGCCTTGGCGGTGCACTGCGCGCTTTGGGTCTCCTTGTCGAAGCTCGACCTTTGTTTGAGCGTGCTCTGGCTATCTATGAAGCCGTCTATGGGCCCGACCACCCCGCCGTCGCAGTTCGCCTGAACAACCTCGGCCTCGTGTTGCGGCATCTGGGTCGTCCCGGCGAGGCGCAATCCCTGTACGAGCGTGCCCTGGTCATCACCGAAGCTGTCTACGGACCCAACCACCCTGATGTCGCGATCCGCCTAAACAATCTTGGAGGCGTGTTGCGGCATCTGGGTCGTCCCGGCGAGGCGCAATCCCTGTACGAGCGTGCCCTGGTCATCACCGAAGCTGCCTATGGGCCCAATCATCCAACCGTCGCGATCCGCCTAAACAATCTTGGAGGCGCGTTGCGTGCTTTGGGTCGTCCTGGCGAAGCTCAAACCTTGTTTGAGCGTGCTTTGGCCATTGATGAAGGCGTCTATGGGCCTAATCATCCTGACATTGCAACCGATCTTAATAATCTTGGAGGAACGTTGCATGATCTGGGTCATCCGGACGAAGCTCGCTCTCTGTACGAGCGTGCTTTGGCCATTGATGAAGGCGTCTATGGGCCTAATCATCCTGACATTGCAACCGATCTTAATAATCTTGGAGGCGCGTTGCGTTCTTTGGGGCGTCCTGATGAGGCACGACCCTTATTCGAGCGTGCTCTGGCTATCACAGAAGCCGCCTACGGGCCCAGTCACCCCACGGTCGCGATCCGCCTGAATAACCTTGCCTTCGTGCTATCTGACCTCGGAGAGCTGAACGAAGCTGAACAACTTTACCGTCGCTCTCTCACGATTCGCACCAATACGCTGGGCGCGGACCACCCAAGCACCCTTGCCAGCCGCGAAAACCTGACCTCACTACCGAAAAATCAGCAAGCTGACTAACCCGATCTTGCAGCCTGGTAGGGGCTCTGACCTAGGCTCGACTGTTGTCAGCGTGTCCCCATGCTGACCGCCGTTGACCAGGGCTTACTGCACGCAGATTGTACGGTCGACATCGTCCTGAGTGTCATTGTGTGGAGCCTGATCACTGCGCCGATCAGGCGATCTGTCGGCGTGGGCGCTGGCCGTTCGCGCCGTCCCTCGGCTGGTGTTTCATGCCTGTTCCGCAAGCTCTTGACTCTGGCCCTCATGGGCCGCTACCGGGTGTACGGCGTAGCGTTGAGGCGGCGTCGGAAGTCCTCATGCAGCCCTGTGCTGTGCGCGGAGCTTGGGCAAGGCGGGTGACTGTGGCTCGGCCTGGTGCGACCAGCACAGCCCCAACGAAGCCTCAGCATGAAGGAACTGATCCCTGAGCTTGCGGGTTGTGGATCTTCCCCTATCGTCGCTTGTGACTGCCTCTATCGCCTGCCACTAACTGCAAAGTTTCCAGTTGCAAACGATCTTCGCGGGCCAACCTGTGCAGTCCTCTGTCGTCATTTACCGGGGGTAACCGGGTGCTTGATGTAGACGCAAGGTGCGATGCATGCCCGGGCAGTCCACCTGAAGTCAGATCCGCGTCGGAGCCCTCTATGTCTTGACTCACAGAGCAGCACCGAACGACAGATTAATCCAAAAATGTAATTTGACCTAGGCGGGGTCCTGACTCGGAGGGACTGACAGGTTACCGAGGGAAATTTCAGCACCGTACCCTTCGTCGGGTACGAAGTTTATCTTCTGCTCGCCATCCACTTCTACGATCGGCTCATTCGGATCAACTTGTCCGACTTGTACGTAAAAGGTGAATGTTCCTAGATCTAGTTCATGTCCAGAAATGTGCGCTTTATATCCGACTCTCGGAACGATTGCGAGTGAGCTTTTTGGGGAAGATCTAAATCCTGCCAACGTTTCGTTGATATCCCCTGTTACACCGAACACGATCGGCCCTTCACCGACTCGTACACGTTCACCGCGGAGAAGCTTAACGGCACGCCGCAACTCTTGGATGTCGTCCGCAGTCCACTCATGAGGGACTGC
Organism: Saccharothrix sp. BKS2; assembly: GCF_047689505.1. NCBI lineage: Bacteria > Bacillati > Actinomycetota > Actinomycetes > Pseudonocardiales > Pseudonocardiaceae > Saccharothrix > Saccharothrix sp. BKS2. The sequence continues at coordinate 146,144 of NZ_JAUQOL010000002.1, read as the reverse complement.
GAACGCTTCTCCTCCGGCACGCTGCACCAGTTCGAGGTCCTCGATTAGCTCAGTCAACTCGTCCATGAACGGCTTCTCGGGCGGAAAATCGAGTCCTTCAACGAGTATTTCACCGTTGACAGAAATGGCCAACTTATTTGGTGCCACTGCATTCTGCATGAAACGTGCGACTGGAAGAATGTGGCCGGGAAGCAGGTCGGGCACTTCGCCGTACTTAAGCGTTACACCCAACTTCAGGTTGATCTCATCAATCCGAAATATGGCTGATACAATTCCGGTATTGTCACTACCGGTTAGGGCTTGACCAAGGCGGCCGCGAGTCCTTCTGTCCATCTGGATGGGAAGGGCGGCCATCTGGCGACCATCCGACGACTTTGCGAGTAACTTTACGTTCGCCTGAACGACCTCGTGATGCGCTGCACTAATATGAACCTCACCGCTACTGAATCTCCCTCCTATGCCGTGCGGGGCATCCAGTTCAAAATCGACAACCGGCACAACTGCGTCTTCTCCCCAATCAAGGGCTGCTCGAAATTTCTCCAGAATGCCCGCTTGTGTATCCGCTTCGTTAATCGATACGGTGAACCTTCCTGTAATTGGCGAATCTCTCTCTGCGTTGAGGTACTTCGGTTTCAGGGACGTTCCTACGACCTTCCCGTCTTGAATAAGAAGGTCAACAGAGTAGAACGGATTGGAATTGTTAATCTTTGCGGAAAGATCTTCAATGCGTCCTGTTGCCGCTGGCAAACCATCGATTAGTGCGTCTTGCTCTTGGCGCATCTCCCGCAATAGCTCGATGTAGCGATCGGCCTCGCCCATGAAGTGGATCACTATGGATGGGTGCTCGGCCAACTTTGCTTCAAGCCAGGCGCCAGCATTCCAATCGATAGGAAACGGATAGTCCCTCTGAAGAGATAGGAACCATTCAAGCTCTTCCGGAGTTGGATCCATCGGTGTCACCAGGTGCCAGTAGTCGGGCTGCAGCGCAGCTGCTTTAATCAGACTCCGGGTGATCTGTCCGTGCCTTCCCCCCCTATCCGACAAGCGACCCAAGAAGTACTTTGATTGCCAGATCTCAAGCCGATCGGCAGCATAAAGCTGATGATCTCTTCCGCCATCGCCTCCGCTTCCGTCAATCCGCATGGAACTCGGATACAGAGTGCTAATCAGCGTGCTAACGATTTTTTCAAATCTGTCTCCGGAGCCGACTTCTCGCCAGTCAATTCCATCTCGCATACGACTCTCCACTACAGCTTTAAGGTGTGCTTAGATCTAACATCATGGCGTAAGCCCGCGCATGGCATACTTACTATGGAGAGTTGGGCTGTTGCACTGGGCCTTGCCATCCTTGAGGCATGTGGCTGTCCTCGTGGAGGTCGGTAGGATGGCGTGAAACCTGTTCCCGCTGGCTCGCGAGCTGTCGGCAGCTCCTGGTCATCTAGTTGGCCTGCTGGTCCGATGAGGACATGATCTTTGGCATTCGGCCGCTGTCACGCTCGCTCGGGCCCGGCCCTACCTCCCCTCGCCGGGCGCGGGTGGGTGGCCGGAGACCGGGTCCCGTCCGCTTGCCCCGAGCGACACAAAGACGGGGACGGAGATGGCTAGCGAGTGGGGACAGCACAGTGCGGCCGAGCGGCCCCGTTAGGGTCCGCGGTAGCTCCGGACCTTTAAACTCTGTATTAGGGCGAGGCCGCCGCCATCGCTTGCCGTGCTCTGTGTATACCATTTCTCACCTGCAACTATGCGACAGGAGGCTAAGTTTCCTGCGTCGTCCATGACGGTCATTTGCTCTCGTTTGCAGGGTAAAACGTGGAGACGATCTTGATGGCTAGGCTTCGGCAGGCTGCCAGGGGCAGCAATGACCAAATCGCTGTGGGCATCTACCCTAAGAGGGGCCCCGTCGTCCGAGCTGTTGGCAGCACCTCGGAAGGCGGGGCCCCTGGGTGGGCTCCTACTCCTCGATGCGACTACCGCCAGCCTGGTTGATGATCGTCTGTGCAGCGCTGCGCGCATCTGACTTGTTCACGTAGGTCTCGCTGTGCGCGAGGGTCGCACCGTTGCTGGCGACGATCCTGAAGAACCACTGGTTCGACGTCGACCGAAGGATCTTGAAAACCATCTTGCGCTCCCTTCAAGCTGGCCACGCCTTGTAACCAGCCTCTGGACCATAAGTGTGAGCTGGCCCTCAAGGGTTGCGCAAGTACTTCGAACGAGTGTTTGCCACAAGATGTAGACCTCTCTACATGTAGCGAACACTACATGTTGTAGATCGAGACATGCTCGCAGTCCCTCTGACCTGGGATTACAGCCATGTCGTTCACCCGGTTATAGGTACGCCTACGGGGCTTGCTAGTCGAGACCCGCATGGAAATCCACCCGATCAGGTGACACTCGGAGATCATGAAGAGGGTTCGTGTCATCCCGCCGACCTGGCTCGCCCCAACCACACGTGTCAAGGGGGCACCTCGCGAGTCTGGATGGTTGGGCTGGGTCTGTCCCCTTGACGCGTGTGGTTGCCCTCGTGGAGGTCGGCGGGATGACACGCACCCGGCCCACGCTGGTAGCCGAACCGGCGGTGCCGTCCCCGTCATCCTGCTGGCCTGCCACGCGGCGAGCGCATCTTCTGATTCCTTGCGGTCGCCTTCGGGGGTCGCTGGCCGTTCCTCGCCGACGCGGGGACCGGCGCCCTTCCTCGCGCGGCACGCCTGCGGGCCGAAGGTCCGCTTAGGCGTGCCGCCCTGCAGGGGCGTCGGTCCTTCGGCGTCGGCCTGGCACCAACGGCCAGCGGCCCCCGGAGGGGGCCGCCTTGATGAAGAAAAGAAACTCTGAACACCGAGGTCGTACCGGGCCTCCACGTACCGGGGGCCTATCGCGCACTGAGTGCTGATGGCGTAGGAGTAGGGCATGGTGACGGCGGTGGTGTTCGACGTTGGCGAGACGTTGCTGGACGACTCTCGGGAGTGGGGCGCATGGGCCGACTGGATCGGCGTGTCACGACACACCTTCTCCACGGTGTTGGGCGCGGTTACGGCGGCAGGTCGGGACAACGCTGAGACATTCCAGTACTTCCGGCCCGGCTTCGACGTTGCTCACGAGCGGCGGTTGCGGGAGGAGGCCGGGGTGGGTGAGCGCATCGAGGAGAGCGACTTGTACCCGGACGTGCGGACCGGCCTGGCGCGGCTTCGCGAACTGGGGCTGTGGGTCGGTGTCGCGGGCAACCAGACCGTTCGCACCGCCGAGCTGCTGCGTGAGTTGAACCTGCCGGTGAACGGGTTGGCGACGTCGGGTGAATGGGAGGTGGCCAAGCCCGCGCCGGGCTTCTTCGAACGGGTCGTGGCCATGACGCCCGCGACGAACGCCGCAGACGTGCTTTACGTCGGTGACCACCGGGACAACGACGTCGTTGCGGCGAAGGCTATTGGCCTGCGCACGGCGTTGATCCGGCGTGGACCGTGGGGCTACCTGTGGGCTGACGATCCATTGGTGCGGCGCGATGCCGATTGGGTGATCAACTCCCTACATGACCTGCCCACGCTGCTGTCGACCTCTTGAGTCGACCACGAGGTATGACGCTGCTTCAGCGAGCGCCCGCCCATGCGGCGAGGTCGAGCAGACCGGAGCTGAGTGAGGGGTGGGTGCGCAGCATTACCGACAGGGCTTGGCGTACCTGTGGGTGGGCGCGGGTGTGTTCGGGGGCTGCTTGGCGGGCGCTCTGCAAGCACAGGTAGGCGTCTTCGTGGTGGCCGAGGTCGAGTTGGGCTCGGGCGAGGTCGATGTAGTAGTGCGAGCGGCGTTCGGCGGGTAGCTCCTGTGGTGGTCGCCAGGTGGCGGCTCGTTGGATGCCTGCCGGGTCGCGGAGTTCGGCGGCTACGGCCAGCTCGTGGATGCGCAGGGAGGCGGGACCGAACGCGGTGCCGTGGTAGACGCCTTCGGGGGTGGCTTGGACGGCGTAGCGGGCGGTGAGCAGGTGGTCGGCTGCGATGTCGGCCTTGCCCGCTCGGGCGGCTACGACCGCGGCGCGCATGTGCAGTGCGCCGAACGCCGCTGCGGTCGGGGCCTGCCTCAGGGCTCGGGTGGGGATCTGGTCGGCGGCCAGGTCCAGGGCGCGGGCGGCGGTGTGGAGGTCGCCGCTGGCGAAGAACGTCTCCGTGCGCACGTAGGCCACCGCTGCGGGCAACAGCGGGTCCTCGGAGTCCCGGGCCGTGATGCGCATGAGGTCGATCAGGCGGGCCGACAGGTCGAAGTAGCGGAACTTGTAGGCCACCCCATCGGCGGCGCGCAGGGCCAAGGTCAGCAGGGTCGCGGCCTGGCGGCGGTCGTCTGCGGTCAGAAGCTGGCGGGCGCGGCCCAGTTCGCCCAGCAGGCCGGGTAGATGGCGCACGAGTTCGCGGTAGCGCGCTTCGAGGCGGTGTTCGTTCATCAGAGCGACGGCGGCGCGCAGTTCACCAAGGCTTCTCGTGGGGCCGTCCTCGGGCAGATCAAGGATGTCGAGTGCTCGGCGTAGGCGCGGGATGGCCACTTGGACGATGTCCAGCTCTTGCGAGCCGAAGGCCGCCGGGGCCTGGTCGACCGGCGCCCAGGTCGGTCGGGGCGAGTAGACGGGGGCCGGGTCGGTGGTGCGGTTCGCGTAGAGGTCGTGGACGTCGTGGACCTCCCGCACGCCGCCGCTGAACCACCGCAGGTGCCGGGGTACGTGGAGGGCGTCGCACCAGCGTTCGAGGCGTTCCAGGTCGGTGACCGGGCGGCGGGTGCGCTCGACTTCGCTGACCCGCCCTTGAGTCAGGTCGAGCCACGCCGCGAGGGTGGTCTGTGAGACCGTGGGACTCTGGGCTTGGCGGTAGGCGCGGAAGACACGGCCGATGTGGCGAGACTCGAACGCCTCGCGCAAGTCGGCACGTGCCCAGAACTCGGGCGGCAACTCCGGGGCGCGGAGTGTAGAGGCTGCGGCGCACTTTCCACACTGGGTGCCCCGGTTGTCACCGGCGAGCCAGGTGTCACACGTGCGGCAGAGCCGCCGAGACGTCGCCACTCCCCCGCTCACCCCCTGCTCATGCTGCGTCTACTTCGGAGTGTAACCCGCCGGTCACAGCCCTGACCTGCGGATAGTGGTAGTGCCGTTAATCCCAATAGCCATTCGTATGGGACCGAACTTCCTTACGCGTGAATCTGGTTCGGCAAGGACCAGGTGTACACGGAGGTGAGTTCGATGGGGCTGTACGTGCTTCTCCAGCCGGAGGAGGACACGGGTGCGGTGCTGGTGGAACGGGCACAGGGGCATCCGTCCTTGGTGATCTCGTCCGGTGACGCGCGGTTGACGGTGCAGATCGCCGGTCGTGAGGACGGCGCGCGGTTGGCGATCGACTTCGCGCGGCAGCTCGCGGCGGAGGCGACGGCGTTCGCGGACCGGTGCGAGGCGTTGACCAGGCTCGCGCCCGTGGACTTCGAAGCGTTGACGGCGATCGTCGGCACCACGCCGGACGAGGTGGCCGAGGCGGTGAACCGATGAGCGGCGTTGGTGTCGGTGAGTTGCCGCCGTTGTGCGATGAGGCGATGTTCCGGGCTCTGGGTGACTGCCTGGCCGAGATGGGTGCACCGCGGTTGTTCGCGGTGGTGCAGGAACACGGCGAGCGCGTCAACGCTCGCGTGGTGGCCTACGGGATGGCATTCGAGGACAGGGTGATGATGTCGGCCACCGACGACAAGGGATTCCTGTTCACCCTGGCTGGCATCGAGAGCGCCGTGCGCTTCTACCACCACGAGGACCACGGGCTCCGCGCCCGCGTGGTGTGGCTGAGCATGATCGAAAACGCCCAAGAGGAGGGCGAACAAACACGCACGCTCGAAGCAGTGCAGATCGCGGCGTAACGGACGATGTAAGCGAAACGGTCGAGATCGGGGGCGTGATGCCGGAGGAAGGTGGTGAGGTGGACGAGGACATGCCGGAGCTGCGCGGCATGTTCGCCCACCTGCTGACGCGGTTGGATGACCTCAGCGGTCGTTTGAGTCGGGTTGAGGAGCATCTTTCGCGGCACCGAACACCTCGGCCTCAACAGCCGTCAAGCGCAGACCGAGGTCGTCCAACGCGCTGTTGATCCGTTCGAACATCTGCCGAAGCTCATGCGGGGTGGGGATTTCCTCCCCCGCATGAGCTTCCGGCTTTTTCACGACGATCGTCCCCTCGCCCTGGCGAGAGATGACCAGTCCTTCGTTGCGCAGCACGTCAAGTGCCTTCTGCAACGTCATCACGGCGCGGCCGTACTTGGCTTGCAGCTCGGTGAGCGAGTCGAGCTTGTCTCCGACCTGGACCTCGTCGGAAGCGATGTGGCGGCGCAGGTCGTCAGCGATCTGTTGATAGGCCGGTCTGGGATCCGTCGGGTCGAGGGCCATACACGAACTGTAGCGGCAGAGCTAGCAATGCTGGAAGTCACTCGAATGGACTAGTGCCTCTATCAACTCTACTAGCTATGTTGGTAGTCATGACAGGCGACAACGGGTCGCCCCTGAGCAAGGAGATTCAGCGTGGCGCTTCAGGATCTGCCGGTCGTACTGAACGGCTACCGGTTGATGATCACGGAGGCTCCCGCGGCGAAGATGCGGGAGGCGGAGGACGGCTCGGTGTCGCCGGTGGTGGACCGGGCGTCCGGTGAGGTGCAGTACGTGGTGACCCTGTTCGCCAAGCCGGTGGCGGTGGAGGGTCGGCGTGCGGGCAAGGGTGAGGAGATCCGCGTGAACCTGCCTGGTGACCCCGGCGAGGGGTTCGAGGAAGGCATGTACGTGGAGCTGGTCAACGTCGTGGTGAACACCTACGAGATCCCGGACCGGGTGGACCCGCGCAAGATCGCCTCGGCGGGTCTGTGGTTCAAGGCGGCGGGGTTGAAGCCGGTGGCGCGTCCGGTGCGCAGCGCGGCCTGACCGCCTCACCGGTTCGGATCTTTCTCTAGCGGGTTCTTCTAAGCCGTTTTCGTGGGCTGTTTGTTCTTTGTCAATTCCACAGTGGGTAGAGCCATGCCTGAATCCGGCGCGCTTGTGTGGTGCGCCGGGGTTTTCGGCGGCCTCGGAATCGTTCGCGGGTCCGGGGTTCGCCTTGGTTTCCGATTCGAGGGGAGGTGATGCATGTCGAGCGCCAACAGGAGAGCTGAGGAGCGGTACGCACAGTTGGTCCACGCGATCGATTTCGTGACCGAGCAGTTCGGGCCGTTGGAGAAGCTGATCGCGAGGATGCGGGAGAACCCGGCTCCGCCTGGGTCGTGGCGGGTCACGCCGCCGGATGAGTTGCGGAAGCTGCTGGTCGCGGTGCGGCGGAACCTGACCGTGGTGAAGGACCGGGCGGCCCGGTACGAGACGGAGTTGAAGACCCGGGAGTGGAAGGTGTGATGTCACAGCAATTGGTCACGGCCTTGGAGTGCCTGGACAAGGCCATGCGGCAACTGCGGCGGGCGACGGTGGACATCCCGTATCGGCGGGAGGGGTTCAAGGGCGACCACAACGCGTTTGTGCGGTCAGTTGCGGTGTTGCGGACCGCGTTGTCCTACTCGCGTTCGCAGCTCGAACCGGCGTCGGTTCGGCGTCGTCGGCAAGGTAAGCCGCGTATGTAGTTCTGTCGGTTCAGGCGGCGGTCGGTCACCTCGGGGTGGTCGGCCGCCGTCTCTCTTTGTGAGGGGTGTCAATGGAGAGGTCGCCTTCGGGCGGTTCCCGGCGTTCGGTCGGGTGGGAGTTCCGTACCGCGCGGTGGCTGGTTCGCCATCCCGGTGCGGTGGTCAGTCCGGGTGGGGTCGGGGCCTCGGTGGTCGAGTTCGGGCCGGAGGTGACCGGCGGTGTCCTCGGCGGCCTGGCCGTGGGTGCGGCGGCCTGGTACCGGGCGCACCCGAACAGCTTCGACACGTGGGCGGCACCGGTGTTGCGGGCCTGGCGGCGCAGGTGGACCGGCGCATACACCGGTCGACGCTGGGGGAACCTGATGGGTTCGTGCGGATTGACTACGGTGCACCACCGGACCGGGGAAGTGCTGGTGCCGCGCGTGCTGAGGGTCCGCTCGTGGTCGTCCTCGATCGACGTGGTGCGGGTGCGCCTGGTGCCCGGCCAGGCGCTACGGGCGTTCGCGAAGGTGCTGCCGGAGTTGGCGGCGACGCTGAAGGCCGAGCGGGTCGCGGTCGAGCAGGCCCGGCCCGGTGAGGTCGCGGTAATCGTGCAGTGGCGCGAGCCGTTCACCTCGGTCATCCCCGCGCCCGCGATGCCGGAGTCCTCCGACGCCGTCGACCTGCGGTCGCTGTGCCTGGGTGAGACGGAGCTGGGCGGGCCATGGCGTGAGCCGCTGATCGGCACTCACCATCTGACGGCGGGTGCGACGGGTGCGGGCAAGAACTCGGTGGTCATGGCGAAGCTGCGGGCGGTCGCGCCGATGATCCGGGACGGGCTGGTCCGGCCGTGGGTGTGTGATCCGAAGCTGTTCGAGTTCGTCGCGCTCAAACCGATCCTGGATGGCCGGTACGCGGACAACCCGGAGGACTGCGCGGAGTTGATCCAGCGGTTCCTGGTGAACATGGAGCGCAAGCAGAAGCGCTTGCAACGCCTGGGGAAGCGCTCGGGTTCGGTGTCCCGTGAGCATCCGGTGGACTGGCTGATCCTGGACGAAGTCGGCTTCCTGATGGCCTACCAGTCCGACTACGCCCACGAGATCACCAACGCCTGCGCCGTCATCTCCTCCATGGGCCGAGCGACCAACGACGTGTTGGACGTCTACGTGCAGGAGCCGTCCAAGGACGTGCTGCCGATCCGGGACCTGATCCCGCACCGGGTGTGCCTGCGCGTCACCTCGGAGCGGCATCCGGACATGGTCTTGGGCGAGGGTGCCCGGGAGCGCGGCGCGATCGCGGACGAGATCGGGGCGGAGGAGTCGACCGCCGGTATCGGCTACCGGGCCGACCCGCGTTCCCGCACCCCGCGCCGAGTCCGCGCCGCCTACACCAGCGACCGGGACATCACCGAGCTGGTCGAGTTCATCAAGGCCGGTCCGGCCGACCCCGGCGCGGGCCTGCGCGCCGTCGCCTGACCCCCCCTCACTTCTCACTTCGTGTCTCACTTCCTGGAGCTTTGCCATGCCCAATTCCTTGGACCGCATCATCCGAACCCTGCGCTCCCTCATGCGCTCCACCGGCCTGCCCCGACCGGACCGGCTGATCGTCTCCACCCGGTCCGGCTCGATCCACGCCGAGTTCACCAGCGGCACCGCCCCCGACCGGCTCGCCGCACTGCTGCTGTGGCTGACCCGCCTCGACGGCGTCACGCTGACCTGGACCCTGCGAACCGACCAGGTGCTAACCGTGGCGGCCACCGCCCGCAACCACGCAGGACTGGTCTTCGGCCTGACCGCCTCGGCCGCCCTGTCCGACCTCGGCGCGGTGCCGGCGGGCGAGTCCGCGGTAAACCTCGGGCCGTTCCGCCTGGTTCCGATGGTGGTCGAGCCGGTGACCTTCGAGGAAGTGGCCCGCCTGGTTCACCTCGGCCGCGCCCTGGCCGCACGTCGGGCCCGCACGGTGCGAGCCGCGTAACCGGCCATGGCGAAAACGATCAGGCTCCGCGCCGAGCAGTTCCGCAAAGCCGCCCGCCTGGCTGGCTACCGGTCCGACTACGCCCTGGCCAACGCCATGGAAGTCGAACGCTCCACCGTCCACCGAGTCCTCAAAGGCGATCTCCAACCCGGCCCCGCCTTCATCGGCGGCGCACTGACCGCCCTGGCACCCATGCAGTTCGAAGACCTCTTCGAGGTCATCCCCGTCCGCCTATGAAGGGGAGCCTCCGTTGTCCGAGCGCAACACCGACGATCAGCACGAGACCCGGGCCGTGCGGCGGCTTCGCGCACGCCTGGCCGAATCCCACCAACTGCACGACCTGACCTCCGACCCGCTGTTGCACGCGGTGCGCCTGGAACGCTTCCGCGTCTCGGTCACCCGGTCCATGTGGTTCTTCCTCGCCCTCGGGCTCGGATTCACCACCACCGGCGTGCACGAGTTCCTGGCCGGCCGCCTGACACCGGGCGACGGGCTGTGGTGGGGCGCGTGGCTGGTCGAACCCGCCCTGGCCGGCATCCTCGTCACCCTGCTGCGCTGGGAAGCCGAAATGCTCTCCCAGGGCCTGACCGTCGACGCCGCCCCTGTCGTGTGGCTCAAACGACTCCTGCTCGGCGCCACCCTGATCACCAACGTCTGGTCCGCCCTGCGCCCGCCCTCCGGCCGGGTCGAGTACGGCGTGGTCTTCCTCCACCTCGTCGTACCCCTGGTGGTGTTCCTCATCGCGGAAGTCATGCCGGTCATCCAGCACCGCTGCAACACCGCCCGCGACCGCGTCATGGCCGTTGCGGCTCCCGTTCCGGCGGCGGTGCCCTCGGCGGCTTCCAACGCGCCTCGTCCGGCGCTCAAGCTTCCCGCTCACCTGCAAGCCGTGCTTGGCACCAAAGCCGCCGAAGTGCGACAGCAGGGCCGCGCCGTCACCCCGGCCGACGTGCAAGCCGCCGTGAACGTCCCCGATGCCTTCGCGGCGCAGCTCGCGGACCAGCTCAACGCCGCCTGACCACCCACTGAAAGGAAGCCACTTGGTCCTCACGCTCGAAGACCGCATCACCGACCGGGTCCGACAGGCCGACTACCGGGACTGGCGCGACAAGGTCACCGCCATCGGCGGATGCGCCGCCCCCATCCGCCTCACCGGAGCCTGGCAACTCCACACCCCCGACTCCACGCGCGTCCTGGCCCATCTCGGCGGGGATGTGATGGTGCCCTGCGGCAACCGCCGCGCCACCGTGTGCCAAGCCTGCTCCGACCGCTACGCCGCCGACGCCTTCCACCTCATGCGGGCGGGCCTGTCCGGTGGCAGCAAGGGTGTCCCCGAATCGGTCGCGGACAAGCCGCGCGTGTTCGCCACCCTGACCGCCCCGTCCTTCGGCCCGGTTCACAACCGGCCCACCACCCGAAGTGGCAAGGCGCGGCCGTGCACAGGGTGCGGGGCCTTTCACCACCCCGACGACCCGCGCATCGGCACCCCCGTTGACCCGGACGGCTATGACTACGTGGGCGCGGTGCTCTGGCAGGCCCACGCCGGCAAGCTCTGGCACCGCTTCACCATCACCCTGCGCCGCCACCTGGCCCGGTCGGCGGGCCTGACCGTGCGAGCGTTCAAGGATCACGCGCGCGTCTCCTACGCCAAAGTGGCCGAGTACCAGCGACGCGGACTGGTCCACTTCCACGCCGTCATCCGCCTCGACGGACCCGACGGCCCCCACGACCCGGCGCCCGCCTGGGCCACCACCGACCTCCTCGACCAGGCGATTCACAACGCCGCTCGCACGGTGTTGATCGAGTCCCACCGGCCGGACGGGACCGTGCTCGATCTCGTCTGGGGGAAACAGGTCGACGTGCGCCCCATCCGAGCCGCCTCGGCGCACCAGGTCGAACAGGACGGCGTGCTCAGTGACGGCAAGCTCGCCGCCTACGTCGCCAAATACGCCATCAAAGGCACCGGCGCACGCGACACCCCGGACAGGCCGATCCGCTCGCAGTTCGACATCGACCACCTGCGGATCTCCGACCACCACCGACGCATGATCCAAACCGCGTGGGACCTCGGTGACCTGGGCTTCTACGCGGAGCTGAACCTTCGGAAGTGGGCTCACATGCTCGGCTTCCGAGGCCACTTCCTCACCAAGTCCAAGTACTACTCGACCACCTTCAAGCGCATCCGCGAGGACCGCCGCGCCTACTGCGCTGCCGAAGTCCTCGACCGGCTCGGCCTCGAAGCCGACCAGGTGATCGTCGTCAACGACTGGGCTTATGCGAACTCCGGCTACGCCAACGACGCCGAACGCGAACTGGCCTCCGGCATAGCCGAACGGCTCCGCGCACAACGCCAACGCCAGTACATAGAGGAGGACGCAGCATGACCGCTCGTGAGCACTACTCGGTGACCGAAGCTGCCGACTACCTCGGCACGTCGGTCCGCTTCATCCGCCGCCTGGTCGCAGACCGGCGCGTGACCTTCTACAAGGTGGGGCGGCACGTCCGGTTCAAACGGGCCGACCTGGAAGCATTCGTGCAGGCGGGCAAGGTGGAGGCGATCACCGTCGAGTCGGTCCAGCGCGACCTGTGGCGGGTGGCCTGATGGCGGGCAGGGCGGGCCGACGCAGGTTCGGCAACGTGCGCAAGCTGCCCTCGGGCCGCTACCAGGCGAGCTACCTCGGGCCGGACGACAAGCGGCACCCGGCCCCGGAGACCTTCGCCACCCAGCGGGACGCGGACAGGTGGCTGGTGCAGGTCGAAAGCGCCATCGCGCGCCGCGAGTGGACCAACCCCGATCGGGCGAGGGTGCAGCTCAACAACTACGCGGAAGCCTGGATCAGGGAGCGGCCGAAGTTGCGTCCACGCACGGTCCAGCTCTACGGGTGGCTGCTGGGGAAGTACATCGCGCCCCACCTCGGCGCGGTCCGGCTCGGCAACCTGGACACGCCGATGATCCGGAGGTGGCGGGCCGACCTGCTGCGTGACGGCGTGTCCGAGACGATGGCGGCCAAGGCGTACCGGCTGCTGCGGGCGGTCCTGATGACGGCCGCGAACGAGGACCGGATCATCCCGCGCAACCCGTGCCAGGTGGCGGGGGCGGGCACGGAGAGTCCCGACGAACGGCCGGTGCTCACCGTGGCGCAGGTGTTCGACCTGGCATCCCGGATGGCTGACCCCCGTTACCGCGTGTTCGTGCTGCTCGCGGCGTTCTGCACCCTCCGGTGGGGTGAGATCACCGCACTCAAGCGCGAGGACGTCGCACCCGATGGGAGTTGGGTGCGGGTGGTCGGCGCGTTCGTGGAGCTGCCCGGCCGTGGCCTGGTCTACGGACCGCCCAAGTCGCGGGCGGGGAAGCGCCGGGTGACCGTGCCCCTGACGATCCGGCGGGACCTCCTTGACCACCTCGACCGGTTCACGGACTCGGCCCCCGACGCCTGGGTGTTCACGGGCAAGCGCGGCAACCCGTTGCGCCGGGGTGACTTCAACCCCCGCTCCGGGTGGAAGGCCGCGGTGAAGGCCATCGGTGTCCCTCACCTGCGCTTCCACGACCTGCGGCACACCGGGAACACCCTGGCCGCGCGGACCAAGGTCAGCACCCGGGACCTGATGGCCCGCATGGGTCACGACAGCCCGCGTGCCGCGCTGATCTACCAGCACGCGACCAGCGAGGCGGACCGCGAGCTGGCGGCGGGCCTCGACGGGCTGATCGCCAGGGAGCGCGTGACCGGCCCGGCGGGGGAGAAGGCGGCGGTGTGGGAAGACCTCACCGAGGAACAGCGGGAGGTCGTGCGGCAGCTCGCGGCGGCCATGCCCGAGCGGTGGAGGTGGCTGCTGCCGGATGACGACGACGGCGCGACCGGAGCACTGGTGCCCGCCGGCTAATTGCACGTGGATTGCACGGTGAGCCCGGAGCCCGAACACGACGAAGGCCCAGGCTGGCCAGCGAACCGGCTCTCACCTGGGCCTTCGTCGTCCGAGCGGGTGACGGGAATCGAACCCGCCTCTACAGCTTGGGAAGCTGTCGTTCTACCAATGAACTACACCCGCGCGCCGTGCTCGCCACGATCATACACAGACCCGCCTGCCGCACCGCACCGGTCGGCCACCTAGGCTGCACCCGTGTTGTTGAGCGACCGCGATCTGCGCAAGGAAGTCGACTCCGGCCGCCTGGTCCTGGAGCCCTTCGACGACGTCATGGTGCAACCCTCCAGCATCGACGTGCGCCTGGACCGCTTCTTCCGCGTCTTCAACAACACCCGCTACACCCACATCGACCCCGCCGTCCAGCAGGACGACCTCACGACGCTCGTCGAGACCGTCGACGACGAGCCCTTCGTCCTGCACCCCGGCGAGTTCGTGCTCGGCTCCACGTTCGAGCTGGTCACCCTGCCCGACGACCTGGCGGGCCGGCTGGAGGGCAAGTCCTCGCTGGGCCGCCTCGGCCTGCTCACCCACTCCACGGCCGGCTTCATCGACCCCGGCTTCTCCGGCCACATCACGCTGGAGCTGTCCAACGTCGCCAACCTGCCGATCACCCTGCACCCCGGCATGAAGATCGGCCAGCTGTGCCTGTTCCAGCTCAGCAGCGCGGCCGAGTTCCCGTACGGCTCGCGGGAAGCGGGTTCCCGCTACCAGGGCCAGCGCGGTCCCACGCCGTCCCGCGCGTACCTCAACTTCCACCGCACCGACACCAAGCGCTGAGCACCGGGCGCTGAACACCGGGCGCTGAGCACCGGGCGACGCAACCGGCCTACAACCGCACGTCGCCGTACCGGGCCAGCACGCGCGCCCGCAGCGCCTGGTCGGTCCGCGGCACCGGCTCCAGGAACACCTCGTCCAGCTCGGGGTGCGCCTGCCGCAGCTCGTCGTCGATCCGCACGCACGCCCGCTCCAGCTCGGCCACCCCCAGCGCGTCGTCGAAGTCGAGCCGCGCGCACAGCAGCACCCGGTCCGTGCCCACCGCCATGGTCAGCAGGTCCACCACCTGCTCCACCTCGGGCACGTCGCGCAGCTCCGCCCACACCGCCCGCACCAGGTGGGGGTCCGCCTGCCGCCCGATCAGCAACCCCCGGTTGGTCGAGGCGAGCGTGAACGCGACGACCGCCAGCAGCACGCCGATCAGCAGCGACGCCACCCCGTCCCACAGCGACGACCCGGTGAGGTGGTGCAGCCCGATCCCGCCGAACGCCAGCAGCAGCCCGACCAGCGCCGCCGAGTCCTCCAGCAGCACCGTCTTCACCGTCGGGTCGTCCGACACCCGCAGGAACTCCAGGAACGACCGCTCCTCCTCCCGCGCCCCCCGCCGCACCTGCCGCACGGCCTGCGCCCACGACACCGACTCCAGCGCGAACGCGATCGCCAGCACCACGTAGCCGACCACCGGGCTGGTCTGCTCCTCCGGCGCCCCGAACACGGTCCGGAACCCCTCGTAGAACGCGAACACCGCGCCCGACACGAAGATCGACACGGCGGCGAGCAGCGACCAGAAGTACCGCTCCTTGCCGTACCCGAACGGGTGCTTGCGGTCGGCTGCCCGGCCGGACCGGCGCAGCGCGGTCAGCAGCAGGCCCTCGGTGAAGGTGTCGGCGACCGAGTGCGCGGCCTCCGACATCATCGCGGCCGACCCGGTGATCACACCCGCGACGGCCTTCATGATCGCGATGGCCAGGTTCACCGCGAGGGCCAGCAGCACGGTCAGCGTGCTCTCCCCGCCGCCGCTCTTCTCGGACCGCTCAGGCATGCTGACGACGTTAAGCCGGTCGGCGGTGATCCGCCCGTCGCGGGGTGTGACGCAGGTCTCGAAACGATCATGCCCCACCCCACGACGACGAGGTGACGAATTCGATCTTCTGGGGGAGTTCCGGGTGCGGAACCTGAGCAGGGCGGCCGCCGCGTGCGCGGCCTTCACGGCGTTGGCGGCGGGCACCGTCCCGGCCGCCGCGCAGGACGGCGGCACCGTCGTCATCGAGGGCCTGGTGTGGTTCGACCGGAACGCCGACGGCAAGCGCGACGCGGGTGAGCAGCCGCTGGCCAACGGCCGCGCGATCCGCGTCTCCGACGCCGCCACCAGGCAGGACATCGGCGTGTTCCGCACGGACGCCCGGGGCCGCTACCGGGCCGAGGTGCCCGACGTGCCGGTCATGGTCTACAACCCCAACGCCGACGTGTTCCGGCCGACCACGAAGGCGCCGCCGCAGCCGGTCGTCGGCGGCGGCACGGTCGACTTCGGCCTGCGCGGCGCGGACGTGCCGGTGCTGTGCCGGGTCGAGGGCGGCGCCGGGACCACGCCGCCGAGCGGCTGCCCGGTGCGCGTCACCGGCGGCCCGCTGGACGTCGACCGGTCGGCGGAGCCCGCCGTGGGCGGCGACTCCTCCTTCCAGGACCTGCCGGCGGGCCGGTACACGATCACCGCGGGCGCCCTGTTCGGCCACGGCCTGGCGCTGGTGCGGCCGACCGGCGGGGACCGGGTCGACTGGGTCACCTACACCCGGGAGATCGAGGTCGACCACACCCTGGTCGGGCCCCGGGTGGAGCTCGCCTACGGCGCGGCCAGGGGCGACATGTCCTACGCGCTGCGCCTGGAGCCGGGCCGGGACCGCTACGCCGTCGGCGACGAGTTCGAGGCCGTCGTCTCGGTCACGAACGGGGGCACCGCGCCGGAGCGGGCGGTGTTCGCGCTCGGCGAGCCGTCCGACCGGCAGGCGGAGAGGGTCGCGATCGGCGACAACGTCACCGCCGACGCGAACGGGTACGCGCTGGAGGACCGCCTGCTGCCCGGCGCGACCGCCGAGGTGCGCTTCACGCTGCGCGTCAAGGCGCCGTTCTCCGCGGTCGACGTGGTCGGCGCGCACGTGAACGAGCTGCGGGACGCGGACTCGTCGAACAACGCCGCCCGCGTGCCGGTGCTCATCGGCGACGGCGCGTCCACCACGTCGACCACCGCGCCCACCGCCACGCCCACCGCCACGACCGCGCCCAGCACCACCGGTTCCGCGACGGTCCCGGTGGCGGGCGACGGCGGTGACCTGGCGGACACGGGCGCGGCCCCGCTCCCGCTGTTCGCGCTCGGCGGCCTGCTGCTCGGCGGCGGGGCGTTGGCCCTGGTGGCGGCGCGCAGGCGTCGCCGCGCCTGACCCGTTCGGCGCAGCGCCACCGCTAGCCTGCTGCGGCATGGGCATTCTCGTGCACGTGCTGCTGACGGCGGTGGCGGTCTGGGTCGCCACGCTCGTCCCGGGCATCGACCTGGACCAGGGCGCCTCGGCGCCCGCGAAGATCGGCACGCTGATCGGCGTCGCGCTGCTGTTCGGCCTGGTGAACGCGGTGGTCAAGCCGTTGGTGAAGTTCTTCGGCTGCCTGTTCTACGTGGTCACGCTCGGCCTGATCGGGCTGGTGGTGAACGCCCTGCTGTTCTGGCTCACCGGTTGGCTGGCCGGCGAGCTGGGCCTGCCGTTCGAGGTGAGCGGCTTCTGGGCCGCGTTCTTCGGGGCGATCATCGTGGCGCTGACGGGCTGGGTGCTGAACCTCGTCTACGACCGCGCCACCGACGACCGCTGACCCGGCGGAGCCCCCTCCACCCGCGCGGGTGGAGGGGGCTCCGCCGTCGGAACCACCGGGGCCACCGGGTCACCGGACGATCAGTTCGCCGGCGACGAGGGCTCCTTGTCCTCGTCCGGCAGCGGGGTGCCGGTGGGCGCCTCGTCCGTCGGCACGTCCTGCGCCTCGGGCTCCCTGCCGCGCCGCACCGCGGTCAGCAGCAGCTGCGCCACGTCCACGACCTCGACGTGCGCACCGGCCACGCCCTCGTTCTGCCGGGCGGTCACGCCGTCGGTGAGCATCACCCGGCAGAACGGGCAGCCGGTGGCGATCTTCGACGGCGCGGTGCCCAGCGCCTCGTCCACGCGGTCGACGTTGATGCGCTTGCCGATCCGCTCCTCCATCCACATGCGGGCGCCGCCGGCACCGCAGCACATGGACCGCTCGGCGTTGCGGGGCATCTCGCGCAGCGTCGCGCCCGACGCGCCGACCAGCTCGCGCGGCGCCTCGTAGACCTTGTTGTGCCGGCCCAGGTAGCACGGGTCGTGGTAGGTGACGTCCTCGGCGATCTCGGCCACCGGCACCAGCCGCCGCTCCCGCACCAGGCGGTTGAGCAGCTGCGTGTGGTGCACGACCTCGTACTGGCCGCCGACCTGCGGGTACTCGTTGGCCAGTGTGTTGAAGCAGTGCGCGCACGTCACGACGATCTTGCGCTGCCCCGGCTCGCGCCCGTCGAACACGGTGTTGAGCACCTCGACGTTCTGCTGCGCCAGCATCTGGAACAGGAACTCGTTGCCCGCGCGCCGCGCCGGGTCGCCGGAGCACGACTCCTCCGGCCCGAGCACCGTGTACTTGACGCCCGCCGTGTGCAGCAGCTCGGCCACGGCCCGCGTGGTCTTCTTCGCCCGGTCCTCGAACGCGCCCGCGCAGCCGACCCAGAACAGGTACTCGGTGTCGCCCAGCTCGCCGTCGAACACCGGCACGTCGAAGTCCAGGCCCTCGGCCCAGGCCAGCCGGTCCCGGGAGTTCTGGCCCCACGGGTTGCCCTTGTTCTCCAGGTTCTTGAACATGCCGCCCAGCTCGGACGGGAAGTTCGACTCGATCAGCACCTGGTAGCGGCGCATGTCGACGATGTGGTCGACGTGCTCGATGTCCACCGGGCACTGCTCGACGCACGCGCCGCAGGTGGTGCAGGACCACAGCACCTCGGGGTCGATGACGCCCAGCTCGTCCGGGCCGCCGACCAGCGGGCGCTCGGACTCGGCCATCGCCAGCACGTCGACGGTCTCCAGGCGCTTCTTGTAGTCCTCGTACTTGTCCTCGACCAGGCCGACCTCGTCGCCTGCCATGTCGCGGCTGCCGCCGGCCAGCAGGTACGGGGCCTTGGCGAACGCGTGGTCGCGCAGCTGGGTGATCACCAGCTTGGGTGACAGCGGCTTGCCGGTGTTCCACGCCGGGCACTGGGACTGGCAGCGACCGCACTCGGTGCAGGTGCTGAAGTCCAGCCAGCCCTTCCAGGTGAAGTCCTCGACCTTGCCGACGCCGAAGGTGTCCTTGTCGGGGTCGGCTTCCTCCAGGTCGAGGACCTGGCCGCCGCTCATCATCGGCCTGAGCGCGCCGAGCGCGACGCCGCCGTCGTCCTCGCGCTTGAAGTAGATGTTGAAGAACGCGCTGAACCGGTGCCAGGCGATGCCCATGGTCAGGTTCTTGCCGACCACGATCAGCCAGACCATCGCGGACAGCAGCTTGATCGCCGCCATGACGGACACCCAGTCGGGACTGGTGGGCAGGATCGTCGACAGCGGCCCGGTGACGAAGGACGACCACAGCGGCGGGTCCTCCAGGCCGGCGGCCTGCTTGAACGCCTTCACGCCGAGGATGCCCAGGCCCTCGACGATGACGACGGCCTCGACGAAGTAGGCGGACTTGAAGCTGGAGCCGGCGAACCGGGACAGCCGGTCGGCGCGGCGCGGGTGGTTGAGCTGGCGGATGACCGCGAGCGCGACGCCGCCGGCGACGGTGCCGAGGCCGAGCAGCTCGATCAGCAGCGACCACGCGGACCAGGTGCCGATGACCGGCCAGTGGAAGCCCGGGTCGAAGACCTCGCCGTACGCCTCGAACAGCACCGCGGAGCCGATGAGGAAGCCCCACATCACCATCCAGTGCCAGGGGCCGACCTTCCGGAACTTCATCATCCGGGTGTGCGCGACGAACTCGACGAGCAGGGTTTTCAGGCGCGGCCAGAACGGCCCGGCGCGCGTCGGGTCCGGTTGGCCGAGGCGGACGATCCTGATCATCCGCAGGACACCCGCGACGAACAGGCCCCAGGCGTACACGCTGACGGCGACGCCGATGGCGCCGAGGGTGAGCTGGAGGGCTCCCATTGTGGTGGCGGCCTTTCTCGTCCGTCTCTCTTGGCTCGGCAGCCTACGCCCGCTTACTGGCCAGTAACCACTTGAGCGTGGCAGATCGCATATCCCCGGACAAAATAGTGGAACAGCTGTTCAACTTTCTGGGGGTCGTTCATGTTCGTCTACCTGGTCCTGGCCGTCGCGATCGTCGCCGAGGTGGCCGCCACGGTCTCGCTGAAGCTGTCCGAGGGGTTCAGCAGGCTGGTTCCCTCGATCGTGGTGGTCGTGGGCTACCTGGTCGCGTTCACCGCGCTGGGCAAGGTCCTCCAACTGGGCATGCCCATCGGCGTGGCATACGCGATCTGGTGCGCGTTCGGCGTCGCGGCGGTGGCGGGCGTGGGCGTGGTGCTGTTCAAGGAACCCCTCAACGCGACCATGGTCGTCGGCCTGCTGCTGGTGATCGCCGGCGTGGTCGCCATCGAGCTGGGCGGCAATGCCGGCGATGCCTGACCCGACCACCTCCCGCGCGGACGGCCGCCGCCGGCGCGGCGAGCAGCGGCGGCGGGTGATCCTGGAGGCCGTGCTGCGGGTCGTGGAGCGGGACGGCGCGGCGGGGGTGAGCCACCGGTCGGTGGCGCGCGAGGCGGGCGTGCCGCCCACGTCGGCCACCTACTACTACGCGACGCTGGACGACCTGCTGATCGCCACGCTCACCTGGTCGGCCGACGAGACGGCGGCGGGGTTCCGCGCCCTGGACCCGGCGCCCGCGGCGGTGGCCGGGTTCCTCGCGGACGCGGTGGGCCCGCACCGGGGCCGGACGCTGGCCGGGTACGAGCTGTACCTGCTCGCCGCGCGCCGCCCCGGGCTGAGGCCGGCGGCGCGGCGGTGGTTCGAGGGACTGGAGGACCAGGCCGGGGCGCGGGACCCGGTGGTGCTGCGGGCGCTGCTCGCGGGGCTCGACGGGCTGCTGATCCAGGGCCTGATCGCGGACCGCCCCCCGACTGCGGGGGAACTGGAACCGGTCGTGTCCTTCCTGATGCGCGGTCGGTGACCTCCGCGCGGGACACTGGGTCCATGGGGTTCGCCGGTCGGGAGTCGTGGCAGGTGTCGCACGGGACGAGCCGGGCGGTCACCACCGCCCTGTTCCTGCGCGACACCCTCGCGCTCTCGGTCGACACCGTCCCGGAGCTGCCCGGCCTGGACCCCGGGGTGCCCGTGGTGGTCCCCGCGGGCGTCGACCGCGCGGCCGCGGCCGAGGAGTGGCTGGGCTGGTGGGCCGACGTGCTCGACCACGCCCGCGCCGGGTCGCCGCCGGACGACTCCCCGGACGTGCCGGACGACCCCTCGGGCACGTCGCTGCGCGTGCGCCCGGCGCTGCGCGCCGCGGTCCTGGCCCTGCGGCCGGCCGCGGCCGACCACCACCGGCGCACCGCCGCCTCCCCCCAGACCCTGCCGATCGGCGAGGTGGTGCGGGGCGTCGAGCACCGGCTGGGCCGCCACGTGCGCCCGTTCCGCCTGGTGATCACCGAGGTCCCGGTGCGGGGCCCGGTGTGGGAGCGCACGACCGCCGCGCACGTGATCGCCTCCCGGCACTTCCTCGGCGACCCCGCCCTCTCCGCCCCGGCCCTGCGCGCCGCGGTCGAGGCCCTCGCCTGAGCCGCCGGGGGTAGGGACAACCCCCATGCCGGGTCGGGGGCCTTCCCGATGGGGCCCGACCCGCCCACCGCCTAGCTTGGGCACAACGACGTGAACGCCTGAGGGGGCGACTGTGGTGGGCAAGCGGATCGGGTTGGCGGCCGTCGCGGCGGTGACCGCGGCGGTGGCGCTCACGTCCTGCGTGCGGCTGGTGGAGCACGGCTTCGAGGACCGGCACACCGTCGGCGAGCGGATCACCGAGGTCCGGCTCCGGAACGGTTCCGGCGACATCGTCGTCCGCGGCCGCGCGGGCGCCGACTCGACCGAGGTCCGGCGCCGGCTCCAGTACCCGAAGAACGCCGCAGCGCCCTCCGGGGTCTCCCACCGGGTGGAGGGCACGACCCTGGTCCTCGACGGCTGCGGCCACCGGTGCACGGTCGACTACGAGGTCACCGTGCCGTCCGAGGACGTCCGGGTGGTCGGCGAGAGCGAGTCGGGCGACGTCCGCTTCGAGGACGTGGCCGCGGTGGAGGTCGAGATCGGCTCGGGCGACGCGGTGATCAGGGGGGTCTCCGGCGAGGTCCGCATCGGCGACGACTCGGGCGACGTCGAGGTGGCCGACGTGGGCGGCGGGTTCACCGGCCGGCTCGGCTCGGGCAACGCGTCCCTGTCCGGGATGCGCGGCGCGGTGACCCTCGACAGCCGGTCCGGCGACGTGCACGTCCGGCTGGACGCGGCGACCTCGGTCCGCGCCGTGGCGGGCAGCGGCAACGTCGTCGTCCAGGTCCCGCGCGTCCCCTACCGGGTCGACGTGGGGACCGACAGCGGCGAGCTGGAGGTGGGCGTTCCCGACGACCCGGGCGCGCCGGTCGAGCTGTACCTGCGCGCGAGCAGCGGCGACGTGGACGTCCTCGCGGCCTGAGCCGACCTCCGTCCCACCCGTGCCCCCGGCGTGCGCCGGGGGCACTTGCGCGTTCCGGAGCGGTGGGGAATTCCCCCTGACGGGTGGTCCGGATCACGTCCCGCCGGGAACACGCGGGCCCTCCCGCTCGTTGCAAGGAGCAGAAAGGTTGAGTCGGTTGGACTCAAGTCCGGGTAAGCCGGCAAACTTGAGCCAGTGCCGCTCAATGCGGGGCTTCCACACACGCACTACCAGGAGGAATCCAATGGCGCGAGCGGTCGGCATCGACCTGGGGACGACCAACTCCGTCGTCGCGGTTCTCGAGGGTGGCGAGCCGACGGTGATCGCCAACTCCGAGGGCTCGCGGACCACCCCGTCCATCGTGGCCTTCGCCAAGAACGGCGAGGTGCTCACCGGGCAGCCCGCCAAGAACCAGGCCGTGACCAACGTCGACCGGACCATCCGGTCGGTCAAGAGGCACATCGGCACCAACTGGTCCACCGGCATCGACGGCAAGGACTACACGCCGCAGGAGATCAGCGCGCGCGTGCTCATGAAGCTCAAGCGCGACGCCGAGGCGTACCTGGGCGAGGAGATCACCGACGCGGTGATCACCGTCCCCGCCTACTTCGAGGACGCGCAGCGCCAGGCCACCAAGGAGGCCGGCCAGATCGCGGGCCTCAACGTGCTGCGCATCGTCAACGAGCCCACCTCCGCCGCCCTGGCCTACGGCCTCGACAAGGGCGAGAAGGAGCAGACCATCCTGGTCTTCGACCTCGGTGGCGGCACGTTCGACGTCTCGCTGCTGGAGCTCGGCGACGGCGTGGTCGAGGTCCGCGCGACCTCCGGCGACAACCACCTCGGCGGCGACGACTGGGACCAGCGCATCGTCGACTGGCTGGTCGAGCGCTTCAAGCAGAGCAACGGCATCGACCTGACCAAGGACAAGATGGCGTTGCAGCGCATCCGCGAGGCCGCCGAGAAGGCCAAGATCGAGCTCTCCAGCTCCTCCCAGGCCACCATCAACCTGCCCTACATCACCGTCGACGGCGACAAGAACCCGCTGTTCCTCGACGAGACGCTGTCCCGGGCCGAGTTCCAGCGCATCACCAACGACCTGCTGGAGCGCACCCGCGCCCCGTTCAACAACGTGATCAAGGACGCCGGCATCAGCGTCGGCGACATCCACCACGTCGTGCTCGTCGGCGGCTCGACCCGGATGCCCGCCGTGGCCGAACTGGTCAAGGAGCTCACCGGCGGCCGCGAGCCCAACAAGGGCGTGAACCCGGACGAGGTCGTCGCCGTCGGCGCCGCCCTCCAGGCCGGTGTCCTCAAGGGCGAGGTCAAGGACGTCCTGCTGCTCGACGTCACCCCGCTGTCCCTGGGCATCGAGACCAAGGGCGGCGTGATGACCAAGCTCATCGAGCGCAACACCACCATCCCCACCAAGCGCTCCGAGATCTTCACCACGGCCGACGACAACCAGCCGTCCGTGCAGATCCAGGTCTTCCAGGGCGAGCGCGACTTCGCCTCGGACAACAAGAAGCTCGGCATGTTCGAGCTCACCGGCCTCCCTCCGGCCCCGCGCGGCGTCCCCCAGATCGAGGTCACCTTCGACATCGACGCCAACGGCATCGTCCACGTCTCCGCCAAGGACATGGGCACCGGCAAGGAGCAGCGGATGACCATCACCGGTGGCTCCGCCCTGCCGAAGGACGACATCGACCGCATGATCAAGGACGCCGAGGCGCACGCGGAGGAGGACAAGCGCCGCCGCGACGAAGCCGAGGTCCGCAACCAGGCCGAGACCCTCGTCTACCAGACCGAGAAGGTCGTCAAGGAGAACGAGGACAAGATCCCGGCCGAGGTCAAGGACAAGGTCAAGGCCGCCATCGACGAGACCAACGAGGCCCTCAAGGGCACCGACATCGCCAAGGTCCGGGCCGCGGTGGAGAAGCTCGCCACCGAGTCGCAGGCCATCGGACAGTCCCTGTACGCCAACGCCGCGCCGACCGCCGACGCGGGCCCGGGTGCCGCCGGCGGGGCCGCCGCGGGCGACGCGCCCAAGGCCGACGACGTGGTCGACGCCGAGATCGTGGACGAGGACGACAAGAAGTGACCCAGCCCGAAGAGCCCCAGGTGGTCGTCACCGACCGCAGGCGCATCGACCCCGAGACCGGAGAGGTGCGCGCCACCCCGCCCGGGGACGGCGCGCCGGAGAACGGCGACACCGAGGTCGAAGCACCCGCGTCGGAGCCGCAGCAGTCGCCGGAGCAGCAGTCGTCGGAGGAGTCGTCCGGGCAGTCGTCGGAGGGCGGCAAGCACGCCGCCCCCGACCTGCCCGACGAGGGCACGGCCGTCGCCGAGGACCCCGCCGTCGAGCTGAAGGCCCAGCTCGACGAGCGGACCGCCGACCTCCAGCGGCTCACCGCCGAGTACGCCAACTACCGCAAGCGCGTCGAGCGCGACCGGGAACTGGTCATCAGCACCGCCAAGTCCCAGGTCGCGGGCGAACTGCTCGGCGTCCTCGACGACGTCGAGCGCGCCGAGGCCCACGGCGACCTCACCGGCGCGTTCAAGGCCGTGGCCGACAAGCTGGTCACCACCCTCCGCGGTCTCGGCCTGGAACCCTTCGGGCACGAGGGCGAGGAGTTCGACCCGTCCGTCCACGAGGCCGTGCAGCACAGCACGTCCCCCGAGGTCGGCGGACCCACGGTCACGGCCGTGCTCCGCCGCGGTTACCGCTACGGCGAACGGGTCCTGCGACCCGCGCTGGTCGGCGTCACCGACCACGAGCCGGAGCCGGCCGCCGCGGAGCCGGCCGAGGGCAGCTGAGGAAAGGGAGGTGATGTCCGGTGAGTGCTAGGGACTGGATCGAGAAGGACTTCTACCGCGAGCTGGGCGTCTCCTCCGACGCCTCGGCCGACGAGATCAAGAAGGCGTACCGGAAGCTGGCCCGGGAGCTGCACCCCGACGCCAACCCCGGCGACGCCAAGGCCGAAGCCCGCTTCAAGGCCGTCTCCGAGGCGTACGGCATCCTGTCCGATGCCGCCAAGCGCAAGCAGTACGACGAAGCCCGCCGCCTCTTCGCCGGGGGCGGCGGCTTCCCCGGCGGCTTCGGCACCGGGGGCACCGGCGGTTTCGACGTCGGCGACCTGTTCGGCCGCGCCCAGCAGACCGGCGGCATGGGTGGCCTGGGCGACATCCTCGGCGGCCTGTTCAACCGCCGGGGGGGCACCACCGCCTCCGCCACCCGGCCCCGCCGCGGCGACGACGTCGAAACCGACGTGCGGATCGACTTCACCGAAGCCGTCCGCGGCGCCACCGTCCCCCTGAGGCTGTCCAGCCCGTCGGCCTGCGGCACCTGCGCGGGCTCCGGCGCGAGACCCGGCACCACCCCCCGCACCTGCACCAACTGCGGCGGCGCCGGACTCGTCACCCGCAGCCAGGGCGCGTTCGCCTTCTCCGAACCGTGCACCGACTGCCGCGGCACCGGCCGCATCGTCGACGACCCGTGCCCGGAGTGCGGCGGCGACGGCGTCAGCACCAAGACGCGCACGCTCACCATCCGCATCCCCTCGGGCGTCGACGACGGCCAGCGCATCAGGCTCGCCGGCCAGGGCGAACCCGGGCGCAACAACGGACCCGCCGGAGACCTGTACGTGCGGGTCCACGTCAACCCGCACCCCGTGTTCGGGCGGTCCGGCAACGACCTGACCCTCACCGCGCCGGTCACCTTCCCCGAACTGGCCCTGGGCACCACGTTGACCGTGCCCACCCTGGACGGCAAGGTGACGTTGAGGGTCCCCGCGGGCACCGCCAGCGGCCGGGTGCTGCGGGCCAAGGGCAAGGGCATCGCCAAGCGCGACGGCCAGGTCGGCGACCTGCTCATCACGCTCCTGGTGCAGGTGCCGGACAACATGGACGCCGCGGCACGCGAGGCGTTGGAGAAGTACGCGGCGGTGACCACCCACCACGACCCCCGCGCCGAACTCAACGCCCTGGTGGAGAAGAGGTAGGTGTGAGCTTCCCGTTCCCGCCCGGCACCGACGAGGACACCCCGTTCTTCGTGATCTCGGTGGCGGCGCAGCTGTCCGGTCTGCACGCGCAGACGCTCCGGTCGTACGACCGGATGGGGCTGGTGTCGCCAGGACGCACGTCCGGGGGCGGGCGCCGGTACTCGATGCGCGACATCGTGCTGCTGCGCGAGGTGCAGCGGTTGTCGCAGGAAGAAGGCGTCAACCTCGCGGGGGTCAAGCGGATCATCGAGCTGGAGAACGAGGTCGGCGCCCTGCGCGCCAGGGTCCACCAGCTGACCGAGGAACTGGCCTCCGCCATGGCGGCGGCCGAGCAGGCGGCCGCGTCGGTGCACGCCTCCTACCGGCGTGACCTGGTGCCGGTGCGGCACGAGACCGCGCTGGTGGTGTGGCGGCCGGGGCCCAAGCGCTGAAATCCCGGGGATACACGATGGGGTGACTGATGTACGGAAACACCGTTACCGACCATCGGTTGCACATGAGGAACCCCGCGACCACCCCGCATCCCCAAAACCCACCCGACGGCCCGGCCACCCCACAGCCGGGCCGTCGGCCTTTCCAGGACCCGGCCTCAGCCCTCCACGATCCGACCTCGGGCCAGCCCCAGCCCTCCACGACCCGACCCGACCCGACCCGACCCGACCTCAGGCCAGTCCCCGAGCCCGGCCCAGGCCAGCCCCCGGCCTCAGCCCTCAGCGCCGACTCCGGTCTGGGCCCGGCCCCTCGGCCCGATCCAGCCCGCCCGATCCAGCCCGGCCTGACCCGACCCACCCCGGCTTCAGGCGAGCCCCTGGTCTCGGCTCAGCCCGACCTCCGCCGCCAAGATGCCGCTGCCCGCGTTCGCCCAAGCGCTCGGCGCGTCACGCCTGACGGGGATCGCCGCGGTGGTCCTGGGGCCGGTGCCCTGGTCGACAGGCTGGCCGCCGAAGCGGGGGATGTCGGCCCCGAGTGGCGGAGCTGATCAGCTCGGCGTGAGGCTGGCGGTCGGCCTCCTGCGCTCAGCCTCCAGCGGTCGGCCTTCGGGTGGCCGACCCGGTATGGCCGACCCGGTATGGCCGACCCGGTATGGCCGACCCGGTATGGCCGACTCCAGGTGGCCAACCCGGTGTGCGGGCGCTGATCAGCCTGGGTGCGGCTGCCGACCAACCCCGGCGCGGGAGTGCGGACCGGGGTGCGGCTGGTTCGGCTCGGAAGCGGCGTGGCGTGAGGGGTGGCTCAGTCCAGGGTGAAGGGGTCGTACTTGATCCGGTCCAGCGGGGTGCCCGCCACCAGCATCCGGGACACCGTGGCCCGGATCATCGACGGCGAGCCGCAGACCAGCACGTCGCGGTCCTGCCACGCGCCGTAGCGGGTGACGACGTCGGCCAGGGTGCCCTGCTCGACGCCGCGGGCGCCCGGGTCCGACTCCAGCACCGGCACGACGGTCAGCCACGGGTTCGTCATCGCGAACCGCTGGAGGTTGTCCAGGTCGTACAGGTCCTCGCGGGTCCGACCGCCCATGAACAGGTGGACGCGGGGGTTCTCGCCCCACTGCGCCATCTCGTCGATGATCGCGTGCATCGGCGCGACCCCGGTGCCGCCGGCGACCATGAGCACGTCGCGCCCGGACCTGCGGTCCACGCTGAGCCGACCCATCGGGGGGCCGATCCGCCACACGTCACCGGCCTGGGTGTGCCCGACGATCGAGCGGCTCACCCACCCGCCCTCGACCGAGCGGATGTGGAACTCGATGATGCCGTCCGCGCGGGGCGCGTTGGCGGGCGAGTAGTACCGCCACAGCCGGGCCCGCTGGGGCGTTTCGACGCTCACGTACTGGCCCGCGCGGTACCCGACCGGGTGATCCGGCTGCAACCGGATCACGGCCAGGTCCCAGCTCACCCGTTGGTGTTCCAGCACGGTCGCGTGCCAGTACGCCGGACCGTCGTCGGCCGCGGCGGCCTCCTGCATGGAGCGGGCCATGATCGTGTAAGCCTCGGCCCACGCGAGCTCGACCTTCGGCGTCCACGCGGGGCCCGCGAACTTCTTGATCGCCGCCAGCAGCGCCGTGCCGACCGACTCGTAGTGCACGTTGACCACGCCGAACTTGCGGTGGTCGCGCCCGAGCTGGCGGAGGAACGGGATCAGGTCGTCCGGCCGGTCCACCATCTGCACCACGTGCACGAGGGCGCGCAGCAGCCGGCTGCGCTGGACCTCCATGTTCACCGGGAACATCTCGCGCGTGGCCGGGGCCAGGCTGAACAGCATTCCGTAGAAGAACTTGGCGACCTCGTCGGAGCGCGGCTCCACCACCGCGAAGCTCTCCCGGATCATCCGCACCATGGCGGTGACCCCGGGGGGAGGTTCTCGGTGTGGCGGGCTCGGGAGGGGGCTCAACACAGCGTTCGCAGTCATGGTCCGGGCGCAGTCTCCACGTTTCTGGCGGCGCCAGCAAGGCGCTACGTCCTCGTCAAGCTTCCATCCCCGACGAGGGGACATTAACCCGTCAACTGCCTGGTTGACTCCTTGATGCCACCTTCGAGTGCTAAGCGGTCACGGACGGTCGCGGGTCGCTCCGGCCAACGGGTGGATACTCCTCTATACATATACCGAAATCGAGGCTTGTGTCCCACCCCCATGCGTACGAGCGGCTGTGTGGATCGGGGAGCGGTCCGGGTCCCCGGCGGGGCGCACCCGCCCAACCCGGGGGCTGAGTCCGCCGAACCCGGGGAAGAAGCCCACCGAGGACCGGGGGGCGGGCGAGGAGCGGAGCCACGTCGAGACGCCCGATTTGCCTCTGCCCGGACAGGGGCGCACGCTGGTCCTGCGAGCGGCCGTGCCGGGCACCCGGCCCGGAGCACCGGACCGAGCACCGGGTCGGGTGACGGCTGGAACCGCATTGTTGCGGTCATCCGCACCGGCCTGTGGATGCGCACCAGCGGATTGTGGACAACTCCCGCCCCCTGTGGACAACTATTTAAGACATGTGGGTGACCTGTGCCGACGTCCCGGTCGAGACCGGGTCGACACCGCGCCAGGGCCGCGCCAGACCCGGGTCAGGCTCGCGCGGGGCCGCATCGGAGCGGGAGCCGCGCCGGATCCGGGAGCCGCGACGGCACGGGCAGCGACGACGGCACGGGGGTGACGTCCGACGGCGAGGGTGCGGGAGGGGGCTGCGCGAGGACGTGGCGGAACCGGAGGACGGGACGAGACCGCGCCCGCGAAGCCGTGTCGCCCCGCCCCCCAAACCTCGTCAGCCCCGCGCGGCCCGCTCCGCCGCACTGCGCTCCACGCAGAACTCGTTGCCCTCCGGATCGGCCAGCACCACCCACCCGGTCCCGTCCGCCCGCCGCCGGTCGTCGACCAGCCTCGCACCCACCTCGAGCAGCCGCTCGACCTCCGCGTCACGCGTCGTCCCGGGCCGCAGGTCGAGGTGCACCCGGTTCTTGACCACCTTCGGGTCGGGCACCTGGATGAACAGCAGCCCCGGACCGGACGGCAGCTCGATGTACACCTCGGGATCCCCGGGGTGGTCGTCGTCGGCCCGGGGCCGGCCGGTGACCAGGCTCCAGAACCCGGCCAGTTCGTAGGCGTCCCGGCAGTCGAACGTGATGTGGTTGACGAGAGAGGTCATGCGGCGATCCTCACGGGTCCCCGCTCGGGGGGCACCCGGATTTTTTCACCCACCCCGGTACCGCGTGGCCCATGCCACGGCACTCGCGTAGGTTGAGCGGAACAGGCTCAACTTTTCTGACGTTGACCAGGGTGACGGCCGGTGCCGCACGCCGGTCCACGCACGTTCGCCGACCGAGGTGAGGAATGGACGCTTTCAACCCGACCACGAAGACGCAGCAGGCCGTGTCGGCCGCCGTGCAGGCGGCGACCATCGCGGGCAACCCGGACGTCACCTCCGTTCACCTCCTCGGCGCCCTCCTGGCCCAGGGCGACGGCCTGGCCGCGCCCCTCCTCGGCGCCGTCGGCGCGGACGCCAAGCAGGTCCACAAGGAGCTGGACCAGCTGTCCCGCTCGCTGCCCGCGGCGACCGGCTCGTCCGTGTCCGCCCCCCAGTTCTCCCGCGACGCCGCCCGCGTGCTCGGCCGCGCCCAGGAGCTCGCCACCGAGATGGGCGACGAGTACGTCTCCACCGAGCACCTGCTGGTCGGCCTCGCCCAGCACGGCGGCCAGGTGACCGACCTGCTCAAGCGGCACGGCGCGAACCCGGAAGCCCTCAAGGAGGCGTTCGGCAAGGTCCGCGGCTCGGCCCGGGTCACCAGCCCGGACCCCGAGGGCACCTACCAGGCCCTGGAGAAGTACGGCGTCGACCTGACCGAACGCGCCCGCAGGGGCGTGCTGGACCCGGTCATCGGCCGGGACACCGAGATCCGCCGCGTCGTCCAGGTGCTGTCCCGCCGCACCAAGAACAACCCCGTGCTGATCGGCGAACCCGGCGTCGGCAAGACCGCGATCGTCGAGGGCCTGGCCCAGCGCGTGATCGCCGGCGACGTGCCCGAGTCGCTCAAGGGCAAGCGCGTGGTCGCGCTCGACCTGGGCGCCATGGTCGCGGGCGCGAAGTACCGCGGTGAGTTCGAGGAGCGCCTGAAGGCCGTGCTGAAGGAGATCACCGACTCCGCCGGCCAGGTCATCACGTTCATCGACGAACTCCACACGATCGTGGGGGCCGGCGCGGGCGGCGACTCCGCCATGGACGCGGGCAACATGATCAAGCCCATGCTGGCGCGCGGCGAGCTGCGCATGGTCGGCGCGACCACCCTGGACGAGTACCGCGAGCGCATCGAGAAGGACCCGGCGCTGGAGCGCCGCTTCCAGCAGGTCTTCGTGGGCGAGCCCTCGGTCGAGGACACCATCGGCATCCTGCGCGGCCTCAAGGACCGCTACGAGGTGCACCACGGCGTGCGCATCACCGACGCCGCCCTGGTCGCCGCCGCCACCATGTCCGACCGCTACATCACCGCCCGCTTCCTGCCGGACAAGGCGATCGACCTGGTCGACGAGTCCGCGTCCCGCCTGCGCATGGAGATCGACTCGCGCCCCGTCGAGATCGACGTGGTCGAGCGCGCCGTGCGGCGGCTGGAGATCGAGGAGATGGCGCTGGCCAAGGAGTCGGACCCGGCCTCGCTGGAGCGGCTGGCCGCGCTGCGCGCCGAACTGGCGGAGAAGCGCGAGGAGCTGGCCGCGCTGACCGCCCGCTGGCAGAACGAGAAGAACGCCATCGAGAAGGTCCGCGACCTCAAGGAGCAGCTGGAGCAGCTGCGCGGCGAGTCGGAGCGGGCCGAGCGCGACGGCGACCTGGGCCGGGCCGCCGAGCTGCGCTACGGCCGCATCCCGGCCCTGGAGAAGGAGCTGGAGGAGGCCACCCGCACCACGCAGGACGCCGCGGTGATGCTCAAGGAGGAGGTCGGCGCGGACGACGTGGCCGACGTGGTCTCCGCCTGGACGGGCATCCCGGCCGGCCGGCTGCTGGAGGGCGAGACGGCGAAGCTGCTGCGCATGGAGGACGAGCTGGCCCGGCGCGTGGTCGGCCAGTCCGAGGCCGTGCGCGTGGTGTCGGACGCGGTCCGGCGCACCCGCGCGGGCGTGGCCGACCCGGACCGGCCCACCGGCTCGTTCCTGTTCCTCGGCCCGACCGGCGTCGGCAAGACCGAGCTGGCCAAGGCGCTGGCGGAGTTCCTGTTCGACGACGAGCGGGCGATGATCCGCATCGACATGAGCGAGTACTCCGAGAAGCACTCGGTGGCCCGCCTGGTCGGCGCGCCCCCCGGCTACGTCGGCTACGACCAGGGCGGCCAGCTCACCGAGTCGGTCCGCCGCCGCCCGTACAGCGTGGTGCTGCTCGACGAGGTCGAGAAGGCGCACCCGGACGTGTTCGACGTGCTGCTCCAGGTCCTCGACGACGGCAGGCTCACCGACGGCCAGGGCCGCACGGTGGACTTCCGCAACACCATCCTGGTGCTGACCTCGAACCTCGGCTCGCACGTCATCGCGGACGCCTCGCTGGACGACCGGCAGCGGCGGGACGCGATCATGACCGTGGTCCGCGGCCACTTCAAGCCGGAGTTCCTCAACCGGCTCGACGACGTGGTGGTGTTCCGGGCCCTGGCCACCGAGGAGCTGACCTCGATCGTGGACATCCAGGTCGACCGCCTCGGGCGGCGGCTGGCCCAGCGGCGGCTGACCCTGGAGGTCACGCCGGCCGCCCGCGACTGGCTCGCGCTCAACGGCTTCGACCCGCTCTACGGGGCCCGGCCGCTGCGCAGGCTGGTGCAGTCGGCCATCGGCGACCAGCTGGCGAGGGAGCTGCTGGCCGGCGAGGTCCGCGACGGGGACGCGGTGAAGGTCGACGTGCTCGACGACCAGTCCGGGCTGATCGTCGGGCGGGGCTGAGGTCGCGGGCTGAGGTCGCGAGCTGAGGTCGCGGGCGGGGGTCGGTCGGCACAGGCCGACCCCCGACCGGAGCCGGCCCTCAACCGGATGGCCCCGGTCCCACTGGGTCCGGGATCACCGATTGTGTCGATCTGGGCACCCCGACCTGCGCCTTCGGGTAACGGCTTGATCCGAACGCGCGAACCGCGCCACCGGTGATCTTCGATTGTTCCCCCGCGCCCGCTACTCTCGCACCGTGGGTATCCCGGCGTGGGTCTGGTTCACCGTCGCCGCCGTCGCGGGCGTCGCGGGGTTCGCCCTGCTCGCCACCGACCGGGCGCAACGAACCGCGCGTAACCGCGAGCGCCGCCGCTGGGCGGCGCTGCGCGGCTGGCAGTTCGAGGAGACCGACCACGTGCTGCCCACCCGCTGGGAGAGTGGCGCGATCGCCTACTACGGCGCGGGCGTGGCCAAGGACGTGGTGGCGGGCTCGACGTTCACCGCGGACGGCCGCCGGCAGGTCTACGTGCTCGACCACGAGACGAGCGGCAAGGTGAACTCGGTGCTGGTGGGCGTGCGCTGCCGGCGCGCGCTGCCGGTGGTCGTGGAGCTGTGGCTGCCCAGCGTGCCGTTCCAGCGCGACCAGATGCCCGACCTGCTCGGACCGGTCGGCTCGCGGTACGCGTTCGTCAGCGAGCTGCCCGCCGCGCGCAAGCTCATCACCCCCGACCTGGTGGACGCCGCCGAGGAGATCGGCGCGGACGTCACCGTCGTGTGGCTGGAGGACGACTGGGTGCTGGCCGCCGCGCCGCCCGGTTCCACCCCGGCCCGCCTGGAGCGGCTGCTGCGCGACCTGGGCGAGCTGGCCGACGTGGTCGACCCGTTCGACGCGGACGACGAAGCCGACGTCGGCGCCGAGGTCCACCGCCCGCAGTTCGGGCGCAAGCCGTGACCCCGCCGATCGCCCTCGTCACCGGCGC
Organism: Saccharothrix sp. BKS2; assembly: GCF_047689505.1. Lineage (NCBI taxonomy): Bacteria > Bacillati > Actinomycetota > Actinomycetes > Pseudonocardiales > Pseudonocardiaceae > Saccharothrix > Saccharothrix sp. BKS2. The sequence continues at coordinate 112,802 of NZ_JAUQOL010000002.1, read as the reverse complement.
GTCCTCGGGCATCGGGGCCGCGTTCGCCCGCAGGCTCGCCGCGGAGGGCCACGACCTGGTGCTGGTCGCCCGCGCGGTGGACCGGCTGGAGGAGCTGGCCGCCAAGCTGCGCAACGCGCACGGCATCACCGCCGAGGTGCTGCCCGCCGACCTGTCCACCGCGGGGGGTCGGGCGGCCGTCGCGGACTTCCTGGCCGCGCGCGAGGTGGACCTGCTGGTCAACAATGCGGGCTTCGCGCTGGCGAGCGAGTTCGTCACCGCCGACCCGGCGGCGCTGGAGTCCCAGTTGGACGTGAACGTGACCAGCGTGCTGCGCCTGACCCGCGCGGCGCTGCCGGGCATGATCGCGCGCGGTCGCGGCGCGGTGGTGAACGTGGCCAGCGTCGCCGGTTTCCTGCCCGGCCGCGGCACCACCTACAGCGCCGACAAGGCGTGGGTGATCTCGTTCTCCGAGGGCATGTCCATGGCCACCGCGGGCACGGGCGTGCAGGTGATGGCGCTGTGCCCGGGTTTCGTGCGCACCGAGTTCCACCAGCGCGCCGGCATCGACATGTCGAAGACGCCCGCCCTGCTGTACCTGGACGCGGACCACGTGGTGCACGACGCCCTGGCCGACCTGCGGGCCGGCAAGCAGCTGTCCATCCCGGGCACCCAGTACAAGACCATCACGCTGTTCGCGAGGCTCGCGCCGCGGGCCCTGGTCCGGCGGATCGCCTCGCGCGTCGCGGGTGGCCGGGGACGCACGTAGGTCCGCGGGAACCCGACGCCCGTCCCGCCCGTCCGAGTCCACCAGTTGGCTCGAGGAGGGGACGGTCGATGGGCGAGGAGTTCGAGGTGGAGCCGCCGGGGTTGCGCGGCTACGCCGAGTTGCTGACCCGCAACGCGCAGCACTTCCAGGTGATCAGGGAGCACGCGGTCGTCAAGGGCGGTGACACCTCCGGGTTCACCGGCCTGCTCTCGCTGCTCCAGCCGGTCGTCACCGGTGTCGCGGGCCTGTACGGCGAGACCCTGGACTTCGCCCACCGGATGATGGTCCGGGAGGCCGAGGGCCTGACCGGGGCCGCCGACACCTACCAGCGGGGCGAGGAGCTGGTGCTGAGCCGCGTCGACCGGGTGCTGGCGCAGCTGGCCGACGTCGCCGAGGCGCCCACCGTCGGGGGTGGGCGGTGACCGCGTACGCCGACGTCGAGGACCCGGCGGTCGCGCTGGGCGCCGCGGCCGAGGACCGCCCCGGACGGCAGTCCACCCGGGAGCTGATCGAGAAGGCCGGCTGGAAGATCCAGGGCGTCAACTGGATCTACGAGAAGGTCACCGGGGAGAACCTGGTCGAGTCGCTGATCAACCCGCTGCTCGGCGACTTCGAGAAGATCGACGAGAACGCCAACGCCTGGGACCGGGTCGCCAAGGCGCTGGACTCCGTGCGGCACAACGTGGACGCGGGCGTCGGTCAGCTCTCGCCGCACTGGGACGGCGACGCGGCGCAGGCGTTCGAGCTGCGCATGAGCACCATGTGGGTCGTCGCGATCGAGGCCGACTCGCAGGTCGCGCGGATCATCGGCAACCAGTTCCGGTCGACCGCCTCCACCTGCCGCACGGCGTGCGGGCTCGCTTTGACGCTGCTGGACATGCTCGTCGGCAAGCTCATGGAAGCCGCGATGACCGCGTGGATCCCGGTCGTCGGCTGGGGGCGCGCGGTGTGGATGGTCTACGACGCCGTCCAGATCGCCGACGCCATCCGCAAGATCATCATCTCCATCCAGACGCTCATCGAGGGCGTCCAGGGCATGGTCGACGGCATCGTCGCCATGGGCACCGCGCTGACCAAGCTGAAGGACGTGCGCGACGTCGACGACCTCCTCGACGTGCTGGACGCCTACCAGGACGGCAGGGAGAAGTACGACAACGGCGCGGCGGCCGCGAAGTCCGGCGGCATCGGCATCGCGATGGGCGGCTACGGGCTCGGCAAGGCCGGCCACTCGGCCCACGGCCGCTACCAGACCCCGCCGCCGACCACGCCCGCCCCGGTGGGCGCCGGCTCCGGCGGGGGTGGGCAGTGACCTTCCCGTACGACAGGGCGCGGTTGGACGCGCTGGTCGCCGACGTGGACGCGCGGCTGGCCACCGTGGAGGAGACCGCGCGGGCGGCGAGCCGGGTGCGGATGCGGTCCCCCGGGCTCGGCGCCGCCGACCTGGCGGCGATCTCGCGCTTCGCGAACTCGCCCGGCGCGCCGCGCGAGCTGAAGGACCTGGCGCGGCGGGTCGACGCGGGCGAGCTGTCCTGGCGGGACGTCGCCTCGGGGCGGGCCGCGGACGACGAGGGCGTGCAGCGGGCGCTGCGGACCGGGGTGCCGGACCTCCGGCGCGCCTACGCGGCGATCCGGGAGGGCGAAGACCCGGAGGACGTGGTGGAGGCGGGACGTCCGCGCGTGGTCGGCGACGACGAGGACGGGCCGAGCCGGTTCACCGAGGACGCCTGGTAGGTCGGGATCGGCGGTTCGGAGCCGGGGTCCGGCAGCCGGCCGGACCTGCCGGCCGGCTGCGGTGTGGCTGGGTTGTCCACGGGGGCGGTCGGCGCGGCGGTTCCGTCGGTGGTGCGTGGAAGGATCGAATGCGGGGGTTCCTGGTCAGAGGACCCTGCTCGGTGTTCGGTACGGCCATCGTCACGCCGTCATAATGACTGCACAAGAAGTAACGCCGTGGCATGTCACGTCGAATACCCGGTTACCTGCAGTCGATTGTCGCGGATGGGTCCGCGCTAGGAGCACTCGTGATCGGTCCCGCTCCCGTGGAGCAGTTTCCCGAGGTCAAGGCGTGGGCCGTCAGGGCGAGCGCGGCTCCCTGGATTCCCGGCAGCCCAACTGAGATGCTCGACAACCTCTTCGCGCTGTTGAAGGAGGTCGAGGCCGGTGGTCCTCTCGACCAACCGTTCTCCTGGCCTTTTGGTGGGGAGGTCGCTTCGATTCGCGACGCCTTGCGGGCGTTGGGCTCCTCCGGTCTGATCGTCAGAGATGGCGCGCACCCCGGGGGCAGGCTCACCGAAGCCGGGCGGAACGTCCTGCGATCGCGGGATGGAGCGGTGCTCATGGCGACGATCCACGCCAACATCAGGTTCATCGGTGAGGCCCTGGCAGACCTGGGTGACGGACTCACGCACACCGAGTTGAACGAGGTCGCCAAGCGGTACGGGTTGCGGTGGAACTCCTTGGACCAGGTACGCCGTCGTGTGTACTGGCTTCGGGCGACAGGACTGGTCGACTACTGGTCCAACGGGAAGGCCGTGCCCAACGACCTGGGCCGTGCGTTCCTGCGTGGGGTGACCGTGGTGACTCCCGGCGAACTGATGGTCAACCCCGCTTCCTCCGACCTGGAAGTCGACCTGCCGGATCCGCCTGAACTGCTGGCCGCGCGCCTGGAAGCGCTCGGGCAGGACGCATTGCGCGTTCGGAATCGCGTGTTCGGGTACATCGCCGGCGGCACGAACCTGTCCACGATCCGCGTTCTGGTCGATGCGGCGTCACCCCGCATCGCCCGGAAGGACTTCGTCAAGCTGTGTGTTGATCACTGCGTCGTAGCGGAGTCGTCGGCGGAACAGACGCTGCTCACCTTCCGCGCGCTGGGGCTGCTGGAGCAGGTGGGACCCGACTCCTTCGCCGCCACACCACTCGCCCTGGACGTGTTGAGTTCCGAAGAGGATGTCGACTTCATCCGTTTCCTGCATCTCAACGTCGCGCTTATGGGGGAGGTGCTGGACGCCCTGGGTGGTGGAGCCACCGCCGGCGAGGTGACGCGTTCGCTCGCCGACCGGTACCCGAGGATCGGCTTGTCGAAAGACGAGATCGCGCGTCGGATCGCTTTCCTGGCGGAAGCGGGGATGATCGAACGCGTCGGCTTGGTCGTCAGGCAGACACCCCTGGGTCATGCGCTGTGCTCGTCGCTGAGGCTCATGGGACCTGAGGAAGACGACCGCCCGGGACAACTCCCCGAGCAGGAATCGACGGGCCGGCGGGAGCGGTTCCGGGCTTTGGGCGCCGAACTCGTGGAAGCCTCGGTGGACAGCGCGAATTACCGGCGCTTCGAGAGGGCGATCGCGGACGCCTTCGCGGAACTGGGCCTGGGCGTGGAGAGCGGGGGCGGTCCCAGCAAGACGGATGTGATCGTCGATGTGTGGCAGTCCCCGACCCGGCGTGTGCGCGTGGCCGTCGAGGCGAAGACCGACGGTGGCGGGACGGTCACCGAACAGGACGTCAAGTTCGAGGCGTTGGAGGAGCACCGCATACGGCATGACGCCGCCGTGACGGTGTTGATCGGGCCCGATTTCAGCACGCGGTTGCGCCAGTGGGCCAACAACAAGAACGTGGTGATGTTGACGGCGCACCAGTTGGCGGGCATGTTGGCGAGACAAGCGGAGACGCCGCTGTTCCCGTACGAACTGGCGACGCTTCTCGTGGACAGGGACCGCAACGCCCTGGATTCCACTTGGCGCATGGCACGACGTCGGCAGAGCGTGGTGGCGCACGTCCTCGACATCATGTGGAAGAGCGGGAACGACCCCGTCGAGATCGACTACAGCGCCGGCGCGCTGGGCGTGCGAGACATCTGGCGGGAGAGCAAGGGACTGTTGGACCTGCCGATGGAAAAGGCGGAGATCGAGGAAGCCCTGGCCTTCCTCTCCTCACCCTTCATCGCGGGTGTCGCTCCTCATCGCAGTGACCATGTGGCTACGGCGCCGCCCAGCTTGGTCGCCGCGAGGCTCAGGACGCTCGCTGATCTGATCGACGGCGGTGCGAAGCCGACTCGGGCTGATGAGCCGTCGATCGAGGTTCCTGCGCCGGTCCAGAGCGAAACACGCGGCTCGGACCATGGCCGGAAGTCGGTCGACGCGGCTGCTGTGCGGGCCTGGGCGGTGCGGCAAGGACGACCGATCAGTCAACGAGGGCGGCTGTCCGAGCAGCTGATCAAGGAGTACCTGGAGGCCGAAGGCTTGGAGTAGGGGCGCCGCGCGGCCCGGCCCGGCCCCGGCCCGGCCCCGGCTCAGGCCGGGGTCGGGAAGTCGAAGCCGCCGCTGCCCGTGTGGTTCGTGCCCGCGCCCCGGACCACGTCGTAGGCCACGGCGGTGGCGATGGCCAGTGAGCGCAGGGGTTCCGGTGTGCCGGGGCGCAGGCGGAGCACGTCCCGGCGCACCCGCTTCCCGTCGCGCTCGGCGATCGCGCCCGCGCCGAAGCTCGCGACCTCGTGGAACAGCGCCACCCGCTGCCCCGCCGGGTCCAGCAGGGCGTACGCGCCGCGGCCCTCCAGGCGCACCGCGCCGAGCGGGGCGCCGTCCGGGCCCGCGACCCGGGTCGGCGGCCGCCAGCGGCCCTTGTCGATCAGCAGCAGCGGCTGCCCGCGGTGGGCCAGCGCCAGGGCGAACCCCGTCCGGCCGGAGAAGCCGGTCAGGCGCAGCAGCCTGCGCAGCGGACCCAGCAGCCCCCGGTCGGTCACCGTGGCCAGCGGCTCGCCGCCCTCCGCGTGGACCCGGACCTCGTACCGGGAGCCGAACAGGTGGCGGCCCACGCCCCAGGGCTGCTCGATGACCAGGGTGTCGACGCCGGGGAGGATCACGGTGCGCAGCCTACGGCGGGTCGTGGTGTGTCGGGGCGCGACGGTGTATGACAGTCTTGGCACCCGTGCGAACCGATGTGGTGCTGGACCCCGACGCCAAGGCCGAGCTGGCGCGGTTGGTGGGCGAGTTGGCCGTCGTGCACGGCAAGGTCACGCTGTCCTCGGGCGCCGAGGCCGACTACTACGTCGACCTGCGCCGGGCGACGCTGCACCACGCGGCCGCGCCGCTGATCGGCAGGCTGCTGCGGCAGCTCACCGCGGACTGGGACTTCGCCGCGGCGGGCGGGCTCACGCTCGGCGCCGATCCCGTGGCCTGCGCGATGATGCACTCCGCCGCGGCCTCGGGCGAGGTGCTCGACGCGTTCGTGGTGCGCAAGGCCGGTAAGCAGCACGGGATGCAGCGCCAGGTCGAGGGCTTCGACGTCGCCGGGCGGCGCGTGCTCGCGGTCGAGGACACCTCCACCACCGGCGGCAGCGTGCTGACCGCCGTGGAGGTGCTGCGCGCGCACGACGCCACCGTGGTCGGCGTGGCGACCGTCGTGGACCGCGGCACGGGCGCGCGCGAGGCCGTCGAGGCCGCCGGTCTGCCCTACCGCTACCTGCTCGACCTCGCGGACCTGGGTCTGGACTGACGTGGTCTCCCTGGTCCTGCTCCTGGTGGTCGTGGCGATCCTCGGTGTCGGGGTCGCCGTGGGGTTGTCGCGCCGGAAGCGGAACCCGTTCACGGACCAGGGGTTCGTGACCGACTGGGAACAGCGGATGCGCGCGCTGGAGGCGTCCCTGGGGTGGCGGTTCGTCGCCGAGGACCAGGGCTTCCAGGAGCGCGTGCCGCAGATCGGGCGGATGCTGGAGTCCGACCGCAGCCGGGTGAAGTTCCAGCTCGTCGGGCACTGGCGCGGGGCGCCCGTGCTGGCGGTCGAGGTGGTGCTGCGCACCGACAACGCGGTGACCGCCGGGTACCGCGCCTACTCGGTCGTGGTGGTGCCGCGGCCGATGCCGGGCCCCTGGGTGCTGATCAGCCCGCGCAGCGACACCGCGTGGAGCCTGTTCGAGCAGTTCACGGCCACCGGCGACCCGGTGTTCGACGCCCGCTACGAGGTGCGCCGCAAGAACCCGGCGTTCGCCTCCGCCCTGCTCGGCTCCGGCCTAGCGCAGGCGCTGCTGCACGACCCGCGGGCCAACGGCGTGGCGATCGCCTTCGACGAGCACACCCTGGCCGCCGCCGTGCCGGGGCCGCTGGTGGGCGCGCCGCTGTCGGTGCTGGCCGACCTGCTGCTGGACGTGGCGGGCAACGTGCCGTGGCAGGCGCTGCCCCGGGGCTGACCGACGACGATCGATAACCGACAATTCCCCGACACGTGATCGTCAACGGGCTTACCCTGGGTGCAGGGAGGTCCCTATGGTCGCGCACGCGTTAGCCGAGTTGGTCATGGTGGTGCACTTCGGGGTCCTGGGTTTCCTGGTGGTGGGCGGTTTCCTGGCCTGGCGCCGGCCCGGGGTCCTCTACTTCCACGCGGCCATGGCCACGTGGGGGCTCCTCGTCGTGCTGTTCCCCATCCCCTGCCCGCTGACCTGGCTGGAGAACACCTTCCGCGCCGCCGCCGGGCAGGAGCCCCTCGCCGTGGGCTTCATCGACACCTACATCGACGGCGTGCTCTACCCGGACTCCGCGGCGCGCCTGGTGCAGGTGCTGGTGGCGCTGGTCGTGCTGGGCTCCTGGGTCGGCTTCTACCTCCGGCGGCGCGCCGAGCAGCGCACGTCGCGCGGCGCCGAGGTCTGCCGCTGACCCGACCCGTCACTACCATGGCCCGGGTCCGTTCGGGGGTGTCGGAGCCGGGGGTGTCGTGGTCGGGGGTGTGGTGGTCGGGCAGGTCGTCCTGGAGGGTTTCCACGCGGTCAAGCACGCGCTGCGGTTCGGCGCGCGGGTGCGGTCCGTGGTGGTGCTGGACCGGGACGGGGCGCTGGGGCTCGCGCGGTCCCACGCGCCCGACCTGGTGGGCGAGTTCGAGCGGCGGGCCGAGGTCGTCGGCGCGGACGAGTTCGTGCGGCGGGTCGGGCGGACGCACCCCACGGGGGTCGCGGGGATCGCCGAACGCCCGGCGGAGCCGGTGGACCACGTGCCGCCCGCGCCGCTGGTGCTGCTGGACAACCCGCGCAACCTGGGCAACCTGGGCGCGGTGATCCGGGTCGCCGCGGGGCTGGGCGCCGGGGGCGTGGCGTCGCTGGGCGACGTCGACCCGTGGCACCCGAACGTGCTGCGCGGCAGCGCCGGCCTGCACTTCGCGCTGCCGGTGCGGCGGCTGGGCGGCGTGGACGAGGTCGTCGGGCGCGTCGTGGCCTTCGACGCCGGCGGAGTGGACCTGCGGGACCGGCGCATCCCGGACGACGCCGTGCTGGCCTTCGGGTCCGAGCGCCACGGGCTGTCCGACGCGGTGCGGGCGCGGGCCGACCTGGTGGTGTCCCTGCCGATGCGGCCACGGGTGTCGAGCTACAACCTCACCACGAGCGTGGCCATGGCCCTCTACCACTGGGACCTGTTCCGGCGAGCTTCTCGACCGGTTCAGTAGGCACCCTGGGCACGTGACCACACCGAAGCCCCTCGCCGCGCGCGCCGGTGTCGCGGAGCGTGCCGTCGAGTCCCGGCACCTGCGCCGCGTCTGGGGGCTGCCGGGCACCGCGCTCGGCGCGGTCTCGTGGCCCGCCGGTCCGGGCGACCGCCTGCACGTCCGGTTCAACTACTGGTGGCAGGCGCACCTGCTGGACTGCGTGCTCGACGCCCAGCTCCGGTCGCCGCGCGAGGCCCGCGTGGCGCTGGTGCGGCGGCTCGTGCGCGGCATCCGCGTGCGCAACCTGGTCGGGTGGACCAACGACTACTACGACGACATCGCGTGGCTGGGCCTGGCGCTGCTGCGCGCCCAGCACGAGGTCGGGGTGGCCAGACCCGGTGTCGTCGCGACGATCGCCCGGCACCTCCGCGACGCCTGGACCGACCACGGCGGCGGCGGCATCTGGTGGAAGCGGCACGACGACTTCAAGAACGTGCCCGCCAACGGCCCGGCGGCGATCTTCTTCGCCCGCCTGGGCACACCGGCCGACCTCGGGCGGGCCCGGTCCACCGTGGACTGGGTGGACGGGTGCCTGCGCGACGGGGAGACCGGGCTGCTGTGGGACGGGCTGCACGTCCACCCCGACGGGTCGGTGCGGGAGGTGGAGAAGAACTTCTACACCTACTGCCAGGGCGTGGTGCTCGGCGCGTGCGTGGAGCTCGGCGGCGCGTACGGCGACAAGGCCGCGCGGATCGTCGACGCCGTGGCCGAGCACCTGGCGGTCGACGGCGTGCTGCGCGGGCACGGCGGCGGTGACGGCGGGCTGTTCGGCGGCATCCTCGCCCGGTACCTCGCGCAGGCGGCGCTGCGGCTGGACCGGCCGCAGGCGGCGCGGGCGGCCGACCTGGTGTTCTCCTCGGCCGAGGCGGTGTGGGCGAACCGGGCCGCGGTGGTCGGCGGGCCGCTGTTCGGTCCGGAGTGGAGCGAGCCCGCGTGCCCGCCCGAGGGGGACGCGGCGCCGGGGCACCGGTGGGGGTGGGGGCAAGAGCGGGAGCGAGGGCGGGGGTGGGCGCGGCCGGAGCGGGACCTGTCCGTGCAGTTGGGCGGGTGGATGGCGGTGGAGGCCGCCGCGTTGTTGGAGCGCAACGGGATGGCGCCGGGGCGGCGGTGAGCCGGGTCCGGGAGGTCGGGGTCCGGTGGCCGGGGTCCGGTGGCGGGGGTCCGGTGGCGGGGCCCGAGGTGTGGGTCCGGTGGCCAGGTCGCGGGGGTCAGGGCCCGGTGACCGGGTCCGGCGGGCCCGAGGTCAGGCGAGCGGTGGGTCTCGTCGGGCCCTCAGCCCCAGCCCCAGTCCTCAGCCCCAGTCCTCAGCCCCAGCCCTCGGCCCTCGGCCCTCAGCCGTGGCACCCGCACGACCCGCGGTGCCGCAGCGTCGGCGGCAGCCGGATCGTCTGGGGCGTCCGGTCCGGGTCCTCGATGCGCGCCAGCAGCAGCCGCACCGCGGTCCGGCCGATCTCCTCCACCGGCTGCGCCATCGTGGTCAGCGGCGGGTCGACCAGTTCGGACCACTCGACCTCGTCGTAGGTCACCAGGGCCAGGTCCGAGCCGACCCGCACGCCGTTCGCGCGGGCGGTGCGCAGCACGTCCACCAGCACGTGGTGGTCGCTCACCACCACCCCGCTCACCTGCCCGAGCAGCGGCTCCAGGGACGTCCGCACCAGCGCCTCGTCCCACGCCAGCCCGGCCCGGCCGAGGCCCAGGCGGTAGCCGAGCACGCGCTCGTCGGTGGTGGCCAGCCCCGGGGTGCCGGACACCAGGCCGATCCGCCGGTGCCCCAGGTCCGCCAGGTGCCGCACCAGGGTGGACGTGGCCTGCACGTTCTCCGGGCCGACCTGGTCGGTGTCCTGCGCCACGGTGAGCCGGTCCACCAGCACCGTCGGCACGCCGAGCCGGCGCAGCTCGGGCAGCGCCGCCGAGCCGGACGTGGGCGTGAGCAGCACCCCGTCCACCCGCCGGGACCGCAGCATCCGGACGGCGGCCTGCTCGCTCTCCGCGTCGCCCCGGGTGTTGATCAGCACCAGGGTGTGCCCGGCGCGGGTCGCCTCGCTCTCGATCGCCGCGATCAGCTCGGCGAAGTACGGGTGCGACACGAGCGACACCGCGAGCCCCAGGGACTTCGTGCCGCCGGTGACCAGCGACCGGGCGATGGCGTCGCCGGTGTACCCGGTCTCCTCGATCGCCTTCAGCACCCGGTCCCTGGTGTCCGGCGCGACCGGCCTGGTCTCGTTGATCACGTGTGAGACCGTGGTGATGGAGACGCCGGCGAGACCGGCGACCTCCCGCATGGTGACCATGGAGCCGTCCCCGTCTGAGCTGCGCAAGCGATTGCGTGCCGAACAGTACCTGGTAGGAGGTCGGAACGTGGTTTCCGTGCTCTGTGTCGGCCTGACCACCGTGGACGTCAGCCAGTCGGTGGCCGAATTCCCCCTGCCCGGTGAGAAGGTGCAGTCACTGGGGGTCCACCTGGCACCGGGCGGTCCGGCGGCGAACGCGGCCCGCGCGGTGGCCGCGCTGGGGCACCGGGCGGTGCTGCTGACCGCCCTGGGCGGCGAGCTGGGCGCGTTCGCCCGGGAGCGGCTGCGGCCGGTGGAGGTGCGCTCGGTCGGGGCGGGCGGCCCGGCGCTGAGCATGGTCGCGGTCCGGGAGCGCGACGGCGAGCGGACCGTGGTCTCGCGCAACGCGGAGGGGTTCGCGGTGGAGGTCGCCGACGGGCTGGTGGAGGCGGAGGTGGCCGGGGCGGACGTGGTGCTGGTGGACGGTCACCTGGGTCCGCTGGCGCTGGCGGCGGCCCGCCTGGCGAAGCGGCGCGGCGTGCCCGTGGTGCTCGACGCGGGGAGCTGGAAGCCTGTGCTCGACGACCTGCTGCCGCTGGTGGACGTCGCGGCGTGCTCGGAGGGCTTCGGGATGGCGGAGCGCGAGGTGCACGACCGGGGTGTGCCGCTGGTGATCCGGACGCACGGCCCGCGCCCCGTCACCTGGTCGCGCGGTGGTGCCACCGGCTCGCACCCTGTACCTGTTGTCGAGGTGCGCGACACCAACGGCGCGGGCGACGTGTGGCACGGCGCGCTGGCGGTGGCGGTCGCCCGGGGCGAGGAACCGGCCGACGCCGTCCGCTGGGCCAACGAGGTCGCCGCGGTGCGCGTGCGCAACACCGCGTGGGACTGGGTGGAGGAGCTGGGACGGTGGCGGGACAGTCGGTGAGGTTCGACGAGCTGGTCGACCGGGCCCGAGCGCTGGTGGACACCGGCGAGCGCAGGCTGCTCGGCATCGGCGGGGCGCCGGGCTCGGGCAAGTCGACGCTGGCGCGGCGGCTGGTGGACGCGCTCGGCGCGGACGCCGTGCTGGTCGAGATGGACGGGTTCCACCTCGCCCAGCGCGAGTTGGAGCGCCTGGGCATCGCCGACCGCAAGGGCGCGCCGGACACGTTCGACATCCCCGGTTACGCCGACCTGCTCGCCAGGCTCAAGGCGTGCGGGCCGGACGTCGTCTACGCGCCGGAGTTCCGCCGCGAGATCGAGGAGCCGGTGGCGTGCGCGGTGCGGGTCGACCCGGCCGTGCCGCTGGTCGTCACCGAGGGCAACTACCTGCTGATGCAGTACGACAAGTGGAAGCGCGTGCGGGTCGTGCTCGACGAGGCGTGGTTCCTGATGATCGACGAGGACCTGCGCGTGGCGCGGCTGATCGACCGGCACGTCCGCTACGGGCGGTCGGTCGAGGACGCGCGGGAACGCGTGCTGCACGGCACCGACCACGTCAACGCGCTCATGGTGAACGCGTCGAAGTCGTCCGCGGACCTGCTGATCACCGAGGTGGTCTAGCGGGCCACGATCTCCTCGTCCTCCACCGGCTTCTTCATCTCCTGCCGGTAGCGGTGCAGGCCGAAGGCCGTGCCGAAGACGAAGAACGCGACGCTCGCCACGACCGCGACCGTCTCCAGCCACGGCACGGAGGCCAGCAGGCCCGCGCCGTAGTAGCCGGCCAGCACCAGGGTCGGCACCCAGGCGATCGCGCCGATCGTGGTGGCCAGCATGAACCGCTTCGGGTCCATGCGCGCCGCGCCCGCGATCATCGGGGCCAGCGTGCGGACCCACGGTATCCAGCGGGCCAGCACGATCGCCCAGAAGCCGCGGCGGTCGAGGAAGTCGCGGGCCTTGGCCAGGTTCTCCTTGTTGAGCACCTTGCCGCCGCGCCGGGCCAGCAACCTCGTGCCGGTGTGCCGGCCGATGTAGTAGCCGATCTGGTTGCCGACGACGGCCACCACCAGCGCGACCACGGACAGCAGCCAGGCGGACAGCTCGCTGTCGTGCGAGGCGAGCACCACGCCGGCGGCGAACAGCAGCGAGTCGCCGGGCAGGAACAGGCCGAAGATGAACGCGCACTCGAAGAAGATGAAGCTCAGCGTGATGAGCCACACGGCCGTGGGACCTGCGGAATCAAGCGAGCCGAGTGCGATCGTTTCGGACGATGCGGACAACACCACGTGTGCAGCCTACGTGGGAGCGCGGCGAGGTCCGGAGGACTCCGGGAGAACGGCTCGCCGAAAAGTCCGCGCCGGGTGGGACGGGGTGGGTGCGGGGACGGGATCGGGGACCGGCGCGGGGCGGCGCGGGACCGGGCCCGGCGCGGGCTGGGGCGGGGCGGCGGGGCCGGCGCGGGATCGGGGTGGGGACCCGGGACCCGGGGCCGGGGAGTGGTCGACCGGGCACGCACTGGAGTCGGCGGGTGAAGCGGGTTAGCGTGGGCGGATGGGGTCGTTGCTGGCCGAGCTCCGCGCCGCCGTCGGCGTCGACGGCGTGCTGACCGATGTCGACGTCACCGCGGCCTACCAGCGGGACATGATGCCGCTCGCCCCGTTCGGGACGCCGCTGGCCGTCGTGCTGCCGACCTCCGCGGAGCAGGTCCGGGACGTGGTCCGGGCGTGCGGGCGGTCCGGCACCCCGATCGTGCCGCGCGGGGCCGGCAGCGGGCTGTCGGGGGCGGCGAACGCGGTCGAGGGCTGCGTGGTGCTGGCCATGACGAAGATGAACGCCATCCTGGAGGTGGACCCGGACAACCGGCTGGCCGTGGTCGAGCCCGGGGTGGTCAACCTGGACCTGCGCGGCGCGGTGGAGAAGCACGGGCTGTTCTACCCACCGGACCCCTCCAGCTACGACTGGTGCACCATCGGCGGCAACCTGGCCACCAACGCGGGCGGGCTGTGCTGCGTGAAGTACGGCGTGACCACCGACTCCGTGCTGGGCCTGGAGGTGGTGCTCGCCGACGGCGAGCTGCTGCGCACCGGGCGCCGGACCGTCAAGGGCGTCGCCGGGTACGACCTGACCAGGCTGTTCGTCGGCAGCGAGGGCACGTTGGGGGTCATCACCCGGGCGACCCTGGCGCTGCGGCCGCTGCCGCAGGCCCCGGCCACGCTGGTGGCCGCGTTCGACGGCCCGGCGGCGGCCGGCGCGGCGGTCAGCCGGGTGGTGGCCGAGGGCGTGGTGCCGTCGCTGATGGAGATCATGGACCGCACCTCCGTCGAGGCCGTGGAGCGGTTCCTGCGCACCGACCTGGGCGCGGGCGGCGCGCTGCTGCTGTGCCAGTCGGACTCGGGCGGGGAGGCGGCCCGGCAGGAGCTGGCGGCCGTCGAGCAGGCGTGCGCGGCGGCCGGGGCCGACCTGGTCTACGCGACCGAGGACCTGTCGGAGGGGCGCGACCTGCTGGCCGCGCGCCGGGCCGTGCTGCCCGCGCTGGAGGTCTACGGGGCGTGGCTGACCGACGACGTGTGCGTGCCGCGGACCAGGATCGCCGACCTGATTGCCGGGTGCGAGCGGATCAGCGGCGAGGCGGGGCTGCGGATCGCCGTGGTCGGGCACGCCGGCGACGGCAACATGCACCCCACGATCGTCTACGACCCGTCCTCGGCGGACGAGTTCGCGCGGGCGCGGCGGGCGTTCGACGAGATCCTGGGCCTGGGGCTGGCGCTCGGCGGGACGGTGACCGGCGAGCACGGCATCGGGAAGGTCAAGCGGGAGTGGCTGGCGCGCGAGATCGGGCCGGTGGGCCTGCGGGTGCACCGGGAGATCAAGCGGGCGCTGGACCCGGGGAACCTGTTCAACCCCGGGTCCATGTTCGAGCTGGGCTGACGGAGCCGCCCGCGGACCCTCAGTCCAGGCGCTTCATCCGCTGGGTGACGGCGTTGTCGTCCACCAGGTCGTCGACCAGGTCGTCCACCCGCTCGATGACCTGGGTGATGTCCTGCGCCTCCTGCGCCAGCAGGGACTTCTTCTCGCGGCGGGCCTTGATCACCTCGATGATGATCGGCACGACCGAGAGCAGGACGATCAGGATCAGCATCATCTCGATGTTCTCCCGCACGAACGGGATCTGGCCGAGGAAGTAGCCGAGGACCGTGAGGCCCGCGGCCCAGGCGATGCCGCCGATGAAGGAGTACGTGAAGTACTTGCGCTGGTCCATGCGGCCCACGCCCGCCATGGCGGTGATGAACGTGCGCACGATGGGCACGAACCGGGCCAGGACGATCGCGCGCGCGCCGTACTTCTCGAAGAACTCCTCCGTCTTGTCGACGTACTCCTTCTTGAAGATCTTCGACTCGGGCTTGCTGAACAGGGCGGGGCCCGCGCGGTAGCCGATGTAGTAGCCGACCACGTTGCCGAGCATCGCGCACGCCGTGAGCAGCACGCACACCAACCACAGCGGGTAGTCCAGCAGACCGGTGGCCACGAACATGCCCGCGGTGAACAGGAGGGAGTCGCCGGGCAGGAAGAAGCCGACCAGGAGGCCGCACTCGGCGAAGATGATGAAGCAGAGGCCGACCAGCATGTAGGGCCCGAGTCCTGAGAGCAGGACCTGCGGGTCAAGCCAGTCCGGGCCGAGGGCAATCGTGGAGGTGGGCGCGACCGTCACGGCCCTCACGGTACAGGTCCCACCGGGGAGGGCCGCTCACCCACACCTGAGCGGTGCTCACCACAGCGTCATCACGGCCACGACCGTGCCGGCGGCCAGGCCCAGCAGGACGGCGAGGACCAGCAGCCAGGCCGTGCCGGCGGGACCGGTGGGGCCCGGCGGACGGTTCCGGGCCCAGGACCGGGCCCGGGCACCGCGCCGACCGCCGGACGGGGCGCCGACCGGTGACCCGTCGGCCGAGGACCGACCGGCCGAGGACCGATCCGCCGACAGGTCCGCCGTCAACCGGTTCGCCGCCGACAGGTCCGCCGCCAACCGGTCACCCGCCGGCTCTCCCGATCCCGGCCCCTGCTCCCGCTCCCGTCCCTGCTCCCGCTCCTGCCCCCGCGGCTCGGCCGCCACGGCGAGGAGCTTGTGCGCGCCGGAGCTGGTGACCTGGGCGCGCAGGGCTTCGGCCACCAGCTTCTCGGGGTCGTCGGGCACGGGGTCAGTCTTTCACCCACGCGCCCCGGCTCATCACCTCGCGCGGCTTGAGGTCGGCGTCCAGGACGACGATGTCGGCGCTGAGGCCCGCGGCCAGCCGGCCGGTGCGGTCCTCCAGCCCGAGCAGCCGCGCCGGTCGGGTCGAGGTGGCGTGCACCGCCTCGTCGACGGTCAGGCCGCACGAGGTGACGGCGTTGCGGAAGGCCACGTCCATGGTGAGCGTGCTGCCCGCCAGGGCCGCGCCGCCCGCGAGCGTGGGCACGCCGTCCACCACGCGGACCTCCAGGCCGCCCACGTCGTAGACGCCGTCGCCCACGCCGGCGGCCGCGATGGCGTCGGTGACCAGCACGGTCCGGCCCCGGCCGGCGTGCCGCGCGGCCAGCCGGACGGCGGTCGGGTGCAGGTGCACCAGGTCGCAGATCAGCTCGACGGTGACGCGCTCGTCGTCGAGCAGCGCGCCGATCGGGCCCGGTTCGCGGTGGTGCAGCGGCCTCATGCCGTTGAACAGGTGCGTGGCGACGCTCGCGCCCGCCTCGACCGCCGGGCGGATCTGCGCCTCGGTGGCGTCCGTGTGGCCGATGGCGGCCAGGACATCGTTGTCGACGAGGTGGCGGACCGCGTCCACGCCGTGGTCGAGCTCCGGCGCGATGGTGATCATCTTGACCGCGCCGTCGCCCGCCCCGAGCAGCCGGTCGATCGACCGGCGGTCCGGCGGGCACAGGATGGCGGGGTCGTGGGCGCCGCAGCGGGCGGCGGAGAGGAAGGGCCCCTCCAGGTGGATGCCCGCCAGGAGGCCGTCGCGGACCAGGTCGGAGAGCGCCCGGACCTGGTCGGCCAGCTCCGGGATCGGGCGGGAGACCAGGCTCGCCAGGAGCGTGGTCGTGCCGTGCTTGCGGTGCGCGTTGGCCGCTTTGACCACCCGGTCCGGGTCGGCGCTGGTGAACGCCTCACCCCCGCCACCGTGGCAGTGGATGTCCACGAAGCCCGGGACCACCCAGCCGCCGCCCAGCTCGGTCGTCGGGCCGTCCGGCGGCGCCCCCTCGCCGACGGCCGCGATCAGGCCGTCGCGCACCGCGACCCAGCCCCGGTCGAGCACCCCCTCGGGCGTGACGACCCGACCACCGGTCAGGGTCACGTCCACGGGTCCACCCCACGTGCTCATGTCTCCTCCAGCATGTTGATGGCCAGCAGCGCGGCGCCGAGGCACCCGGCCTCGTCGCCCAACGCGGCCAGCCGCAGTTCCGGGCGCCGCTGGAACGTGACCAGCTCATCCAGTCTTCGGGTGAGCGGATCGGTCAGCAGCGGTCCCGCCAGCGCCAGGCCGCCGCCCAGCACCACCGCTTCCGGGCCCAGCAGGGCCGCCACCAGCAGGATGCCCTTAGCCAGGGCGTCCACCGCCTCGTGCCAGGTGATCGCCGCGTCCGGGTCGCCCGCCCGGAGGCGCGCCGCGACCTCCGCCGCGCCGCTGACCCGCGTGTTCGCGCGTTCGCCGTAGCGGCGGGCGATGGCCGCGCTGCCGGCTCGCGCCTCGACGCAACCTGTTTGGCCGCAGCCGCACGGGTCGGGGTGGCCCACGTCGACGTGGCCGATCTCGCCCGGGGCGTCGATGACGCGGTGGTCGACGACCAGGGCGGCGGCGATGCCGGTGCCGATCGGCATGATCACCGCGTTGCGCAGGTCCCGGGCGTTGCCCAGGCGCAGCTCGGCCAGGCCGCCCGCGCGGACGTCGTGGCCGAAGGCGACCCGGGCGCCGGTGGCGGCCTCGAGGTTCTTGGTGAACGGGTAGTCGCGCCAGCCCAGGTTCGCGGAGTAGACGCCGGTGCCGGTCGGCTCGTCGACGATGCCCGGGACGACGAGGCCGACCGCGTCCACCGGGTGCGGGCAGGCCGCGCGCAGGTCGGCGACCAGGGCGGCGACGTCCTCGACCACGGCGTCCCCGGTGGGACGGGTCGGTCGGCGGCGCTGCGCGAGGGTGGTGGGCGGTCGGCCGGGCCCGGCGTCGCCGGCGCCGCTGATCAGGGCGGCTTTGGTTTCGGTCCCGCCTACGTCCACCGCGATTACGTGTCTGGTGCGCGCCACGAGGACCGATACTGCGGCATGTGACCGCCATTGGTCTATACCAAGTGCCGGATTGGGTTGGTTTGGGCACGTCGACAAGACGGTTGGACCCCGCGAGTCGAACACCCGGGCCCACCGTGTCGAACACTCGGGACAGGTGAGTTCCACACTCGAACCCCGCGAGTCGTACGTCCAGGCCGCGCGAGTCGTACGTTCAGACCGCGCGAGTCGTACGTTCAGGCCCCGCGAGTTCAGCGTTCAGCGCGTCGTCAGCGGTTGGCCATGATCTTCTGCAGGGCGTCCAGGGCCCGGCTGGCGGTGCTCTTCACGGTGCCCTTGGAGATGCCGGTGGCCTCGGCGATCTCGGCCTCGGAGAGGTCGCCGTAGTAGCGCAGGACCAGCACCTCGCGCTGGCGCGGCGGCAGCTGGGACAGGGCCGCGACCACGGCCTGGTGCTCGGCGGTGAGCATGGCGAGGCTCTCCGCCGACCGGGCGTTGGCCACGTGCGGCGGGGTGTAGTCGCGGGCGGTCTTGCGGCGGCGCAGGACGCTGCGGGAGCCGTTGACCACGGCGGTGCGCAGGTAGCCGACGGCGGCCTGGGCGTCGCGCAGGTTGGCCCAGTGGCGGTGCAGGCCGGTGAACGCCTCCTGGACCACGTCCTCGGCCGTGGCCGGCTCGTCGACCAGCAGGAGGGCCAGGCGCACCAGGCGCATGCGGTGCTGCCGGTAGAGGTCCTCCAGGGTCAGCGGGCCGCTGGGGGCCGGGGCCTTGCTGTCCTGGATGCGCAGGTTCGTCAGGGTGTCCTGCACGCGTGCGACGCCGCCGCTGTTCTGATCCGGACCGACCACGGGGATGACGTTACCCGGTGGAGGGGTAGCTTCGGCGCGGCGTTGGACATACGGAGGTGGGTCGCGTGGCTCGGTTCGCGGTCGAGTGGGTGTTCGGCGAGGACCAGGAGGGTCGGCTGGCGGTCCGGCCGGCGCACCGCGAGTACCTGGCGGAACTCGCGGAGCGGGGCGTGCTGCTCGCGTCGGGGCCCTGGGTGGACCAGTCCGGGGCGCTGCTGGTCTACGAGGTGGCGGACGAGGCCGCGCTGCGCGAGGTGCTGGCCGCCGACCCGTACACGCGCGCCGGCGTGGTGGCCGGGACGCGCGTGCACGAGTGGCAGACCGTCACGGGCGCCTGGCTCTAGGGCTTCCCCGCCGCGGTCCCACCCGGTCCCACCAGGCCGGACAGGTCGTTCGCGGCCATCTCCCGGTCGGCGGCGGGCACGAGTCCGCGCGCCTGCCGCTCCACGATCCGGGGTGCGAGCGCGCGGACCAGCTTGAGGGCACCCACCCAGGAGGGCACGTGGACGGCCCTGGCGCGGCGGGTGATGCCCCTGACCACGGCCTTGCCCACGGCGGAGACCGGGTACTTCTTGCTCGCCAGGCCGGGCATGCCGGCGCGCAGCGGACCGAACACCGGGTGCTCGTCGGCGCTGTTCACCATGTCCGTGGAGATCCACGAGAAGTAGGCGGTGCCGACGTCCACGCCCAGGTGGCGGACCTCCGCGCGCAGGCTGTCGGCGAACGCCTCGCAGCCCGCCTTGGCAGCCGAGTAGGCGGCGTTGCCGGGGATGTGCACGATCGCGGCCAGCGACGACACGACCAGGCAGTAGCCGCGGCTCGCGATCAGGTGCGGCAGGCAGGTGCGGACCGTGCGCCACACGCCCAGCAGGTTGACCTCGATGACGCGTTCGAACGCCGCCGGGTCCATGGAGCGGATGAAGCCGGTGGCGGCGACGCCCGCGTTGGCCACCAGGACGTCGATGCCGCCGTAGTGGTCCACGACCTCGCCGACGGCGCGTTCGAGGGCCGCCCGATCGGTGACGTCCGCTTCCCACGCCCGGCCGCCGCACTCGGCGGCCACCTGCCGCAGCTGCTCGCCCTCCAGGCCGACGAGGGCCAGCCGGGCGCCCTCCCGCGCGAGCCTGCGGGCCGTTTCGGCGCCGATGCCCCTGGCCGCGCCGGTGATCAGGACAACCTTGCCCGCAACGTCCACGGTGACCTCCTCAGGGCTGGGGAGGTCACCGTAACGCAACTTACCGCCAGTAAGCTACTGGTCGGTTAAATTGAACTCAGGGTCTCGACCTCCTCGGCGCCCAGGCGCAGCGCCAGGGCCGGGAGCAGGGCCTTGAGCTGCTCCTCCGTCCTCGCGCTGGCGATGGGCGCGGCCACGGTCGGCTGCGCGGCGAGCCAGGCCAGGGCCACCGCCGCCTGGGTGGTGCCGTGCGCCTCGGAGATCTCGTCGAGGGCCCCGAGGAGCCGCAGCCCGCGCTCGTCGAGGTACTGGGAGGCGGCCCTCGCGCGGACGCTGTCGACCTCCACGCCCTCGCGGTACTTGCCGGTCAGGAAGCCCTTGGCCAGGCCCCAGTACGGGGCGGTGGCCAGCCCGTGGGCCTGGACCGCCTCGCGGAGTTCGCCCTCGTAGGAGCGGTCCACGAGGTTGTAGGGCTGCTGGAGCGCGACGAACGGGGCGAGGTTCTCGCGCTCGGCCGTCGCCAGGGCCGAGGTGAGGCGCTCGGCGGTGTAGTTGGACGCGGCGACGTACCGGACCTTGCCCTTGCGGACCAGCGCGTCGAACGCGGCCAGGGTCTCCGCCTGGTCGGTGCCCGGGTCGTCCCGGTGGGCGTAGTACAGGTCGATGTGGTCCACGCCCAGGCGGCGCAGCGAGTCCTCGGCGGCGCGCTCGATCGTGTCCGCCCGCAGGTTGTCCAGGCCGTCGAGCATCCCCACCTTGGTGGCCACGACCACGTCGTCCCGGTTGCCGCGCCGGGCCAGCCACCGGCCGATGACCGCCTCGGACTCGCCGCCGGTGTGGCCCTCCGCCCACGCCGAGTAGGCGTCGGCCGTGTCGATGAAGTCGCCGCCGGCCTCGGTGAAGCCGTCCAGCACCGCGAACGAGGTCTCCTCGTCGGCGGTCCAGCCGAAGACGTTGCCGCCCAGGCACAGGGGCGCCACGTCCAGGTCGCTGGTTCCCAGTTTCGTCATGCGGCGAACGTAACTCCGGGACGCGGTCGGCGCCGATCGGAGCAGGCAGGACTAAATCGAGCGGTCCGGTGGTTGCTCCGACGGGAGGCGAGATGGCTGTTGAGTTGGGGCTTTGGGGCGTGTGGGGCCGGGCGGACCAGTGGGTCGGCCGGGGCGAGGACGCCGCCGAGCTGGAAGAACTCGGGTACGGGGCCCTGTGGCTGGGCGGGTCGCCCGACGGGACCGCGATCGGGACCGCGGGCGAGCTGCTGGGCGCCACCGGGCGGATCGCGGTGGCGACCGGGATCCTGAACGTGTGGACCACGCCCGCCGCCGAGGTGAACGAGGGCTACCGGGCGCTGGCCTGGACCGACCGGTTCCTGGTCGGCATCGGGGCCGGTCACCGGGAGGTGGTGGGCGAGGCGTACCACAGCCCGTACCGGAAGCTGCTGCACTACCTGGACGAGCTGGACGTGCCCCGGGACCGGCTGGCGCTGGCCGCCCTCGGGCCGCGGGTGCTCGCGCTGGCGGCGGCGCGGACGAGCGTCGCCCACCCCTACCTGGTGACGCCCGAGTACACGGCCGGCGCGCGCGAGGTCGTGGGGCGCGGGGTGCTCCTGGCCCCCGAGCAGCACGTGGTGCTGGAGGAGGACCCGACGCGGGCCCGCGAGCTGGCCCGGGAGGGGCTGTCGCTCTACCTCGGGCTGCCCAACTACACCCGGAACTGGCTGCGGCACGGGTTCACCGAGGACGACCTCGCGGGTGGCGGCAGCGATCGGCTGGTCGACGCCCTGGTGGCCTGGGGTTCACTCGACCGTGTCGTGCGGCGGGTGCGCGAGCACCACGAGGCGGGCGCCGACCACGTGGCGTTGCAGGTGGTCGGCGCCGCTGACCTCCGGGCCGCGCACCGGGAGCTCGCGGCCGCCCTGTTCTAGTCGGACACCTTCTGGTCGGACACCTTCTGGTCGGACACCTCGGACTTCCTAGTCGGACACCTCGACGCCGCGCCAGAAGGCGACGTGGCCCTTGATCTCGGCCGCGGCCGCCTTCGGCTCGGCGTAGTACCACGCGGCGTCGGGGTTGTCCCGGCCGTCCACGTGCAGGGTGTAGTAGTTCGCCGTGCCCTTCCACGGGCAGACCGTCGTCATGTCCGACGGCCTGAGGTACTGCTCGCGGACGGACTCCAGGGGGAAGTAGTGGTTCCCCTCCACGATCCGGGTTTCGTCGCTCTCGGCGATGACCTCGCCGTTCCACCGTGCGGTCGCCATGACCCCACTATGCCGGTGATCAACTGCGGCCGGCGGGGGTAGCCGTAGGATGCTGCCGACACCGCG
This sequence comes from Saccharothrix sp. BKS2, assembly GCF_047689505.1. Lineage (NCBI taxonomy): Bacteria > Bacillati > Actinomycetota > Actinomycetes > Pseudonocardiales > Pseudonocardiaceae > Saccharothrix > Saccharothrix sp. BKS2. The sequence continues at coordinate 90,810 of NZ_JAUQOL010000002.1, read as the reverse complement.
TTCCGGGCACCCGAGGAGGACCCACCGATGCCCATCGCAACCCCCGAGGTCTACGCCGAGATGCTCGACCGCGCGAAGGCGAACGAGTTCGCCTACCCCGCGATCAACGTCACCTCGTCCGAGACCCTCAACGCGGCCCTGCGCGGATTCGCGGAGGCCGAGAGCGACGGGATCATCCAGGTCTCGACCGGTGGTGCCGAGTTCGCCTCGGGCACCAAGGTCAAGGACATGGTGACCGGCGCGGTTGCGCTGGCGGAGTTCGCGCACGTCGTCGCCGAGAAGTACCCGGTGAACATCGCGCTGCACACCGACCACTGCCCCAAGGACAAGCTGGACGGCTACGTCCGCCCGCTGGTCGCGATCAGCCAGGAGCGGGTGGACCGGGGCCTCAACCCCCTGTTCCAGTCGCACATGTGGGACGGCTCGGCCGTGCCGCTGGACGAGAACCTGAAGATCGCCTCCGAGCTGCTCGACCTCACCGCCAAGGCCAGGATCATCCTGGAGATCGAGGTCGGCGTGGTGGGTGGCGAGGAGGACGGCGTCGCCCACGAGATCAACGAGAAGCTCTACACCTCGCCCGAGGACTACCTCAGGACGGTGGACGCGCTGGGCGCCGGCGAGAAGGGCCGCTACCTGGTGGCGGCGACCTTCGGCAACGTGCACGGCGTGTACAAGCCGGGCAACGTGAAGCTGCGCCCCGAGATCCTCAAGCAGGGCCAGGACGTGGTGGCCGAGAAGCTGGGCCTGCCGGCCGGCTCGAAGCCGTTCGACCTGGTGTTCCACGGCGGCTCCGGCTCGCTGCTGGAGGAGATCCACGAGGCGCTGACCTACGGCGTCATCAAGATGAACATCGACACGGACACGCAGTACGCGTTCACCCGTCCGATCGTGGGTCACTTCTTCCAGAACTACGACGGCGTGCTGAAGGTGGACGGCGAGGTCGGCAACAAGAAGGCTTACGACCCGCGGTCCTACCTCAAGGCCGCCGAGCAGGGCATGGCCGCCCGCATCGCCCAGGCGTGCGAGCACCTGAAGTCCTCCGGCCGCATGATCGCCGGCTGACCACCGCGGCACGTCGAAGGCCCCCTCCGGGTGTTCCCGGAGGGGGCCTTCGCGCTACCGGCCGTACATGCGGCAGACGGCCGCGTCCACCAGGGCCCGCTGGGCCTCGGCGGCCTCGGGGCGCGCCAGGTCGTAGGTGGTGGTCAGCAGCACGGTGACCGCGCGGGCGCCGGTCGGGTCGGTGTAGTGGTGGCTGCGGTAGCCGGGGAAGCCGCCGGAGTGGCCCCAGACCGTGCCGCACGGGGAGTGGACCTCCACCGCGCCCAGGCCGTAGCCGTGGCCGTCCCCCCGGGGCACGGAGGCGCGCAGCTCGGCCAGGTGGCCCGCCGGGAGCAGGCGGCCGGACATCAGCGCCCGCAGGAAGCGCTGCCAGTCGCGCGCGGTGGACACCAGCCCGCCCGCCGCCCACGCCTGGTGCAGGTCGATGCCCGTGACGTCCACGTGGTCGTGGCGGCGCGGCCCGGCGAACCCGTCGCCGACGGGCGTGCCCGGCGGGAACAGCGGCGCCAGGTGCTCGGGGTCCGGCTCGTAGCCGTGGGCGTGCCGGCCGGCGAAGCGGGCGTCGCGGGGCAGGTAGGTGTCGCGCAGGCCGAGCGGCCGGGTGATCCGGTCCACCACGAGGCTCTCGTAGGACCGGCCGGTCGCGCTCTCCAGCACCAGGCCGGCCAGGGTGTAGTTGGTGTTGCTGTAGTCCCAGCGCGCGCCCGGCGCGAACAGCGGCGGGTGGTCGAACGCCACGGCCAGCAGGTCGGCGGGCGTCCACGGGTCGGTGGTCCGGCCGGTCAGCAGGGGCAGCGCGCGGACGTCGTCCAGGTAGTCGAACAGGCCGCTGGTCTGGTTGAGCAGCATCCGCGTGGTGATGGCGCCGCCGTTCGGCACGGTGCCGGGCAGCCACCGCTCGACCGGGGCGTCGAGGTCGAGCACCCCCTCGGCGTCGAGCTGGAGGGCGAGGGTCGCGGTGACCGTCTTGGTGTTGGAGGCCATCCGGAACTCGTCGCCGGCGCGCAGGTGGTGGTCGGCGCGGGTCCAGCCGGCCTGCCGGACCAGCTCGGTTACCCGGCGGCCGTCGTCCACGCGGACGACGACGCCCGGGATGCCCGCGGCCAGCGCCCGCCCGACCTCGTCGTGGAGGCCGGCGGGCGCGGCGGCGCCGGCGGTGGCCGTGCCGGCCACCAGGACGGCGGCCACCAGCGCGGTAATCAGGGACGCGGCTCTGCGCATCGGGTGCTCCCCCCTGAGGATCTTCGGTGTCGCCGTCGATCCTCGGGGGGAGAGCCGCACGGGCGGGATCAGGCGGCCACCAGGGTTTCCCGGGGGGTTCTCCTCACCACCAGGCGGTCGACGGCCAACCACAGCACGGCCAGCACCAGGAACGCCGCGACGGCCGACGGGTAGGAGATCGGCGGCGCCGCGTCGACCGACTGCTGGGCCCAGATCCCGCCGTAGCCCAGGCCGGTGACGGCCGCCGCGCCGACCACGGCGGCCAGCGGCGCGGGCAGCCGGCCCAGGTGGGCGGCGTCCACGGCCAGGCCGATGAGCAGCAGGAACAGCGGCACGGCGGACAGCGGGAAGTCCGCGCCCGCGAGCAGCGGCCAGATCAGGCAGCGGTAGGCGACGTAGCCGCCCGCCACGGCGGTCGCGGCCCAGCGCCGGTCCAGCGTGCGGCGGGCCAGGACGAGCACCAGGGCGGCCGCCACCAGCCCCCACACCGGGTACACCCAGTCCGCGATGGGCAGCGAGAACTGCACCACGGACTGCCGGTCGACCGGGCGGCCGATCTGGTCCGCCGCGAACTGGAGCAGGATCGGCTCGGCGTACGGATCGCCGCGGTCCCACGAGGCGATCTCCAGCACCCCGTACTCCTGGTGCTGGTTCGGGAACCAGGCGTTCTCCAGGAAGAAGAACCACAGCGCGGCCAGGCCCGGGACGCGCCACCGGTCCGCCGGGTAGTGCTGCCGCCAGCCCCTGATCGCGCCCGCGAGCATGATCGCCGTGCCCAGGTAGAGCAGGGCGTGCGAGCCGCTCCACGAGGTGATGTCCAGGCCGTTGACCCGGTGGTTGATCAGGTCGATCGGCAGTGCGATGAGGAACACACCGGTGCCCCACTGCATCAGGCGCAGGGCTTTGCGGTCCGCCCCGTAGCCCGTGTAGGTGTGGAAGAGCGTCAGCCCGACCACGAGCGCCGTGCCCAGCGTGTTGATCATGTGCGGCGGGGCCAGCTCGTCCCGCAGCCACTTGAAGTGCCAGGCCACGTCCCACGACGAGCCGAGCAGCTTGAGCAGCAGGCCCGCCAGCCACAGCCGGTACAGCACCGCGGCCAGGTCGGTCGGCGTCTCCCGACCGGGCTCACCGCGTTCCCAGTACAGGTCGCGGTAGTGCGCGACCCGGTCCACAACCCCCGTTTTCACCCGCCCATGATGCTGCCCGGTCCGGGCCACCGGAAGGGTGCTGTCCCCCGGTCTTTCCCGACCACCCCTTAGGGGACGGTCCGTGACCAGGGAATTCCGCACCGTTTTCGCCTCGCCGGGTGACGGTCGTTGCTCCGGGTGGCCGAAGGGTGCAGGGTGCGGGGCTGAGAGTCCGCTGAGAACCAGGCTGAGAACCAGGCTGAGAACCGGGCCGAGAACCAGGGAGTGTCGGATGGGCAAGAAGGTCGTGGCCGGCGTCGTCGTCTCCGCCATGGTGCTGGCACTGCTCGCGGCCGCCGCGTCGGTCTTCCTATCCTGACCGCATGGAAAACCTGTTCGGTGGTCCCGAACCCACGTTGCTGCCCGAACGGCCCGAGGCGCAGGCCGCGGCCGAGGCGGGCACTGACCCCGGCAAGATCGTGCGCGCCTACCCCGACTTCAGCGAGGCGTGGGCGCTGCTCGCCGAACGGGCGTTGCAGACCGGCGACCCGGTCGCGGGCTACGCCTACGCGCGCACCGGCTACCACCGCGGGTTGGACCAGCTGCGTCGGTCGGGCTGGCGCGGGCACGGCCCGGTCCCGTGGTCGCACCGCCCCAACCAGGGCTTCCTGCGCGCGCTGGCCGCGCTGGCCCGCGCCGCCGACGAGATCGGCGAGACCGAGGAGCACCAGCGCTGCCGGCAGTTCCTCGCCGACAGCGACCCCTCGGCGCCCGCCGCGCTCGGCCTGAGCTGACGCGCGTGGTCGAGGTGCGCGCCGAGGTGGCGCGCAGGCTCCAGCGGTGGCGGAGCACGGCCCTGCCGATCACGCAGGCCGGGCTCGCCGCCGGGTTGTCGTGGCTGGTGGCCACCGACGTGGTGGGTCACGCGCACCCGTTCTTCGCGCCGATCGCCGCGGTCGTCTGCCTGGGCGTGTCGCTCGGGCAGCGGCTGCGGCGGGTGGTGGAGCTGGTCGTCGGCGTCTCGGTCGGGGTCGGCGTCGGCGACGTGCTGATCTCCCTCATCGGCTCCGGGCCGTGGCAGATCGCGCTGGTGGTGGCGCTGGCGATGTCCTCGGCGGTGCTGCTGGACGGCGGCGCGGTGATCGCGTTGCAGGCCGGGTCGTCGGCGGTGCTGGTGGCGACCCTGCTGCCGCCCAGCGCGGGCGGCGGGCTGGACCGCATGGTGGACGCGCTGATCGGCGGCCTGGTCGGGCTCGCGGTGACCGCGCTGCTGCCCGCGAACCCGCTGACCGTGGCGCACCGGCAGGCGCGGGTGGTGTTCGGCGAGCTGGCCGCCGGGCTGCGGGGCGTGGCCGCGGCGGTGGCCGAGCGGGACGCCGCGCGGGCGGCCGGCGTGCTCGCGCGGCTGCGGGACAGCCAGGAGGCGATGGACGAGTTCCGCTCCGCGCTGCGGACCGGCGGCGAGATCGCCACCATCGCCCCGATCCGCTGGCGCAGCAGGCACGACCTGCGCCGCTACGAGACGGCCGCGGTGCCGCTGGACTACGCGCTGCGCAACACGCGCGTGCTCACCCGGCGGGCGCTGGCGGCCCTGCGCGACGGCGAGCGGGTGCCGGAGGTGCTGCCCGACGTGCTGCGGCAGTACGCGGCGGCGGCGGACCTGCTGCGCACCGAGCTGGGCCGCGGCGAGGAGCCGGAGCGGGCGCGGAGCGCCGTGTGCGAGGCGGCGCGGGCGACCACGGGGCAGCTGGGCGGCGAGGGCTTCTCCACCCGGGTGGTGCTGGCGCAGGTGCGGTCGGTGGCCGTGGACCTGCTCCAGGCCACGGGCCTGTCGCGGGCCGAGGCGGCGGAGTCGCTGCCGCCCCTGACCCGCGGGGGCGGCGGCGAGGTCACCCCTCCGGCCGGTTGAGCACGCCGAGCAGCACCCGGTGCACGGCGTCGAGGTCGCGCGGGTCGGCCAGCCGGCACGACGCGCCGGTGACGGCGTACCACTCCTCCGCGCCCTCGTAGCGCACCAGGGCGCGCAGCACGCCCTTGTCCAGCGTGGTGCGCAGCTCCAGGTCGCCGGTCACCACGCCGACCTCGTCGGTCATCACGCCGCCTGGTCCGGCCACGAAGGGGGAGGAGCGGTCAGCCATCGGTCATCAGCACCTTCCGAGCATGGTCTGCAACGCTGACTTCTCCGCGGAGTTCACCGTCAAACCCCAGCGGTACTTGGTGCGCGTCCACATCTTGGCGTAGGTGCACCAGTAGGAGGTCGACGGCGGCTTCCACTGCGCCGGGTCCTGGTCGCCCTTGGCCTGGTTGACGTTGTCGGTGACGGCGATGAGCTGCGGCCCGGCCAGGTCGTTGGCGAACTGCTCGCGCCGGGCCGTGGTCCAGCCCGACGCGCCCGAGCGCCACGCCTCGGCCAGCGGCACGACGTGGTCGATGTCCACGTCGGCCGCGGCGCTCCAGGTCGCGCCGTCGTACGGGCTGTACCAGCGGCCGGACGTGGCGGCGCAGGACGAGTCGGTGACCACGTTCGTGCCGTCGCGCTTGAGCACCTGCTCCCGGGTGTTGCAGGCGCCCGAGACGGTGCTCCAGTGCGGGAACTTGTCCCGCGAGTAACCGGAGGAGGACCCCTCGGAGGCCACCGCGAGCGCGTTCAGCTCCGCCTGGGCGGTGCCGGTGCTCGGGATGCCCGGCGGGGTCGCCAGGGCGGGGGTGGCCAGGCTCAGGGTCAGCGCACCAGCCAGGAGCAGGGAGGCAGTCGAGAATCGCGCGGTCTTGATAACCGTTGACATAATTCCGACCTTCCTAGTTGGAAGCTGTCGGAACCACCCTGGTGCTGTTCTCCTGCCGCCACAACGCTTCCGGGTGACACTCCTGTGTCGCGGGGGGAAATTCCTCCGTCACTGCACCCCGCGCACCAGGCGCAGGTCCTCCGTGTGGCGGTACCAGGTCCACTTGCCCATCGGGCGCGGGTGCGGCACCCCGTCCGAGGTCACCTCCACCGGCAGGCAGCCCAGCTGGAACGCGCGCGCCGGCGTCGTGGTCACGCGGCGGCCGAGCAGCCGCTTGCTGATCACGTGCACGAGCAGGCCGGGTCCGCCATCCGGGTCCGGGGTCACCTCGATCCGGCTCGCCTGGCCGCGCAGCACCACCGTGTCGTCGCCGTAGCCGACCCCGCGCACCGGACCCAGCGAGCCCCGGCCCACGAGCACGCCCCCCACGTCGTCGCGCACCAGCGACACCCGGTCGGCGTCACCCGACAGGGCGAGGTCGAGCGCGCGGCCCGGGTCGGTGGGCAGGCCCCACAGCTCGGCCACCGCCGACCGCCGGTCCACCGGCACGTAGCCCACGGGCACCTCGGTGAGCCGCTCGGCGCGCAGCAGCCGCAGCGCCACGGCGCTGAGGTCGGCGTCCGTGCCGTGCACCACGAGACGTCCGTCACCCAGTTCGGCCAGCACCGGGTCGACCTCGTCCCGACCCGGCCTGGACGCTACCCGGCGAACCTCGAACCGATCACCGTCGGTGACCGCCGGCGACTGCGTGTTTCCGCAGGCCAACACGATTCCGCGCACCTTCATCTCCTGGACTACGCTCGACCACCGGCATTCGCTCTTGCCAACACCGTCCGTTCGACCTCTTGGAGTTTCACATGCCGGCCGTAGTGCTGATCGGCGCCCAGTGGGGCGATGAGGGCAAGGGCAAGGCGACCGACCTGCTCGGCGACCGCGTCCAGTGGGTGGTCCGCTACCAGGGCGGCAACAACGCCGGCCACACGGTGGTGCTGCCCGACGGGCAGAAGTTCGCCCTGCACCTCATCCCCTCCGGCATCCTCACCCCCGGTGTGACCAGCGTCATCGGCAACGGCGTCGTGGTCGACCCGGGCGTGCTGCTGGAGGAGGTGGCCGGGCTGGACGAGCAGGGCGTGGACACCAGCCGGCTGATCATCTCCGCCGACGCGCACCTGATCATGCCCTACCACGTGGCCATCGATAAGGTCACCGAGCGGTACCTGGGCAAGGCGAAGATCGGCACCACCGGCCGCGGCATCGGTCCGTGCTACCAGGACAAGATCGCCCGCGTCGGCGTCCGCGCCCAGGACCTGCTCGACGAGAAGATCCTGCGGCAGAAGGTCGAGGCCGCGCTGGACTTCAAGAACCAGGTGCTGGTCAAGGTCTACAACCGCAAGGCGCTCGACGCCGGCCAGGTCGTGGACAGCGTGCTGGAGCACGGCTCGAAGTTCTCCGACCGGATCGCCGACACCCGGCTGCTGCTCAACCAGGCGCTGGACCGCGGCGAGACCGTGCTGCTGGAGGGCTCCCAGGGCACCCTGCTCGACGTGGACCACGGCACCTACCCGTTCGTCACCTCGTCCAACCCGACCTCGGGCGGCGCCTCGGCGGGCTCGGGCATCGGGCCGACGAAGATCACCACGGTGATCGGCATCCTCAAGGCGTACACCACGCGCGTGGGCTCCGGTCCGTTCCCGACCGAGCTGAACGACGACATGGGCGAGCTCCTGCGCAAGACCGGCGGCGAGTTCGGCGTGACCACCGGCCGCTCGCGGCGCACCGGCTGGTTCGACGCGGTGATCGCCCGCTACGCGGCCCGGGTCAACGGCATCACCGACTACTTCCTCACCAAGCTGGACGTGCTGTCCGGCCTGGAGAAGGTGCCGGTGTGCGTGGGCTACACCATCGACGGCACGCGGGTCGACGAGATGCCGATGACGCAGACCGACGTGCACCACGCCGTGCCGGTGTACGAGGAGCTGCCGGGCTGGTTCGAGGACATCAGCCACTGCCGCACCTTCGAGGAGCTGCCCGCCAACGCCCGCGCCTACGTCGAGCACCTGGAGCGGATCTCCGGCGCCCGGATGTCGGCCATCGGCGTCGGCCCGGGTCGTGACCAGACGATCGTCCGGCACGACATGCTGGCCGGCTGAAATCTTTTCCCAGTACCTCCGGAGCCGACGCAATCGGTTCCGGAGGTATTTTCACGATTCGGGACGCGTTGACTTCTCCCGCCCGTCACCGAAAACTCGGACTCGCTGATCAGCGCGTTGTCGTCCGTGTTTCCGGTTCCGCTGGGAGAAATCCGTGTCGGTTTCCACCGCGGGTGTTGTCACGCGTCCAGAACCCGCATCCGCGGCGCGAACACCCGTTGTCAGAAAAAGAAGACCACCCGATCTGCGCCGCTGGCTCAGCCCTCTCGGCCTGCTCGTGCTGTGGCAGGTCGCCGGCAGCACCGGCGTGCTGCCCGAGGACAAGCTCGCCTCGCCGCTGACCGTGTTCGCCTCCGCCTACGAGCTGGTGCTCGACGGGCAGCTGGTGGACGCGTTCCTGGTCTCGCTCGGCCGGGTCGCGATCGGCTTCCTCATCGGCGGGGTCGTCGGCTCCGCGCTGGGCCTGGTGTCCGGCCTGTCCCGGTGGGGCGAGCGGCTGTTCGACCCGCCGGTGCAGATGCTGCGCACGCTGCCGCACCTGGGCCTGGTCCCGCTGTTCATCCTGTGGTTCGGCATCGGTGAGGAGCCGAAGCTGGCGCTGGTCGCGGCGGGCGTGGCGTTCCCGCTGTACCTGAACCTGCACGCGGGCATCCGGCAGACCGACCCGGCGCTGCTCGACGCCGCCCGCGTGCTCGGCTACAGCCGGTTCGAGCGGGTCGTCCACGTCGTGCTGCCGTCCGCCGTGCCGCAGACGCTGGTGGGCCTGCGGATCGCGCTGGGCGCGGCGTGGCTGTCGCTGATCGTCGGTGAGCAGGTCAACGCCGACGCGGGCATCGGCTACCTGATCAACAACGCCCGCGAGTTCCTGCGCACGGACGTCGTGGTGGTGGGCCTGCTGGTCTACGCGCTGCTCGGGCTGACCACGGACGCGCTGGTGCGCGCGCTGGAGAGGAGGGTGCTGCGGTGGCGGGCCCGATGAGGACGAGCGCGGTGAGGACGAGCGCGGTGAAGACCGGCGCGGTGACGACCAGCGCGGTGAGCATCCGGGGGCTGGTCAAGGAGTTCGGGCCGCGGCGCGTGCTCGACGGCCTGGACCTGGAGGTGGCGCCCGGCGAGTTCGTGGCGCTGCTGGGGCGCAGCGGCTGCGGGAAGTCCACGCTGCTGCGGGTCCTGGCGGGGCTCGACCCGGACGCCGAGGGGACGTTCTCGGTGCCGGCCAAGGTGTCCGTCGCGTTCCAGCAGCCGCGGCTGCTGCCGTGGCGGAAGGTGTGGCGCAACATCTCGCTGGGGCTGCGGGACGTGGACGGCCGGGCGGTGGCGGAGCGGGCGCTGGCCGAGGTGCGGCTGGCCGACCACGCCGACGCGTGGCCGCTGACCCTGTCCGGCGGCGAGGCGCAGCGCGTGTCGCTGGCGCGGGCGCTGGTGCGCGAACCGGAGCTGCTGCTGCTCGACGAGCCGTTCGGCGCGCTGGACGCGCTGACCCGCTCCGCGATGCACCGGCTGGTGGAGCAGCTGTGGCGGGAGCACCGGCCCGCCGTGCTGTTCGTGACGCACGACGTGGACGAGGCCCTGCTGCTGGCCGACCGCGTCGTGGTGCTCGACCGGGGCCGGATCGTGGCCGAGCACCACGTGGACCTGCCGCGACCGCGGCGCCGCGCGTCCCTCGCGGACCGGCGCGTGGAGATCCTCTCCGACCTGGGGGTGAACGATGCGGAAGCTGCTTAGCGCCCTGACCGCGGCGGTCCTGGTGCTGACCGGGTGCGGCGGCGGTCCCGACGCGTCCTCGGACGGGGAGGTCGTGCTCAGGGTCGGTGACCAGAAGGGCGGCGCGAAGTCGCTGCTCACCGCCGCCGGCCTGCTCGACGACTTCCCGTACGAGATCGAGTGGTCGACGTTCAGCTCCGGCCCGCCGCTGCTGGAGGCCGCGTCCGCGGGTGCGATCGACCTCGGCGGGGTCGGCAACACGCCGCCGATCTTCGCCGCCGCCGCGAACGCCCGGATCGCGGCCGTCTACTCGGCTCAGGGCAGCGTGGAGGGCGACGCGCTCCTGGTGCCCGCCGACTCGCCGCTCAAGTCCGCGGGCGAGCTCAGGGGCCGGAGCATCGCGGTGGCCAAGGGCAGCTCCGCCCACGGCCAGGTGCTGCTGACCCTCGCCTCCGAGGGCCTGACCACCAAGGACGTGACGCTGAACTTCCTCCAGCCCTCCGACGCCTACTCGGCGTTCACCCAGGGGCGCGTCGACGCCTGGGCCGTGTGGGACCCCTACACCTCGCAGGCGGAGCTGGAGGCGGACGCGCGCGTGCTCACCGACGGGAGCGGCAAGTCCAACGGCTACACGTTCCAGGTGGCCGGGCGCGCGGCGCTGGCCGACCCGGGCAAGGAGGCCGCGATCAAGGAGTACGTGAAGCGGTACGCGCAGGCCCAGCGGTGGGCCGACACGCACCGCGAGGAGTGGGCCGCGACGTGGGCCGCCGAGACCGGGCTGGAGGTCGAGGTGGCGCGCCGGGCCGTCGAGCGCGGCGGTGACCTGCCGGTGCCGCTCGACGACGCGGTGGTCGCCTCCGAGCAGGAACTGGCCGACGCGTTCACCGCGGACGGCGCGCTGCCCGGCAGGGTGGTCTTCAAGGACTTCGTGGACACCCGTTTCCGGGGAGAGCTGTCATGAGCGTCGTGCTGCACTGGTTCCTGCCCACCTCCGGCGACGGGCGGACGGTCGTGGAGCGCTTCCACGCCAACCGCTCGCTGGGCGCGTCCGCCGCCCGCGACCCCGACATCGACTACCTGGCCCAGGTCGCGCAGGCCGCCGAGCGCAACGGCTTCGAGGGCGTGCTCACGCCCACCGGCACGTGGTGCGAGGACGCCTGGCTGACCACGGCGGCGCTGGTCGCCCGGACCACGACGCTGAAGTTCCTGGTCGCGTTCCGGCCCGGGGTGATCTCGCCGACCCTGGCCGCCCAGATGGCGGCCACCTACCAGCGGCTCTCCCGGGGCAGGCTGCTGCTCAACGTGGTGACCGGCGGCGACGAGGTGGAGCAGCGCCGGTTCGGCGACTGGCTCGACCACGACCAGCGGTACGCGCGCACCGACGAGTTCCTGCACGTGGTGCGGGCCGTGTGGAGCGGGACGCCGCTCGACTTCGAGGGCGCGCACTACCGGGTCGAGGGCGCCACCCTGATGGGCGTGCCGGACCCGGTGCCGCCCATCTACTTCGGCGGCTCGTCCGACGCGGCCCTGCCGGTCGCGGCCCGGCGCGCGGACGTCTACCTGACGTGGGGCGAACCCCCGGCGCAGGTGGCCGAGAAGATCCACCGGGTGCGGGAGCTGGCGGGCGACCGCCCGATCCGCTTCGGCGTCCGGCTCCACACCATCAGCCGCGACACCTCCGCCGAGGCGTGGCGGGAGGCCGAGAAGCTGCTGGAGGCGCTCGACCCGGTCCAGGTGGCGCGGGCGCAGGAGCAGCTGGGTGCCTCGCAGTCGGTGGGGCAGCAGCGGATGGTCGCCCTGCACGGCGGGGACCTGTCGAGGGGCGTGCGCGGGCTGGAGGTGCACCCCGGGCTGTGGGCGGGGATCGGCCTGGTGCGCGGCGGCGCGGGCACGGCGCTGGTCGGCAGCCACTCGGAGGTGGCCGACCTGATCGAGGAGTACCACGCGGTGGGGGTGGACGAGTTCGTGCTGTCCGGCTACCCGCACCTGGAGGAGGCGTTCTGGTTCGGCGAGGGCGTGCGGCCGATCCTGGCGCGGCGCGGTCTGCTGCGCGTGCCGGGGGCGGAGGTCGAGGTGCCGGCGGCGCGGGGGGCGGTGGCGGTCGAGGGTTCCTGAGGCGGGGTCGGGGCGCCCGGACCGGGCGCGCCGGTCCGGGCGCCCCGGTCCGGTGTCAGACCTTGACGCCTGCCCAGCGGGCGAATCCGGCCAGGGAGTCGGTGGCGCGCCGGTCGGCGGCGGCGATGGCGTGCAGGGTTTCGCGGACGGCCGGGTGGTACCGGGTCTGCTGGGGTGAGACGGCGCGGGCGGTGTGCAGGGATTGGAGCGCCTTCTCGCGGTTGCCGTGCAGGACCCAGGCGCGGGCCACGTCGATGTGGTGGTGGCCGATCCTGGTCGCGTCCTCCCCGAGGTCGTCCAGGGGCAGGTGCGTCCTCTCGGCGCGGGCGACGGCGGTGGTGCCGTCCAGCATCTCCACCGGCACCGCGACGGAGTGGATCTCCACGTTGGCGCGGTTGGAGGCGAACTGGAAGTAGGGGGCCACCGGCACGCCCCGGGAGACGATGTCGCGGGCCTCGTCGACGTGCGAGTCCGCGTCCCGGCCATTGCCCCGGCGCGCCTCGAAGATGGCCTGGCGCAGGTGGAGCTGGGCGACGACGGACAACGCCTCGGGGGTGCCCTGCTCCCCGGCCAGCGCCAGGGCGCGGTCGACGTTGCGCATCCCGAGGTCGTAGTCACCCCGGAAGAGTTGCAGGGTCGACCGGCTGAACCGCGCGACCGCGACCCGCAGCGGATCGCCGGACCGCCGGGCCGCGTGGCCCATCCGGTCCCGGGCCAGCGCGGTCAGGTCGAGGTAGCCGAACAGGTAGGTGGCCGCCGCCACGAGGCTGTAGGCGTCGTGCAGGAGGGTGTGGGCCTCCTCGGTGGCGGTGGTGCCGGATGCCTCGTCCAGGTTGGCGTACAGGTGCTGGAGCAGCAGCGGCAGGCGTTCGGTCATGAGGGTGTAGCGGCTCCTGCGGCGCAGTGCCTCGCCCTCGTCGAGCGCCGCGCGCAACCGGGCGGTGTCCCACACCGGTCCGTCGAGCCGGGGGTCCTCGTAGGAGTCGAGGGCGCGGCGCAGTTCCGGGATTCCGGCGCGGTCCTGGCCGGTGTCGACCGTCAGCTCCTCGTAGGGCTGTCCCGTCAACGCCGTCACCTCGACGCCGAGCGCCTTGGCGCAGGCGGCGATGAACGCGGGTGACGCCGGTGCGTGCCCCGCCTCCACCTTCTTCACCAGGCTCATGCTCACGTGCGCCGCCGTGGCGAGCTGGTGCTGCTTGAGCCCCAGCAGTTTCCGCAACGCGGCGACCCTCTGCCCGACTCCGGTAGCGTCGTCCACGATCCGGCTCCTCACCTCGGCTGCCGTTCTCGAGGGTCCCACCCACGCCCCGGTGGTCCCCATCCCCTGATCAGGCTTGAACTTGCTTTGATCCTCGGGCCGTCAAAGGATGGCCACTCTCCACGCACTGTAATCGAGTGGATACGTTGCGTGCGCGCAACAGTGGAGGGCGACCATGGACGTCGGCGAGGACGAGTGGAAGTCGCAGCGGGCGAGCACCGCGTACAGCCGGTGGCTGGGTGAGGAGCTGCGGCAGCTGCGCGGCGCGCGCAAACCGGCCGCGATCGCGGCCCGGCTGGGGTGGAGCATCTCCAGGCTGGCGAAGCTGGAGAACGGGAGCCGGGGCACGGCCGACGTCGAGCTGGGCGCGCTGCTGGGCCTCTACGGCGCCGACGCCGCCACCCGGGAGCGGCTGGTCCGGATGTCGCGCGACCCCCGCCCGGACGGCTTCGTGTGCGTGCACGCCGACCGCCCCGCCGACGACGTCCTGCCGCTGGTCCTGCACGAGCGGCTGGCCGTGGCGATCTCCCACTACAGCCCGCTGGTGGTGCCCGCGCCCCTCCAGTCCGAGGACTACGCGCGGGCGGTGCTGGCCGGCCGGCGGCAGGCGGGGGCGCCGGAGGCGACCCTGACCGCCCGCATCGACCGCCGGTCCCGGGTCGAGGGCACGCCGGCGGAGTTCTTCGTGGACGAGTGGACGCTCACCCCGCGCGGCCACGACCCGGGTGTCCTGGCCGACCAGGTGATGTACCTGCGCCTGGTGGCCAACGCGCCGACCACCTCGGTGCGGGTGGTCCCGGCGGGGTCGGCCGTGGCGCCGGCCGTCGACCACCCGTTCTCGATCTTCACCCTGGAGCGGCCCCTCCGGTCCGTGGTGTGCGTCGAGATGCACGCGGTGACCGGCTTCGTCGAGCGCGACAGCGGGGTGGAGACCTACGCCCGCCTGCGCGACCTCCTGGCCGGGGCGGCGCTGTCGCCGGAGGGGTCGCGGCGGTTCCTGGAGGAGGTGTCGGACTGGTACGAGCGCGGCGGCACCACCCCCTGGCCGGGCGCCGCCGTGCTCGGCCGGCCGGCCGCGTAGGGCTCTCGCGGGAGCTGACGGAGGGCCCTGGACCGGGCCCTCCGCCGCGAGCCGCCGGGGCCGTCAGCCGTTGCGGGCCTCCACGGCCGTGTCCGGGTTGTCGGCGAACACCCCGTCCAGGCCGGTGGCGTAGAACCTGGCGTACTCCTCCAGCGCCCGCCCGTAGGCGGCCGGGTCGGTGGAGGTGCGCAGGTCGGCGGGCAGGAAGGTGTTCTCGTTGCGGAACGTCCACGAGTGCACGGTCAGGCCGCGCACGTGGGCGTCGCGGACCAGCGTGGTGGGCTGCCCGAGGTTGCCCGCCGCGTCGCGCGGGATGATCAGCGGCTTCTCCACGCCGATGCCCGACGCGTAGGCGCGGAGGTCGCGCAGGCCGTCGGGCGTGACCAGGTCGCGGTAGGTGCGCTTGTCACCCGCCTTGACGAAGTCGTACGGCGCGCCGGAGGCGCTGACCAGCTGCACCAGCGGCACCCGCAGCCGCGACTTGAGCCACTTCAGGTTCGCCACCTCGAACGACTGCACGTACACCCGGGCGCCGTGCCGGTTGAGGCCCTTGCGGTTGAGCACGTCCACCAGCCGCGGCTCCAGCGGCAGGCCGATCTCCTGGAAGTAGGTGGGGTGCTTGGTCTCCGGGTAGATCCCGATCTCGCGCCCCAGCTCGCGGGACAGCCGCCGCGACAGGTCGATGACCTCCTCGAAGGTCGGCACCTCGAACCGGCCGTTGTAGAGGGTGTTGCGCGCCCGGACGTCCGGGATGCGCTCGACCGCCCGCAGCGTCTTCAGCTCGGCCAGCGTGAAGTCCTCGGTGAACCAGCCGGTCAGCGGCGCGCCGTCGATGACCTTCGTGGTCCGGCGCGCGGCGAACTCCGGCCGCGACGCCACGTCCGTGGTGCCGCCGATCTCGTTCTCGTGCCGCGCGACCAGCTTGCCGTCCCTGGTGGCCACCAGGTCGGGCTCGACGTAGTCCGCGCCCATCCGGGCGGCCAGCTCGTACGCGGCCAGCGTGTGCTCCGGCCGGTACCCCGACGCGCCCCGGTGGCCGATCACCAGCGGCCCCTTGCGGGCGTGCGGCACGCGGTCGTCACCGCTCGCCGCGCCCCACGGGAGCGCCACCGCCAACCCGGCCACCGCCACGACGGCGAGCGCCGCCCCGACGATCCTCGTCCGCACCATCGCCGACCTCCTGTCAAGGTTCCAGACGCGCGGCAGCCTCGTCGCGCACCGCGACGCCCCGATCACCGTAGGGTGAAGCGCAGGCCACGTCACGGTGAACACGTCACGGTGACCACCGCCCGTTCACTCCCGGGCCAGGGCGGCTTCCTCCAGGTCCAGCTCGCGCAGCACCCGCGCCAGCACCTCGTCGTCGATGCGACCCTGGTCCCGCGCCTCCACGAACACCGAGCGCTCGGCGTCGAGCATGGTGCGCCGCAGCCGCCGGAACGAGGCGGCCGGCGACTCGTCCTCCTGCCGCCCCAACCGCTCCCACGCCGCGTTGCCGCGGTGCTCGGCCATCAGCCGCAGCCGGTGCACGACGTGCTCGGGCGCGTTGTCGCCGGAGTCCACCACCTGGTCGAGCCGCTGCACCGCGGCCGCCGCGGCGGCGTGCTGCACCTGCGCCTCGGCCAGCGCGTCGGCCCGCGCCTCGTCGCCGCGGTGCCCCAGCTTCCGGATCACCAGCGGCAGCGTCATGCCCTGGAGGAGCAGCGTGCCCACGGTGACCACGAACGCGCAGAACACGATCACGTCCCGGCCGGGCAGGTCCAGCGGCAGCGCGGCGGCGGCGGCCAGCGACACCACGCCCCGCATCCCCGCCCACGAGATGACCGTGACGCCCCGCCAGCCCGGCGCCTCCTCCCGCTCGCGGATCCGCCGGAACAGCCACCGGGGCAGGTAGGCCGCCGGGTACATCCACGCGAACCGCACCAGGATCGTCGCCAGCAGCACCGCGCCCGAGGCCCACACCAGCGCCGGCGTGAGGTCCACCGCGTCCACGACCGTCTTGAGCTGCAACCCGATCAGGGCGAACACGAACGACTCCAGCAGCACGTCCACCGACCGCCACACGGCCGTGTCCTGGAGGCGCGTGTAGTACGAGGTGCTCGGCGCGTGGTGCCCGATGTAGAGCCCGGCCACCACCACCGCCAGCACGCCGGACGCGTGCAGCTCCTCGGCGAACAGGTACGCGCCGAACGGCACGAGCATCCCCAGCGAGCTCTCCATCACGCCGTCGTCCAGCCGGGCCCGCAGCCACCGCACGCCCACGCCGATCGCCAGGCCGACCAGCACGCCGCCGCCCGCGCTGACCGCGAACGTGCCCGCGCCGCCCGCCCAGCTGGCGGTGGCGCCCGCCGCGGCGGCCACCGCGACCTTGTACGCGGTCAGCGCGGTCGCGTCGTTGATCAGGCTCTCGCCGGTGAGCAGGGTCATGGTGCGGCGCGGCAGGTTCAGCCGCCGCCCGACCGCCACCGCCGCCACCGCGTCCGGCGGCGCGATCACCGCGCCCAGCACCATGGCCGACCACAGCGGCAGCTCCGGCAGCACGAGGTGCGCCACCCAGCCGACCGCGACCGTGGTGGCCAGCACCAGGCCCACCGAGAGCAGCCCGATCGGCCGCAGGTTGGCCCGGATGTTGTGGTACGAGCTGTCCAGCGCCGCCGAGTACAGCAGCGGCGGCAGCACCAGGACCAGGATCAGCTCCGGTTCCAGGGTGAACGCCGGCAGGCCCGGGATGAACGACACCGCCAGGCCGACGCCCACCAGCACCAGCGGGGCCGACCACCCGAGCCTCCGGGCGGCCGCGGTGACGATCAGCGAGCCCACGAGCAACATCAGCAGTTCCGGTCCGTGCATGGCGCAATCTTGCGTGATGATGGTCGGCATGACCTGCCCCCACGTCGAAGAGCTGCCCGCATCGGTCGAACCCGACAACCCCGACGGGTGCGCCGACTGCCTCGCCGTAGACGAGCACAACTGGGCCCACCTGCGGATCTGCCTGTCGTGCGGGCACGTGGCGTGCTGCGACTCCAGCCCGCGCCGCCACGCCTCCGCGCACTTCCACGCCGACGCGCACCCGGTCATGCGCTCGTTCGAGCCGGGTGAGGACTGGCGGTGGTGCTACGTCGACAACCGGGTCGTGTGAGGCGTCTTTACAGTCCCTTTAGCCGGTCGGCCTATGGCTGTGACCCGCGACACAAGTAACTTCGGGAGCGCCTGAGACCAAGCGCGGCACGAAGGGGTGCGCGTGTCGACCAAGACGCAGACCGGGGAAACGCCCGACATCGACGGGTTGCTGGCCGAGTACGACGAGGAACGCCCCTCGCGCTCGCTCTCCCGCCGGTGGGAGCTGGGCGTGTGGGCGGCGGGGCTCGCCGTCTCGCTGCTGGTGCTCAAGCAGGTGTTCTGGCCGTTCGCCAAGGGCGGCCAGTTCTACCTGGTCGTCTTCCTGGCGGTGACGCTGCCGCTGGTGTTCCTCTGCTACCGGCCGCGCGGGCGGCGCGGGGAGCCGGACGACCCGGGCGTGGTGGACCTGCTCCTGGCCGGCGCCGCGTTCGCGGTGGCCGCCTACCCGCTGTTCGGCGGGTTCGACGCGTTCCTGGACCGGCAGGGGCAGCTGACCCCGGTGGACGTGCTCGCCGGGACCGTGCTGCTGGTGCTGGTCCTGGAGGCGTGCCGGCGGACCACCGGCTGGGTGCTCCCGGTGGTGTGCGCGGCGTTCGTCGCGTTCGCCTACTACGGCGGCTACCTGCCGCCGTCCTGGGACATCTCGCACGCCGGCGTGGACTTCGGCCAGATCATCAACGGCTTCTACAACGACGCCTCCGGGTTCTACGGGACGCCGCTGGACGTCGCCGCCACCTACATCGTGCTGTTCACCATCTACGGCGCGGTGCTCAACGCCTCCGGCGCGGGCGCGTTCTTCGTGGACATCAGCTTCGCCGCGTTCCGCCGGTCCCGCACCGCGCCCGGCCGCACGGCCGCCACCGCCGGGTTCCTGCTCGGCACCGTGTCCGGCTCCGGCACCGCCACCACCGTGTCGCTGGGCGCGGTGACGTGGCCGATGCTGAAGAAGGCCGGCTACCCGAGGGAGAACGCGGGCGGGCTGCTCGCCGCCTCGGGCATCGGGGCGATCCTGTCGCCGCCGACCCTGGGCGCGGCGGCGTTCATCATCGCCGAGTTCCTGGAGACCTCCTACCTCCAGGTGCTGGTCTGGGCGATCCTGCCGACCCTGCTGTACTACCTGGGCATCGCGCTGGCCGTGGAGATGGACGCGCGGCGGTTCGGCGCGAAGCCCGTGGACGTCGACGTACCCAGCCCGTGGGCGCTGCTCAAGCGCGGCGGCTACCACTTCCTGTCGCTCGCGGTGATCGTGGTGTTCCTCGCGCTGGACATCCCGGTGTACTCGGCGGTCGTCTACGCCACCGGCGTCGCGGCGCTGTTCGCGCTGATCGCGCGGCGGGGCGACGTGCGCGGGTGGGCGCGGGCGCTGCTGGACTCGCTGTCCACCGGGGTCCGCTCGGCGTTGCCGGTGATCGCGGTGTGCGCGGCGGCGGGCGTGATCACCTCGACGATCACCAAGACCGGGCTGGGCCTGGTGCTGGCCTCGACGCTGGTGGACGTGGCGCGGGCGATCTCGTCGGACCCCACCGCGGTGCTGGTCGTCACGGCGGTGCTGGCGGCGGTCGCGGTGGGCGTGCTCGGGCTCGCGGTGCCGGTCACCGCCTCGTTCATCATCGCCTGGGTGGTGATCGGGCCCGCGCTCATCGAGTTGGGCGTGGCGCGCGAGGAGGCGGCCATGTTCATCTTCTACTACGCGGTGCTGTCGGAGGTGACGCCGCCGACCGCGCTGGCCGCCGTCGCCGCGGCCGCGATCACCGGCGGTGACGTCATGAAGACCATGTGGCGGACGTGGAAGTACACGCTGCCCGCGTTCCTCGTGCCGCTCGCGTTCGTGCTCACCGACAACGGCGCGGGCCTGCTGCTGCGGACGTCCCTCCTCGACTCCCTGTGGGTGTTCGCGGTGTCCGCGCTCGGCGTGGCCGCGCTGGCGGTGCTCACGGGCGGGTGGCTGTTCGGTCCGGCGAGGTGGCCCGAGCGGGCGCTGTGCGCGCCCGCCGCCGCGGCCCTGCTCTACCTGCAACCGGTGACCGTCGCGGTCGGCCTCGGGTTCCTGGCCGCCGCGGTGGCGGTGCACCTCGTCCTGCGCAAGACCTCGGGAAAGGAACAGCAACATGCGTAGCTGGGCGCTGAAGGTCGCCGCCGGAGGGCTGGCGATCGGCCTGGTCGCCGCCGGGTGCGGCGGCAAGAGGACCCCCGACGCCGCCGCGCCCCCGGGCGGCGGGGCCGCCTGCGAGGCGGCGGACGGCCGGATCACCATCGCCACCGGCAACTCCGGCGGCGTGTACTACGTCGTCGGCGGCGGCCTGGCCAAGCTGATCAGCGACAACACCAAGCTCAAGGCCACCGCCGCGGAGACCGGCGCGTCCGTGCAGAACATCCAGCAGCTGGTCGCGAACGACTACGACGTGGCGTTCTCGCTGGCCGACACGGCGGCCGACGCGGTGGCGGGCAAGGGCGCGTTCGACGGGAAGCCGCAGGACGTCAAGGCGCTGACCAGGCTGTACCCGAACTACACGCAGGTGCTGGTGCGCGCCGACTCCGGGATCGAGTCGATCGCCGACATGCGCGGCAAGCGGATCTCCACCGGCTCGCCCAAGTCCGGCACCGAGGTCATCGCCCACCGCCTGCTCACCGCCGCCGGGCTGAACCCGGAGACCGACGTCCAGGCGCAGCGGCTCGACCTGGCCAAGACCGCGGACGGCATGAAGGACGGCAGCCTCGACGGCCTGGTGTGGAGCGGTGGCCTGCCGACCGCGCAGATCACCGACATCACCACGTCGCTGGAGGACCAGGTGAGGTTCATCGACATCACGCCGCAGCTCGACGCGCTCAAGCAGGTCAACGAGGTCTACGACCGGGGCGTCATCCCGGCCGCCACCTACGGGCAGCCGGCCGACGTGCCGACGGTCGTGGTGCCGAACGTGCTGCTGGTGCGGTCGGACTTCCCCGAGGGCGACGCGTGCGCGGTCACCAGGCTGATCTTCGACCGGAAGGCCGAGCTGGAGGCGGTGCACCCGGCGGCGAAGGGCATCGCCCGCGAGGAGGCCGCGAACACCGACCCGGTGCCCCTGCACCCCGGCTCGAAGGATGCCCTGGGCGGGTGACCGGGCCGGTCATCTAGGCTGCCCCACCGTGCGTGTCCTGGTCATCGGGTCTGGCGCCCGTGAACATGCCCTAGTCCTAGCGCTGTCGCGGGACCCCTCGGTGATCGCGCTGGCGTGCGCCCCCGGCAACGCGGGCATCGCCGGCGTGGCGGAGACCTACGGGGTCGACGTCACCGACGCCGCGGCCGTCGCCGCGCTGGCCGAGGAGTGGAACGCCGACCTGGTCGTGGTCGGGCCGGAGCAGCCCCTGGTGGCGGGTGCGGCGGACGCCGTGCGCGCGGCCGGGATCCCCTGCTTCGGCCCGTCCGCCGGGGCGGCCCGGATCGAGGGCTCCAAGGCGTTCGCCAAGGACGTCATGACGGCGGCGGGCGTGCCGACGGCGGCGTCCGAGGTGGTCGACAACCCGGCCCGGCTCGACGCGGCCCTGGCCCGCTTCGGCCCCACGTGGGTGGTGAAGGACGACGGGCTGGCCGCGGGCAAGGGCGTGGTCGTGACCGCCGACCGGGCGGTGGCGCGGGCCCACGCCATGACGCTGCTCGACCACGGCCACCCGGTGCTGCTGGAGACCTTCCTCGACGGCCCCGAGGTGTCGCTGTTCTGCCTGGTGGACGGCGCGTCCGTGGTGGCGCTGCTGCCCGCGCAGGACTTCAAGCGCGTCGGCGACGGGGACTCCGGCCCCAACACCGGCGGGATGGGCGCGTACTCGCCGCTGCCCTGGGCCCCCGAGGGCCTGGTGGACACCATCGTGGCGACCTGCGTGCAGCCGGTCGTGGACGAGTTGGCGCGGCGCGGCACCCCGTTCACCGGCCTGCTGTACGCGGGCTTGGCCCTGACCTCCACCGGGCCGCAGGTGATCGAGTTCAACTGCCGCTTCGGCGACCCGGAGACGCAGGCCGTGCTGGCCCTGCTGCGCACCCCGCCGGCGGCCCTGTTCCACGCCGCCGCCACCGGCGCCCTGGCCTCCGCGCCCGCGCTGGAGTGGGCCGAGGGCTACGCGGTGACGGTCGTCATCGCCGCCGAGGGCTACCCCGGCCTGCCCCGCACGGGTGACGTGGTGGGTGGCGGCGAGGCGGAGGGCGTGCTGCACGCGGGCACCCGCCGACGCGAGGACGGCGCCGTCGTCTCGGTCGGCGGGAGGGTCCTGTCGGTGGTCGGCACGGGCCCCACCCTGGACGCCGCCCGCGACGACACCTACCGGCGGGTGGCGGGTGTCCACCTCACCGGGTCGCACCACCGCACCGACATCGCTTTGCGCGCGGCCAAGGGGGAGATCGAGGTTCCGTAGGTCGGTGGTCGGTGGTTGCCGGTTGCCGGTTGCCGGTCGGCGGTGGGGTTCGGCGTGGCCGGCCCCACCGCGGCCGTTGTCGGTGTCGGTGGCGGTGGCGAACTGTCGGCCGGGGCGGAACCGCTCCTGGCGCGGCTTCGTCCAACTTCAGATCCGGCACACGCGGCCGTTGGTAGCCTCGGACCGGGACCGATTCGTCACCGACCGTACGGGGGTTGGACGTCGTGGCAGAGGAGAGCGGCCTGCTGGGAGCTGTCGCCGGCATAGGTGGCGTCATCGGCAAGGCGGTCGGTGACGTGTTCGCGGCGGAGAAGCGGCTGGGTGACGCGATGGCCTCGGGCCCCGGCTCCGGCCAGAGGTTCGAGGTGACCGAGGAAACGGTCCTGCGGGCCGGCAAGCTCATTCGCGAGCAGGTGCAGAACCTCCAGATCGCCCTGGAAGACGCGCTCATCACCCTGAGCGTCAAGCTGAACAACCCGGATGAGCTCAACGACGAGATCGCCGCGGCGTGGAACTCGCGGCTGGTGGACGGTCCGATGTCCTACGCCGGGCAGGTCGAGCAGTACATCGCCAGCCTCAACGGTCTCGTCGAACAGCTTCGCGGCGCCGCACAGCAGTACGAGTTCACCGAGGACGAGGTAAAGGCTGCGCTGGGAGCCGTCGGTGCGTCTGATTAGCATCATGATCCCGGTGGCGGCCGTGCTCGCGGTCGTCGCCGGGTGCACGTCCGGAGAAGGCGGCAACCCGAAGCCGGAGACCCCCGCCGCGTCCGACCTGCCGACGAGCACCTCTCCCGGCCCCACGTCCTCGCCGGACTCGCGGCCCCGGGAGATCACGTTGGACGGGATCGACCCGTGCGCCACCCTCACCGAGGCGCAGCGGGGGCAGTTGAAGATCGACGAGGCGCGTTCCACGCCGCTCGACGTGCTGAACACCGGAAGTCCGCCGCCCACTTGCCGTTACCGGTCCAACGGCCAGAGCTTGTACAGCTACAACGTCGCGCTCGTCACCGACGCGGGTGTCGAGCACTGGGAAGGCGGCAACAACCTCGACGTGGATCCCAAGACCGTCGGTGGTTTTCCGGCTTACCAGTTGAAATTGACCGGTACCTCGGAAGGTTATTGTTCCTATACCGTCGATGTGTCGGACGGCCAACAGGCGTACGTCCAGTTCTTCCCGATCGGTGACGGTTTCACACAGGACCAGATGTGCCAGAACGCCGCCGAGGGCGCCGAACTGGTGCTCGCGACTTTGCAAACGCTGAAGTGAGGGGGAGTTGTGACCGGCTTCAGGCAGCTCAGGGACTTCCGGTTCCAGGGGTACGACAACCCGGCGCTCGCCGCGCTGGTGCAGCGTTTTTCCCAGGGTGACGCGGCGCAGCAGTTCAGCAACGCCTCCCACGCGCTGCGGAAGCTCGCGGCCACCCTGGAGGACACCGACCAGACGCTGCGCGACGAACTGCGCAAGCTCGGCATCGAGTGGCAGGGCGCGGCCGGGGACAACGCCGGGCAGGCGGTGACGGTGTCGGCCGACGTCGCCACTTCTGGGACCGAGGCCGCCCAGCACAACTCCAAGGCGACGGCGGTGCAGGGGGCCACCTACAGCCAGACCCGCAACGGGATGCCCGAGCCGCACGCGTTGCGCGGGGACACCGAGACGAACTTCGTGGACGACGTCGGCGGGTTCTTCGGGTACGAGACCGACCACGCGGCGGAGGTCAAGGCCACCCAGGCCGCGCGCGAGCAGACCATCCGGGGGTTGGAGCAGTACACCGACGCCAGTCGGGACGCGCTCAACCAGTACCAGGGGATGAACCGGCCGCCGCAGTTCGACGTGACGGCCTCGTCCGGGGTGGGGACGCCCGTCGCGTCCGTGGCGCAGCCCGGTGGCGGGGTTCCCGGGGTTCCCGGGTCGGTTCCCGGTGGGCTGCCCGGCGGGGCGTCGGGGCTGGTACCCCCCGGTGGTTCGGTCGGGTTGCCCGGACAGCTGCCTGGGCAACTGCCCGGTCAGGTGCCCGGCCAGTTCCCGGGGCAGTTGCCAGGTGGTGGGACGACCACGATCGGGCCGCCCGTGCCCGGCGTCGGCGGGACGAACACGCACGCCGCCGCGATCGGCAAGCCCGGTGGGTCGAACCTCGGGTTGGGGCTCGGGTTGGGGCTCGCCGGCGGTGCGGCGCTGGGCGCCATCGCGGCCGGTGCCCGTGCGTCCCGGGTCGAGCGCGGCTCGGCGGGTGCGGTGCCGCCCGGTGGCAAGGCGCCCGAGGGGACCGGTGGCAAGGGCGCCGGTGCCGGTGCGGGCGGTGCGGGCGGTGCGGGCAAGGGCGTGGCGCCCGGCGTGCTGACCGGCAAGCCCGGTGTGTCGGCGACGATCGGTGCGATCGACCCCGACGAGCGGGCGCACGGGCGTGGCGGTGCGGCGGGCAAGGCCGGTGCCGGGGCGTCGATGATGCAGCCCGCCGCGTCCGCGAAGGGCGGGCCGGAGGAGGAGGACGCCGAGCACGTCCGCAAGTACGGCGTGGACTCCGACGACGTGTTCGGTGACGAGCGGATGGTCGTGCAGTCGGTCATCGGCGACGAGCCCGAGCGGAAGTGACGTGGGAACGGTCGTCCTGTCGACGCTGGAGTTCGACGTCGCGTGGGAAGGGGAGCGGCTGACCCGGCGGAACGTCGCGCTCGACGTGCCCAGCCCCGGTGTCACGCACACCGAGCGCGCGGTGTTCGTCGAGCAAGCCCGGGGGTCGCTCTCCGAGCGCGGCCTGGCGGTGAACGGGCGGCTGGTCCCCGAGTTGGCCGACGCGTTCGCGCTGCTGGCCAACCCGCAGGTGTCGATCGACATCTGGATCTGGGTCGACGGTCGGAAGATCAAGGGCCTCGCGGCGTCCGCCGGCGACGAGGCGGTGCTCGCCGTCGTCGACGGTGACGAGGTGTGGCTGATCGACGCCCGCGCCGGCGCGTTGGCCGAGGCGGCGGTGTCGGTGGCCGGTGAGATGCCCGCCGGGTACGGGCGGTCCATCAGCCTGCCCAACGACCTGCTGCGCAAAGCGTCCGAAGAGGCCGGGAAGGACGCGGAGAAGCTGGTGCTGTCGTTGGAGCGGCACGGGTTGCCGCTCCACGAGGCGCAGGAACTGGCCGGCATGTGCGACGGCATGAGCACCCGCGGCCAGTTCGGCGTCGAACGCGCCCGCCACAGCGGACCGCCAGTGCGGGCCGGGCGCGTGGTGGCGTGGCACGACACCCCGTCCGGCCGCTACCTGCACCAGGTGCGGCCCAGTTCGGACGGGCGCAGCTGGAGCACCATCACCCCGATCGACAACGCCCGGTTGGCCGGCTGTGTCTGGGAACTGGTGCAGGAGACCTGACCCGATCGGGCCGGGTTGGGCCGGATCCGGCCCAGGGCCTAGGGCTCTGGCGACCGGCATTTGGTCAACCGAGGGTGGGGGCCGGTCGGTCGGCTGGTCCGGGGCCTTGACCGGACTGGGGCGTTGGTCGATGGGGAACGTTGGCCTGCCTGGTCAGGGGCTTGTGGCAGGCCCTGCGGAACTGCTTCGGAGGTCCGGGCACGCGGGTGGAACCCGGGCGGCCTTCGCCACGTCAGTTCGGTGCGGGCCTGGGGGGCCGGAGCAATGCCCGCCGTCATCCGGGAGTGACGCTTCGTGCCCAACGCGACGCTCAGCGCTACCGCTTTCCGCACCGCCTGGGAACACCTCGAACTCGGTGCGATGCCGATCGTCCTGCACGTCCAGGACGAGCCCGCCCCGTGGAGCCACCTGACCGCGCGGGGACTGGCCCGCGGCGGTGAGCTGGACCCGTGGCTCGGTGCGGCGTTCAAGTTGCTCGCCTACCCGCCCCGCTCGGCCGACCTGAGGCTGGGGATCGGACGCGCGGCGGTGCGGGCACTGGCCGCCTCGACCGGTGCCGGCTCGCTGCTGGCCGTGCTGACCGCGGACCTGCTCACGGTCCGCGAGCTGGAGGCCGATCTCGCCACCGCCCTGGTCGCCCTGCTGCCCGCCATGCCGGACGGCAGGGTCGGCGCACCGGAGCTGCGCGGCCAGTTCGGCGCGGCCACGATCGACCGGACCGGCAGGCGGCAGCGTGCGGCGGACGTGGTCGAGTTCCACGGGTTCGTCGACGCCGACGTGCTGCGTGCGCGGATCAACGCCCTGTTCACCCGCTTCGCCGAGCCCTCGGAGGAGAGATGAGGGACGGGAGTGCCTCAGGTGGAGGGAGCTGAGCCCTGAGGTGAGGGTGGAAACCCTTGGGTTAGGAAGGAGCGGGAGTCCTTCTGTGGGGTGGAAGCCACCTGGTGGAGAGGGGTCGGCGGTGGCCGTCGCGAGCCAGGTGGATCTCGGTCGTGGGTCCGCTGCGGGAGCGGCCGATGGCATGAGCACCTGGCTCGCTGTGCCTGCGGCATGATCTGACCACCCCGTGTGGGACATGGGCGTGTTCGTGCGGCGGGCTCCGGCGGCGGGCTGGTCGTGCCTGCGGGTCGCGACCCAAGATCAAAACAGATTGACCACACCTGCTTTGAGGAGCCCTAGGAGCTGTTTGGGGTTTGGATCATGTGGTTGGGGTCAGGGTCTTCAGCCGCATGATCGCTCCTCGTAGGTGCAGTCCGGCCTCGTAGCTTTGTGGTGTCTTGTCGTAGCGGGTGGCCAGGCCGCGCCATGTCTTGATCTTCTGGAAGCAGTGTTCGACGGTGTTGCGCTGCCGGTAGCGCGCGGGATCGAACGACACGGGCCGCCCTTCCGTGGAGCCCTTTTTCTTCCGGTTGACCTGCTGGTCGACTTTTCCGGGATCACGGCCGTGATCCCAGGGCGGCGCAGGTAGGACCGGTTGGCCTTCGAGGAGTACGCCTTGTCCGCGGCCACCGCGTCCGGACGGGTGCGGGGCCGGCCGGGCCGGGAACCCGGATCCGGTCGAGCACCGTCCGGAATTGCGGGCTGTCCCCGGCCTGGCCGGGCGTGAGCACGAACACCAACGGCAACCCGGCGGCGTCGACCGCGGCGTGGACCTTGCTGCTCAGCCCGCCCCGGGACCGGCCGAGCCCGGCCGCCGCAGCCCGCGCCTTCCGACGCCGCCGAAGGGCGGCACGGTCCCCACCGGCCGACGTGCCCGCACCGGCCTTAGCCGGCGCGGACCGCGACGCACCACCCGCAGCACGCTCTGTTGTGTGGGCAACGGAGCCCCTTTTTCCTCGGTCAGCGCCTGTTCCAGCGCGTCGAAGGTCTCCCCGGCGACCGCCAGCCCGGCCGATTCGTGATGCGCCCGCACAATCGTGGAGTCCACGCCGACCAGTTCCAGGTCGACCTGCCCGCGAGAGGCGGCCGACGCGCTCAGCGCGTCCATCAACGTCTGGAACACCCCCGCCCTGGCCCAGGCGTTGAACCGGGAGTAGACGGTCGACCAGGGCCCGTACCGTTCCGGGACGTCACGCCAGCCCGACCCGGTGCGGAACCGCCACAGGATGCCGTTGAACTGCTCCCGCACCCGCCGCGGCAACGGCCCCGTGGCCGCCACCGGCACATGCGGCTCGATCAACGCCCACTCGGCATCGGTCAGGTCACAACGCGCCACAACCGTGTTCTACCAGCCCCACCAGCACATCACCGAGACCACCTAGATCCGAACCCCAAACAGCTCCTAGTGGAGGGTGGCCTGGTGTAAGGGCGGCCTGGTGGGGAGTGGCCTGTTGGAGGGAGCCGCCGGTTGGAGCGGCTGGCCGGTGGAGGGGTCGGCCGGTGGAGCGGCCCACCGAGAGAGCAGG
The DNA here is from genome assembly GCF_047689505.1 of Saccharothrix sp. BKS2. Lineage (NCBI taxonomy): Bacteria > Bacillati > Actinomycetota > Actinomycetes > Pseudonocardiales > Pseudonocardiaceae > Saccharothrix > Saccharothrix sp. BKS2. Next base: position 63,040 of record NZ_JAUQOL010000002.1, on the reverse strand, counting down.
CCGGCCGGTGGGGCAGGCTGGCCGGTGGGACAAGCTGGCCGGTGAGGCAAGCCAGCCCGGTGGGGCAGGCCAGCCGGGAGAGGGAGGCTCCCGGTGGGAGGCGGCCCTTGGCGGTGGCGGGAGGGGGTGGTGTGGGCGGCGGGGCGGTGGGTGGTGCAGACGGCGGGGCGGTGTGCGGGATGGGGCGGGTTAGCCTGGCCCCATGTTGGGTGTTGCCGCTCGTGCTGATGTGCCTCCTTTCCACGTCATGGAGGTGTTGTCGGCCGCTGCTCGGCGGCAGCGGGTTCGGGGGGACGTCGTGTCGTTGGCGGCCGGGCAGCCGTCGAGTCCCGCGCCGGCGCCCGTGCTGGAGGCCGCGCAGCGGGCGTTGCGGGAGCAGCCCCTCGGGTACACCGAGCAGCTCGGCATCGTCGAGCTGCGCGAAGCGCTGGCAGGGCACTACGGCAGGCAGTACGGCCTGGACGTCTCGGCCGACGACGTCGTGGTGACCACCGGGTCGTCCGGGGCGTTCCTGCTCGCGTTCCTCGCTTCCTTCGAGGCCGGTGACCGGGTCGCGCTGGCCCGGCCCGGCTACCCGGCCTACCGCAACATCCTGCGCGCGCTGGGGTGCGATGTGGTCGAGTTGCCGTGCGGGCCCGAGACCCGCTTCCAGCCCACGGTGGAGGTGTTGGAGGCCGCGGGACCGCTCAGCGGGCTGGTGGTGGCCAGTCCCGCCAACCCCACCGGCACGGTGCTCGCGCCCGCCGAGCTGGCCGGGCTCGTCGAGTGGTGCGGTGACCGCGGGGTGCGGCTGGTCAGCGATGAGATCTACCACGGCATCAGCTACGGCACCCCCCTCGCCTGCGCGTGGGAGACCTCACGGGACACCATCGTCGTCAACTCCTTCTCCAAGTCGTTCGCCATGACCGGGTGGCGGTTGGGGTGGATGCTGCTGCCGCCGGACCTGCGCCGGGCGGTGGACCGGCTCACCGGCAACTTCACGCTCTGCCCGCCCGCCCTGGCCCAGCACGCGGCCGTCGCCGCGTTCGAGCCCGAGTCGTACGCGCAGACCGAACGCCTGGTCGAGGGGTACCGCCTCAACCGCGACGTCCTGCTCAGGGGCCTGGCCGACCTGGGCATCGACCGGGTGGCCCCCGCCGACGGCGCCTTTTACGCCTACGCCGACGTCTCGCACCTCACCGGCGACTCGATGGACTTCTGCCGCCGCCTGCTCGACGACACCGGGGTCGCGATCGTGCCCGGCATCGACTTCGACCCCGTGCGCGGGCACGAGTTCATCCGGTTGTCCTTCGCCGGGGCCGCCCACGACATCGAGGAGGCTCTCCGGCGGATCGGGGTGTGGTTGTCGTCTTCATGATGACAGTTTTACGCGGGGAGGTGGCCCGGGGGCCAGGAAAATCGGGCGGGAACGCTGGATCGGGTGACATCGTGGATCCCATGGTTCGCATAATCCTGCTGCTGCTGGCCGCCTGGGTCCTGCTGGGCGTGGTCGGCTCGATCGTCGAGGGCGTCCTCTGGTTGGTCCTCGTCGGCGGGGCGCTGTTCCTCGGCGTCGCCGCGTACGGCGCGATCAAGACGCACAAGCGCCCCAAGGGCATCAAGGGGCCCAAGCCCTAGCCGCACCGGGAACACCGGGAGCGCCGGGCACTAGGAAAACCGGGGTCCGGCGCTCACCATGGGGCGGTGTTCCAGACCGATGAACGCCGCCTCGACCAGTGGGAACGCCGCGTCGAGTGGCCGCTGACGTGCCTGGCCGCGCTGTTCCTGGCCGCCTACGCCTGGCAGGTCCTCGACGACCGCTCCACCCCCGGCCTGCACGGCGTGCTGGAGGCCGTCCTCCGGGCGGTGTGGCTCGTGTTCGCGGTGGACTACGCGGTCCGCCTCAAGCTGGCCGTCGACAAGCGCCGGTTCTTCACCGCCCACCTGTTCGACCTGGTCGCGGTGCTGCTGCCGGCCGTCCGCCAGCTCCGCGTGCTGCGCCTGCTCACCGTCCTCAAGCTGCTCAACCGCCGGTTCGCGGGCCGGGTCCGGCAGCGCGTCGGGGTGTACGTAGCGGGCGTCACGGTGCTGGTCGGCGCGTGCGCCTCGCTGGCCGTGCTGGACGCCGAACGTCACCACCCCGACGCCACCATCACCACTTTCGGTGACGCCGCGTGGTGGACGCTCACCACGATCTCCACCGTCGGTTACGGCGACCGCTACCCCGTCACCTGGGAGGGACGACTGGTCGCCGCCCTGCTGATGGTCGGCGGCATCGCTCTGCTCGGCGTCATCACCGGCACCATCGCGTCCTGGCTGGTGGAGCGGCTGAGCGGGGTCGAGGGGTCGGTCGCCGAGGCCGAGCGGGCGACGCTGGCCGAGCTCCGCCTGGTCAAGGCGGAGCTGGCCGCGCTGCGCGCCGAGCTAGAGCACCGTCCGGGCGTGTGAGCTGCCGCTCCACAGCACGCCCCGCAGCCCCGCCGCGTTCGCGCCGTCCACGTTGACCTGCCGGTCGTCGAAGAACACGCAGTCCGCCGGGTCCGCCCCGAGCCGCTGCGCCAGCGCCGCGAAGATCCGCGGGTCCGGCTTGGCCACGCCCAGGTCGCCGGAGAACACCAGGTGCCGGAAGTGCCTGGCCCAGGGCTCGCGCTCGGCCACCCGCGCGAACGGCACCGGCGCGTTGGACAGCAGCGCCAGCGGCACCCCGGCCGTCGCCAGCTCCTCGATGAGCTCCACCGCGCCGGGATCCGGCAGCAGCCACCCGCGCACGTCCACGTCGGTGAGCAGGCGCGCCAGCTCCTCGTCCACCTCCACGCCCACCGCCGCGCCGACGGCCCGCCAGTACTCCAGGTCGGGCTGCCCGCGGTCGTAGTCGTCGCGCGCCGTCCAGTACCCGCGCTCGAAGTCCGCCAGGGGCACGCCGAGCAGGTCGGCCAGCTCCGGCAGCGCCCCGGTCGGCCGCGAGATCACCTCGCCGTAGTCGAACACCACCCAGCGCACGTCAGCTCACCGATCCGATCCGGCGCAGCGCCTCGGCCACGTCCTCGTCCCCAACGTCACGGTGTGTCACGAAGCGCACCTTGCCTCCCATCGGTCCGGCGAACACGCCCAGGTGACGCAGACCGTTCAGCGTCACCTCCAGGTCCGGCACGCCGGCCAGCACGATGTTGGTCTCCGGCTCGTCCACCTGCCACCCGAGCTCGGCCAGGCCGGCGGCCAGGACCTTGGCGTTGGCGTGGTCCCGGGCCAGGTCGTCGACGCGCCCGAGCGCGACCAGGCCCGCCGCGGCCAGCACTCCGCCCTGCCGGACGCCGCCGCCGAGCATCTTGCGCACCCGCCGCGCCTCGGCCACGAACGTCGTCGTCCCGGCCACCACCGACCCGACCGGCGCGCCCAGCCCCTTCGACAGGCACACCTGCACCGTGTCCACGCCGACCGCCAGAGCCGCGGGCGGCAGCCCGAGCGCCACGGCCGCGTTCCACAGCCGGGCGCCGTCCAGGTGCACCCTCAGCCCGGTCTCCTTGGCCGCCGACACCAGCAGCGCGTGCTGGTCCGGCTGGGTCACCGAGCCGCCCGCCGAGTTGTGCGTGTTCTCCAGGCACAGCAGCGCCGTGCGCAGCGTGTAGTACGGCCCGGACACGCCCGCCGCCGCGCGCACCGCGTCCGCGGACACCCGTCCGGGGCCCTCATCGCACTCGATCGGGTGGGGCATGCCGCCCGCGAGCCACGCGGCCGTGCCCAGCTCGCTGTCCAGCACGTGCGCGCCGCGCGGGGCCAGGAACCGGTCGCCCGGTCGCAGGTGCGTGATCAGCGCGATCAGGTTGCCCATCGACCCCGAGGGCACCCACAGCGCCGCGTCCACGCCCAGCAGCTCCGCGACGCGGTCCTCCAGCAACCGCATCGTGGGGTCGTGGTCGAGCACGTCGTCGGCGACCTCGGCGCCCGCCATCGCGAGTCTCATGGCCTCGTCCGGCTGGGTGACGGTGTCGGAGCGGAAGTCCAGGGGTGCGTACTCGGTCACGAACGGATCACATCACACCGGGCAAGACCTGACCCGGTCGCGTCGGCGGTACCACGATGGGGGGTGACGCAGGTCTCGTCGGACCGGCGTGCAACCGTTGTCCGCACCGGTTCCGTCCGGTAGGTGCAAGCACGACGAGCGGAGAGAGTCCGCGTGGATCAGCACGACGAGCAGGAGTTCGCGGAGTACTTCGCCGCTCGCCGGGAGGCCGTGCGCCGAACGGCGTTCCTGCTGTGCGGTGACTGGCACCGGGCGGACGACTTCGCGCAGACCGCGTTCGTCGCGTTGCACCGCAGGTGGCGCAAGGTCCGGGACAAGGGAGCCCTGGACGCCTACGTCCGCCGGAGCCTGGTGCGCGCGGTGATCGACGAGTCGCGCCGGCCGTGGCGGCGGGAGCGCTTCGTGGACCAGGTCCCGGAGACGCCCACCGGCGACGGCGAGGTGGCGGACTCGGTGGCCACGCGCGAAGCCCTGGTCGCGGGCTTGAAGCGGGTGCCGCCGCGGCAGCGCGCGGTGCTCGTGCTCAGGTTCCTGGAGGGCCTGGACGTCGCCGCGGCCGCGGCGGCGCTCGGGTGCTCCGAGGGGACCGTGAAGAGCCAGACCTCCCGGGGTCTGGAGGCCCTGCGCACGGCGCTGGGCGACACGATCGACGACTTGCGGCCCGCGTCGTGAGCAGGGGGTGGAGGTAGGTGGACGAGCAGCAGTTGGCGGAGCTGTTCCGCGACGCCGCGCGCGACGCGCCGCCCGCGTCCTTCGACGTCACGGGCGTGCGGTCGGCGTCGGCCCGGGCGACCGCGCGGCGGCGGTCCGCGCTGGCGCTCGGCTCCAGCCTCGTCGTCGTGCTCGCGCTCGGCGGGGTGGTCGTGAACACCGCGTCGCCGGAGTCGTCGAGCGACACCGCCGCGGTGGGTTCCGCCGAGGGCGCGTCGTCCCCTAACGTCAGCACCTTCGGCGTCCCGGAGTTGGCGCCGGACGAAGCGTCACCGGACCGCAACGGCGGCCTGCCGCCCAAGAGCATCCCCGAGGACCCGCCCACGCAGGGGGGCGAGCTCTCGGGGAGTGCCGACCGCTCGACGGTCGGAAGCGCCCCGAAGGGGTGCGAAGAGGTGGACCGGGAGCTCGCCGTCGCCCTCGCCGACGAGCTCCCGGTCGCCCGCGGCCTCACCCCCGCGCCCGCCGCGGCGAGCTGTCCGCCGGGTGCCCGGGGCGCGAGCTACCTGCTGCGCGACGGCGCCGTGACCGGCACGGTGTCGGTGGTGCTCACCCCGCCCGGCGAGCTGCCGCCGTCCTTCGACGAGAACACGCTGTCGGAGACCGCGAGCGCGTCCGGCGGCGGGGAGCTGCACGTGCTCAGCCGGCCGGCGGAGGGCTCGGCGGTCGTGCCCTTCGCCACCCAGCTGCCCGGCCTGGCGCAACAGCTGGCGAGTCGCTTCTGAGGCACCCCCGCTTTTGGTACGCTGGTACCAGAATCTGGAGGTGGTCGGGGTGGCGTGGTTCGTGCTCATCGTGTCCGGTTTCTTCGAGGCCGCGTGGGCGGTGTCGCTGAAGCTGTCGAACGGTTTCACCCGACCGTGGTGGGTGCTGTCGTTCGCGGTCACCGCGCTGATCAGCTTCGCCGGCCTCGCCTGGGCGATGAAGCAGCTGCCCGCCGGGCCCGCGTACGCGGCGTGGACCGGCATCGGCGCCGCGCTCACCGCCGTCGTCGGCATGGTCTGGCTGGGTGACGGCGTCTCGACGCTGAAGCTGGTCTCGCTCGGTCTGATCGTCAGCGGTGTCATCGGCCTCAACCTGGCCGGTGGCGGGCACTAGTACCTTTTCAGCAATGACAGCCGCAACCCCGAAGGGTGAACGCCGGCGCCAGGCGCTGGTCGAAGCCGCCGCCGCGCTGCTGGTGTCGGGCGGGTTCGACGCGGTCCGGCACCGCGCCGTGGCCGAGCGCGCGGGCCTGCCGCTGGCGTCCACCACCTACTACTTCGACTCGCTGGACGAGCTGGTCACGGCCGCGCTGGAGTTCCACGGCACGGCCGAGCTGGCCTACGGCAAGGCCCGCCTGGCCGAGCTGGAGCCCGACGAGTGCGGCGGCGACGCGTTCGTGGACCTGGTGCTGGACCTGCTGCTCGGGCCCGTCGGCGAGGGCGACGCGGAGGCGGTGCTGCTGCGCTACGAGCGCCTGGTCGCCACCGGGCGGCGGCCCTACCTGCGGCCGCTGATGCGCGAGCTGTCCGGCGAGCTGCACGCCCTGCTGCTCGACATCTTCGCCAAGGCCGGGAACCCGGTCGGCCGGGAACGCGTCGAGGAGCTGATCGCCCTCGTCGACGGCGCCGTGGTCAACGCCCTGATCGAGGTCAGCCCGGATCCCCGCGCGGCCGCCCGCCGGATGCTCGCGAAAGCCATGCAACCCCGCTGACCCCTCACCGCGTTCTAAAGAGCGGAGGGTGGGGAAGGGGATCAGATGCGAGAGGCCGACGAGCAGGGCTTTCGCGAGTTCGCGGTGCGGCAGGCCGCCGCGCTGAGGCGCACCGCGTACCTGTTCTGCGGCGACTGGCACATGGCCGAGGACCTGATGCAGGCGAGCCTGCTCAAGCTCTACCAGGCGTGGCACCGGATCGAGTGGCAGGACAGCGCGTCCGCGTACGCCCGCAAGGTGCTGCTGCGCACGTGGCTGGACGAGAAGCGCAGGCCGTGGCGGCGGGCGGAGCAGCGCGACGGCGAGGTGCCCGACGTGGCGGACGCGGCGGCCGACCCGGAGCGGTCGGGCGAGCAGCTGTGGGCGCGCGACCTCGTGCACGCGGCGCTGCTGCGGGTGCCGCCGCGGCAGCGGGCCGTGCTCGTGCTGCGGTACTTCGAGGACCTGCCGGTGAACGAGGTGGCGGTGCTGATGGGGTGCTCCGAGGGCACGGTCAAGAGCCAGACGGCGCGGGGGCTCGTGGCGCTGCGCACCGCCGTCGAGCGGCTGGAGCGGGGGGCGGTGGTCGCGTCGTGAGCGAGGCGGAGCTGCGGGAGGGCCTGCGGGCCGCGGTCGGGGACGAGCCGCCGCTGCACTTCGACCCCGACGAGCTGATCCGCCGCGGTCGCCACGAGCGCAAGCGGCGGCGCGCCCTGATCGCGGTGGGCGTGGCCACGCTCGCCCTGACCGGGACGGTGCTGTCCCTGCCCGGCCTGCTCGCGGCGCGGCCGGGGGCCGGTCCGCCGGGGATCGACGCGGCGGCGGCGCCGGTGCTGACGACCACGGCGGAGCCGGCGGTGACCGCCCCGACGCCCGCGCCGCTGTCCGCGTCGCAGGCCCCGCCCCCGGTCACCCGCCTGGCCGCCGCGTCACCCGCGGACCTGAGACTGCTGGCGGACTACGCGTCCCAGCGGGTCGTCGGGGTGGTGCCGACCGCGAAGGTCCTGCGGGCCGAGTTCGCCGGGCCCCGTGACCAGGAGCGGCCCGGGTACGTGACCGGGTACGTGCAGTTCGTCGACGAGCAGGGGGTGAGCAGGGTGACCGCGCAGCTCAGCGCGCCGCCGCTGCTGGTGACGCGGAAGCGGTTCTGCGCCGACTTCGAGTGCGCGGAGGCGCGCACGCTGACGGACGGCAGCCACCTGGAGTTCGCCACGCTGGTCGAGCCGGACGGCAGGCGGGTCACCTACTCGGTCGCACACTTCCGCACCGATGGCTCGGTGGTGCAGATGAGCGCCTACAACAACGACCCCGTGGACGGCAGCCGGGTGCGTGGAACGGTGTCGCTGAACGGCGACCAGCTCGCGAAGCTCGCCACCGACCCGGGTTTCAGCGGGTGGTGAGGGCAGGGGCGGGGCGGTGACGGCGGGGTGCCCGGCCCGCCGACCGGTCGCCCCCGGCCGCGAAATATGCTGGTCACGTGACGGTCAAGCCCCGCATCGCCAATGTCCTCGCCGGTCGCTACGCCTCCACCGAGCTGGTCACCCTGTGGTCCGCCGAGCACAAGATCGTGCTGGAGCGGCAGCTGTGGCTCGCGGTGCTGCGGGCGCAGGCCGAGCTGGGCGTCGACGTGCCCGCGCAGGCCGTGGCGGACTACGAGCGGGTGGTCGACCAGGTCGACCTGGCGTCCATCGCCGAGCGCGAGCGCGTCACCCGGCACGACGTGAAGGCGCGCATCGAGGAGTTCAACGCCCTCGCCGGCCACGAGCACGTGCACAAGGGCATGACCTCCCGCGACCTCACCGAGAACGTCGAGCAGCTCCAGGTGCTGCGCTCCCTGGAGCACGTGCGCGGCAAGACCGCCGCCGTCCTCGCCCGGCTCGCGCGCCGCGCCGCCGAGCACGCCGACCTGGTCGTGGCGGGCCGCTCGCACAACGTCGCCGCCCAGGCCACCACCCTCGGCAAGCGCTTCGCCACCGCCGCCGACGAGGTGCTGGTGGCCTTCCGTCGGCTGGACGAGCTGATCGCGCGCTACCCGCTGCGCGGCGTCAAGGGCCCGGTCGGCACCGCCCAGGACATGCTCGACCTGCTCGGCGGCGACCGGGACAAGCTCGTCGGGCTGGAGCGCGCCGTCGCCGGGCACCTGGGCTTCGAGCGGGTGCTGACCAGCGTCGGCCAGGTCTACCCGCGCTCGCTCGACTTCGACGTGGTGTCGTGCCTGGTGCAGCTGGCGGCGGGTCCGTCCTCGCTGGCCAGGACCATCCGGCTGATGGCGGGCCACGAGCTGGTCACCGAGGGCTTCAAGCCCGGCCAGGTGGGCTCCAGCGCGATGCCGCACAAGATGAACACCCGGTCGTGCGAGCGGGTCAACGGCTTCGCGGTCATCCTGCGCGGCCACCTGTCGATGGTCGGCGAACTGGCCGGCGACCAGTGGAACGAGGGCGACGTGTCGTGCTCGGTGGTGCGCCGGGTCGCGCTGCCGGACGCGTTCTTCGCGCTGGACGGGCTGCTGGAGACGTTCCTCACCGTGCTCGACGAGTTCGGCGCCTACCCGGCGGTGGTGGCGCGCGAACTGGACCGCTACCTGCCGTTCCTGGCCACGACGAAGGTGCTGATGGCGGCGGTGCGGGCGGGCGTGGGCCGGGAGACCGCGCACGAGGCGATCAAGGAGCACGCGGTGGCCGTGGCGCTGGCGATGCGCGAGGAGGGGAAGGCCGAGAACGACCTGCTGGACCGCCTGGCCGCCGACCCGCGCCTGCCGCTGGACCGGGCGGCCCTGGACGGCCTGCTGGCCGACCGGCTGTCGTTCACCGGGGTGGCGGAGCAGCAGGTCGCCGAGGTGGTGCGGCAGGTGGAGGACGTGCTGACCGCGTACCCGGCCGCGGTGGGCTACGCGCCGGAGCCGATCCTCTGACCTGCGGTTCCCGGGCGGAACCCGACGAATCCCCTGGTCAGTCCGCCCTCTCCCACCGCAGCCAACCGCGGCGCCCGTGCTGGCACACCAGCGGCTTTCCGGTGGGGTCCACCGCGGCCGCCCCCCGCTCGTCGCAGGGGAAGCCCTCGAACGCCACCTCGTCGAGTTCCGGCGGTGCCGTGGTCGGCACGGTCGTCGGCTCGGGCGGCGGCGCCGGCTGGACCGGCGCGGGAGCGGGGGGTGGCGGGGGTGGCGGCTCGGTCGTGGCCGCGACCGTGGTCGGCGGCGTCGTGACCCGCGGCCGGACGGAGATGCTCGCCACCGCCGGCACGGAGGTCGCGGGCGCGGAGCTGGCGGTCGTCGGCACGACGACCGGCTCCGGCGCCGCCGTCGGCTTGCCGCACGCCCCCGTGAGCAGCAGGGCGAGCGCGCCGGTCGCCGCGGCGGGGGCGGTGAGGGCCTTCCGGTGAACCACGTCGAGAAGGGTAGGCGGCTCCCGGCCGGTAGCCCAAGTGGCCTCTCGCGATCGGCCCGACGACGCACACCCTCTGTGGTCCTGACGACGCGCACGCGCGGTGGTTCCGATGACGCGCACCCCTGGTGGTCCTGACGACGCGCACCCCTGGTGGTCCCGATGACGCACACGCGCGGTGGTCCCGACGACGCACCCTCCGGTGGTCCCGACGACGCGCACCCCCGGTGCCCCTACAGCCTGCCCGCGTCGATGATCCGCTTCAGGAACTGCCGCGTGCGCGGGTGCCGAGGCTCCCCCAGCACCTGCTCGGGCGGCCCGGACTCGACGACCCCGCCGGCGTCCAGGAACACCACCCGGTCGGCGACCTGGCGCGCGAAACCCATCTCGTGGGTGGCCATCAGGATGGTCCGCCCCTGCGCCGCCAGCTCCCTGACCAGCTGCAACACCTCGCCCACCAGCTCCGGGTCCAGCGCGCTGGTGATCTCGTCCAGCAGCAGCAGCCGGGGCGAGTACGCCAGCGCCCGCGCGATCGCGACCCGCTGCTGCTGCCCGCCGGACAGCCGCTCGGGGTAGCTGCCCGCCCGGTCGGCCAGCCCGACCCGCGCCAGCAGCTCGCGGCCCCGCCGCTCGGCGTCGGCCCTCGGCACGCCGTGCACCACGCGCGGTGCCAGGGTGACGTTGTCCAGCACGCTCATGTGCGGGAACAGGTTGAACGCCTGGAACACGACGCCCATGCCGCGCCGGGCCACGTCGGCGTCCACCCTCGGGTCGGACACGTCCACGCCGTCGAGCAGCACCTGGCCGTCGTCCAGCTCCTCCAGCAGGTTCACGCACCGCAGCAGGGTCGACTTGCCCGAACCCGACGACCCGATCAGCGCGACCACCTCGTGCTCGTGCACGTCCAGGTCGATCCCGTCGAGCACCGCGCGGTCCCCGTAGCGCTTGACCAGCCCGCGCACGGAGAGCACCGGGCCGGGCGTCGGCGCCCCGGGGGTCACCGGTCGCCCCGGCGGCGGTCCACCCGCCTGCCGACGGCGTCGGCGAACCGCGCCGTGGGCACCGCGAGCAGCACGAACAGCAGCCCCGCCACCACGTACGGGGTGAAGTTGAACGCCCGCGACTGCTCGATCTGCGCCGCCCGCACCGCGTCCACCGCGCCCAGCACGGAGATCAGCCCGCAGTCCTTCTGCAGCGCCACGAAGTCGTTCAGCAGTGCCGGCATGACCCGCCGCACCGCCTGCGGCAGCACCACCAGCCGCAGCGTCTTGCGCGGGCCCAGGCCCAGCGACCGGGCCGCCGCCACCTGCGACGGGTGGACCGACTCGATCCCGGCGCGGAACACCTCGGCCACGTAGGCGGTGTAGGCGAGCACCAGGGCCACCCCGCCGAGCACCACGTGGTCGTTGGGCACGCCGGTCAGCCGCAGCGCGGGAAGCCCGAACCCGACCAGGTACAGCAGGATGATCAGCGGCAGGCCGCGGAACAGGTCCACGTACACCGTGGCCAGCACCCGCAGCGGGAACCACACGGGGCCGCGCAGCGTGCGCAGCGCCGCCACGACCAGCGCCAGCACCAGGATCGCCGCGCCGCACACCACCAGCACCCGGAGGTTGAGCCACAGCCCCTCCAGGATCGCGGGCAGCGACCGCCACGCGGTCTCCGGGTCGAAGAACGACCGCTGCACGCGCGGCCAGCCCGGCGCCCCGGTCACGGTCACCCACGCGACCCCCGCGAACACCGCCGTCGACAGCAGCGCGACCAGGGTGGAGCGCCGAGCGCGGGAACGCCGGTAGGCGAGGCGTTCCCGCTGGAGCTCGCTGATCACCTCAGCTCGGGCGCCGTGCCCGCGGACGCCAGCCACTCCCGCTCGATCTCGGCCAGCGTGCCGTCGGCCCGCAGGTTCTCCACCGCCGTGGACACGCACGCGGTCAGCGGGCTGCCCTTGTCCAGCACGATGCCGAACTGCTCGGGCTTGCCGTCGCCGGGCGGGACCTGGCCGACGATCACCCCGTCCTCCAGCTCCGCGGAGGTGATGAAGAACGCCGTCGGCAGGTCCACCACCAGCGCGTCGACCTGCCCGGCGCGCAGCGCGGCCTTGGCGTCGTCGTTGGTGTTGTAGACCGCCACGTCCTGCTCGGGCTGGAGCCGCTGCGCCGCGTCGAGGCTGGTGGTGCCGACCTGCGCGCCGATCTTCACCGACTTCAGCTCCGCGAGCGTCTTCACCGACGCCGCCTTCGACGACTCCAGCGTGATCACGGCCTGGTCCACGTCGTAGTACGGCGCGGAGAAGTCGACGGCCTGCTTGCGCTCCTCCGTGATGGAGAACTCGGTGAGGTTCGCGTCGTAGGTCTTCCTGCCCGGCTGGATGGCGGCGTTGAACGGCACCCGCGTCCACACCACGTCCTCGCGGGCGTAGCCGAGCTCCTCGGCCAGGGCGTAGGCGGTCGCGGACTCGAAGCCCTTGCCGTTGGTGGGGTCGTCGTCCACGAACCACGGCTCGTACACGGGCTGGTCCGTGCCGAACGTGATCTTGCCCGCGGTCAGCGTCGCCAGGTTCTCCTTCGTGCAGTCCACGCCGTCGACCTGGTTGGAGGGCTGCGTGGTCTCGTCGGCGGGGGCGCAGGCGACGGCGAGGGCGGCGATCACGCTGAGCATCAGTCCGGGTGCGCGCATGGGGGGCATCTTGCCGCAGGCGGGAAGGGGGGCCCACGGAGCGGGACAAGTAGGCTTCGGCCGTGCCCAAGCTCGACGACTACCGGTTGGTCGCCACCGGCAAGGTCCGCCAGGTCCACCAGGTGGACGACGACCTGCTGCTGTTCGTGGCGTCGGACCGGATCTCCGCCTACGACCACGTGCTCGTCACCGAGATCCCCGACAAGGGGCGGGTGCTGACCGCGATGAGCGTGTTCTGGTTCGAGCGGTTCGCGGACCTGGTGCCGAACCACCTCGTGGCGTGGGACGACCCGCGCGTCCCCGACGAGGTGCGCGGCCGGGCGCTGCTGGTGCGCAGGCTGGACATGGTGCAGGTGGAGTGCGTGGCGCGCGGCTACCTGACCGGGTCGGGCATGGCCGAGTACCGGCAGGGCGGCTCGGTGTGCGGCGTGGAGCTGCCCGCCGGGCTGGTCGAGGCGTCCGAGCTGGTGCCGCCGATCTTCACCCCGGCGACGAAGGCGCAGGTCGGGGAGCACGACGAGAACGTGTCGTTCGCCGAGGTGGAGGCGCGCGTCGGGGCGGAGCTGGCCGGTCGGCTGCGGGACGCGACGCTGGCCGTGTACGGCGCGGCGCGGGAGTTCGCGCGGACGCGCGGGGTGGTCCTGGCGGACACGAAGTTCGAGTTCGGCCTGGACGCCTCGGGCGCGCTGGTGCTCGGGGACGAGGTGCTGACCCCCGACTCGTCGCGCTACTGGCCCGCGGACTCCTACGAGCCGGGGCGCGTGCAGCCGTCGTTCGACAAGCAGTACGTCCGGGACTGGCTGACCTCGCCGGAGTCCGGTTGGGACCGCGCGTCCGACACCCCGCCGCCCCCGCTGCCCGACGACGTGGTCGCCGCCACCCGCGCCCGCTACGTCGAGGCGTACGAGCGGATCACCGGGCTGTCGTTCGCGGACTGGCCGTCGCCCGGGAGGTGACCGGGGCGGTGACCCGGGCGGCCACCGGGCACAGTTCGCCGGATCCGCACCGGGGCGTCACCTGGCGGACGGGCGGACGACACGCCGGTGCGGCGCACTGGTCCCCGTGCGCACCCACCTCGTGGTCTCGCTGTCCGGCATCGGGCCCAGCACGCTCGCCCGGTGCGCCGACCTGGCCGACCGGCTCGACCGGCGGCACGTGCCGCTGTCGCTGCTGCTGGCGCCTGGCCGGGCGCCCGGACCGGCCCTGACCTGGGTCCGCGACCGCGTCGCCGCCGGTGACGCGCTCCTGCTGCACGGCTTCGACCACGCGCCCGACCCGGCGCACCGGGCCGGGGTGGGGCGCAGGCGCGCCGAGTTCGCCGCGCTGTCCGCCCACGAGGCGGGCCTGCGGCTGGTGGCCGCCCGGACCGCGCTGGCCCGGCTCGGCCTGCACACGGACCTGTTCGCGCCGCCGGACTGGCTCGCCTCGCCCGGCACGCTGGTCGCGTTGGGCAGGCACCGGTTCGCGGTGTGCGCGGACCTGGCGGGCGTGCACGACCTGCGCACCGGCGACGTGCGGCCCGGTCGGGTGCGCATGGTCGGCGGGCACCGGGGCCGGCCGCTCGGCGCCGGCCGGGCGGCGCGGCGCGGCGGGCTGGTGCGGCTGGGCGTGGACGCGGCGTCGCTCGACCGGCTGGGACCGGCGCTGCTGGCGGCCGTGGACCTGGTCCTGCGCCACGGCGCCGCGCCCGTCACCTACAGCTCGATCCCCTCGCCCCGGGTGGGCACGACCACCTCGACGCCCGCCGGCGCGGTGCCGGTCAGGACCCGGTAGTAGACCCCGGTCCGGGCCAGGAGCGCCTCGTGCACCGGCACGGCCTTGCGCGGCGACACCGCGGCCAGGAAGTCCGCCGCGTCGGACACCTTCATCCACGGCGCGGCGGTCGGCAGCGCCAGCACGTCCACGCGCTGCGCGGGCACGGTCAGCGAGTCGCCCGGGTGGTAGAACGCGCCGTGGTCGACCAGGTAGCCGACGTTCGCGGGCACCGGCAGGTCCCGGTGGATCACCTCGTGCGGCGCGTCCAGGACGTGGACGGTCGAGCCGGCGACCTCCAGCACGTCACCGGGCGCGACCCGGGTGGCGCCGTCGAGGTCGAACGGCGCGAACAGCGGGGCGCCCGGGTTGGCCGCGCGCAGGCCGGGCAGCCGGTCGGCGTCCAGGTGGTCGGGGTGCTCGTGCGTGACCAGGATCGCGTCGAGCCCGGTGACCTGCTCGAAACCGCTGGAGAACGTGCCCGGGTCGAACAGCAGCCGCGCGCCGCCGGTGCCGACGAGCAGGCAGGAATGTCCGAAGTGGACGATGTGCATGGCGGGTGCTCCTCTCGCCCCACCGTTCTACACCGGCTCAGCCGACCGCGCGCAGCAGCTCCTCCTCGACCCGCGGGGGCAGCCCGGCCCGCCGCTCGCGGTCGAGGCCCAGCTCGCGCTCGTGGGCGAGGGTGTCGCGCGCGGTCTCCGAGGTGGGCCGGGTGCGCAGCCCGGCGGCCAGCGCCGGGCCCGCGTCGCGGAACATCAGCGCCCGGTGGGTGGCGGGCAGCCACAGGGGCAGCGAGCGCGGGCCCGCCCACGGCGCGACCTCGTGCCGCCGGAGGACCTCCTCGGGCACGCGCGCCAGCTCGGTGCCCGGCGGCGCGACCGCGCCCGCGATCTCGCCGAGGACCAGCGCGAGCGGGACGGCCGGGCCGATGGCGTCGTAGGTGCCGGTGACGCGCTGCTCGGCCGCGTCCACGACCCAGGCGGCCAGGTCGCGGACGTCGACGTGCTGGGCGGGCTGGTCGGTCGCGTCCGGGACCGCCACGCGACCGCCCCGGGACAGGCGGTTGGGCCAGTAGCCGAAGCGGTCGCTCCGGTCGCCGGGGCCGGTGATCAGGCCCGCGCGGACGATGAACGCCCGGTCGCCGCGCGCGTCGCGGACGGCGTTCTCGCTGGCCACCTTGATCGCGCCGTAGCGGTCGGGCGACCGGGGCGCCCCGGCGTCGTCCTCCAGCGGGTCGAGCGTGCGGGTGCCGGGGGTGGTGTGGTCGGCGTAGACGGAGCAGCTGGAGATGAACGTCCAGTGGTCCGCGCCGACGGACCGCAGGGCGTCGCGGACCCAGGTGACGGACATGGTCGCCACGTCGACCACGGCGTCGAAGTGCTCGCCGGACAGGGGGCCCAGGCCCGCGTCGCGGTCGACCGGCACGTGGACGGCGCCGTCGGGCGCGGAGCCGGACTCGCCGCGCGCCGCGCACACCACCTCGTGGCCGCGCCGCACCGCCTCGGCCGCCGTCGCCCTGCCGAGGAAGACCGTGCCGCCCAGCACCAGGATCCGCATGATCCCCACAGTAGGGCCGGGAACGGCCGGGATCCGCGGGTACGCCGATGGCGAACAGGGCGAACACACGTTCGGGTGGACTCGGTGCAGGTCGGCCTTTCGGGTGCCGATGCACGGCCGTGGCCGTGCAAGCTTTTGTCGACGAATCCCGCCGCGGGGACACCTACCTGCTCGCCGCCGCCGTGGTCGAGCTGCCCAACCTGAACCGCCTGCGAACGCAGGTGCGCGGACTGCTGCTGCCCGGTCAGCGGGAGGTGCACTTCAGGAGGGAGAACACGGCGCGCCGCAAGTTCGTCCTGGCCCGGTTGGCGGAGTTCGGCGCGCGGGTGGACATCTACCGCACCGACTGCCGTGCGAACGAGGAACGCGCCAGGCAGAAGTGCCTGATCCACCTGGTCGATGATCTGCTGGACGTCGAGGGGAGGAGGCTGGTCCTCGACACCCGCGACGAGCGGAACAAGCACGACCTGCTGACCGTCCGTACCGCGCTCGGCAAGCGCGCACGCGACTCCCACCTGCTGTACGAGCACGCCGACAGCGCGTGGGAGCCGTTGTTGTGGATCGCGGACATGGTCGTGGGGTGCTACGGCCTGGGCGGCGATTGGGCGCGTCGGACCGCGTCCATGATCGGATCGGTCCAGCGCCTCGATTAACCCCTGAAAAGGCGCGAACACGGCCGACATCCGTCCGGATGCGGACCGTGCTCACTTCCTCGGCTTACGGGCCTCGGCTGACACCAGATTACCAGGAACCTCTTTCGAACCGCCTGGTCACGATCGGGTGAACCTGGCCGAACGTGTGCCCCCCACCACGCGCCAACTTGATGAACACCCAGCTCAGGTACCCTTCCCGCGTACCGCCACCCCTCCGACCTTGGAGCAGCCTGTCGTGGCCCGAGTCGTCGTCGACGTCATGCCGAAGCCCGAAATCCTCGACCCCCAGGGACAGGCGGTGGCCAACGCGCTGCCCCGCCTCGGGTTCGACGGAATCACCAGTGTCCGCCAGGGCAAGCACTTCGAGCTGGAGGTCGCCGACGACGTCGACGACGCCACGCTCGCCAAGATCGCCGAGACGTTCCTCGCCAACCCCGTGATCGAGGACTGGGTCGTGAGGCGGGTCGAGGCATGAGGGTCGGCGTCATCACCTTCCCCGGCACGCTGGACGACGTCGACGCGGCGCGCGCGGTCCGCTACGCGGGCGGGGAGGCGGTCCCCCTCTGGCACGCCGACCGCGACCTCAGGGGCGTCGACGCGGTCATCGTGCCCGGCGGCTTCTCCTACGGCGACTACCTGCGCTGCGGCGCCATCGCCCGGTTCGCCCCGGTGATGCAGGAGGTCGTCGACGCGGCGAACAAGGGCATGCCGGTGCTCGGCATCTGCAACGGCTTCCAGATCCTGTGCGAGGCCCACCTGCTGCCCGGCGCGCTGGTCCGCAACGCCAAGCTGCACTTCGTGTGCCGCGACCAGTGGCTCAGGGTCGAGAACAACCGGACCGCCTGGTCCACCCGGTACGACGAGGGCGCCGAGATCCTCGTGCCGCTCAAGTCCGGCGAGGGCGGCTACCAGGCCGACCAGCGGACCCTCGACGAGCTGGAGGGCGAGGGCCGCGTGGTGTTCCGCTACGTCGTCGACCAGCACCGGCCGGAAGCGGCCGGTGGGGATCGCAACCGCTACGTCGGCGAGAACCCGAACGGCTCGCGCAACGACATCGCGGGCATCACCAGCGCCAACGGCCGGGTGGTCGGCCTCATGCCGCACCCCGAGCACGCGATCGACGCGCTCACCGGCCCGACCGACGACGGCCTGGGCATGTTCCTGTCCCTGGTGGACTCGGTGGTGACCGCCTGATGACCGTCGACACCGTCGCCAACGCCGAGAACACGCCCGACCAGGAGCAGCCCTACAAGGAGCTGGGCCTGAAGGACGACGAGTACGCCCGCATCAAGGAGATCCTGGGCCGCCGGCCCACCGACGCCGAGCTGGCCGTGTACTCGGTGATGTGGAGCGAGCACTGCTCCTACAAGTCGTCCAAGGTGCACCTGAAGTACTTCTCCGACACCACCACCGACGAGATGCGCGCCAAGATGCTCGCGGGCATCGGCGAGAACGCGGGCGTGGTGGACGTCGGCGACGGCTGGGCGGTCACGTTCAAGGCCGAGAGCCACAACCACCCGTCCTACGTCGAGCCCTACCAGGGCGCGGCCACGGGCGTCGGCGGCATCGTGCGCGACATCCTCGCGATGGGCGCCCGCCCGCTGGCCGTGATGGACCCGCTGCGGTTCGGCCCGGCCGACGCGCCGGACACGCGCCGCGTGCTGCCCGGGATCGTGGCCGGCGTCGGCGGCTACGGCAACTGCCTGGGCCTGCCGAACATCGGCGGCGAGGTCGTGTTCGACGCGACCTACGCGGGCAACCCGCTGGTCAACGCCCTGTGCGTGGGCGCGATGAGGGTCGAGGACCTGCACCTGGCGCACGCCTCGGGCACCGGCAACAAGGTGGTCCTGTTCGGCGCGCGCACCGGCCTCGACGGCATCGGCGGCGTGTCCGTCCTGGCCAGCGAGACCTTCGACGACACCGCGGGCAAGCGCAAGAAGCTGCCCAGCGTCCAGGTCGGCGACCCGTTCACCGAGAAGGTGCTCATCGAGTGCTGCCTGGAGCTGTTCGCCCAGCGCATCGTGGTCGGCATCCAGGACCTCGGCGGCGCGGGCCTGGCGTGCGCGACCTCGGAGCTGGCCAGCGCCGGTGACGGCGGTATGCGCGTCCACCTGGAGCGGGTGCCGCTGCGCGCCACCGGCATGACGCCGGCGGAGATCCTGTCCAGCGAGTCGCAGGAGCGCATGTGCGCGGTCGTGCGGCCCGAGGACATGGACGCGTTCATGGCGGTCTGCGCGAAGTGGGACGTCATCGCCACCGAGATCGGCGAGGTCACCGAGGGCGACCGGCTCGTCATCACCTGGCACGACGAGGTCGTGCTGGACGTCCCGCCGCGCACGGTCGCGCACGAGGGCCCGGTGTACCACCGGCCGATCGAGCGCCCGGCCGACCAGGACGCCCTCCAGGCCGACACGCCGGACCGGCTGGCCAGGCCCGCCCGGGACGAGCTGCTGGAGCTGGTCAAGACCATGGCCGCGTCGCCGAACCTGGCGTCGAGGCGGTGGGTCACCCAGCAGTACGACCGGTACGTGCGCGGCGGCACGGTGCTCGCCCAGCCGTCCGACGCGGGCATGATCCGCATCGACGAGTCGACGCACCGGGGCGTGGCCCTGGCCACCGACTGCAACGGCCGCTACACCAGGCTCGACCCGTACGCGGGCGCGCGGCTCGCGCTGGCCGAGGCGTACCGGAACGTCGCCACCTCGGGCGCCACGCCGGTCGCGGTGACCAACTGCCTGAACTTCGGCTCGCCGGAGGACCCGGCGGTGATGTGGCAGTTCGAGCAGGCCGTGAAGGGCCTCGCGGACGGCTGCGTCGAGCTGGGCATCCCGGTGACCGGCGGCAACGTCAGCTTCTACAACCAGACCGGCGCCACGGCGATCCTGCCGACGCCGGTGGTGGGCGTGCTGGGCGTGATCGACGACGTCCGCCGCCGCATCCCGACCGGGATCGGCGCGGAGGCGGGCGAGACGCTGCTGCTGCTGGGCGAGACGCGCGAGGAGTTCGGCGGCTCGGAGTGGGCGCACGTGACCCACGGCCACCTGGGCGGCCTGCCGCCGAAGGTGGACCTGGCCCGCGAGAAGCTGCTGGGCGAGGTGCTGGTGGCGGGTTCGCGCGACGGGATGCTGTCCGCCGCGCACGACCTGTCCGACGGCGGCCTGGCGCAGGCGCTGGTGGAGACCTGCCTGATCGGCGAGGTGGGCGCCCGGGTGTTCCTGGAGGGCGACCTGTTCACCGAGCTGTTCAGCGAGTCCACCGCCCGCGTGCTGGTGGCCGTGCCGCGCACGGAGGAGCTGCGGTTCACCGACATGTGCACCGCGCGCGGCCTGCCGTGGCGCAAGGTCGGCGTGGTGGACCCGGAGTCCGACGCGCTGGAGGTCCAGGACCTGGGCCGCCTGCCGCTGGCGGAGCTGCGCGAGGCGTGGGAGGGCACCCTCCCGGCGCTGTTCGACTGAGGACCGGGGTCGGCCGGGTGCCTCGCGCACCCGGCCGACCGGGTCGTTCAGCCGGTGGCCAGCGCCTGCAACCGGTCGTAGGCGCCGTTGAACTGGTTCTGGTCGATCGGCGTGGACGAGTACTGCCAGATCGTGTGGACCGGCCAGGCGAACGGCAGCGTGCCGACCGCCGACGAGTAGCGCGCCACCCACAGCGGGTTGGTGGAGCTGAAGTCCCCGCTCACGCACTGGTCCCACCAGCTGGTGGACGTGTAGATGACGGGCCAGCGGCCGGTGCGGGCGTGGTAGCGGTCGCTGAACGACTTGATCCACGCGGTCATGCTCGCCCTGGACAGCCCGTAGCAGGTCGCGCCGTACGGGTTGTACTCCATGTCCAGCGCGCCGGGCAGGGTCCGGCCGTCGCGGGACCAGCCGCCGCCGTTGTTGACGAAGTAGTCGGCCTGGGCGGCGCCGGTGGAGCGGTCGGGCAGCGCGAAGTGGTACGCGCCGCGGATCATGCCGACGTTGTACGAGCCGTTGTACTGCTGGGCGAAGTAGGGGTTGCGGTAGCCGGTGCTCTCGGTCGCCTTGACGTAGGCGAACCGCTTGCCGAGGCCCCACCAGTGGTTCCAGTCGACGTTGCCCTGGTGGCCGCTCACGTCGATGCCGTACACGACGGCCTCGGTGCCGGGGTCGGTGGGGATCACGACGCGTGCCGAACCTCCCTCGTGCTTGCGGATCTGCGAGCCCATGGCGTGGTCCTCGGTGGTGCGGTCCTCGGTGGCGGGGGCCGCCCAGGCGGTGGCGGCCGAACCGGACAGCACCAGCCCCACGCAGGTCAGCAGTGCTGTGGCGGAGCGTGCGAAGGTGTTCATCGGGACTCCTGGAGCCAGTGCAGGGGGTTGACTCGTTGGGCAGTGTGAGGCACGGCCAACCGGATCACCAGGGTTCTCGTTAATCGGTCACGAAAACGGAGCAGTCCGGGTCCGGGCCGCGTGGCGCGGCCGCCGGACCCGGACGGCTCTGGTGCGCCCGGGGTGGCTCAGATCGTCGTCCCGATCGCCTGATCCCGCCATTCGGAGGTCACCCGCCGGTGATCGCCCCGCCGGGGATCACCCGTCGAGCCGGCGCAGCTCCTCCTCGCCCAGCTCCAGGTGCACCGCGTCGGCCGAGTCGGCGATGCTCGCGGGCCGCGACGCGCCCGGGATCGGCACCACCTGCGGCGCCTTGGCGAGCATCCACGCCAGGCACACCTGCTGCGGGCTCACCCCGTGCGCCGCGCCGACCTCCGCGAACGCCGAGAACTCCTGGCCCAGCCGCCCGGCCGCGCTGATGCCGCCCAGCGGGCTCCACGGCAGGAACGCGACGTCCAGCTCCGCGCACAGCTCCAGCTCCGGCTCGCTGGAGCGGAACGCGGGCGAGAACTGGTTCTGCACGCTCGCCAGCCGCCCGCCCAGCACCTCGACGGCCTCGCGGATCTGCGCCGGGTCGAAGTTGGACACGCCCGCGAGCCGGATCTTGCCCTCGTCCAGCAGCTCGGCCAGCGCGCCGACGGACTCGGCGGTCGGCACGTCCGGGTCGGGCCGGTGGAACTGGTAGAGGTCGATGGCGTCCACCCCGAGCCGCCGCAGCGACGCCTCGCAGGCGGCCTTCAGGTACTCGGGCCTCCCGTTGAGGGCCCAGTCGCCGTCGGCGGTGCGGGTGTGGCCGCCCTTGGTGGCGACCAGGACCCCGTCCACGCCCTTGAGCGCCTCGGCGATCAGCTCCTCGTTGTGCCCGAAGTCGCTGTCGTCGGCGGAGTAGGCGTCCGCCGTGTCGATCAGGGTCACGCCCCGGTCGACGGCCGTGCGGATGGTCTCGACGGCGCGGGCCCGATCGGGCCGGCCGGCCAGCGACATGGGCATCCCGCCCAGGCCGATGGCGCTGACCTCGACCCCGCCGATGCGGCGAGTGAGCATCGTGACGTACCTCCCTGTTGGTTCCCCTCCCACCCAGCTTGGGCCGACGGCATTAAGCTGTCCAACAGAAGGACCTGATGCCATTCAGCAGTACGGGTGATGAATCGTGGAACTGCGGCAGCTGGAGTACTTCGTGGCCGTGGCCGAGGAGTGCCACTTCACCCGCGCGGCCCGGCGGATGCACGTCGCCCAATCGGGTCTGTCCGCGTCCATCCGGGCGCTGGAGGTCGAGCTGGGCGCGCCGCTGTTCGTGCGCAGCACGCGGCAGGTGGAGCTGACCCAGGCCGGGCGGGCGCTGCTGGCCGAGGCGCGCCGGGCGCTGGGCACGATCGACGCGGCGCGGGACGCGGTGGCGGCCGTCCAGGGGCTGCTGCGCGGCGAGCTGTCCGTGGGCGGCGTCCAGTGCCTGCACGGCGTGCACCTGCCGGCCGTGCTGGCGCGGTTCCACGAGCTGCACCCCGGCGTGGAGCTGCGGTTGCGGCAGGCAGGGTCGGGCGAGCTGGTGGAGCTGGTGCGCGCGGGCCGGCTGGACGTCGCGTTCGTCACGGCCGGTCACGTCGCGGATGACCTGAAGGTGTCGACCCTGTCCACCGAACCGCTGGTGTTGGCGTGCGCGCCCGAGCTGCCGTTCGCGGAGCGCGAGTCGGTGCAGCTGGCCGAGCTGGCGGGTCAGCCGTTCGTGGATTTCAACCCGGACTGGGGGACGCGCGACCAGGTGGACCGCGCCCTGGCCACCGCCGGGGTGGACCGCCGGGTCGCGGTCGAGGTCAACGACGTGCACTCGCTGCTCGACTTCGTCGGCTTCGGCCTGGGCGTGGCGCTGGTGCCCCGCTCGTTCGCGGCGAAGAAGACCCGGGCCCGGTTCGTGGAGGTGGTGGACGCGCCGGTGGCCGAGACCGCGGTGGTCACCCCGTCGGCGGTCGGCGCGGCCGCGTCAGTCCTGCTGGACATGGTCCTCGACGGCGACGGGCTTCCCGTCGCCGGTTAGCGGCCACCCGGCGGGGGTGTTGCGGAACGCGGTGCCCTCCCGCACGTCGAGGCTGCCGACCAGGCCCTCCGGCGGCAGCTCGGGGAAGTGCAGGAACGTGCCCGCGGTCGCGCCGGTGAGCGTGAGGCCCCGCTTGAAGGCGGCGTCCTGGAACGAGATGCCGCCGTGGAACCGCCCGTCCTCGAAGTCCACCCGTCCGTGGAAGGTGCCGCCGGAGAACAGGGCCGGCTGGGCGAGGGTGACCCCCCGGAACGCGGTGATGCCGTAGAACTGGGCGCGCCGGGCCACGAGCCGGCCGAACCGGCGGCCCTCCAGCCGGAAGTGCACGAGCTTGGCCCCGCTCAGGTCCAGCTGGTAGCGGGTCTCGTCCGGGTTCGAGCCCCACGGGAGCAGGTCGGTGATCAGCCGCTGCGCGGTCCGCCGGACGGTCATCTCCCGCTCCTGCTCGGCGGTGACCTCCCGGTCCTCCGCCGGCCGGTCCTCCTCCGGCTCGCGGAAGTACGCCTGGTCGGGGTCCTCGGGCTTCCTGGTCAGCGCCGGGTGCTCGAAGGGCCGCCGCAGGTAGGCGCACAGCACGTCCAGCACGGTCTGCTTGTAGCGCTGGTTGGTCTTCGCCAGGTTGGCCAGCACGTGCATCGCGCCCACCCGGACCTGGTCGGCCTCGTTGCCCAGCAGCTCCACGGCCTTGGCGAACCGCTCGTCGGCGGTCTTCTCGCTCTCCAGCTCGTGCCGGGCCTCCTCGACGCGCCGCCGCCGGTCGTTGAGCCACAGCGCGTACAGCGCCACCACCGCGCCGCCCGCCAGCGCCCCCGTCTTGATCGCCTCGGCCTTCGGCTGCCTCGGGTCGACCAGCAGCAGGGTCGCCGTGGTGGCGACCGTGACCAGCACCGCGGCGAGCACGCTCACCGCCAGCAACCACCGCCCGCGCCCCATCAGCTCCTCACCAGGCCCGTGCCCGCCTCGACCACCCAGCCGTCGGGCAGGTGGTTCTCGTGCCCGGTGGACACGTACATGCCGATCGTGCGGGCGACCGGCGGTTCGACCGGGCGCAGGTCGAGCGACCGGGTGAACCTGGTCCCCTCGAAATCTATCGACCGGGTGAACGTCGCACCCCCGAAGTCGACCGGCCCGTCGAACCGCGCCCCGGCGAACTTGGTGGGCCCGAGGAACCTCGTGCGCGAGAAGTCGACCCGCTCCCCGGCCGGCACCAGGAAGCGGCTGAACCACGCCTTGCCGTGGAAGGCCATGTCGTGCAGGTACAGGCGCCCGGTGCTGCACGAGTCGGTGAACCACGCGCTGCCGTGGACGGTCGTGTGGTGGAACGAGTTCGACTGGTGCAGGCGCGCGGCGCGCAGCATGAGGTTGTTGACCTGGCGGTGCGAGATGTCGAAGTACTCCAGGTAGGCCCGGGTCAGGTCGAGGTCGTAGCGCGGCGCGTCGGCGGCCTCGTCGTGGGGCAGCAGCTCGGTGATCAGCCGCTGGGCGGTGAGCCGGACCTCGAACTCGCGCTCGTCCTTCGCCTCGTCCCCGGCGAGGAACGGCCGCCGCAGGTAGGCGCACAGCACGTCGAGCACGGTCTGGGCGTACTCCGGGCGGGACCGCGCCAGGCCGGCCAGGGCGTGCATCGCGCCCACCCGCACCTGCTCCGCCTCGTGGCCGAGCAGTTCCACCGATCGGGCGAACCGCTCGTCGGCGACCCGCGACCGGTCGTGTTCGGCGCGGACGTTCTCCAGGACCTGCCGCTCGCTGTCCAGTTCGTGCCGCGCCTCGTCGGTCCGCCGCCGGCGGTCGTTGAGCCACAGCGCGTACAGGGCGATCACCGCGCCGCCCGCGAGCCCGCCGGTCTTGATCGCCTCGTGCTTCGGCGCGGTCGCGTCCACCGCGAACATCCACCCGGCGACCAGCGCGAACGCCCCGATCGAGCCCACCAGCGTGGGCGGCAGGAAGCTCCTGCGCCGCCGGTGCTGCACCACGAGCAGCACCACCGCCGCCACCGACACGACCGCGCCCGCGATCCACAGGTACCCCACGAGGACGTCATTCTTCCCGGTGAACGGGCTCGGCGGGACGAGATCCGGGGACGAGTGCGACAGGACGGTGTGACAACTCACCGGATTGGCCCATGATGTGGGGGTCACCACAACGGTGGGGAACCGACAGCGTCTAGGAGTGCGTGTGGACAGCGTGGAACGGCCGACCTGGGCGCCGGGCGACATCGACCTGAGCAGACCCAGCATCGCGCGGGTCTACGACTACTGGCTGGGTGGCGCCCACAACTTCGCGGTCGACCGGGCCGTGGCCGACAAGACCCTGGCCGACGCGCCGGTGATCAAGGAGGTGGTGCTCAACCACCGCGCCTTCCTGCGCAGGGCCGTGCGCTACCTGCTCGACCAGGGCGTCCGCCAGTTCCTCGACCTGGGCTCGGGCATCCCGACCGTGGGCAACGTGCACGAGATCGCCCAGGCCACCGACCCGACCGCGCGCGTGGTGTACGTGGACGTGGACCCGGTCGCGGTCGCGCACAGCCGGGCCATCCTCACCGGGAACGACCTGGTCACCGTGCTCCAGCGGGACGTGCGCAACGCGGAGTCGGTGCTCGGCGCGCCCGAGGTGCGGGGCCTGCTCGACTTCGACCGGCCGATCGGCGTGCTGATGGTCGCGCTGCTGCACTTCGTGCCGGACGACGAGGACCCGCAGGGCATCGTGGCCGCCTACCGGGACGCGATCCCGGCCGGCAGCCACCTGGCGCTCTCGCACGTCGGGTACGAGGAGGGCGACTGGGACCCGGCGTGGGACCGGGCCACCGGCACCTACAACCGGGGCGTCACCCAGCTGGTGTGGCGGCGCGGGCACGAGGTGGAGGCCCTGTTCAAGGGGTTCGACCTGGTGGAGCCGGGGGTGGCGCGGCTGCCGCTGTGGCACCCGGAGTCGCCGGACGACGTGGGCGAGGACGCCGCCAGGTTCGTCAGCTTCGGCGCGGTGGGGCGGAAGTCCTGATGGCGGCGGGGGAAGGGGCCCGCCCGGGGGAGGTGCGCCGGCGGATCTGTCGACCGCGCACCGCGAGCGGCCGTATCCTCTGCGTTGTGGCGGCAGGCCGGCGGACATGACGGAACAGGTTGACCATCGGGTGGCGGCACCAGGCCGATCGAACCTCGACCCCGCCGTCCAGGCGGGGGCCGAGTCGTTCGCCCGGACCTGGGCCACCGCGGTCATCGGCAGCAGCTACGTGCCGATGACCCGGGCCGAGGTCGCCGAACACCTCCAGGCGCTCACCGAGGTGCTGGTGCACGCGCTGCACGCCAGCCCGTTCCGCACCGCGCCCGGCTACGAGATCGGCGCGCGCCTGGTCGAGGCCCACTTCACCGGCACCGACACGCTCGGCCGCACCGTGCAGCTGCTCGGCGACGACCTGCTCGCCGAGCTGGGCGTGCCGCGCGACGAGCTGATGCGCTCCCGGCTGGCGGCGCTCCAGGGCGCGCTGTCCGCCGGGTACGCCCGCGCGCTGCGCGAGCGGACGCTGGCCGAGCAGGAGGCGATCCGCGCGGCCGTGCTGGACGCCCGCGACCAGGCCGAGGCCGCGCTGCGGGCGTCGGAGGCGCGGTTCCGGGCGATGTTCACCGAGGCCGCGATCGGCATCGGCATCGCCGACATCGAGGGCCGCATCCTGGACGTGAACCAGGCGTTGCAGGACATGCTCGGGTTCAGCGTCGAGGAGATGCGGCAGTACAACATCCGCGACCTGATGCACCCGGAGGACGGCGGCACGGTCTGGCGGCTGTACGACCAGCTCACCGCGGGTGAGTGCGACCACTACCGGGCCGAGAAGCGGTTCCGCCGGGCCGACGGCGAGCAGGTGTGGACGCACCTGACCCTGTCGCTGGTGCGCGACGACCACGGCGAGCCGCAGTACCAGGTGGCGATGATCGAGGACGTCACCGACCGCCACCTGCTCCAGAACCGGCTGCGCTACCAGGCGCTGCACGACCCGCTGACCGGCCTGCCCAACCGGGCGCTGTTCCTGGAGCGGCTGGGCCGGGTGTTCAACAACCGCCACAGCCACCGGGCCGGCCTGTGCTACCTGGACCTGGACGGGTTCAAGGTGATCAACGACAGCCTGGGCCACGACATCGGCGACCGGCTGCTGGTCGAGGTGGGCCGCCGGCTGGACCTGTCGGTGTCCGGCGAGGGCAAGCTCGTGGCGCGCATGGGCGGCGACGAGTTCGTGATCCTGGTCGAGGGCTCGCGGGACACCCAGGACATCATCGCGGTGGCCGACCGCGTGCTGCGGGAGCTGGAGTCCCCGATCCGCATCGGCGGGCACGAGCTGACCGTGTCGGCGTCGATCGGCATCGTCGAGCGCGCCCTGTCCGGCACCACCGCGGCCGACCTGATGCGGGACGCGGACATCACGCTGTACTGGGCGAAGGCGGACGGCAAGTCGCGCTGGGCGCTGTACGACCCGGAGCGCAACGCCAAGGAGGTCGCCCGCTTCACCCTGTCCGCGACCATGCCGGCGGCGCTGGAGCGCGACGAGTTCTACGTGGACTACCAGCCGCTGGTGCGGTTGGAGGACAGCACGATCGTGGGCGTGGAGGCGCTGGTCCGCTGGCAGCACCCGGAGTTCGGGCGGTTGGCGCCGGACCGGTTCATCGAGCTGGCCGAGGAGACCGGCCTGATCGTGCCGCTGGGCCGGTGGGTGCTGCGCAAGGCGTGCGAGCAGGCGCGCCGCTGGTTCGAGGCGTTCGGCGACTCCGCGCCGTTCGTGTCGGTCAACCTGGCGGTGCGGCAGTCGCGCGACCCCGAGCTGGTGCGGGACGTGAAGCGGATCCTGGACGAGTGCGCGCTGCCGCCGCACCACCTCCAGCTGGAGCTGACCGAGAGCGCCATCATGGGCACCGCGGACGAGCCGCTGGAGGCGCTGCGGGCGCTGTCGGACATGGGCGTGCGGATCGCGATCGACGACTTCGGCACCGGGTACTCGAACCTGGCGTACCTCAAGCACCTGCCCGTGCACGAGCTGAAGATCGCGGGCTCGTTCATGGAGGGGCTGCGGGCGGCGGACGAGGAGGACGCGGTGGACGCCCAGATCGTCTCCACGCTGGTCCAGCTGGCCCACGCGCTCCAGCTCGGCGTCACCGCGGAGGGCGTGGAGACCCCGGCCCAGGCCAAGCGCCTGCACCGGATCGGCTGCGACACGGGCCAGGGCTGGTTCTTCGCCAAGCCGATGAAGCCCGAGGAGATCGAGGAGCTGCTCGGGCGCAGCTGACCGCCGCCGCGGTTGATCGTCCTGTGTGGACTGTTGTTTGACATGGCCCGCCGCGGTGCACCCAACAGGGCATGACGCCCCCCTTGGTCGCGGTGCTGCTGGCGAGCGCGTTGACCGTCCCCGGTCCCCCGGCGACCTACATGCCCGCCGACAAGCAGGGGTTCGGCACGGCCCGCCAGTCCGAGAGCCCGGTGTGGTTCACCCTCGGCCGCGACGGGCTGAACGAGGTCTTCTACCCCGACCTGAGCACCCCGGCGACCCGGGAGCTCACGCTCGTGGTCGACGGCCGCGCCGCGGCGAACGCCCGCACCGAGCCGATCGGCAGGCTGCGCTACCGCCAGGTGTTCCGCGGTCCCGGCTGGCAGGCCCGCCTCACCTACACCACCGACCCGTCCCGGGCGACCGTCCTGGTCGACGTGGAGTTCTCGGGCCGGCCGGCGGACGTGCGGGTGGTCTTCGACCCGAACCTGTCCCGCGACGGCGACGACGACACCGCCGTGGACCAGCCGGACGCGCTGGTGGCGCGCGACCAGCGGGCCGCGAGCGCCCTGGTCGCCGACCACGGGATCACGCCCGTCAGCGCCACCACCGGCAACGTCGTCCAGACCGGTGAGCTGCGGTTGAGGGGCGGCCGCACCACGCTGGCCCTGGGCTTCGGCGGTACCCCCGAGCAGGCCCTGACCACCGCGCGCTCCTCCCTGGTCGAGGGCTTCCCCCGGCACGCCCGCCGCTACGACCGGGGCTGGGAGGACTACCTGGGGTCGCTGGAGCGCCCGCGCGCCGCCGACCGCGACCTCTACGAGACGTCGATGGCGGTGCTGGCCGCGACCGAGGACAAGCGCAACCCGGGCGCGTTCGTCGCCTCGCCGAGCTTCCCGTGGGCGTTCGGCTTCGACCGCGAGATCGCCCCCGAGTTCGGCTCCTACGCCCTGGTGTGGCCGCGCGACCAGTACCAGGTGGCCAGCGCCCTGCTCGCGGCCGGCGACACCCGGGCCGCGCACCGCGCCCTGGACTTCATGCTCGACGTGCAGCAGCAGCCCGACGGCCACCTGCCGCAGAACACGCGCGTCACCGGCGAGCCGCACTGGACCAACGTCCAGCAGGACGAGCAGGCCGCGCCGATGCTGCTGGCGTGGCTGCTCGGCCGCACCGACCGGGACACCCTCGACGGCCTCGTGCGCGCCGCCGAGTTCATGATCGCCCAGCCGGACGCGCCGTTCACCCAGCAGGAGCGCTGGGAGAACCAGAGCGGGTACTCGCCCGGCACCATCGCCGCCGAGATCGCCGGCCTGGTGTGCCTGGCCGACCTGCTCGGCCGGGTGGGCGACCCGCGCGCCGCCCGGTACCTCGGGATCGCCGACGGCTGGGAGGCCCGGGTCGAGGAGTGGACGGTCACCCGCACCGGCCCGTTCTCCGACCGGCCCTACTACCTGCGGCTCACCAAGGACGGGCAGCCCGACCGGGGCACCACCTACAACCCCGGCGACAACCACCCGACCGAGATCGACCAGCGCGCCGCCGTGGACCCGAGCTTCCTCGAACTGGTGCGCCTGGGCGTCCGGTCGCACGACGACCCGGTGGTGCGCGACACCGTGCGGGTGGTCGACGAGCAGCTCAAGCGCGGCCGGTTCTGGCACCGCTACAACGGCGACGGCTACGGCGAGCGCGCCGACGGCGGCCCCTGGAACCTCGGCCACGGCCGCACCTACGGCCGCACGTGGCCGATCTTCGCCGGCGAGCGCGGCGAGTACGAGCTGCTGGCCGGCGACCAGGGCGCCGCGCGCCGCCGCCTGGCCGACATCGCGTCCGCCGCCAACCCGGGCCGGATGCTGCCCGAGCAGGTGTGGCTGGGTCGCGGCACCACCTCGGCCACCCCGCTGGCCTGGACGCACGCCCAGTACGTGCGCCTGGCGTGGTCGATCGAGGCGGGCGCGCCGGTCGAGCGGCCCGCCGTGGTGGCCTGCCGCTACGCGGAGCGCTGCTGACCCGGCCCGTTCGCGCCGTCGGGCGCGGGCACGTCCGATACGTTGGGGCCCATGCCTGGGCTCCCGCGCCGCGCCGTGCCGCTCCTCGCCGCCCTGGCCCTGCTCACGGGCTGCTCCGAGACCACCGGCGGGTCCGCCACCGCGGGTGACCGGGGTCCCGGGCGTTCCGCCGCCGCGTCGAGCGAGCCGACCTCCGCGTCCCGGGCCCCGGCCCGCCCGAGGACGATCGACGTCGGGGGTGTCGACCCGTGCACCGCGCTGACCGACGCGCAGCGCGCGCGGTTCGGTGCCGGCCGCCCGCCCCGCGCGGGCACCGCCACCGTCTACGACTCCCCGACCTGCGACTTCTTCCGCGAGGACCGCACGTGGGGCTTCCGCGTGACGACCGTGACCACCACCGGCATCTCCTGGTACACCGACGGCGGCTTCGCCGTGGAGCCGGAGCGCCTGGAGGTCGGCGGCTTCCCGGCGGTGCTCGGCCGCGCCCCCGGCGACGACCAGGTGTGCTTCCTGGGCGTCGACGTCTCCGACGGGCAGATGATCGACGTTCAGGTGTCGAGCTTCGAGGGCACCCCCGTGGACGAGCTGTGCCGGCTCGCACCGCAGATCGCGGGGGCCGTGGTCGAGACGCTGGGTAACCGGTAGCGATAGTCGGTTCGCAGGCGGAACCACTCACCCGTGTGATGCATCAGAGCTAAAGTCATCCCGAATGCGCACGGTGGGGTGTGCGTGGTGCCGAGGAGGGTGTGTCGTGTTCATCGACGGCGGTGGCGGTGGTGGTTCCGCGCAGACCACGCCGGACTACAGCGGGACGCAGCAGAAGCTCAGCATCGAGCCGTCCGCGATCCCCGGCGCCCGGCAGGTCTTCGCCAACGCGCTGGAGGCGCTGGACGCCCAGCTGCGGGACGCCCAGGGCGCGCTGCACGCGCGCAACTGGGCGGGCGACCCGGTCAGCCGGGAGACCGCCGAGAAGTTCAACCAGGACACTTTCGAGTCGGGCGACTCGGCCGCGCTGAACGCCATCCTCGCCTACCGCGAGCAGCTCAGGGGCGTGGTGGAGCAGCTCACCACGATCGAGGCGGACTACCGCCGGGTCGAGGGCGACAACGCCGCGTCCTGGGGACGCGTCGGCAACGACTGACATGACGACCAACGCACCCGAGGGGGGCGAGCACCATGGGTGACCACCGCTGGCGCGGTTACGCACACCCCGATCTGTACCGCATGATCAACGAGGGTCCCGGCGTGGCGGCCTCCCGGCCCATCGAGGACAAGTGGAAGGCGCTGTCCGAGACCCTGGCCGAGATCGACACGTCCATCCACGACGGACTGGCGAAGCTCGGCGCGGTCTGGGAGGGCTCCAGCGCGAACGCGGCCCAGGCGGCGCTCTCGCCGCTGGGCGAGTGGGCCTCCGACGCGCAGCGCGCCTCGGACGTGATGAAGTCCTCCGCGCAGCTCCAGGGCGAGTACATCGTGGACGCGCGCAAGGAGATGCCCGAGCCGGTCCCGGTGACCACCGAGGCGCCGTCCACCGGTGACAAGATCCTCGGCGCGCTGACCGGACCGGTCGGGATGATGCACGTCATCCAGCAGCAGCAGGACCACGAGCGGCAGGAAGCGGCGCAGGACAACGCCGAGGCCAAGGCCGTCGAGGTGATGAACAGCTACCAGTCCAGCAGCGAGTGGAACAGCAGCACGCTGGGCGAGTTCGTGCCGCCGCCGCAGGTCGTCATCGACACCCCGCCGCCCGCCGGCGCCGGCCAGTACAACAGCTACACCGTGGCCCAGAGCGCCGGGCAGCCCTGGACCACGCCCGGTGGCGGCGGCGGTGGCGGCACCACCACGCCGTCGTGGGCCCCGCCGAGCGGCTCGCCCGTGCCGCAGCCCGGCCTGCTGCCCGGCAACAACGGCACCACGAACCCGTCGTGGGCCCCGCCGGGCAACCCCACGCCGACCCCGCAGCCGGTGCCGCCCCCGCCGGTCGCGGTCAGGCCGCCCGTGGGCCCGCCCCCGATGTGGACGCCGCCGCTGCCCCCGCGCACCGGCCCGGTCCCGCCGAGGGGTCCCGGTGGCCCGGGTGGTCCCGGCGCCCGGCCGAACCTGCCGCCCGGCGCGCGGGTGCCCGGTGGTCCTGGTGGCCCCGGTGTGCCCGGTGGTCCCGGTGCGCGCGGCGGGATGCCCGGTGTGCCCGGCGGTCCGGGGATGCCCGGCGGTCCGGGTGCGCACGGTGGCGTTCCCGGTGGCCCCAACCCGGCCGGTGCCGGTCCGCGCGGCCCGGTGGCCGGTGGTCCGGGCGGGTTCGGTCCCGGTGGTTTCGGCCCGGGTGGTCCCGGTGCCGCCGGTGGTCCGGGTCGTCCCGGTGGCGCGGGCGCGGGCATGGCCGGTGGCGCCGCGGGCGCCCGGCCCGGCGAGGGCGAGGAGGACCAGGAGCACAAGCTGGCCGACTACCTGGTCGAGACCGACGACGTGTTCGGCGACGACCGGCTCGTCGCACCGCCCGTGATCGGGGAAGTGCCGCAGTAGCCAGTGAGCGGAGCGCGGGCCCGCGCCGTCCCGGACGGCGCGGGCCCGCGCCCGGCTCCGAGGACCGGGGGTTGGCGTGACGTATTTCGGGGGGCCGGCGGATCGGGAGCCCATCACGCTCTCGGCCGAGGAGTTCGACGTGCTGTGGGAACGCCTGGACCTGGGGCAGGTGCCGCTGGTCATCAAGGTGCCCTCGCCGGGCCGGACGCACCGGGAGCGGGCCGAGGTGGAGCGGCGCGCGTGGCACGGCATCGGCGCCCGCGGGCTCGGCGGGCCCAGCGGCCTGGCGCCGGAGCTGCACCACCTGCTGCGGCAGTTCTCCCGGCCGGAGCGCGAGGTCGACGGCCGGGTCTGGATCGGCCGCAGCGTGCGCGTGCTGGCCGTGGCCAACGGCGACGACGGCGCGGTGGCCACCCTCGACGACAACCGGCTGGCGTTCCGGCGCGCGGCGGGCTCCGGCCTGGCCTCGGCGGTGCTGGGCGCGCTGCCCGCGCACCCCGCCGGCACCGGTCACTCCGTCACCATGCCGAGCGCCGACCTGGAGGCGGCGGTGAAGCGGTCCGACGGCTCGCCCCGGTCGCTGGAGAACTCGCTGCGCCAGCACGGCGTGCGCCAGGAGGACGCGACCACGCTGGTCAAGATGTTCACCGGGCTCGTGCACACCGGCAACTTCGGCGCCGCGGCCCGCGACAAGTACGGCAAGCGGTGCCGGCCCGACCGCGTGGTGGCGTTCTTCGACACCGAGGAGGGGCGCTACCTCCAGCAGCGGCGCGCGTCCAACGGGACGGAGCCGTGGAGCACGTTCACCCCGACCGACGCCCGGCGGCTCACCCACCACGTGGAGGAGCTGCTGGCCGAGGCGGTGCACTCCGCCGGCCTGCGCGTCGGGCGCTAACCTCGGCCCGTGCCGTCGAAACCCGTCGACCCGCGCGAGGCGCGCGCCGCGGTCGAGGCCGTGCTGCCCTGGCTGACGGGCGAGGGCGTCGACCAGCCGGCGCGCCCGGTGCTCGCGGCGGCCGTCCGGTTGAGCCTGCGGACCCTGGAGCAGGCCGCGCCGGGCCGCAGCGTCGAGGTGCGGGTGCCGCCGTTCGCCGCCGTGCAGTGCGTGGCCGGGCCCCGGCACACCCGCGGCACACCGCCCAACGTGGTCGAGACCGACCCGCGCACGTGGCTGGAGCTGGCCGTGGGCCGGTTGGGCTGGGACGAGGCCGTGGCCGACGGTCGGGTCACCGCGTCCGGCAGCCGGGCGGATCTGTCGACCGCCCTCCCGGTGCTGCGCTTCTAGCTAAGCTCGACGGCGTGAAGGCGCTCAAGGCGTGTGCCGCCGTCCTCGTGGTCGGAGCCGTGCTCGCCGGTTGCGGCAGCGACTGGTCGGGGGAGCTGCGGCTCAAGGTCGTCCGCATCGTCGAGACGAACGACGACGCACCCACGCGGGTCGGCATGGAGCTGGACGGGGACCAGCCCGACGCGCCCCACACCGGCACCTACGGCGCGGACCTGGACCAGCTGCCCGAGGGCGTCGCCGTCGGGGACGTGGTGATCTGCACCGTCACCAAGACCGACGAGAACGGCCTGGACGGCGTCGACCCGAAGTACGACGTCGGGCCCTGCCGAGCCGCCTAGAACCAGGACCGCCTAGAACCAGGACCCCACGGTCCGGTCCCACACGTCGCCCGCGCCCTCCACGACGTCGCGGCCGAACTCGACCACGTCGCCGACCCCGCCGACCACCACGTCCGCCGTGTCGCTGACCAGCTCCTTGCCGGTGTTCAGCAGGCCGGTGCCGGCCTCGGACCAGTTGCCGTTCCACGCCTCGCGGCCGGCGCCGTAGAGGCCGGTGCCGACGTCCATGCCCAGGTCCGCGACGCCCGCGGCGGTGCCCGTGACGATGTCGACCGCCGGGCCCACCACCGGGACGTTCGAGTACGGGCCCGAGGGACCCAGCGGGTCGTCGTACCACGCCTGCCCGGTCACTGAGGCGCCCTCGCCGGTCGCGATGCGGGCCAGGTTCCGCACCGACTCCGAGTTCGGCGTGTAGTACTCGGAGTGCGCGCCGTGGATCATCGTCGAGTCGGTGGTGCCGAACGTCCGCGCGCCGAACGCGTCGTCGTACGGGCCGGTCGACGAGCCGTCCTCGGTGAACCAGGTCGAGCTGGTGCCTTGCACGACCGGGTCGTGCTCGGTCGCGCCGACGTACACGTGGCCCTCGCCCACCGACAGCTGGCCGACGTGCGAGGCGCCCACCCCGGGCGAGCCGACGAACGCGATGTCGTCGGCGGCCAGGCCGTTCATGCCCGCGTAGCCCACGGTCGTGGAGCCGTAGGAGTGGCCGATCACGGTCAGGTGCTGGCGGTTGCCCGCGGCCTCGGCGGCCGCGCGGTAGCCGTTGACGTCGGCGACCAGGTTCGCGCCGCCCTCGCGGGCCTGCGCCGGGTTGTCCACCTCGCCGATCGCCCAGCCCGGGGCGTCGTAGCCGAGCCACTGGATGGTGGCGTTGCCCTCCGCACCCATGGCCTGGCGCAGGTTGCCCGCCTGGCTGACCGAGAAGCCGTCCAGCGTCGACCCGGTGCCGGGGACGGCCACGGCGAGGTTGCGGGCCGTGTCCGGGTCGCCGTAGGCGAGGGCCGTCGCGCCGTCGCCGCGCGGGCCGTACGGGTCCCACGCCAGCACGCGGACGTCCGCCTTGCCCTCGGCGTTCAGCCAGCCCTGGTCCTGCGAGAACACCTCGGCCTCGGCGATGCTCTGCTGGACCTTCGCGGCGTTCTCCGCCTTGGCCGCGGCCTCCTGCCGCTGCTCCACCATCTGCGCGTACTGCGGGTCGTTGAGCAGCCGAGTCAGGTCGCCGGAGTCCTTCGGGTCCAGCCCCAGCTCGCGGGCCCGCTCGGTCATCCGCGAGTCGAGCTGGTCGCGCTCGGCGGAGAAGCGCCGGAGGTCGTCGTCGATGCGCAGCCGGTTGGCCTGGTCGAGGACGCCCGAGGGCAGGCCGCGCAGCCGGCCCAGTTCCTGGAACCGGGTGCGCATCAGCTCATCCTGCTGCTCCTTGCCCAGCGACTTCCACCAGGCGGCGACCTGGCGCGGGTCGGTGCCCGGCGCGGGCACGGCGGCGGTGGTGCGCAGGGCCGTCGCGGTGGCGTTCCAGCCGGGGTCCTGGGCCGCGGTCTCGGCGAAGCCGGGGCGGACCTGGCCGAGGGCTCGGGCGTAGCTGCGCAGGACGCGCTCGTAGCTGTTCTTGACGTTGGTGAGCTGCTCGTTGACGCGGTTGGCCAGGTCGCGGGTCTGGGCCTCGTCCAGCGCGGGGGAGCGGCCGCGCCAGAAGTCGATCAGCTGGTCGGCGCTGCCGCGCATCTGACCGTAGGCGCGGGAGGTGGCCTGGACGACGTCCGCGCCGGCGGCCAGGCGCTCACCGGAGAGGGTCGCGGACCGGGCGGACAGGTCGGCGCGGCCCTGGAAGCCGGCGGCGGCGTCGCCCCGCCAGGTGGAGGTCGCGGTGGAGCCGCCGGCCGTGACCGACTCACCCGCGCGGCCCACCGCGCTCCTGGCGCCGGTGATGGGGTCGGCCGCGGCGGCGACGCGGCCCGCGTCGCCCGTGGCCAGCCGGGCGTACAGGGCCTCGGGGTCGGTGTAGCTCACGCCAGGCCCCCCTCGATGCCGCGGAAGGCGGTGTGCGAGTCGTCGTCGGCGCGCTGGTAGGCGTCGGCGTTCTCGTTGAGCCCGTCGCCGGCGTCGCGGTACCAGGCGCTGCCGCGCCGCAGGTCGTCGGACTGCTCGCCTGACCACCTGGTCAGGGCGTCGACGAACTCGGCGGCCGCGGGGACCTGGCCCAGCGCGTCGGCCTCCAGCCTGAGCATGGAGATCAGCTCCGCGCCGTCCGCCGCCGCGTCCGAGCCCTCGTGGAACTGCTTGGACGCCGCGCGCAACTGCTCTGGTTGCACACCGAACACGGTTGTCCACCCTTCGTGCCGCCGGGCCGCTGGGAGTGCGACGCACCGTCATCTTCTCCGGTTCCCCGTGCGTTGCGAACGGGTCGGGTCGCGGTACCTGCGGGTCTCCTCCCGGCGCGTGCCCGGCCCTCGCAAGATCACCCGTACGTGATCTTGCCTGATTCGAACAAGCGTTCGAACATGGACTCATGACCTCATCACCGGCTTTCCGCTCCCCGTCCTCTTCCTCCTCGCTCCCGCGCTTCCGGCTCCCCCGGTTCCCGGACTTCCGCTTCCTGCGCTTCTGCTTCCTGCGCCTGCGCTCCCGGCTGCTGCGCTCCTCGCCCCTTCCTCCCGCACCCCTCTGCTCGTCGGCTCCCCACTGCCTGCCCCCGCCCCCGCCTTCCGCACCTCCTCCCTCCCCCTCCCCGCGCTCTCCTCTCCTCCGTTCTCCCTCCCCTTTCCCCTCTCCCTCCCCTTCCCCTCCGGCCGGCCGGAACCTCTGGTCGCTCCTCCCACTCCAACCCCCGGGCAGGTGCGGCACGATGACCGCTACTTGCGAACCGAGCGGGGAGGCTGCACGTGCCAGGAGGGTGGACCACCCAGCGGTGGACCGGGGTCTTCACCGAGCAGGCGGCGATGTTCCGGGCGGCGGTCGGCAAGGCCGATCCCGCGGCCCCGGTGCCCAGCTGCCCGGGGTGGACCTTCACCGAACTGACCCTGCACGTCGGGCGGTTCCTCGAAACGTCGCTGGAGTACCTGCGCACCGGCAGCACCGTCCGGCTCCGGCTGCCCCCGCCGCCCACCGGGGTCGCCCCGGTCGAGTACCTCGACACCCAGCTGGCCAAGGCCGCCGAGATCCTGCCCTCCGTCCCGGGCAACCGGGCCGCGTGGACGTTCTCGCCCGCCGCGCCGGACCTGGCGTGGGTGTGGCACCGCCGCCTCGCCCACGAGCTGGACCTGCGCCGGTGGGACGCCCAGGCCGCGCTGCGGGAGCTGGTGGTCGGCGACGCCGACTTCGCGGTCGACGGCATCGACGAGGCGCTGACCACCCTGCTCGCCGCGAAGTACGCCACCGACGTGCCCCCGACCACCGAGGGCACCGCGCTCGTCCAGCTCACCGACGTGCCGGAGGCCCGGGTCGTGACCTTCGCGCCCGGTCAGGTCCCCGAGGTGCGGGCGGCGTGGCCCGGCGAGGAGGCCGACCTCCGGGTGACCGGCGAGGCGCAGATCGTCCACTACGGCCTGTGGGGGCGGCTGCCGGTCGAGCACACCGGCGACGAGCGGGTCTGGTTCGCGCTGAAGCTCGACTGAGGGCGCCGACCAGGGGTGCGTTTCGTCACGTCCCGGGATTTGCCAGGGGCTGGTACCACCACCCGACAGCCTTACACTCGTTGGTGCAGCCCGACCTCGTCGCTAGGGAGCACTCGGTGGTCACCGACCAGTCCGCAACCGGCCGAACCGACCACGCAGAACAGGAAGAACGCGAACCCCGCGAAGAATGCGGTGTGTTCGGCGTCTGGGCCCCGGGCGAAGAGGTCGCGAAGATGACCTACTACGGCCTGTACGCCCTCCAGCACCGCGGCCAGGAGGCGGCCGGCATCTCCGTCGGCGACGGCAGCCAGGTGGTGGTCTTCAAGGACCTCGGCCTGGTTAGCCAGGTGTTCGACGAGCAGGTGCTGTCCAGCCTGCACGGCTACGTCGCCGTCGGCCACTGCCGCTACTCGACCACGGGCTCCACGACGTGGGAGAACGCGCAGCCGACGTTCCGCACCACGGCCACCGGCTCCGGCCTGTCGCTCGGCCACAACGGCAACCTGGTGAACACCGCCGAGCTGCTGGTGAAGGCCCGGGACGCGGGCGTCGACACCAAGCGCGGCGCGACCACCGACTCCGACCTGGTGTGCGGCCTGCTGGCCGCCCACGCCGCCGACATCGGCATCGAGCAGGCGGCCATGGAGCTGCTGCCGACGCTGCGCGGCGCGTTCTGCCTGGTGTTCTCCGACGAGTCGACGCTGTACGCGGCCCGCGACCCGCAGGGCGTGCGCCCGCTGGTGCTCGGCCGGCTGGAGCGCGGCTGGGTCGTGGCGAGCGAGACGGCGGCGCTGGACATCGTGGGCGCGTCGTTCGTGCGCGAGGTCGAGCCGGGCGAGCTGATCGCGATCGACGAGAACGGCCTGCGGTCCAGCCGGTTCGCCAACCCCGAGCCCAAGGGCTGCATCTTCGAGTACGTCTACCTGGCCCGCCCGGACACCACCATCGCCGGCCGCTCGGTGCACGCCACCCGCGTCGAGATCGGCCGCCGGCTCGCGGTGGAGCACCCGGTCGAGGCCGACCTGGTCATCCCCGTGCCCGAGTCCGGCACGCCCGCCGCCATCGGGTACGCCCAGGCCAGCGGCATCCCGTACGGATCGGGCCTGGTCAAGAACGCCTACGTCGGCCGCACCTTCATCCAGCCGTCGCAGACGATCCGCCAGCTGGGCATCAGGCTGAAGCTGAACCCGCTGCGCGACGTCATCCGCGGCAAGCGCTTGGTGGTCGTGGACGACTCGATCGTGCGCGGCAACACGCAGCGCGCCCTGGTCCGGATGCTGCGCGAGGCCGGCGCGGTCGAGGTGCACGTGCGGATCGCGTCGCCGCCGGTGAAGTGGCCGTGCTTCTACGGCATCGACTTCGCCTCCCGCGCCGAGCTGATCGCCAACGGCCTGGACAACGACGGCATCCGCCGGTCGGTCGGCGCCGACAGCCTGGGCTACGTGTCGCTGGAGCAGCTCGTCGCCGCCAGCGAGCAGCCGAAGACCCGCCTGTGCACGGCGTGCTTCGACGGCGACTACCCGATCCCGCTGCCCGAGGACGCGCTGA
Organism: Saccharothrix sp. BKS2; assembly: GCF_047689505.1. Taxonomy (NCBI): domain Bacteria; kingdom Bacillati; phylum Actinomycetota; class Actinomycetes; order Pseudonocardiales; family Pseudonocardiaceae; genus Saccharothrix; species Saccharothrix sp. BKS2. Next base: position 23,694 of record NZ_JAUQOL010000002.1, on the reverse strand, counting down.
TCGGCAAGCACCTGCTGGAGGGCATCCGGGGCGTCTCGGGCTCGGCCACCCCCGTGCTGCCGAACGGGTACGGTGCCGAGGACGCCCTGCAACGGCCCTGACACGCGGACCGGTGGGGACGACGAGCAGGAGCACGGGCCCCGGAGAAAGCCGGATGCCCCGGACCATGGAGCACAGTGACGTGACGGACAGCGCCAAGGCGACCTACGCCGCAGCTGGGGTAAGCATCGAAGCCGGCGACGAGGCGGTGGAGAAGCTCAAGCCGTGGGCGGCGAAGGCGCAGCGTCCCGAGGTGCTCGGCGGCATCGGCGGCTTCGCGGGCCTGTTCCAGCTCAAGCTGGACCGCTGGAAGGAGCCGGTGCTCGCCTCCTCGACCGACGGCGTCGGCACGAAGATCGCGGTCGCGCAGGCGATGGACAAGCACGACACCATCGGCGTCGACCTGGTCGCCATGGTCGTGGACGACCTGGTGGTCTGCGGCGCCGAGCCGCTGTTCATGCAGGACTACATCGCCATCGGCAAGGTCGTGCCGGACAAGGTCGCGGCCCTGGTCAAGGGCATCTCGGAGGGCTGCGTGCAGGCGGGCTGCGCGCTGCTGGGCGGCGAGACCGCCGAGCACCCCGGCCTGATGGGCGCGAACGACTACGACATCTCCGGCACGGGCGTCGGCGTGGTCGAGGCGTCCGCCATGCTCGGACCGGACCGGGTGCGCACCGGCGACGTGGTCATCGCCATGGGATCCTCCGGCCTGCACTCCAACGGGTACTCGCTGGCCAGGCACGTGCTGCTGGAGATCGCCCGGATGCCGCTGGAGGGCCACGTCGAGGAGTTCGGCCGCACCCTCGGCGAGGAGCTGCTGGAGCCGACCCGCATCTACGCCAAGGACTGCCTGGCCCTCGCCGCCGAAGCGGAGGTCCGGACGTTCGCCCACGTCACCGGCGGCGGCCTGACCGCCAACCTGGCCCGCGTGCTGCCGCCGGGCGTGCGCGCCGACCTCAACCGGGGCACCTGGACCCCGGCGCCCGTGTTCGCCCTGATCGCCCAGCGCGGCCGGGTCGAGCGCGAGGAGATGGAGAAGACGTTCAACATGGGCATCGGCATGGTCGCCGTGGTCGCCCCCGAGGACGTCGACCGGTCGCTGGCCGTGCTGACCGCCCGCCACGTCCCGGCGTGGGTCCTGGGCGAGATCGTCCCCGCCGACGGCCCCACCGCCACCGCCACCCTGACGGGCGACCACCCGAGGTTCTGACGAAAGGGCGGACCACTCGATCGGGTGGTCTCCGGCCCGAAGACGTACGGAAACACCGTTACCGTCATCGGTTGAAAAAATAAATCGGAGCCCCTCAACCCGACCCTCGTCCCGGAGCAACCCCCGAGGTCGCCGCGCCGTACCAAGCGGCGACCGAGGAGGTACCTGGTGGACCGGGAAAGTGAGTTCGGCGAGTACGTCGACGCCCGCGCACTGGTGATGCGGCGAACCGCCTACCTGCTGTGCGGCGACTGGCACCGCGCCGAAGACCTGGTGCAGACGGCGTTGACCAAGCTCTACGTCGCCTGGCCCAGGCTCCGGCGCGACGGCGCGGTGGACGCCTACGCGCGCAAGGTGCTGGTGCGCACGGCGATCGACGAGTCCCGACTCGCCTTCCGCCGCCGCGAGACGGTGGTCGACACGGTCCCGGACCGCCCGACCCCCGAGTCCGGGTCCGCCTGGTCCGCGCCGGCCCTGCCCACCGGGTCCGCGGACCTCGACGTGCGCCGCGCCCTGGCGGCCCTCCCTCCGGGCCGGCGGGCCGTCGTGGTGCTGCGCTACTGGGAGGACCTGAGCGTCACCGAGACCGCCCGCCTCCTCGGGCGCACCGAAGGCACCGTGAAGAGCCAGGCGGCCAAGGGCTTGGCCGCGCTGCGCACCCTTCTCGGCCACGACGTCCTGGAGGAGCAGCGATGACCGACATCAAGCAGGCCCTGGCCGCGGCGTTCGACGACGAGCCGCCGCTGACCATCGACCGCGCGGCGATCCTGCGGACCGGTCGCCGCAGGGCGGCCTTCCGCCGCGGCTACATCGCGGTCACCGTGCTGGCCACCGCCGCGGTCGTGTGCGTCCCGGCCGTGCTCGGGTCCGGCGGGGGAGGCGGGAGTGCGCAGGTCGGGGGCGTTCCGCCCTCCGGGGCGCCGCTGCCGACGGCGCCGAGCACGTCGGTGACGGCGAGCGCGCCCGCCGCCACCACCGTCACCGGCGCCCCGGTGTCCACCGGTCCGTCCACGACCTGGGTGACCAGCTCGCCGGGCTTCGCGACCAGCACGTCGGTCACCGCGCCCGCGCCCCCCGTGTCACCGACCGCGCGGCGTGCGTCCGAGCTGACGCAGCTGCTGGCCTCGTCCGGCGCGATCCCGGCGGGCGCGCGGTTCCAGCCGTACCCGGGTTACCCGACGGGGCCGTGGGAGTTCGCGGTCGACGAGGGTGGGTACGAGGCCGTCGCCGACGTGACCACCGCCGCGGGGCGCGGCCGGGTGATGGTCAGCCTCGGCGGTGGCGAGGCGCCGAAGTGCGACCCCGCGTTCAACACCCCCAGGTCGACCTGTGAGAACCGGGTGGTCGAGGGTCACTCGATCGTGGTGCGGGTGACGACGAGCAACGACGTCCAGCCCGTCACGTTCGTCGCGGTCTGCACGAGCAAGTCGGACGGCACCCTGGTCGAGGCGACCGCCATGAACGGCGACCCCGGCAAGACCGGCATCACGGGCGCCAACCCGCCGCTCAACGCCGAGCAGCTGGCAAAGATCGCGACACTGCCGGGGTTGACCTTCTAACCTGTAAGGGTGACGGAGGACCTGGTCGTGACGCGGACGCTGGTGGTGCCGGCGGCCGAGTTGAGCGAGCGGTTCTCACGGTCCTCGGGTCCCGGCGGCCAGGGCGTGAACACGGCGGACAGCCGGGTCGAGCTGTCGTTCGACCTGGTCGGCTCGCCGTCGGTGCCAGGGTGGTTGCGCGGCCGCATGATCGCGCGCCTGGAGAAGCGCCTGGTGGACGGCGTGCTGACGGTCGTCGCGAGCGAGCACCGGGCCCAGTTGCAGAACCGCGCGGCCGCCCGCGAGCGCCTGGCCCGGATCCTGCGCGAAGCCGCCGCGGCCCCGCCGCCGGTTCGCCGCGCGACCAAGCCGACCAAGGGGTCGCAGGAACGCCGGATCGCGGAGAAGAAGCGCCGGGCCCGGACGAAGCAGGGCCGTCGCGGCGACGGCGGGTGGGACTGAGGCCCACGCTGACCGGTGCTGACCGGTGCTGACCGGTGCTGACCGGTGCTGACCGGTGCTGACCGGTGTCGCCTGATGCCACCTGGTGCTGGCCGGTGTCGACCGGTGCTGTCAGTGCTGGCCGCTGCTGTCGCCGCCAACTGGTGTCGCCTGACGCCGACCGCTGCCGTCGGTGCTGGCCGGCATCGTCGGTGCCGGCTGGCATCGCGCGGGGGGAGCGGCAGACCCGTGCCTATGCCTCCCGGGTGAATGGGCTCGCCGGGGCCAGCGGGGTGAGCCAAGCCCGCAGCACCTGGGGCGAAGCGGCGGCGGACCGGCGTGCCACCACCTCGCCGTGGTCCAGCGCTACCAGCGGGGCGGCCCGGTTCGGGAACGGCAACGGGTACAAGATCAACTCGTCCGGGATCACGCCCGCCGGTGATACCGGGAAGTGGGACCTGAGCAGTTCGAGCGACAGCTCGGTCGGCTCCGTCCCGGCCAGGTCGTCGGGGATCGCCATCACCAGCAGCGCGACCTCGGTGGCGACCTCGCCGCCCGGGTGGAGCCGCGTGTACATGTGCTCGCCGAGGATGCCGTGCAGCGGGTAGGTGGCCGCGAAGAACCGACCCGGCCGCGTTCCGCCGAGGCGGGGTTCCGGCAGGGCTGCGGTGAGGAAGTGGGCCGTGCCGGCCGGTGGGCTCGGCAAGGTGGTCATGGGGCGGGTGGTCACGGGGTGAGCGACTGCGGTCGCGTTAGCGGGGTGGGCGGTCGTGGAGTGGGTGGTCATCGGAGGGGCCTCCGGTTCCGAACATCGGGTGTCGTGACATCGGGTGTCGTGGTCCTCGCCGGCCACTCGCTCACCGAAGGCGGGAAACCGGCCGGCGTGCCGCGAGCACGCCACCTCGGCGCGGGAATCGACATCCCGCACCCGGCCGGGACCGACCGCGCACCGTGTCCCGCACCCTCACCGGGCGCGGACGGCGTCACGTCGTCCCGGAGCGGAACCACCGGGGCGGGATCGCCACGTGCTCGGCGCCCGTTCGGCGAAGGCGGCCCGGTGTCAACACCCACGGTAGGTCGGCCCCGGGGGCATCGCACCTCGGGCCGGCCGCCTTCCCCCTGGCCCGATCCGACGACCCCGATCGGGCACTAACCTCACCTTCCGTGACCGAGCCGGATTTCCTGACCATGGCCCGCACCGCCTACGACACCGTCGCCGCCGACTACGCCGACCTCCTGCGCGACAGCCTCGCCACCCCCGCCGGTACGGCCGACCGCGCGGTCCTGCGCATGTTCGCCGACCTGGTCGACGGCCCGGTGGCGGACGTCGGCTGCGGTCCCGGGCGGATCACCGGGCACCTGCGCTCGCTCGGCGTCGACGCGTTCGGCGTGGACCTGTCGCCGGGGATGGTGGCCGTTGCCCGGCGCGAGCACCCGGACCTGCGGTTCGAGGTGGGTTCGATGCTGGACCTGGACCTGCCGGACGCCTCGCTCGGCGGCGTGCTGGCCTGGTACTCGGTGATCCACGTCCCCTGGGACTCTCACCCGACCGTGTTCGCGGAGTTCCACCGCGTCCTCGCGCCGGGCGGTCTGCTGCTGCTCGCCTTCCACGTCGGCGACGCCGTGCGGCGGTTGGAGCACGCCTACGGGCACGACATCGCGCTGGACGCCTACCGGCTCCGGCCCGAGCGGGTGCTGGAGCAGCTCGCCGCCGCCGGGTTCGCGCCGCACACCCGCCTGGACCGCGAGCCGGTCGGGGTGGAGAAGACGCGGCAGGGCTACCTGATCGTGCGCAAGACCGACCCCACCACCAGGCCCGACCACGTCACCAGGCCCGACCACGTCACCAGGCCCGACCACGCCACCAGGCCCGGCCGAGAGGACCGCCGGTCCACCCCCGAAGCTCAACCCCGCCACACGTAGAGCCGCTCCGGCCGCCCGGCACCCCCGTACTTCAGCCGCACCTCCGCACGCCCCGTGCCCACGAAGTGCTCCAGGTAGCGCCGGGCGGACACCCTCGCCAGCTCGGTCACCGCCGCGCACTCGCTCGCGGACACCCCGTCCGGCCGCTCCCGCAGCACCCCCTCCACCAGGTCCGCGGTCTGCGTGCTCAACCCCTTGGGCAGCGCCCGCCGCGGCCGCGCGCCGAACACCTCGTCCACGTCCGCCTGCCCCGCCGACGCCAGCCCGCCCAGCCTCCGGTCGAGCGCGGCGAAGTGCGCGAGCTGGTCCCGCAGCGCCGCGTACTCGAACGGCTTGATCAGGTAGTGCAGCACCCCGCCGCGCATGGCGCGCCGCACCGTCTCCACGTCCGTGGCCGCGGTGATCACGATGACGTCCACGTCGTCGGCCAACCCGCGCAGCTCCCGCAGCACGGTCAGCCCGTCGAGGTCCGGCAGGTACACGTCCAGCAGCACCAGGTCCGGCCGCAGCTCGCGCACCAGCCGCAGCGCGTCCGCGCCGTTGTGCGCGACGCCGACCACCTCGAACCCGGGCGTGCGCGCCACGTACCCGCCGTGGACCTTCGCGACCATGAAATCGTCGTCCACCACGACGACCCTGATCACGCCGGCACCGCTCACCCCGGCACCGCTCACGCCCCCACCGCCACCGGCAACCGGGCGGTGAACACCGCGCCGTTCTTCCCGGTCCCCTCCTCGTTGCGCACCCGCACGGACCCGCCGCGCCGCAGGCACGTCTGCCGCGTCAGGGCCAGCCCGAGCCCCCGCTGCCCCTGCGCCGCGGCCTTGGTGGTGAACCCGTGCCGGAACACCTCCTCGGCCAGCTCCGGCGCGACCCCCGGCCCGGAGTCGCGCACCACCACCAGCACCTCCGCCCCGGACGAGCGCACCAGCACCTCCACCCACCCCTGCCCGCCCAGCGCGTCCAGCGCGTTGTCGACGAGGTTGCCGATCACCGTCACCAGGTCCGTGGACAGCGCCTCGTCGACCACGCCGAGCCCGCTCCCGGGGTCCATCCGCAGCCCGGTGCCGCGTTCGGCGGCCAGGCTGGACTTGGCGACCAGCAGCGCCGCCACGGCGGGGTCGGCGACCTTCGAGGCGACCTCGGCCCGCCACGCGCCCTGGGCGGTGTTGACGCGGCTGATGAACCCGCGCACCTCGTCGTACTCGCCCAGCTCGACCAGGCCGGCGATGGTGTGCAGGCGGTTGCTGAACTCGTGGGCCTGCGCCCGCAGCGTGTCGGTGGCGTGCCGGGTGGCGTCGAGCTCGTCGCGCAGCGTCATCAGCTCGGTGCGGTCGCGCAGCGTGACGACGGCGCCGTGGACGTCCAGCGGCATCCGGTTGAGCGTCAGCACCCGGCCGCCGGCCAGCGCGAGCTGGTCCTGGCCGGTGGCGCGCCCGGTGAGCACGTCGCGCAGCCGCTCGTCGAGCTCCAGCGCGTCCACGGCCCGGCCGACCGCGTCGGCGGGCAGCGCCAGCAGGGTCCGCGCGTGGTCGTTGACCAGCGTGACCCGGTGCTGCGGGTCGAGCGCGACGACGCCCTCCTTGATGCCGTGCAGCAGTGCCTCCCGGTACTCCACGAGCGCGGTGATCTCGTGCGGTTCCAACCCGAGCGTCTGGTTCTTCACCCGGCGCGCGAGCAGCAGCGACCCGGCCACGCCGATGACCAGCGCGACGCCGAGCAGCCGCAGCGCGTTGTCGGGCGAGTCCAGCACACCCTCCCAGAAGCCGGGCGCCCGCTGCCCGGCGGCGACCAGCCCGATCACCCGGCCGTCGTCGCCGATCACCGGGACGTGCGCGACGGTCGCGCCGGCCAGCTCGCCCACCCACGACCGGCCGGCGGGGGCGGTGCTGCCGCCGAGGTCGAGCGGTTCGCCGACCTGGCCGGGGTCCGGGGAGGTCAGGACCTCGCGCGCCGGGTCGGTGATGATCACGTAGCTGGCCCCGGACAGGCTGCGGGCGCTCTCCGCGAACGGCGGCAGCGCGTAGTGCCGCAGCGGGTCGGCCAGCGACGCGCGCACGCCGGCGGTCGCGGCCACGTCCTCGGCCACGGAGAGCATCCGGCGTCCCTCGGTCGTGCGGAAGTTGTTCCCCGCCTGGACGACGGACAGCACACCGACCGCGCACAGCAGCGCCACGACGACCACCAGTTGCCACACGAGCAGCTGACGGGCGAGCGATCCGCGGCCTCCCATCGCCAACCTCCGTGACCACAAAGAACAAAAGAACCCTTAGGGGCGCAAGCGGGACTTCCCTGTTTACACGAGTGCAACATGTCCAACCACGCGGCAGAGAGGCGGGGATCACAGTGCGGATCAGGAACTGGCCGGCGGTCGTCGGCGCCCTGGCGGTCGTCGTCCTGGTGCCGCCGCTGCTGACCTCCGGCGCGGAGAGCGGCACGGCGTCGCTGCGCGGGCTGCGGGTGCTGGTGCCGAACGCGCCGGGCGGCGGCTACGACGTGACCGCGCGCACCGCGGCCAAGGCCCTGGAGGACACCGACCTGATCCGCAACGTCGAGGTGTTCAACCTGCCGGGCGCGGGCGGCACGGTCGGCCTGGGCCGCACGGTCAGCGAGCGCGGCAACGGCAAGCTGGTCATGTCGATGGGCCTGGGCGTGGTGGGCAGCGTCTACACGAACAAGGCGCCGTCCTCGCTGCTGGACACCACGCCGATCGCCAAGCTCATCGAGGAGCCGGACATCGTGGTGGTCGGCGTGGACTCGCCGTACCGGACGCTGGCCGAGCTGGTCGCGGCGTGGAAGGCGGCGCCGGGCGCGGTGACGGTCGGCGGCGGCTCGTCGCCGGGCGGGCCGGACCACCTGGCGCCGATGCTGGTGGCCAAGGCCGTCGGCCTGGACCCGCGGTCGGTCAACTACGTGGCGTTCGACGGCGGCGGCGAGCTGCTGGCGTCCGTGCTGGGCGGCAAGGTCGCGTTCGGCGTGTCGGGCATCGGCGAGTACCGGGACCAGATCGAGGCCGGGCAGCTGCGGGTGCTGGCGGTGACCAGCGGCGACCGGCTGCCCGGCGTGGACGCCCCCACGCTGCGGGAGTCCGGTGTGGACGTCGAGTTCACCAACTGGCGCGGCGTCGTCGCGCCGCCGGGCATCGCGGACACCGACCGGGCCCGGCTGGTGGACCTGTTCACCGACCTGCACGGCACGGCGCAGTGGCGCGAGGCGGTGGCCCGCAACGGCTGGACCGACGCGTTCGCGCCCGGCGAGGAGTTCGGCGCGTTCCTGCGCGAGGAGAACGAGCGGGTGGCGTCCGTGCTGAAGGAGCTGGGGCTGGCATGAGGGAGGTCGGGGTGGGCAAGGCGTGGTTCCGGGAGCGCTCGGAACTGGGGGTGTCCGCGGTCCTGGTGGGCCTGGGCGCGCTGGTCCTGGTCGACGCGGCGCGGATCCACACCGACTTCGCCCAGCGCGGACCGGTCGGGCCGAAGGCCGTGCCGATCGCGGTGGGCGTCGGGCTGCTGGTGGTGGCCGCGCTGCTGGCGCGCGACGTGCTGCGCGGCGGCCGCGGCGAGGCGGAGGGCGGCGAGGACGTCGACCTGGACGCGCCCGCCGACTGGCGCACCGTGCTGCTGCTGTGCGGGGCGTTCCTGGCCAACGCCGCGCTGATCGGCGTGGTGGGCTTCCCGATCTCCGGCGCCGTCCTGTTCTGGGGCGCCGCCTACGCGCTGGGCAGCCGCCACTTCACCCGTGACCCGCTGATCGCCGCCGGGCTGTCGGTGGGCACGTACCTGGTGTTCAACAACCTGCTCGGCGTTCCCCTGCCCGGCGGGCCGCTGGTGGGGGTGCTGTAGCCGTGGAATCGCTCACCAACCTCATGGGCGGGTTCGCCACCGCCCTGACGCCCACGCACCTGCTGCTCGCGGCGCTGGGCGTGCTGCTGGGCACCGCGATCGGCGTGCTGCCGGGCATCGGCCCGGCCATGGCCGTGGCGCTGCTGCTGCCGGTGACCTACGGCCTGGAACCGACCGGCGCGTTCATCATGTTCGCGGGCATCTACTACGGCGGCATGTTCGGCGGCTCGACCACGTCGATCCTGCTCAACACGCCGGGCGAGAGCGCGGCGGTGGTCGCGGCGATCGACGGCAACCCGATGGCCCGCGCGGGCCGCGGGTCGCAGGCGCTGGCGACGGCCGCGATCGGCCACTTCGTCGGCGGCGTCATCGGCACGGTGCTGCTGGTGCTGCTCGCGCCGACGGTGGCCGAGCTGGCCGTGGACATCGGCGCGCCCGACTTCTTCGCGATCATGGTGCTGGCGTTCATCGCGGTCACGTCGGTGCTCGGCGCGTCCCGCGTGCGCGGGTTCGCCTCGCTGCTCATCGGCCTGGCCATCGGCCTGGTCGGGCTGGACGAGGCGACCGGCCAGCAGCGGCTCACGTTCGGCTCGCTGCACCTGGCCGACGGCGTGGACGTGGTGGTCGTCGCGGTCGCCCTGTTCGCGGTGGGCGAGTCCCTGTGGGTCGCGGCGCACCTGCGCCGCAAGCCGCACCAGCCGATCCCGGTCGGCCGCGCGTTCCTGGGCCGCGAGGACTTCCGGCGCTCGTGGAAGCCGTGGCTGCGGGGCCCGCTGATCGGGTTCCCGTTCGGCGCGGTGCCCGCGGGCGGCGCGGAGATCCCCACCTTCCTGTCCTACGTGGCGGAGAAGCGGCTGTCCAAGCACCGCGACCAGTTCGGCAAGGGCGCGATCGAGGGCGTGGCCGGCCCGGAGGCGACGGCCAGCGCGTCCGCCGCGGGCACGCTGGTGTCGATGCTGACGCTGGGCCTGCCCACCACGGCGGTGGCCGCGGTGATGCTGGCGGCGTTCCAGCAGTACGGCATCCAGCCCGGTCCGCTGCTGTTCGAGCGGGAACCCGCGCTGGTGTGGGGGCTGATCGCGTCGCTGTTCGTCGGCCTGTGCCTGCTGCTGGTGCTGAACCTGCCGCTCGCGCCGGTCTGGGCGAAGCTGCTGCGCATCCCGCGGCCCTACCTGTACGCGGGCATCCTGTTCTTCGCCAGCGTGGGCGCGTACGCGGTCAACGCCGACATCTTCGACCTGCTGGTGATGTTCGTGATCGGCGTGCTGGGCTTCGTGATGCGCCGCTACGGGCTGCCGGTGCTGCCGGCGATCATCGCCGTCATCCTCGGCCCGGCCGCCGAGCAGCAGATGCGGCGGGCGCTCCAGCTGTCGGACGGCTCGCTGACCGGGCTGGTGAACACGCCGTTCTCGATCGCCGTGTACGCGGTGGTGGCGCTGCTGCTGGCGTGGCCGCTGGTGCGGCGGCTGATCCGGAAGCCCGCGCCGCCGGCCGGGCCCTCGGCCGAGGCGGAGCGGCCGAAGGTGGACGCCTGACCGAGCCGGGGAACCCCTGCCGCGGCACGCCCGCCGCCCGCGCTCGGCGGGCGTGCCGCTCCCCTTCCCGGCGGCCGGCTCCCTGCCGTCCTTCGGCGGCTGCCTCTCCGCCCGCCGCCCTTTCCCGGCCGCGCCCCTCCCAGCCCTTCCCGGCGGCCGGCTCCCGGCCGCCCCCCACCACTACCGCCCCGGCGGCGCGGTGGTGCTCCTGACCACCAGCGACGGGCGCAGCAGGTGCCGCACCGGCTCCTCCCGCTCGCCGCGCACCCGCTGGAGCAGGGCCTCGGCGGCGAGCCGGCCGAACTCGTTGCGCGGCTGGTCCACCGTGGTCAGCGAGACGTGCCGGAGCGCGGCCAGCGACGTGTTGTCGTAGCCGACCACCGACACGTCCCGCGGCACCCGCAGCCCCGCCTCCTCCAGCGCGGAGATCGCCCCGACCGCGTTGAAGTCGTTGCACGACACGATCGCGGTCGGCGGGTCGGCCAGCAGTTCCCGCACCGCCCGCGCGCCGGCCACGTCGGTGTACTCGCTGGTCACCACCCGCGGCGCCAGCCGGGAGGCGGCCATCGCCGCGAGGTAGCCGCGCCGGCGCGGCGCGGCCTGCGTGCCCTCCCCGCCGTCGAGGTGGGCGATCCGCCGGTGCCCCAGCGACACCAGGTGCTCCACGGCCAGCGTGATCCCGCGCTCCCCGTCGTCGTTCACCGTGTCCACCGCGGCCAGCCGGGAGGACCGCGCCACCAGCACCACCGGGGCCTGGGCCGCCGCCCGCCCGATGTCCGCCGACGGCACCACCGGCGACAGCAGCGCCAAGCCCGCCGGCCGGAACGACAGCAGGCTGGCCAGCGCCCGCCGCTCCCGCGCCGGCCTGCGCCCGCCGGTGTTGATGATCAGGTCGAAGCCCCGGTCGCGGGCCACCTCGTCGAGCCCGTCCACGACCTCCGCGAAGAACGCGTTGTGCAGGTCCGACACCATCACGCCGAGCACGTGCGAGGTGCGGCTGGCCAGCGCCCGCGCCATGGCGTGCGGCGAGTACCCCAGCTCCTCGGCCGCCTTCAGCACGGCCGCGCGCCGCTGCTCGCTCACCCTGGGTGACCCCCGCACGACCAGCGACACCAGCGCGCGGGACACGCCGGCCCGCGCGGCGACGTCCTCCATGGTGGGTCTGACCACGGGTTCCCTCCCTCGGCCCGGTCACGAGCGGGACGCGGCCTTGACACCCGTGTGACGCACGTTACATCGTTAGAGCGCTCCATCCAATAGAGCGCTCTAACGGCGGGCCGCGGCCACCAGGACGGAGAGCACCGGGATGCGCATCGGAGTTGTGGGAGTGGGCCGGATCGGCACCATGCACGCCACCAACCTGACCACCCTCGACGAGGTGGACGAGGTCCTGCTGCTCGACCCGCTGCCCGGCCGCGCGGAACGGGTGTCGGCCGCCCTGCCCGGCACGAGGTGCGTGGCCGACCTCGACACGATGCTCACCCTCGGTGACGGCGTGCTGATCGCCACCCCCACCAGCACGCACCCGGCGCTGCTGCGCGCGGCCGTCGCGGCGGGCGTGCCGGCGCTGTGCGAGAAGCCGATCGCCGCCGACCTGGACGAGATGCTCGCGCTCGTCGCCGAGGTCGAGGCGTCCGGGGTGGAGGTGCTGGTCGGGTTCCAGCGCCGCTTCGACCCGGCCGTCGCGGAGCTGCACCGGCGCGTCCGCTCCGGCGACGTCGGCGACGTCTACCTGGTCCGGGCCCTGGGCAACGACGCCCGCCCGCCCGACCCCGCCTACCTGCCCCGGTCCGGCGGCATCTTCCGCGACCTGCTCATCCACGACCTCGACGCGGTGCCGTGGCTGGTCGGCCAACCCGTGGACGAGGTCTACGCGTCGGGCTCGGTGCTGGTCGACGAGGCGTTCGCGGCCGCCGACGACGTGGACAACGCCGTGGTGGTGCTGAGGTTCGCGGGCGGCGCGCACGCCGTGCTCGCCGGCGGCCGGCACGACCCGGTCGGCTACGACCACCGCATCGAGGTGCTGGGCAGCCGCGACTGCCTGGCCGTCGGCCTCGACCCGCGCACCCCGCTGACCTCCCTGGAACCCGACGGGCCCCGGGCCGGGCCCGACGCCTACCCCGGCTTCCCGGAGCGCTTCCACCGCGCCTACCTGACCGAGGTGGCGGTGTTCGCGCGGGTGGTGGCGGGCGCGGCGGAGAACCCGTCGCCGGTGCGGGACAGCCTGGTCAGCCTCGCGCTGGCCGAGGCGTGCGAGCGGTCGCGCCGCAGCGGCGAACCCGTCCGGGTCGGGGTGCCCGCGCCGCGGCGGGCCGGCACGGGGGTGGCCGGGTGAGGATCGCCGGCGCGCCGATCTCCTGGGGGGTGTGCGAGGTCCCCGGCTGGGGCCGCGTCACCGACCCCGCGACCGTGCTGGCGGAGATGGCCGCGCTCGGCCTGCGCGCCACCGAACTCGGCCCGCCCGGCTACCTGCCCACCGACCCCGCGCGGCTCGCGACCCTCCTGGCCGGGCACGGGATGACGCTCGTGGGCGGGTTCCTGGCCGTGCCCCTGCACGCCGGCGACCGGTCCGCCGCCGACGACGCGGTGGCGCTGCTCGCCGACGCGGGCGCGGAGGTCCTGGTGCTGGCCGCCGCCACCGGCCTCGACGGCTACGACGAACGCCCGACCCTCACCGGTGGGCAGTGGCGCGAACTCGTCGACACCGCCGCCGCCATCCGGGACCGGGCCGCCGCCCGCGGGGTCCGCACCGCCCTGCACCCGCACGTCGGCACGCACGTGGAGCGCGCCGACGAGGTCGAGCGGTTCCTCGCCGACTCGGACCTGCCGCTCTGCCTGGACACCGGCCACCTGCTCATCGGCGGCGCCGACCCGGTCGACCTGGCCCGCCGCTTCCCGGGGCGGATCGGGCACGTGCACCTCAAGGACGTGCGCGCCGACCTCGCGGCCGCCGTGCGCGCCGGCGACCTGGGCTACGCGGCCGCCGTGCGGCAGGGCATGTACGTGCCGCTGGGCGAGGGCGACGTGGACGTGGCGGCCCTGGTGGCGCTCCTGCTGGCCGCCGACTACCGCGGCTGGTGCGTCCTGGAGCAGGACACCGCGCTCGGCGACGACGTCCCGGCCGACGCGCCGACCCGCGACACCGCGCGCAGCCTCGCCCACCTCGACCGCCTGGTCCCCGGACCCGCCCCCGAACCGCCCCCGGCCGGGCCACCTCCAGCCGAACCGTCCCCGACCGAACCACCCCCGACCGAACCACCCCCGACCGAACCACCCCCGACCGAACCACCCCTGACCGAAGAGGCACGATGATCTCCACCCGAACGCCCTCCCGAACGCCCGCCCGCGCGGCCCTCGCCCTCGCCGGCCTCGCCCTGCTGGCCGCGTGCAGCGGCCCCACCGCGTCCACCGACGACACCCCGACCGACGCCCGGCCCCCCACCACCGGGGACTTACGCGTCGCCGTCATCTCCCACGGCACGGCGGGCGACGCGTTCTGGAACGTCGTGAAGAACGGCGCCACCGCCGCCGGCGAGCAGCTCGGCGTGGCGGTCGACTACCACTCCGACGGCGATCCCGGCCGGCAGGCCACGCTCGTCGACAACGCGGTGTCCCAGCGGGTCGGCGGCATCGTCGTGTCCCTGGCCAACCCCGACGCGCTCAAGACCTCCGTGGAGAGGGCGGTCGCCGCGGGCATCCCGGTCATCACCATCAACTCCGGCTCCGCCCGCTCGGCCGGGTTCGGCGCGCTCGCGCACGTCGGCCAGGAGGAGGACGTGGCGGGCGAGCAGGCGGGCCGCAGGCTGCGCGAGGCCGGGAAGACCAAGCTGCTGTGCGTGATCCACGAGGCCGGCAACATCGGCCTCAACCAGCGCTGCGACGGCGCGCGGACCGGGTTCGGCGGCGCCGTCGCCACCCTCCAGGTCGACATCAACAACCCCACCGACGTCGAGTCCCGCATCAAGGGCGCGCTCCAGACCGACCCCTCCGTGGACGCCGTGCTCGCGCTCAACCCGCAGGTCGCCGTGTCGTCGGTGAACGCCGTCCGGGGCGCGTCGTCGACGGCCGCCGTCGCCACGTTCGACCTCAACGGCGACGTGACCGGCGCGATCAAGGCCGGCGACGTGCTGTTCGCCGTGGACCAGCAGCAGTACCAGCAGGGCTACCTGCCGGTCGTGATGCTCAAGCTCTACCGCGACAACGCCAACACCGTCGGCGGCGGCCGGCCCGTGCTCACCGGACCCGGGTTCGTCGACGGGGCCAACGTGGACCGCGTCGCCGAGTACGCCGAGCGCGGCACCCGCTGATGGCCGCCGCGACCGGGGAACCCCTCCTCGCCGACCGGCCCGGTCCGGCCGCCCGGGTGGTCGCGCGGCCCGAGGTCGGCGCCCTGCTCGGCGCGCTGCTGGTCTTCGCGTTCTTCTCGGTGGCGACCGAGCGGTTCCTCAGCACCGCCGGCGTGGCGACCTGGCTGGACGACGCCTCCACCCTGGGCATCATGGCCGTCGCGGTGGCGCTGCTCATGGTCGGCGGCGAGTTCGACCTGTCCGCCGGCGTGCTCACCGCGTCGACCGCCCTGGTCACCGCCGTCCTCGCCACCCGCCTCGGGTGGCACACGTGGCTCGCGCTGCTGGCGTCGCTGGCGTTCGCGCTGGCCGTCGGCGCGCTGAACGGGTGGCTGGTGACGCGCACCGGCCTGCCCAGCTTCATCGTCACCCTCGGCACGCTCCTGGCGCTCCAGGGCCTCAACCTCGGCGTCACCCGGCTGGTCACCGGCACCGTGCAGGTGTCCGGGATGCGCTCGGCCGACGGCTACGCCTCCGCCGGCTTCCTGTTCGCCTCCACGTTCCGGCTCGGCGGCGCCGCGTTCCCGGTGTCGGTCCTGTGGTGGCTGCTGGTCACGGCGGTCGCCTCGGTGGTGCTGCTGCGCACCCGGTTCGGCAACCGGGTGTTCGCGGTCGGCGGGTCCGCCGCGTCGGCGCGCGCGGTCGGCGTGCCCGTCCTCCGCACGAAGGTGCTGCTGTTCACGACGACCGCGTTCGCCGCGTGGCTCGTCGGGTCGATCAACATCCTGCGCTTCACCAGCGTGCAGGCCAACCAGGGCATCGGGCTGGAGTTCCAGTACATCATCGCCGCGGTCATCGGCGGCTGCCTGCTCACCGGCGGGTTCGGCTCCGCCGTCGGCGCCGCGCTCGGCGCGCTCATCTTCGGCATGGCGCGGCAGGGCATCGTCTACGCCAACTGGGACTCCGACTGGTTCCAGCTGTTCCTCGGCGTGATGCTGCTCGCGGCCGTGCTCGTCAACAACGCCCTGCGGCGGCGGGCGGAAAGGGTGCGGCGGTGAGTCCCCTCCTGGAGGTCCGCGGGATCGGCAAGGCGTACGGCAGCGTGGTCGCGCTGCGGGACGTGTCGGCGGTGGTGGGTGCCGGCGAGGTCACCTGCGTGCTCGGCGACAACGGCGCGGGCAAGTCGACCCTGATCAAGGTGCTGGCCGGCGTGCACCGGCACGACACCGGCGAGTACCTCGTGGACGGCGTGCCGGTGGCGTTCGCGTCCCCGCGGGAAGCGCTGGACCACGGCATCGCGACGGTCCACCAGGACCTCGCGGTCGTGCCCCTGATGAGCGTGTGGCGCAACTTCTTCCTCGGCGCCGAACCCACGATCGGCCCCGGCCCGTTCCGGTTCCTCGACCGGCGGCGGGCCCGCGACGTGACCCGGGCGGCGCTGGCCGACCTGGGCATCGAGCTGCGCGACGTGGACCGGCCGGTCGGCACCCTGTCCGGCGGCGAGCGGCAGTGCGTGGCCATCGCGCGGGCCATCCACTTCGGGGCCAGGGTGCTGATCCTCGACGAGCCGACCGCCGCCCTCGGCGTCAAGCAGGCCGGCGTGGTGCTGCGGCACGTGGCCCGCGCCCGCGACCGGGGGCTCGGGGTCGTGCTCATCACCCACAACCCCCACCACGCCTACCCGGTCGGCGACCGGTTCCTGCTGCTCAAGCGCGGCCGGGTGCTCGGCGCGCACGCCAAGGCGGAGATCACGCCGGCGGAGCTGACCCGGCAGATGGCGGGTGGGACGGAGCTGGAGGCGCTGGCCCACGAGCTGCGGGGCGTGACCGGGTGATCCCGGAGGTGCTGACCGTCGGGCGGGTCGGGGTCGACCTCTACCCGGAGCAGAGCGGCGTGCCGCTGGCGGAGGTGCGCACGTTCGCCAGGTCGCTGGGCGGCTCGGCGACGAACGTGGCCGTCGCCGCCGCCCGCCTCGGCCGGCGGTCGGCGGTGCTGACCAAGGTCGGGGCCGACGGGTTCGGCGCCTACGTGCGGTCGGCGCTGTCGCGGTTCGGGGTGTCGCCCGACTTCGTCGGCACCGCCCCCGGGCTCCGCACCCCGGTCGTGTTCTGCGCGCTGGACCCGCCGGAGGACCCGCCGCTGCTGTTCTACCGGGAACCGCTCGCGCCCGACCTGGCGCTGGAGGCGGACGACGTGCCGTGGGCGGAGGTCGAGGCCGTGCCGCTGCTGTGGGTGACCGGGACGGGGGTGGCCGCGGAGCCGGCGCGCACCACGCAGCGACTGCTGCTGGAGCGGCGGGGCCGGCGCGCGCACACGGTGCTCGACCTGGACTACCGGCCCGCGTTCTGGGCGGGGGTCGGGGAGGCGCGGCGCGAGATCGGCCGGCTGCTCGACCACGTGACGGTCGCGGTGGGCAACCGGACCGAGGTGGAGGTGGCCGTCGGGACCGCCGACCCCGCCGCGGCGGCGGACCGGCTGCTGGCGCGCGGGGTGGGGCTGGCGGTGGTGAAGATGGGCGGCGAGGGCGTCCTCCTGGCGACCGGCCGGGGCTCGTGGACCGTGCCGGCGTGCCCGGTGGAGGTGGTGTGCGGGCTGGGCTCGGGCGACGCGTTCGGCGGAGCCCTGGCCCACGGCCTGCTGGCGGGCTGGGAGCCGGTGCGGATCGCCCGCTACGCCAACGCGGCCGGCGCCCTGGTGGCGGGGCGGCTGGCGTGCGCGGACGCGATGCCCGGGGCGGACGAGATCGAGGCACTGCTGTGAACCGGGCGGGCGACGTGACGGGAGTGGGGCCATGAGCAGCGGTTGGCACCGTCCGCGGGGGACCCTGGCGGACGGGGAGGACGCGGTTCGGCTGACGCCGGGGGACGCCGGGTGGGAGCGGGTCGGGTTGCGGGTGCTGTCCCTGCGCCCCGGCGGGTCCGAGGTCCTGCGCATGGGGGAGTTCGAGGGGTTCGTGCTCCCCCTGTCGGGCGGGTGCGTGGTCGAGGTGGGCGGTGAGCGGTTCGGGCTGGTGGGGCGCGAGTCGGTCTTCACCCGGGTCACGGACTTCGCCTACGTGCCCCGGGATTCGCACGTCCGGGTGAGCACGGAGCACGGGGTCGAGGTCGCGGTGCCGATGGCCCGGTGCGAGCGCCGCCTGTCGCCGGGCTACGGGCCCGCCGAGGACGTCCCGGTGGAGGTCCGGGGCGCGGGCAACGCCACCCGCCAGGTGACCGACTTCGGCGTGCCCGGCGCCTGGGACCGCGCCGACCGCCTGATGGCCTGCGAGCTGATCACGCCCGGCGGCAACTGGTCCTCCTACCCGCCCCACCGGCACGACCACACCTGCGAGGTCGCCAACGAGGAGGTCTACTACTTCCGCATCGCCGGGCGGGACGGGGTCACCCCCTCGCGCGAGGGCTTCGGGTTCCACCGCACCTACACCGGTGACGGGGAGGTCGACGAGCACGTCCTGGTGCGCGACGGTGACGTCTTCCTCGTCCCGCGCGGCTACCACGGACCGTGCGTGGCCGCGCCCGGCTACCCGATGTACTACCTGAACGTGCTGGCGGGGTCCGGCCCGCAGCGCTCGATGGCGTTCTGCGACGACCCCGCGCACACCTGGGTCCGGGACACCTGGGCCGAGCGGGAACCCGACCCCCGCTGTCCCGTCACCAGTGCCCGGGAGGGAACGGTCCGATGAGGCTCACCACCGCGCAGGCCCTCGTCCGCTGGCTCACCGCCCAGCGCACCGAACTCGCCGACGGCACCGGCGCCCCGCTCTTCCCCGGCGTCTTCGCGATCTTCGGCCACGGCAACGTCCTCGGCCTCGGCAACGCCCTGGAGGAGTCCGACCTCCCGGTCTGGCGCGGCCACCACGAGCAGGGCATGGCCCTCGCCGCCGTCGGCGTCGCCAAGGCCACCCACCGCCGCCAGGTCGGCGTCGCCACCTCCTCGATCGGCCCCGGCGCCCTCAACATGGTCACCGCCGCCGGTGTCGCCCACGCCAACCGCCTGCCGCTGCTGCTCCTGCCCGGCGACGCGTTCGCCTCCCGCGCCCCCGACCCCGTGCTCCAGCAGGTCGAGCACCCCGGCGACCCGGGCACCACCGCCAACGACGCGTTCCGCCCGGTCAGCCGCTGGTTCGACCGCCTCACCCGCCCCGAGCAGCTGCTCGGCACCCTCCCGCACGTCGCCCGCGTCCTCACCGACCCCGCCGACTGCGGCCCGGTCACCCTCGCCCTCCCGCAGGACGTGCAGGCCGAGACCTTCGACTTCCCCGACGCCCTGTTCGCGCCGGTCGTGCACCGCCCGCGCCGCCCCCGCCCCGACACCCGCGCGCTCGCCGACGCCGCCGACGTCCTGCGCGCCGCCCGCCGACCGCTGCTGGTGCTCGGCGGCGGCGTGCGCTACTCGCGGGCCGCCGGGCGCGCGATCCGCTTCGCCGAGCGGCACGCGGTCCCGGTGGCGGAGACGACCGCCGGCCGCACCTGCGTCCCGCACGACCACCCGCTGCACGCCGGTCCGCTCGGCGTCACCGGCTCGGCCTCCGCCAACGCCCTGGCGGCCGAGGCCGACGTGGTGCTGGCCGTCGGCACGCGGCTCCAGGACTTCACCACCTGCTCGTGGACGGCCTTCGCGCCCGGCGCCCGCCTGGTCTCGCTCAACGCCGCCCGCTTCGACGCGGTCAAGCACGGCGCCCTGGAGCTGGTCGCGGACGCCGACGAGGGGCTGCGCGAGCTGACCGACGCGCTGGGCGACTGGCGCGCGGACGAGGCGTGGGCGGCCAGGGCGTCGCACGAACGGCTGAGGTGGGACGCGTACGTCGACGCGCTGCGCGCACCCACCGCCGACCTGCCGACGTACGCGCAGGTGGTGGGTGTGGTGAACGACCTGTCCGACCCGGCCGACTACGTGCTGACCGCGTCCGGCGGCCTGCCCGGCGAGCTGGTCGGCGGCTGGCGCGCGGTCGGCGAGGCGACCGTGGACGTCGAGTACGGGTTCAGCTGCATGGGCTACGAGCTGGCCGGCGCGTGGGGCGCGGCGATCGCCCGGCCGACCGGGGTGGTGACCACCCTCCTGGGTGACGGCTCGTACCTGATGCTCAACTCGGAGCTGTTCTCGGCGGCCTTCGCCGGCCACGGCTTCGTCGCGGTCGTCTGCGACAACGACGGCTACGCCGTGATCCACCGCCTCCAGACCGCCCACGGCGGCGTGGGCTTCAACAACCTCTACGACGACGTGGCCACCCGGCACACCACCCCGCCCCGGGTGGACTTCGCCGCGCACGCCGCCGCGCTGGGCTGCGCGACGTTCCGGGCGGAGAGCGTCCCCGACCTCGAAAGCGCCTACCGCGAAGCCAGGCGGACGGCGGTGACCGAACACCGCCCGGCCGTGGTGGTGATCCGCACCCACCCGGCGAAGTGGACCGAGGCGGGCGCGTGGTGGGAGGTGGGCGTGCCCGAGGTCGCGCACCGCCCGGAGATCACCGCCGCGCACGAGGGGACCCGCGCCGGCAAGGCGAAGCAGGTCCGCTACCGGTGAGCCGGCGGCCCGGGGTCGTCGAGTTCCGCGAGCCAACGCGCCACCCGGCCGGCGGACTCCCCGTCGCCGAACCCGAGGAACAGCTCCCGCGCCTCGGCCCAGTAGACCCGCGCCGAGTCGGCCATGCCCACGCGTTCGTGGACGATCCCGAGGTTGACCAGCACCCGTGCCGTTCCCGAGCGGTCACCGAGCGAGCGGAACATCTCCAGCGCCGAGAGCGACAGCGGCCGAGCCCGGGACAGGTCGCCGGTCTGGAGGGCCAAGGCTCCCAAGTTGTTCACCGTCTGCGCCTCTCCTCGCAGATCTGCCATGCGTACGTACATCTTCCGCGCCTCGTTGAAGCAGATCTCCGCATCGACGAACGTGCGTTGCCACGAGTGCAGCGTGCCCAGGTGGTTGACGGTGATCGCCTGCCACTGCTGGTCTTCGAGCATCCCGAAGATCTCCACTGCGTTGACGTAGTGCCCGGCCGCGCGACCGAACTCGTGCAGGTCGAGCGCCAGATCACCCTGGGTGATCGAGGCGGTGGCCCGACCGTGCTCATCCCCAGTGGACATGTGCAGGGCCATCGCCGCGTCGCACAGCTCGCGCGCCTCGTCGAACCGGCGCTGCTCCAGCACCTGCATAGCCAGCCGGTTGAGCAGCACGCCCTCGTCGCGCGGCCGGTCGCGGCGGCGGGCGGCGGCGACGGCGAGCCGGTAGGTCGACTCCCACTCGTCCCAGCGCGTGTGCGGGGTGACGGACCTCGACACCGCCAGTGCCAGGTCGACCGCGCGGTCATCGTCGGCCACCTCCACGGCCGCGACCAGGTTGGACCGCTCCAGGCCGATCCACTCCGGCGTGGCCGCCCGCGCCGCCGCCACGTAGTGGTCGAGCAGCCGGTCCAGCGCCGCCGCCGCGTCCGGCTCGTCGCGCACCCGGCACTCGACGGCGTAGAGGCGCAGCAGGTCGTGGAAGCGCACGCGCCCCGGACCGGCCGGTTCCAGCACGTGCCCGCGCTTGAGGGCCGCCAGCAGCGGCTTCACCCGCGACAGCGGCAGGTCGACGAGGGCGGCCGCCGCCTCCGCGCCCACCCTGGGACCGGGGTTGAGCGACAGCAGCCGGAACAGCCGCCGCTGCGGTTCGGGCAGCCGCCGGTAGGACAGGTCGAAGGCGGCCCGCACGGCGTGGTCACCGCCGTAGTCCAGCCCGTCCAGGCGTCCCACCTCGTCGTGCAGCAGCTCGACCAGGTCGGCCGCCGACAGGTCCTCGTCCTCGGCCAGCAGCACCGCCGCGATGCCCAGCGCCAGCGGCAACCGCCCGCACAGCTCCGCCAGCCGCTCGACCGGCCCGTCCAGCTCGCGCCCCGGGTCGCGGGTCCGCACGGCCGTCCGCACCAGCTCCGCCGCCTCGTCCGGCGGCAGCACGTCCACCCGCACCTGCCGGGCGCTCAGCTCGCCCAGCACGTCCCGGCTGGTGATCAGCACCCGGTGCGGTCCGGCGCCGGGCAGCAGCGGTCGGACCTGGCCCGCCGACGAGGCGTTGTCCGCCAGCACCAGGACCGGCGCGGTCCGGTTGGCCGGCACCGACCGGTAGAGGTTGGCCCGCGCCGCCTCGTCCGCCGGCACGTGCTCGGCCGGCACGCCCAGCGCGTGCAGGAACACCGCCAGCGCCTCCGCGGGTCGCACCGGGGTCTCCGAGTAACCCTGGAGGTCGAGGAACAGCACCCCGCCCGGAAAACGCGACGCCGCCCGCACCGCCAGCGCCGTCTTGCCGACGCCCGCCAACCCGGCCACGGCCGTGACCAGCACCGGAAGCTCGTCGGACAGCGCCCGGGCGAGCCGCGCCAGGTCCGCCTCGCGACCGGTGAACGCCGGTTCCGGCGGCGGCAGGCCCGCCGGCGCCACGGGCGCGGCCGATACCGCGTGCCCCGATCCCGCGGACACCGGTCCCAGGTGCACGGCGCCGATGTGCCCGGCCTGCACCACCGGACCGGTCACGGCGCCGCTGACCTCGTTGTTCATCCCCCGGCGACGTCGGCCACCGCGCGCGGCAGGCCGGGACCGACCTCGTGCAGCACCGCGCGCAGCGGCCCGGCCGCCTCCGGGCGCTGCCACAGCATGGCGTGGATCGAACCGCGCCACTCGGTGGTGAACTCGGCCCGCGCCAGCTCCAGCCGCACCCGGGGCACGGCCACCAGCCGCTGCCGCGCCGCGTCCATCCGGTCGCTGACCAGCTCGGTCAGCTGGGGTGCGAGGACCGTCGCCATCCGCACCCGCAGCTGCGCCCACAGCTCGGTGTCCGCGGCCTCGGCCAGCGCGCCCGCCGCCGCCCCCGCGAGCAGCCGCAGCGGTTCCTCGCGCACCGTCACTGCCCCTTCTCCCTCCCGCGGACGACCGGGCCGAAGCTCGACCCGCGCTGGTCGTTGCGCTCGAAGTTCTGGATGACCTCGGCGTGCTGCGTGGGCACGTGCGCGTCCCGCCCGGCCTGGACGACCGTGGAGCCGCCGGAGGCCGTGGCGTGCTGGGTCACCGACGACGGACCGGGCCCGGCGGACCCGGCGACCCCGGCGGACCCGGACCCGGCCGCCGCCGCGTCCTCCAGGCGCAGGGCGTGCGCGTCACCGCCGGGGATCCACAACCGGCCGCGACCGACGAAGTCCTTCACCCGCACCTCGACCTCGCGGAAGTCCCCGGGCCGCAGCGTCGTGTACCCGGCCGCCACCACCGACGCGTACACCACCTCGGACAGCACCACGGCCAGGTGGGCGTCGGTCTGCTCCAGGGCGGCGCGGGCCGCCGCGCTGTCCATCAGCCTGCTGACCAGCACCGCGTCCTGCCCGGGGTAGCCGTTGGCGCCCTCGGCGGTGGTGCCGAAGTGGACGGCCATGCGCATCCGCAGGTGGGCGTGCGGCACCCGGTAGGCGTTGACCGACGCCAGCTCGGCGTCCAGCGCCCGCACGTACCGGTCGACCACCAGGTGGTCCGGCGTGCCCACGGGCAGCACGGCCCACTCCTCGTCGCCCTTGGGCTGGCGCGCCCAGGTCGACCGGTCCAGGCCGGCCACCTCACCGGCCCGGTCCAGGCTGCGCACCAGCAGTTCCTGCAACTCGCGTTGGAGCCGGTCGTCGGCCGACCCGTAGCTCCTCAGGTCACAACAGACCAGCAGACTGCGCTGGAGGCTCATGGCTCGGCCTTTCGTGCGGTGCGGACGACGCGGCGGCCCGGTCGGGCGCGCACGGTCACTGTGGAGCACGGCACCGGCGCCAATACCGCACTCCTGCGGAACTGCACTTCAGATACCCGCGAACCTGCGCAGTCCGGCCAGGTCGGGCACGAGCACGTCACGCCTGAGGTGGCTGACCACGACCCCCGCTTTGCG